>DBPP01000038.1 GCA_002305575.1 Ruminococcaceae bacterium UBA1417
TGAGGATGGCGGCATTTACCGCGAAACCTACGAGGCCGCGTATCAGGACGGCGGCGATCAGACGAGCGGCTACTCGACCGACGCGACGAACACCCTCCAAACGGTGGCGTTCTACGCTGAAAAAGACTGGGCGAACGACAGGGCGGGTCAACTGACCTTTGAGCTGAAGTACACGGATAAGAACGACGTTTTGCAGTCGTTTGCCACGCCGGCCATTGTCGCACTGGACGGCGAACCGGATGCACAGGCCGTCTACTATGAGGACAACGCATGGCACGCCGTCTGGACGGATGTGCCGAAGGTCATGCCGGGTTCCAAGACCGAGACAGGGACGGACGGCAAGCCGTATACGGTCTACAAGGTCGTCGAAACCTCGTCGAACGCCTACCAAACAGGTGCAACAACCGGAACCGGCGCGCAGAATGATCCCTTTGCCTTTGAAAACGAGCTGACCGAGCTGCGCATCGAAAAAGTCGTCGAGAAGTACGTGCAGGGCGCGGTGGTCAACGATTTGTTCGCGTTCACGATCACCGGCGACCGGACCGGCGCGACCGTGTATTACCAGACGTTTACAAAGGGGACGGGCGGCGCGGCCGACACGCCGGAAGGCAGCTTAACGCCCTTGCCGGCAGACGGCGCCTTCACGCTCTGTGACAACCAGTACGTCATTCTATACGGCCTCAAGAAGGGCGTAACGTATACGATCACGGAGACCGAAACGCACGGCTATACGCCGTCCTTCACCGTGACCGACGCCACCGGCACGACCGGCGCCAACGCCACGGTAATGCTGGCGAATGCAAAACCGGCCGATACGCCCGCCGTAACGGTGACGAACCGCTACTTCGGCGCGCTGACCGTGGAGAAGAAGGACGAAGCCGGGAAAGCCCTCGGCGGCGTCACCTTCCGTCTGCAGGTCTTTGACGAAACGGCCGGCGACTGGACGGATGTCGAATCCAAAACGACGGACAGCACAAACGGACGCGTCGTGTTCGAAAAACTGGAGCTTGCCAAGCGGTATCAGATTCTCGAGGACAGCGTGCCGGCCGGCTATCACAAGCTGGCAAGCCCCATCGAAATCGAGCTGCCGTTTGCAAGCACGTCAACCACGGCGGGCAGTACGCCGCTGTATACGATCGGCGGCACAAACTACTACGCGCAGGTCACGGTCACCGTGGAAAACAACCGTGCGCTCGCCATGCCGACCACCGCGGGCGAAGGCTTCTTCTGGCCCGGCCTGCTCGGCTTAGCCGTTTTGGCAATGGGCGCGTGCTACGGCCTGTTCGCCGGCCGGAAGCGGCGCAGGAACATTTCCTGATTTGTTGAACCCACAGCCGGGCGTTCCGCCCCGAACCCCGGCGCAACACCATAAAACCATACCGGCCGCCGCACCGTGGGGTCGGAAAAAGGAAAGGAAGATCAAGCATGAAACAGAAATGGTCCAAAAGAATCACGGCGATCGCCGCTGCGATTCTGGTGCTGCTGGTCGGGCTGCTTCCCGTTTCGGCGGCCGGCGTCGTGCAGGACGCGGAGGAAATGGGCGCGGCGTATTTTCAGACGCTGGAAAGCGCCGCAGGCGTAAAGCTGACCGGCACGCCGAGCCTGACCCTTCAGAAATATGCCAGCCTGCCAAACGACCCCACAACGTCCGATACGAGCGCGCCCATTGACGGCATCGTCTTTAAGTATGCCAAGGTGGGCGGTCTGTATCAGCTCACGCTGGACGACAACACGACCGCGATGGCCTACGGCGTCACGCAGGCGTTCGCGCAGGCAGTGGGCATTGCCGGCAGCGCGGATTACACGTATAACGGCTACTCTTTCTATAGAGACGGCGCAGACATTCAGAACGCGACGCGCGGGAAGACCGTGACGGATCTGGAAGCGTTCCTCGTGACCAACGCCGCGGCCAACGCCATCCAGACCGGGACGACAACGAACGGCGTCGTAACCGCCACGCTCGACGGAACAAACGCCTACGGCCTGTATCTTGTGGCAGAATACAACGTGGAGAACGCGACGCAGGGCGGCGAACCGATCTCGATCACCCAGAGGCAGCGCCCGTTTGTCGTCTCGCTGCCCACGCAAAACGGCGCTTACTGGGATGAAACGGTGGTCGCCAATGTCAAGAACAGCACAGGTACGGCAGACGTCGAAAAGAAGATTGTCGTCGGCGCCAACGAGACGCTGGCAAACGGCAGCGAAACCGTTGCCGACACCGACATCACGACGATCGGCGATACGGTCCACTTCCGCCTCAAGGGCACCGTGCTCCCGATTCCGAGCACCAGCAGTGAAACCATTGATAATTACGTGCTCACCGACCAGATCAGCAGGGGCCTGACCCCGATTCTGGAAAACGGTGTGGTCAAAATCGACGCGGTGCGCGTCGTCGGGCACAACACGATTGTCACGCTGGACGGCGGCGACTACACCGTCGGCGGCCTCACGCCGATTTCGGCTGCCGGCGACTTTACCGGCGGCAATGCGTTTACGATCACCTTGACGACGTCCGGCCTGCAGAAGCTGACCCAGGTCGCGAAGACCGATGCGGCGACGAAGGAGGTCTATTTCTACTATAGCGCGACGGTGAACACGAACGCTGTGATCGGCCCGCAGGCCCCCGGCGCGACGGCCAATTCCGGCAACCCGAACCAGGTGAAGCTGGATTACCGCGTTTCCGGCAGCGGCGATATGACGACCGGCTGGGATACGGTCACGGAATTCACGTTCGGCATCGAGGTGGAAAAGCAGTTTGAGGGCGCGCCGCCCGCTGATGCTTCGGCCGTTACGTTCAAGCTGTACAGCAGCGCGGATAACGGCGCCACGAGGACCTATTACACGTTCCAGGGCGCAGACGGCGCGTACACGGCGCCCACTGTTGCCGCAGATGCGGCCGCGGCCACGGCGCTCAAGCTCAACGCCAGCAAGCAGATCTCCATAAAGGGCCTTGACGAAGGCACCTATTATGTCGAAGAAACCGCGACGGTCCCGGGCTACAACCTGCTCAAGGAACCGGTGAAGATTGAAATCGCGGCTGAGACGGGCGCAAATCCATTTGTCGATCTCGGCAGCACCGGCGATTATCTCGGCACCACGGCTACCAGCACGACCGGTACGGAATCCATCATCGTGATCAACACGCAGGGCTTCCAGCTGCCGGCCACCGGCGGCGCGGGCATCTGGATGTTCGTCATCGGCGGCATTGCCGTAATCACCATGGGCTGTGTGTATTTCGTGGTCTCGAAGAAAAAGAAAAACTGACGGCCGAAAGCGCCGCGACCCCCAAAGCAAGGAAGGCTAAACCGTGAGCAAAAGAAATTTGCGCCGGCTGCTGATCACCGCCGGCTGCGCCCTCGTGGGCGCCCTGCTGATGGCGTATCCGTTCGTGAGCAATTTCCTCTACGAGCACCGCCAGGAGTCCGTCATCTACCAATACCGGCAGGAAATCGAAGCGACGGACAATGCGCGGCTGGATGAAGCGCTCGCCGCGGCCGAACGCTACAATGACGTGCTGCGGGAAAGCCACTTTGTGATCACGGAGCCTTTCGACCCCGATTCCGCGCAGTTGGAAGAGGGTGCGACCTATTTCAATCTGTTGAACCTTTCCGGGGATGGCTGGATGGGCTACATAGAGATCCCGCAAATTTCCGTCCAGCTGCCCATCTATCACGGCACTTCGTCCGCTGTGCTGGAAAACGGCGTGGGCCATCTCGAAAACACCTCCCTGCCTGTCGGCGGGGCGGGCACCCACGCCGTGCTCTCGGCACACGCCGGCCTGTCCGATAAAAAGCTGTTCACCGATCTTGTCCTGCTTGAGGAAGGCGACCTGTTTTACATCCACGTGCTGGATCGCACGCTCGCCTATCAGGTGGACCAGATCCAGGTGGTGTTGCCCCACGAGACGGAGAGCTTGCAAATCGTCTCCGGAGAAGACTACGTGACGCTCGTCACCTGCACCCCCTACGGCGTGAATTCGCACCGGCTTCTGGTGCGCGGCACGGCGGTGCCCTATGAACCCGAAGAGAAGGCGGCAGCGCAGCAGCAGGCACCCGAAGCGCAAAGCCCCTGGATGCGCCAGTATGTGCAGGCGGTATGCACCGGCACGGCGCTCCTGCTCGCCGTACTCCTTCTGGTGTGGGCCCTGCGCAGGAGACGAAGGCATGAATAAACGAAATCTTGTATTTTTCCTGTTTCTGGTTCTGGGCCTCGGGCTGTTGAACTACCCGTTTGTCAGCCAGTGGGTCAACCGGCAGAGCCAGAGCCGGGTCGTGTTCGACCACGCGGAGCAGGCGCAGCAGCTGTCCAGCGAAGCGAAGGACGCCCTGCTGCGCGCGGCCGAATCGTATAACCGGGCGCTCGCACAGAGCCAGCAGCCGATCACGGACGGTTTTTCCGCGCCGCAGGATGCGGGCGGCGATTACGACGCGCTGCTGAATCCCGGCGGCGACGGCGTCATGGGGTATCTGGAAATCCCCGCCATCGACGTGGCGCTGCCCATTTACCACGGTACCGGCGCCGCGGCGCTCGAAAACGGGGTGGGCCATCTGGCGCAGTCCTCGCTGCCCGTCGGCGGCGCGGACACCCATGCGGTGCTTTCCGCGCATACGGGGCTGGCCTCGAAAACGCTGTTTACCGATCTCGACCAATTGCAAAACGGCGATGTTTTTTATGTGCATGTGCTCGATTCGGTGCTTGCCTACCAGGTGGAGGACATCGAAACGGTGCTGCCGCATGAGACGGACAGCCTGCGCATTGTGCCGGGGGAAGACCTCGTGACGCTCGTCACCTGCACCCCCTACGGCGTGAATTCGCACCGGCTGCTCGTGACCGGCAGGCGGACCGCGCTGACGCAGGGGGAAGAGCGTCAGCGTCAGGGGGAAATCGCCCAGACCGGCCTGTGGAAATGGGACCGGGCGGTCTTCTGGATCAGCCTGTCTCTACTGCTGATCAGTGGAATTCTTCTGCTGAAACCGAAAAGAAAAGGAGGGAAACGGAGCCGTGAACGTGAATAAGAAAAAACATCGGATCCGTTGGATAACGCTCTTGCTGGTTCTGGTGCTGGCGGCCGTCGCGCCGACGACGGCGTTTGCTGCCGGGTACGACGGCGGCAGAGCAGGCAGCATTACCGTCCAGCTACAGGATCTGGAAACGCCGATGGATCGCGTGGTGTTCCGTTGCTATCGTGTTGCGGATGTGCTCTCCGGCGCCAGCCTGCGCTGGCAGACGGTTTCTGCCCTGGAAGCCTATTCCATGGATTTTAACGGGCTGAAGACGGCGCGAGATTACCAGGAGGCGGCCAATTTCCTGGAGGGCGTCGTGGAGGAGGCGGGGCTCACCCCGCTGGAAGCGGAAACCGATGCGTCCGGCCAGGCGGTTTTCACCGGCCTTGCGCACGGCGTATACCTGCTGGTGCAGGCGGATACTGCCGCGTACGGCGTGGTGGATGCGTTTCTGGTGAGTTTGCCGTACGTCGATGACGCCGCGTCCAGCTGGACGTATGACGTGCGCACCGAGCCCAAGGGCGAGCACCTGCCGGAGACGCCGACGCCGACACCCCCGCCCACCAACGTCCAGACGGGGGATACCACCCATACGACGGGTTACCTTATGGCGGCGCTCCTGTCGGCCGGGATGCTGGCCGTGCTGTGCGCGGTCAAGATCAAAGGCAGAAAGCGGACGGAAAAATAACGGGTTCACCCGCAGAGGGACGCGCGCCGCGCGTCCCTCCTTTTTTAACTTTGGCGCATTCCGCCCCTTTGCAAATACGCCGCCTTTGTGGCGACCCGGCTTTTGGGCGTTTGCGGGCTTTCGGGGGGATTCCAGATCGTTCCCCCCCTCTCGTTCGTCACCGCGCAAATGCGCCGATTTTCTTTACAATAGCGGGGAAATATGGTAGACTTTGTATAGAATTTTTCAAAGGAAAGCGAGTTGGATGACATGAACGCAATGCACAAGGACGGCGTTTGCCGTCTCGCGCAGGAAAACGGAAAAACGCTGGCGTGGTCGGAATCGTCGGGCGTGCAGCTCCTCGAGCAGGACGGCCTGTATTTCAAGGACCTCGAGCGCTGCGGCAAGCTGCTGCCCTATGAGGACTGGCGCCTGCCGGATGAGGTGCGCGCCAAAGATTTGGCCGGCCGTCTGACGCTGGAGGAAATCGCGGGCCTCATGCTGTATTCGCCGCACCAGGCCGTACCGCCGGCGCCGGTGGGACCGTTCCGCGGCACGTACGGCGGAAAATCCTATGAAGAATCCGGAGAAGCGCCCTACGCGCTTTCCGACCAGCAGAAGCGCTTTATGGAGCAGGAGCACATCCGCCATATCCTGATGATTACGGTGCAGAACGCCGAAACGGCCGCGAAATGGAGCAACGGCCTGCAGGCGCTCGCCGAGTCCCTGCCGCACGGCATCCCGGTGAACATTTCCTCCGACCCGCGCAACGGCGCCCGCGGCAATTCCGGCATGGAATTCAAGACCGGCGGCAGCGACGTGAGCAAGTGGCCCGAGGGCGTCGGTTTCGCGGCGTGCTTCGATCCCGAAGTCGTCCGCCAGTTCGCCGAGGACGCCTCCCGCGAGTACCGTGCACTCGGCATTACGACCGCGCTCGGCCCGCAGATCGACCTGTGCACCGAGCCGCGCTGGATGCGCTTTGTCGATACGCTCGGCGAAAACGTCGAGATGACAAAGAAGATGGTCAAGGCGTACTGCGACGGCATGCAGACCACCCCCGGCGAAGAAAACGGCTGGGGCCGCGAGAGCGTCAATACGATGGTCAAGCATTGGCCGGGCGGCGGCACCGGCGAGGGCGGGCGCGACGCGCACTATGCGTTTGGCGAATACGCCGTTTACCCGACAAACAACGCCGCGGAGCACATGAAGCCGTTTACGGAAGCGGCCTTTCAGCTCGACGGTCCCACCGGCACGGCGGCCGCCGTCATGCCGTACTACACGGTTTCGTGGGGGCTCGACACGAAAAACGGCAAAAACGTCGGCAACTCCTACAGCGAATACCTGATCAAGGACCTGCTGCGCGAAAAGTACGCGTTCAAGGGCGTCGTCTGCACGGACTGGGGCATCACGCAGGACCCCGCGCCCGTCATCGACACGTTTGGCAGCCGCTGCTTCAATATGCAGGATATGACCGAGGCCGAGCGCTGCCTTGTCGCCATTTTGAACGGCGTGGACCAGTTCGGCGGCAACTCGCAGATCGCGCCGATCGTGGAGGCGTACAAAATCGGCTGCGAACGGCTCGGCGAGGACGTGATGCGCGCCCGCATGGAGCTTTCCGCCGCGCGCCTTCTGAAAAATATTTTCCAGTGCGGCCTGTTTGAGGACCCGTACCTCGACCCCGAACAGTCGGCGCAGATCGTCGGCTGCAAGGCGTTTTGCGACCACGGCTTCGACGCGCAGCACAAGTCCGTCGTGCTGCTGAAGAACCGCAACAATTGCCTGCCGCTGCAAAAGGGCCTCAAAATCTACACGCCGGTGCGCTCCATCCGCGCCTCGAAGGGCTTCATGCGCAACGACATCCCGGCGCACACCGAGGACCCCGTGACCGACGCAATCCTCGCCCCGTACGGCACGCGCGTGCAGACGCCCGAGGAGGCCGACGTCGCGATCGTGTTCGTCGAAAGCCCGGCATGCAACGCGTATTCGAAAGAGGACGCCGCGAACGGCGGCAACGGCTATCTGCCGATCACGCTGCAATACCGCCCGTATACGGCGGACACCGCGCGCGCCGTGAGCATTGCGGGCGGTGATTTCCGCGAGAGCTTCACGAACCGCAGCTACCGCGGCAAGACGAACATCGCCTACAACGAATCCGACCTCGACAACATCCTCGCGTGCCGCAAGGCGATGGGGGATAAGCCCGTGATCGTCTGCGCCGCGCTCAATAACCCGATGGTTATGCACGAGTTTGAGCGCGAGACCGATGCGATCGTCGTCGAATTCGGCGTGTCGCGCGCGGCGGTGCTCGACGTTGTGTTCGGCGACTACGAGCCGACCGGCCGCCTGCCGATTCAGATTCCGAAGGACATGGAGACGGTCGAGGCGCAGAGCGAGGACCGCGCGCTCGATATGGAGCCGCATGTCGACGAGGCCGGCAACGTGTACGACTACGGCTTCGGCCTGAACTATTCCGGCGTTCTCCAGGGTTGACCGCGTTTAAAACGCAGGCGCAGAGCCGGGGGCCATGGCCGTCGGCATACAGGACGCGCGCCGCGTGCCGCAGATCTACGGATACGGCTCGATGAAGGCCGGCGGCGCCTACGGCGCGTTTGTCTGCAGTCTGCCGGGCGGACGCATTGGCAAAGGCCGGCGGGTTTTCCGGCCGGCACGCCGCAGGCAACGGCTTGATCGCGCGGGGTGACGACGCGGGCTGGCGCGCCATGCTTGCGCAAGGGATCGAATGGCCGGTATCCACTTGACATAACTCGACGGATAGCGTACAATGTACGGAGCACAGACGGAAGGGAAGCGATGGCCTTGGCAGACCGGAACCGGCGCAAAACAGCCGCTTCAGCGGGCAAAACGCCGAAAAAGAAGAAAAAAGTCAACCGGTTTCGGGTTGTGGTGATTTCGGCCGCCATTTTGGTGGTGGCCGGCATCGCCACGGGCATCGGCCTTGCGGCGTCCGCCCCCAAAGAGGGCAACACCTTCCTGAACATTTTGGATGGCCAGCCGGAGTTTTTCTCCACCATCCGCCCGGATGCGGAAACGGATGGCAGCAGCGCGGCTGTAGACGACAGCGACACCGCGAGCGCTGCGCCCACTTCGGAATTTGACGGCGCGCTCTTCGTGGGCGACAGCCTGACGGCGCGGCTCGAAACGTATGTCGAGGAAGGCGCGGGCAGCAGCACGATTCTGCATGACGCGCAGTTCCTCACGGCGTCCAGCTATTCGTGGGGAGATGCCGTCGAGGAGCTCGACGGCGGCGAGGGCTCGCTTTCCCTCAGCACCGAGGAGGGCGATTCCACCGTGACGCTCTCCGAGGCCATCGAACAGACCGGCGCGCGCAAGCTGTACATCCAGCTCGGCAAGGAAGACCTCATCTACAATGACGTGGCTACCGTTGTCGAACGCGCCAAAACCGTGCTCAACGCGCTGCATACGGCGTACCCCGCGCTGGAGATCACCGTGCAGTCGGTCACGCCGATGCTCGAGTGGATCGATTACCAGGGGCTCAGCAGCGGCACGATCGCCCAGTACAACGCGGAGATGAAAACGTACTGCGCGGCGAACGGCTTCGGCTTTGCCGATTTGGCGGCCTTCTTTACGGACGGTTATTTGCCGGCCGAATACTGCGCGGACCCGGGCCAGCTGTGCATTCACCTGAACGACGAGGGCTGCGCGCTGTGGACGTCGTACCTGCTCGGCGAGATCGAGCCGGAACCGACGCCGTCGCCTGAGCCGTCGGCATCGCCCGAGCCTGCATCCGGTACGGACGACACAGATACCGGAAACGCGGGCGATACGGACACGGATGACACCGATGCGGGCGGTTCGGACGCTGTCGACATGGATACGGTCAGCACCGATGCGGGGGATGCGAATGCGGGCGTTGCCGATTCCGGCGGTATTGGTCGGGCCGATGCGCAGTTGTGACAACTACATATAGAATACAATCGGAATGGGTATACAAGATTTTCCAAAATTGCGGGTTTTTCAAAAAAATTGAAAAAAAGGCTTGCAATTTTTGGACGGGTGTGGTATTATAACTAAGCCGTCAGATGAGGCGGAAACAAAATAGTTGGTGTTGATTACGACGAGGGTCCACCTGTTCCCATTCCGAACACAGAAGTTAAGCTCGCTTGTGCCGAAGATACTTGGCTGGAAACGGCCCGGGACAATAGGTTGATGCCAACACAAAAAGGAATCGCAATAGCGGTTCCTTTTTTGTTTAGTGCCTTTAGGCAGTTGAGCGAAGCGAAACAAAAAACCACCCGCTATGCGGGTGAGAGAAAAAAGTTATACAAAAAAATCACCGAACCAAGTACAATAAGGGTGTTCAGGCCTATTGTAACAAAGGGAAGGTGATTTTAATGGCAAAACAAGCAAATAGTTTATCGCATACAAAGTGGATGTGCAAGTATCATATCGTAATAGTGCCCAAGTACAGAAGAAAAATAATCTACAACCAATACAGAGCAAGTTTACGAGAAATAATAAAAGTGTTATGTAGATACAAGGGAGTAGAAATCATAGAAGGGCACATGATGCCGGATCATGTACATCTACTAGTAAGTATACCACCCAAAATGAGTGTGTCAAGTTTCATGGGATACTTAAAAGGAAAAAGTGCATTGATGATGTTTGACAAACATGCAAACTTGAAATATCAATTTGGGAACCGACATTTCTGGGCAGAAGGATATTATGTGAGTACAGTAGGATTAAATGAAGCAACAATAAAAAAGTATATAGAGGACCAGGAAAAACATGATATCGCATTGGATAAGCTCAGTGTAAAAGAATACGAAGACCCTTTTAAGGGTAGCAAGTAATACGAACGCCCCTTAAGGGGCGGCAAAAGAGGCAAAGGCAATAGGCTTGAACGAAGT
This sequence comes from Ruminococcaceae bacterium UBA1417, assembly GCA_002305575.1. Lineage (GTDB taxonomy): Bacteria > Bacillota > Clostridia > Oscillospirales > Acutalibacteraceae > Hominenteromicrobium. Next base: position 10,563 of record DBPP01000038.1, read on the forward strand.
GAAAGCCAGCGCCTTGAGGCGCTGGCCGGTAACTTGGGCTTATAGCCCTTGTGCAAACCACCCGTTTGACGGGTGGTTATGATTGTTTTCACAATCTGCAAGCGGTCTGCGCCAAAGGGGGAAAGCGGACGAAAAAAGGTTAAACAGGCAAGAAAAACGCACTTTTTTCACAGGAATTCTTAATAAATTATTGCGGTTTTGTAAGAATGCTTGACATACCCCGGAAGAATTGAGTATAGTATGCTTAGAAGGTTCTACCCTGATGCAAAGTGAGGGAACGATTATGAAAAAGAAAACGGTATGGAAAAGCATGATCCCCATCCTGCTGGCCGTGGTTTTGCTGGTGGGAGGACTGCCTGCGGTGGTTGCTGCGCCGTCGACCGTGGATGTCTCCGTCGAAGGTACATACAAAACCGAGGAGATCGACAAGGTACTCGAGCGCATCAATGAAATCCGCAAGGAAGCACTGGGCGACCAGTACACGCCGCTCCAGTGGGCCACCGGGCTCGAGGAGATTGCGCGCACCCGTGCGGCGGAGGCCGCCGTGATATTCGACCACACGCGTCCGAATGGAGAGGACTGCTTCACGGTAAAAGCCGGCAGCGTATCGAGCCAAGCGGAAAACCTCGCGCTGAACGGGGAAAATACAGCGCAGAAAGTGGGCGCCATGCTGCGCGCTGTGGAGCTGTGGTACGAAGAAAAGGCGGATTACGACAAACAAACGCCCAATGCGGTCACTGGCCACTACGAAGCGATGATTAACCCGGACTACACGTATGTCGGCCTTGCTACCTTCCAGGTGGATGGGCAGACGCAGGCGGCAACGGCGGCGGAATTTTCCAGCGCGTCGTCGCTTGATACGCAGAAGATGGGCGACAGCAGTGAAACGACATGGACACTGGAAGTCCTGTCCGATCACTTGAGCCTTTCCGTGACAGCTTCCGCTGCAGAGCTGGAAGCGGAGGAAACGCTTCCGCTGCAACTGAGTACGTCTATCGTCTATGACAAGCAGGAAACGCCCTGCACCGTGTTGTCTCCCGTACAGTGGAAGTCCTCGAAGCCGGAGATCGCCGAGGTTGATGCAAACGGTGTGGTGACCGGTGTTGCTGGCGGTAGCGTGACCATCACGGCGTCAATCGGCAGCGCTTCGGATGCGATAGAGCTGACCGTTCAGGCTGTGTCGACGTCGACGCCAACGCCAACCCCGACGCCGACACCGACCGCGACGCCAACGCCGACGCCGACACCGACCGCGACGCCGACGCCGACACCGACCGCGACACCGACGCCAACGGCGACCCCAACGCCAACCCCGACGCCGACACCAACCGCGACGCCAACGCCGACCCCAACACCGACCGCGACGCCGACGCCAACCCCGACGCCGATAGCAACGCCAACTGCGACGCCGACGCCAACCCCGACGGCAAAGCCGGTAGAAACCGATCCGGTTTACACATTGCGCATCGATGAGTCGTTTACAATTACGGATGCGCTGAAGGCGGCCGGCCTCGACAGCGAGGCGAAGATTCAGGCCGCGTTTGAAAAGCAGTGGGCCGACGAAACCATCCGCGGTGTGCAGTACCGCGACGTAAAGCTGCAGGTCAGTACCGACGGCAACCAGACGTGGCAGTTGGTTGACCCGAGTGTCTACGAAGACGGCGGCAAATACATCGGCCTGCAAATTCCGGAGGGCGCGAGTGAAAACGATTATTTCGTCGTCTACCACATGTATGCGGAGAACGCACTCGGGCATAAGGCCGGTGAAATCGAAGTGTTCGAGGGCAAGGACCTCGTCGTGCGCGACGGCCTGATCTGTTTCACGGTCAACGGCTTCTCGCCGTTTGCGATCACATGGAAAGCGGCGCCCGAACCGACGCCGATGGCTGGCGCAACGCCGACCCCGGCGCCGGAGTCCGGTAAGTCGACAGCTACGCCGCAAGCCACCGCGACGCCAAAGCCGGTGGTCGACCAGAGCCTGGGCACCCCGCCCACGGGAGACCGCACGCCGTATGCGACGCTGTGCATCGCGGCATTGGTCTCAGCTGCAGGGGTTGTCGCGGTGGTTCTGATCCGTAGGAGAAGGAACCGGGCGTAAAATCGTGCCGCAAGCCATGAAAAGGGTCTGAAAGAGAGCCATCCATAAAAAACGGAGCGCTGCCCGGCGAAAGCCGGACGGCGCTTTTTTTCTGTGCGTGCAATTGCACGCCAGCCTGGGCTATGCTACAATGGAGGCAAATGCTTTGAAAGAAACGGGAGGAAATTGTATGCGCGTTGTGATTGCGGTGGATTCGTTTAAAGGGAGCCTTTCTTCGCTTGCGGCGGGACAGGCTGTGTGCGACGGGCTGCTGCGCGCAATACCCGGCGCGGTGGCGGAGGTCTGCCCGCTGGCGGATGGCGGCGAGGGCACGGCGGCGGCGCTCACGGCGGGACTTGGCGGCGTGCCGGTGGATGTGCAGGTCACGGGGCCGCTCGGCGAACCGGTTGTCTGCCGATACGGCGTTGCGGGCGATTTGGCCGTGCTGGAAATGGCTGGTGCAGCCGGTCTACCGCTGGTGCCTGCTGAAAAGCGCGACCCGCTTCGCACGACGACGTATGGCGTGGGCGAGGTGGTCCGCGACGCGATCGCCCGCGGTTGCCGGCGGTTTGTGATCGGCATTGGCGGCAGCGCCACGAATGACGGCGGCGCCGGGATGTTGCAGGCGCTCGGCTTTTCCCTGTTGGACGAAACCGGCGCGCCCATTCCGCGCGGCGCGGCGGGGCTTCAAAAGCTGCGCCGCATCGACGCGGCAAACGCCCTGCCGGCTTTGCGGGAATGCACGTTCCGCGTCGCGTGCGACGTGGAGAACCCGTTGTGCGGTCCGCTGGGGTGCAGCGCTGTATTCGGCCCGCAGAAGGGCGCGACTGCCGAAAGCGTCCGTCAAATGGACGGCTGGCTGTGCGATTTTGCCGCGCTGACACGCACGGTGTTCCCGGATTGTGACCCGGATTTTCCGGGCTCCGGTGCGGCGGGCGGCATGGGGTTTGCACTGCGCACGTTTCTGGGCGCATCATTGGAGCCGGGCGTCGAGATCGTGATGGAGGAGACCGGCCTTGCGGAAAAGCTCCGTGCGGCGGACTTTGTGGTGACCGGCGAGGGCCGGCTCGACGCGCAAACGGCCATGGGGAAGGCCCCCGCGGGTGTGGCGCGCCTTGCAAAGCAATATGGCAAACCGGTTATTGCGTTTGCGGGCAGCGTTGCAGAGGGGGCTTCGGCGTGCCACGCGGCTGGCATCGACGCATTTTTCCCGGCGGTGCGCGGCGTGACGTCGCTCGAGGCGGCGATGGATCCGCAAAACGCGGCCCAAAACCTCGCGGCCAGCGCCGAGCAGGTCTTCCGCCTTGCGGCAACGTGCCGCGGCGAAGTCGCGGGGTGCGCGTGCAGGCACGCGCTTAGCGAGACGAAGTAAATTGGATATATGGTCGCGGCATTGGAAAACTGCCGGCGGGTACGCA
>DBPP01000005.1:0-55904 GCA_002305575.1 Ruminococcaceae bacterium UBA1417
TTGCCCTTGCCGGTGCAGCCATGGGCGATGGCGTCGGCGCCTTCCTTGAGCGCGATCTCCACGATCCGCTTGGCGATGATGGGCCGCGCAAACGAAGTGCCCAGAAGGTATTTCTCCTCGTACTTCGCGCCCGCCTTCAGGGTCGGGAAGATGTAGTCCTCCACAAACTCCTTTTCGAGATCCTCAATGTAGAGCTTGGACGCGCCCGTCTTCAGGGCCTTTTCCTCCAGACCGTCCAGCTCGCCCGCCTGGCCCACGTTGGCCGCCACCGCGATCACCTCGCAGCCCGGGTAGTTCTCCTTGAGCCACGGGATGATGATGGACGTGTCGAGGCCGCCGGAATAGGCGAGAACGACCTTCTTGATTTCCTTTGCCATAATAAAAACCTCTTTCTTTGCATACAGTCACCGCGCGGCCAAACCGGCGGAAAATTGCTGTCTGGAATTTCAACGGTTTTCATTATACACCGTTTTTCGGAAAAATCAACCCCCAAAATGAATATTTATTCACGTTCGGCAGTTTTACCGGTTTCTGTGGGATTTCGCGCCGTTTTCAGCGGGAATTTTTCCAGTTTACGCCAAGAGGCCGTTGCAGTTTATGCAATTTGGTCTGTATACGATGAATAAAATACATGCGTATACATGTTTTTATTCATGGTCGGTGCGATACGGCTCGAGCAGCGCCAGCTCCCGCGGCTCCACGCGGGCGCGCACAAACAGCCCCTCGGCCGTGTATTCCTCGGAGAGCAGCGCGCCGACGCGCCGCAGCTCGGCGGCAATGCCGGTCTTCGCAAATGGCAGCAGCGCTTCCACCTCCACCGTCCGCACGGGCAGGTTGTCCTCCACGGTCTGCAAGAGGGCGTCGATGCCCTCGTTTTTCAGCGCGCTGATGCGCACCGCACCGGGCACATGCACCGCGTCGTCCGGGTTTGCGACAAGGTCCCACTTGTTGAGCACGGGAATCACCGGGCGGTCGCCGCAGCCGAGGCTTTGCAAAATCTCGTTTGTCACATCGAGGTGGACGCGCGCTTCCGAGCTCGAGGCGTCGCAGACATTCAAAATGATGTCCGCCGTGGCAGCCTGCTCAAGCGTCGACTTGAACGCTTCAACGAGGTGGTGCGGCAGGCGGCGCACGAGGCCGACCGTGTCGATGAGCATGACGGTCTTGCCGCCGGGCAACTTCAGGGCGCGGGCCGTGGGGTCGAGCGTCGCAAAGAGCTTATCTTCGGCAAGCACGCCGGCTGCGGTCAAAAGGTTCATCAGCGTGGACTTGCCGGCGTTCGTGTAGCCGACCAGCGCCACCGTGACCGTGCCGTCCTTTTCGCGGCGGCGCTGCGTCTCCTTCCGGCTCGTCTCGACCTTTTTGAGCTGCTCGCGCAGCGATTCAATGCGCCGGCGGATATGCCGGCGATCGGTTTCGAGCTTCGTCTCGCCCGGGCCGCGCGTGCCGATGCCGCCGCCGAGACGCGAAAGCGCCGTGCCCTTGCCCGAAAGACGCGGCAGCAGATATTTGAGCTGCGCCATTTCCACCTGCACCTTGCCCGCGCGGCTCTGCGCGCGCTGGGCAAAGATGTCGAGGATCAGCATCGTGCGGTCGACGACGCGCACGTCGGTCTCCTTTTCGAGGTTGCGGATCTGCGTGGGCGTCAGTTCACGGTCGAAGATGATCAGCTCGATCGCGTTATTCTCGCAGAAGTCGCGGATCTCCTGCACCATGCCGCTGCCGACACACGTGGCCGTCTCCGGCGCGGGACGCTTCTGCGTCAGCGTGGCGACCGGCTCCGCGCCGCCGCTCTTCGCAAGCTCCCACAGCTCGTCGAGCGAGCTTTCCGCATCGTATTCGCCGGTATCGAGCGACACAAGCAGTGCGCGCTCGGGCAGAATTTTATTTTCCGTATATTCCATAGCCGTTCCTTTCTATTTCCACGCCGCCTGCGTCCGCCGGATCACACGGTCAGCGCGTTGCGTTTTTCCAAAATATATTTTGCGCGGTCGAGCGGGTTGGTGCCGATGCGCTCCCGCTCCGCCACAAAGCCGGGCGGGCACGGCGCATAATGCGCGAGCGCCGTGGAGAGGCTACCGCGGCCGCCTGTCAGCTTTGCGAACTCGACGGGCAGCTCGAGGCTCTCGGCCGCCGGGACCTCGGCGCACAGCACCTGCCGGTCGCCGTGTATCGCCTGCTCGAGGAGCACGCCGCGCATCCCCTGCAGAAGGCCAATCACACGACCGGCAAGCGCGGGGTCAAACACCGCGCGGACGCGAAGGATCGGCTCGAGAAGCGTCGTACCGCAGCGCCGCAGGCCGTCCATGATGGCGAGCGGCGTGCAGACGAAAAAGTCGAGCGGGTGCGTGTGCACGTGGTGCGACTCGCCGTCGAGCAGCGTGACCTTGAGGTCAGTGACTTCCCAGCCGTGCAGCCCCTGCTGGAGTGCCTCGGGCACGGCGGTTTCCACGTGGTTCTGGTAGCGATACGGCAGCCGGGCCGGCGAGGCCTGCGATTCGTAGACGAGCCCGGCGCCGCGCGGCAGCGGCTCGATGCGAAAGCGCAGGATGGCCCAGCAGGGCTTCGGCGCGAGATACGCGTCATACCCTTCGCCAACCGACGCAGGCGTTTCCTTATAAATGACCGAGGGCGCGGAGAAGCGCGCCGTAAGGCCGTAGCGCTCGAGCAAAAGCGCTTCGAGAATTTCGAGCTGGATTTTGCCGAGAATGCGCAGCTGGATCTCACGCTTTTCGCGGATCCACAGAAAATGCAGCGCAGGGTCCTCGTCGGCGAGCGCCGAAAGCGCCGCAGCCAGCGCCGCGTTCTGGTCCGCCTTCTCCGGCTCCACCTTGACGGTGAGGAGCGGGACGGCGAGCGTGCGTTCCGCACGCGGCAGCGCGCCGCGGCCGAGTACGTCGCCGGCGCGCACACCGCTGAGTCCGAACAGCACCGCAATGTCGCCGGCCTCGGCGGCCTGCACGTCGATCTGCCTGCGGCCAAGCGGGCGGCGCAAGCCCGCCACCTTTTCTTCCGTTTCACCCCGGGGCAGCCAGACGCTCTGGCGCGGCATGACGCAGCCCGAGAAAAGGCGCACATGGGCGAGCTTGCCGAACGTCCTGTCGTGCTCCACACGGAACACGCGGGCCAGGAATGTTCCGTCTCCGGCCGGCGCGGCGGGTACGCAGGCGCAGAGGAAATCGAGCAGCGCCCGGCAGCCCGCACCCGTCTTGGCACAGCCGCAGAGCACCGGCACCGCACCGTTTTCCACCGCCCGGCATACGGTTTGTGCAAAATCGACCGTTTCGCCCGCGAGGTAGCGATCAAGCAGCGCCTCATCCGATGCAAGCACCACGGCATTTTCCAGACAGGACGATTCATCTGCAACACACGCCGCGCCGTCCCCCTCGTTTTCCGGCCGATTTACGACGAGCAGCGGACGGTCCCCAAGCTGCGCCGCAAGCGCCGCGCACACTCCGGTAAAGTCGCTGCCTGCGCGGTCAAGCTTATTGACGAACACGACGCACGGCAGCGCCATGCGCCGGATCGCGTCGAGCAGCACCTCGGTCTGCGCCTGCACACCCTCGACGGCGGACACGACGAGCACCGCACAGTCGAGCACGGAAAGCGCGCGCTCGACCTCGCTGATGAAATCGGCGTGGCCCGGCGTGTCGATGAGGTTGACAACCGCGTTTTCCAGCTCGAGCACGGCGTCGGCCGTCTTGACCGAAATACCGCGCGCCTTTTCGATTTCCAGTGCGTCGGTCTGCGTTGTGCCGAGATCGACTGTCCCCGCTGTCCGCAGCGCGCCGCCGCAGAACAAAAGCTGCTCCGTCAGGCTCGTTTTGCCGGCATCGACATGGGCCAGCAGGCCGACGTTGATTTTTCGTTTCACTCTGTTTTCCTCCCACCTGTCGCGGCCGCGCCGCGTCCGGCCGCACCCGCGCAAAGCGGAGCGGCAGCTTATCTGTATCATACCGGAACGCGGCCCATTTTTCAAGCCTTCCGCCGCCGGCGCAAAAGATTCGCTTTACTTTCAAAAAAAGATATGGTAAAATCACGTATATACATGCTCAGCGGCATGTGGCCGCAGCAAAATTATTGTAGGAAAGAAAGGTTATTTTTTCTCAAATGGACAGTCACAGTACAGGGTTAATCGTCACCATCGTCATCATGATCATTTTGTCGGCGTATTTTTCCGCCACGGAGACGGCGTTCTCCTCGTTGAACCGCATCCGCATCAAAAACCTCGCGGAAAACGGCAACCGGCGCGCGCGGCTCGTATACCGCCTGGCCGATAATTACGACGAACTGATCTCCTCCGTACTCATTGGCAACAACATCGTCAACATCACGGCGTCTTCCGTCGCCACGGTTCTGTTTATTCAGATGCTCGGCGAGAGCGGCGGCCCGACTGTTTCCACCGTTGCCATGACGATTATCGTCCTCATTTTCGGCGAAGTCACGCCGAAAAGCATTGCGAAGGAATCGCCCGAAGCGTTTGCGATGTTCTCCGCACCGATCATCAATGTGCTGATCTACGTATTCAAACCGTTCAATTTCCTTCTGGTCGGCATCAAAAAGCTTGTCGCGCGTTTCATCAAGGTTTCGGAAGACCGCACAATCTCCGAAAGCGAGCTGCTCACCATCGTTGAAGAGGCGGAGCAGGAGGGCGGCATCAACGCCAACGAAAGCACGCTGATTCACAACGTCATCGAGTTTGACGACCTCGAAGCGATCGATATCTTTACGCCCCGCGTCGACGTGGAAGCCATTTCCGTGAACAGCGATGTGGAAGACATTGCGCAGCTGTTTATCCGCACGGGCTTCTCGCGCTTGCCGGTCTACGAAGATACGATCGACAACATCGTCGGTCTGATCAACGAAAAGGACTTCCACAACTACGTGGTGCGCACCGGCGCCCCGCTGGAGAGCATCATCAAACCGGTCGAATTCATCCCGCCTTCCATGAAGACCTCCACGCTTTTGAAGCTGCTTCAGCAGAATAAATCCCACCTCGCGGTCATCGTCGACGAGTTTGGCGGCACGGAAGGCATTGTAACGCTCGAGGACATCATTGAAGAGCTCGTGGGCGAAATCTGGGACGAGCACGACGAAGTTGTGGAGCCGTTCAAAAAGGTCGGCGACAACGTGTACCTCGTGGACTGTTCAACCGATCTCGACGAGATGTTCTCCTTCTTCGGCATCAAGGCGGAGGCCGAATCCTCCACCATCAACGGTTGGGTCATCGAACAGCTTGACCGCATTCCGGAAAAGGGCGACAACTTTGATTTCGAAAACCTGCATGTGGTCGTGGAGGAAACCGAATCCCAGCGCGCCACGCGTGTGCGCATCACGGTCACACCGAAGCCCGAAGAACCGGACAAAAAGGACGACTGAACCGTCCGATGCAACCTATAGCCACAAAAAGACACAGTTTTCAAATACATACGGCCGCACCGGTCTCCCGGTGCGGCCGTTTCTTTTTCCGGCGGATCAGTCCGGCCGGTGATTCTCAATAAACGCGACGCGGGCGGGCCGTCGGGTCTGCTCGCTCTTCACGTCGTTTGCAGAAAAGTGCATGTATTCGCCGTCGCCAGCCGGATTCCACACCGGCAGACCGGAACCGTTCGGGTCCCCGCGACGGACAAAATTCACCCAGTAGCGGCCCATCTGCGCCGAAAGCGCGTACTGCGGCTGCTCTTTTTTGACCGCCAGCGCATCGCCCTCCACCGGGCTGCCGCCGAGCACGTCAAGCGTCCCGAACACATAGAACAGCTCCGCCGAGTGCGTCGCGCCGACAAACGTTCCGTTTGTCAGGAGAATCGGTTCCGTGAAGTAATACTGGTACACCGGACAGGGGTGGACGCGGCTGAGCGTGCGCAGCACGTGACGGATGTTCACAAATGCGAAATCGCGCTGGACGTCGAGCGCCGCCCGGCTGAAATTCTCCGATGTGAAATTGTAGAGCGCGCAGAATTCCGCGTAATCTTCGCCAAAGTAGCGCTTCGCGTCGGCTTCAAACGCTTCAAACGTATCGCCGTTGACCGGGGCAAACAGCCCTTCATCCGCGTTGGAGCCGATAAGCACGGGCACCTGGCCAATGCGCCCGGCGAGAAACGCGTCGTAGGGATCCTCGCGCAACACGTAGCCGTCCACGACCGGCCCAAAGGCAAGCGGTGCGCCGGGCTCCGGCTTTGTCGCTTCCAGAACGGCCGCGGCGGGCAGCGCGCGCATCTCCGCAACCGAAGCGCAGCCCAGCTTTTTCTGCACCGCAAGGCCGTATGCCTGCGCCTCGTCCTTCGTCCGCGCACCGGGGCGCGGGCCGCCGCTCTGCAGGATGGCCGCGCTGTACAGGCCGTTTGTCCGTGGGGAAGCCAGGAGCGCCGCAACACTCATTGCGCCGGCAGACTGCCCGTTAATTGTGATGCGGTTCGGATCGCCGCCGAACGCGCGAATATTCTTCTTTACCCAGCGCAGCGCCGCAATCTGGTCGAGCAGGCCGTAATTGCCGCACACGCCGTTCTCGTCCTCTTCCGTGAGCGCAGGGTGCGCGAGAAAGCCCAGCGCGCCGAGCCGGTAATTGATCGTGACGAGAATTTCCCCCTGCTCGACGAGCGAAACGCCCTGATACAGCGGCTCATCGCCGAGGCCGCCATGAAAGCCGCCGCCGTGAATCCAGAAGTGCACCGGCAGATCCTCGCCCGCCGCGTTTGCGGGCGTCCAGATGTTCAGGTACAGGCAGTCCTCACTCTGCGGGTGATGCAGAAACGCGTCCATGCCGACAAAACCGCCGTTCTGGATGCACATATCCCCAAACGCCGTGCAGGCGCGCACACCCTCCCATTTGGCGGCCGGCTGCGGGGCACGCCAGCGCAGCGCGCCCACCGGCGGCGCCGCGTACGGAATTCCCCGAAATACCGTGATACCGTTTTTCTCTTCCCCGGAAACCAACCCGCAGTCGGTTTTCACAACTCCAATTGCCATACAGCAACCTCACCTTCCGCTGTTTTTCCCCATTATTATACCCCAAACCGGTGGAATGCGCCAGAGCAAAATCCGCGTTTCCCCCGCGTTTTTGCAGTTTTCTTGCAAAAAATATGGAATACTTTTTCTGGACTTTTCCGCACTTCACCCGTATACTGAGGGTAATGAAACATTCGTGAAAAGCAATTGGCTTTTCCCTATTTAGATTGTGAGGTTTGTGGAAAATGCTTAAATTACATCTCTTGTTCAGACGAATTTGCAGCTTTAACCCCAGACGTATGCTGGTTTACGTGCGCGAGGTTCGAAAGGAAACCCGGCTGCCATCTTTCTTCATCGTTCTGGATATGCTCCTGTGCGCCGCTTTGTACAACGTCGGATTTTTTGACTACCATATTTTTGGCTTCGTACATATCCGCCGGCACCGCGACCGCAAAACCTTTTTCACCATGCGCGACAACTGGCGCCTTTCGCGCCTCGTGAACGCACCGGAGGACACAGAAATTTTTAAGGATAAGGTGCGGTTCTGCACCACATTTTCCGCCTTTCTGGGCCGGGAATTTCTCGACCTGCGTGAGAACGACGCGGAGGCGGTCGCGGCATTCCTGCGGCGCCATCCCGTCGTTTTCCTGAAAGCCCCCTCGGGATTCGGCGGGCTCGGCGTCGAACGGTTCGCCTGCACGGACGACAACCTCAGGCGCGTGCCGATGCTGCGCAAGGCGTGGCTGCAACGCGGACTGTACCTGCTGGAAGAAGGCCTGATGCAGCACCCGGACATGGAGGCCCTCCACCCGGCGTCCGTCAACACCATACGCATCGTCACGCTGACCGATGAATCGGGAGGGCCACACGTGTTGTACGCCTTCCTGCGCACGGGCCGCGGCAGCGCCTTTGTCGATAACACGACGAGCGGCGGCCTTTCCGCTTTGATCTGTCCGGACGGCGTGATCCGGCACCCAGCGCTTTCCGATAAAACGGGCGAATACTTTGACGTCCATCCGGATACCCGGCTTCGCTTCATCGGCTTTCGCGTTCCGTACTTTTCGGAAGCCATCGCACTGTGCAAGCGCGCCGCGCAGGTGCGGCCAGGCATGCGCTATATTGGCTGGGACGTGTGCATCACACCGCAGGGACCGGTACTCGTCGAAGGCAACGATCTGCCGGCTTATGACGGACAAGTCTACCGCCAGCAGGAGCATCCCGGCCGCGGCCTGAAGCCGGCCGTCCGCGCGATCGTGCCGCAGCTTTAACCGCAGCAGCTCTGCATACAACAAAACACCCGCCCCCAAAGGAATGCCTTCCTTTCCGGGGCGGGCTTCGCTTTTTCAGGTTTCTGCCCAGGCCGCAAGGCCCGCTTCGATGATCTGCCGTCCGCTCTCAAACGTAGTTTCGCCGCCCTGCGCGTACTTGTCGAAATCGACGCAGAAGCACGAGAACGCCAGCACCTTTCCCGTGCGCATGACGGCGCGGACGTTGCCGAGCACCGTTTCGAGCGCATGCCCGCCCGGCTCCGGGCGGAAGTAGGCCGGTATGTATTCGTTCCGCAGGATGTCGACGTCGACCATCAGATAGATTGCGTCCACCCTGTCGGCCAGCGCCTGCACGCGCGCGGCCCAGCGCGCTGTGTCCGCAAATTCCGCGGGCAAAACGCGGTCGATGCCCGCGCGGGCGAGGTTTTCGTATTCCTCCGCGCCGCTGCAGTGCCCGTCGCCAAGGAGGATCTCCCCGGCTGTCAGCGGGCGCGCCATGCGGCAGAAGTCCCGGCCCCAATCCCGCATCGTCTGCCCGGCGATCGTCGAGAGCGGCACCGCGACGAAGCGCAGGTCGGGCCGCTCCGTCTCCTCCACGATGACGTTGTCGCAGTGGGCGTCCACCCAGACGAGGCCGACCTTCTTTTCCGGCCCGAGCGCCTGCTGCAGGCCGCCGAGCACCGCCGGCGCGAAAGCGCAGTAGCCCGACGACGTCAGGATGCAATCCCCCGCCGCGGCCGCCCTGCGGCAGGCTTCGGCGAAGTGCAGCGGGATCGCCTCGTGCGGCGCAAGCGCCGGGTACGGCGCGCCGGTAATCTCCTCCACGGCATACGAAACCCCGGCTTTACCGTACGTGCCCTTTTCGCGGTACAGGTCGACCGACCGGCGCGCGCCGGAAAACGGGCGGCGCTCCGAAACCGCGCGCGCATGGTCCTCCCGGCACACATGCCACGCCGCGTACAGATACGGGTACTCGAGCACGGCGAGACGCCGCGCGTTGTTTTCGGTTTTCTCCACGATACATTCCCCTTTCCTGAAGCAAAACGCGTCGGTGCAAAACCCAGCACCGGCGCGCCTTTATTTTCTCCGCTCCGCAAAGAAGCGCCGCAGAAGCGCGCCGCATTCCTCGCCGAGCAGGCCCTTGTACAGCGCAGGCCGGAAAACCCGCGGCAGGCGGATCACGGAAACGGCCGTGCCGCACGCGCCCATGACCTCATCCTCCGCGCCGTAGACGATCCGCTCGACGTGCGCGTTGACGGCGGCGCCGGCGCACATCGGGCAGGGCTCGAGCGTGACGTACAGCGTGCAGCCCGAAAGGCGCCAGTCCCCGAGCGATGCGGCCGCCTGCTCCATCGCCTCGAGCTCGGCGTGCCCGAGCACGCTGTGCGACGCCTCGCGGCGGTTGCGCCCGCGGCCGATCACGGCGCCGTCCTTGACGACCACCGCGCCGACGGGGATCTCCCCCGCCGCATACGCCTCTTCCGCAAGCGCGAGCGCCGCCTCCATAAACCGGCGGTCCGGCAGGAATTCCCGTCCGCCTGCTTCAGGAGACATAGGCCGTCACCACAGACATCACGAGAAACACAAGCAGATACACGATAAAGCCCGGATTCAAAAACAGATGCAGCGCCTTATTCGGCACCGCCAGCCCGCGCTGCATCGGCGTGCGGAAAACCGAGCGCGTTTTCTTTTGCCGGATAATCAACAGAACCAGCGCAATAATGCCCAGCACAACGATCAGGTAGAACGACAGGACCGACACCGCATTTGCCGCCATTTCGCCCCACAAATAGTTGACGCCGATCGGCAGCACGGCGAACAGGTTGTTCAGGAAATGGACGCCGATGCTGATCCAGATGTTCCGGGTGCGGACATACAGGAAGGACATGGCGATGCCGCCGAGCATGACAACAGGCAGGGCCTGAAAGCTGTAATGCGCCATGCCGAAGATCACGCCGGAAAACAGGATCGCCGGCCAGTCGCCCCAGCGGCGCAGCACCGCCGTGGTGACACCGCGGAACGCGAATTCCTCCGTAACCGGCGCAATCAGAACCACGGAAACCACCATCGCGATCAGCTCCGTCACGGAATTCACCGTGAGGCTGTCCGTATTCGTCGCACCGCTCAGGCCCAGCTGTTCCAGCAGCGCCGAAATCAGGTTTGCCGGAATGTTCATGATCACACAGACAAACGCGCCAGCCAGCACGAGCAGGAGGCCGTTGAGCACGCCGGTTTTCTCCACGAGCACCGTGTCGACCAGACGCCGCCGGCCGCCGAGCAGGAACAGTCCATACGGCAGGACAATCGAGACGTACGACAACATCGAAGCAATCAGATAATACGCCAGCGCCGGGAAACCGCCGATGCTGTTCGGGCCGGGAAACATCAGGTTCACGCCGCAGAACAGCAGCAGGATGGCCGCGCCGTTGGCAAAAAGAATTTGCAGCGGCAGGCTTGAAAGCGCCGCAAACGCCAGTCTGGACGCAGAACGGCGTATCGCCTTCTGCTCAAGCTTGACGGGGTCCGCCCACTGCGGCGGCTGCGTGGGCGGTATGTACGGTATGTACGGATAAGGCTGCTGCGGATATGCGCCGTACGGCGCCGGATTCGGGTTCATGGGGTTCCTTCCTTTCTGTACGGCTTCACGGCAACTGACGATGGTCTGCGGACCGCCGTCTGCCGTGCCCGATGCGGATCATCAGCTTTTCGACCCAGCCTTTTTTGTATTTCAGGGAAATATAGCCGACCACACTCATGATGAGCGCACCCAGCGTATCGACGATCATGTCCTTCATCGTGTCCTGCAGCGCCGCCTGCCCAACGAGCGGCGTGCCGTCGTCCAGCGCGAATTTCTGCATATTCGTGCCGAAGAACGCGTCCATGGAAAACTCATAGATTTCCCAAACGGCGCCCAGCGCCAGCGCAAAGCAAAACGCAAACACGGCGACAAAGAGCGGCGAAAGGTTCATCGGGATGCGCTCCGTATTGTTGAAAATCGCGATCATGGAAAACCCAAGCGCGCCGAGCATCGCGCCGCTGCACGTGTGGAGCACGGTATCCCACTGCGGCACCGTGTAGTAAAAGCTGCGCACCTCGCCGAGAAAAATCGCACAGTAAAGGAAGCCGATGTAAAGCAGGAACATCATGCGCGGGATTTCCACATCCCACCGCCGCATCATGGCGATCGGCACCACAATGGCCGCGATCCCCAGCAAGCACTGCAAGAGCATGAGCACGTAATCCTCGCGGCCGCGGCCCACGCTGTCCGTTGTGTCCTGTGCAAAGATCCGCATGACCAGGTAGCCGATGGGCGCCACGAAGCTGATGAGCACGGCTATGGTGAACACCTTCCCCCAGTTTCGTTTCCTTTTCCCGCGATGCATCGCCTTCTCCTTTCTCACATCCGCCTCACTGCGCGAGCAGCTCCGCCACCATATTGGCGTAGGCGACCGGGTCCTCAATCGAACGGCCCTCGATCAGCAGCGCCTGATCATACAGCACTTCGGCGTACTTCTTCAGCTTGTCCTCGTCGTTCTCAAAGCGGCGCAGCGTCTCGAATACCGGATGCTCGGCGTTGATCTCGAGAATCTGCTCGGCCTTCACCTTCTGCTCCGCACCGGGCATCGCGTTGAGCACCTTCTCCATCTCCATCGAGAGCGCACCGTCGGTTGTGATGCAGACCGGGTGGTTCTTCAACGACGTCGAGAGGCGCACGTCCTTGACCTGCCCGCCGAGAATGCCCTTGAGCTTCTCGAGCAGCGTCTTGTTTTCTTCGGCGCGCTTTTCGGCCTCAGCCTTTTCCTCGTCGGACTGCACGCGCGCATCTTCGGCGGAAACGTTCTTAAATTCTTTTCCTTCGTACTCATGCAGCACCATCAGCGCAAATTCATCGACGTCGTCGGTGAGGTACAGCACTTCATAGCCGCGGTCCAGTACGGCTTCGGTCTGCGGCAGGTGCGCAACGCGCTCCGCCGTTTCGCCCGCAGCGTAGTAGATGCAGGTCTGATCCTCCTTCATGTCGGCGACATATTCCTTCAGCGTGCGCATTTTGCCCGAGGAGGTCTTGAAGAGCACGAGGTCCTTGAGCTTGTCCTTGTTCACGCCGTAATTCTCATACATGCCGAACTTGAGGCGCAGGCCGAAGCTCTCGAAGAACTTCTCGTACGTCTCGCGGTCATGCTCGCACATGGATTTCAGCTCCGAGGCAATTTTCTTTTCGATGCGGCCGGCAATCAGCTTGAGCTGGCGGTCGTGCTGGAGCATTTCGCGCGAAATGTTGAGCGAGAGGTCCTGCGAATCGACAAGGCCCTTGACAAAACCGAAGTAATCGGGCAGCAGGTCGGCGCACTTCTCCATGATCAGCACACCGGAGGCATAGAGCTGCAGGCCCTTTTCATAATCGCGGGAATAGTAATCCATCGGCGCCTTGGCCGGGATGAACAAAAGCGCGTTGTACGTCGCCGTGCCCTCGGCCGCCGTGTGAATCACCTTGAGCGGATCCTGCCAGTCATAGAACTTTTCCTTATAGAAATTGTTGTACTCCTCGGCCGTGATCTCATTTTTGTTCTTTTTCCAGAGCGGCACCATACTGTTGAGCGTTTCCACCTCGAGATAGTGCTCGTATTCGTTCTCCGCGCCTTCCTTCGCACGCGTTTTCTCGACCTCCATGCGGATCGGGTAGCGGATGTAATCGGAGTATTTCGTCACAAGGCTGCGAATGCGGTACGAATCGAGGAATTCGCTGTACTTCTCCTCCTCGGTATCGGGCTTGATGTGCAGCGTGATCTCTGTGCCGTGGCCGGTTTTCTCACACGGACGGATCGTGTAGCCGTCCGCGCCGTCGGACTCCCACGCGAAAGCTTCGTCCGACCCGTATGCCTTCGATTCCACGCGCACATGGTCGCTGACCATGAACGCCGAGTAGAAGCCAACACCGAACTGGCCGATGATATCGATGTCATCGTTCTTCTCGTTTTCGGCCTTAAACTGGAGCGAGCCGCTCTTTGCGATGACGCCGAGGTTCTGGTCGAGCTCCTCCTGCGTCATACCGATGCCGTTGTCGCGGATGCGCAGCACGCGCGCATCCTTGTCCGCTTCAATACGGATTTCAAAATCGTCGCGGCCGAGACCCGTATCCCCGTCGCTGAGCGATTTGTAGTACAGCTTATCGATCGCGTCGCTCGCGTTCGAAATCAGCTCGCGCAGAAAGATTTCCTTATGCGTGTAGATCGAATTGATCATCAGATCGAGCAGACGCTTCGATTCTGCCTTGAATTGCTTTTTTGCCATTGCGTATTCAACCTCTTCTCATCTCGGGCACGCTTCCTGCGGGTGCCCTATCATTCTGTCTGCACTTTACTATACTATAAATTTGTTAAAAAATCACGAACTTTTTTATTTTCCTTAAAATATCTGTTCTGTGCGCCCTTGCGGCACACAAGGGAATCTGGTATACTTTTTTTACCACAATCCGGAAAGGTGGACTGTATGATGATCCCTGCAAAAATTCTGCGCGCGATTGCCGCCGCAGCCCTTACCGCGCTTTTGTTTTCCATGACGGCATGCGCCCCGCTGCTGGCACTGCTGGGCAGCAGGCACGAGGACGCAGCCCCTACGCCAAACGCGACAGCCAAAACGTCCGAGCCGGCTGAAGCGTCCGATGCGGAAGAAACATCCGCGGCGGAAGAACCTGACGGGACCGACGAAGCCCCCGCGGCCGACGAGGCATCCGCGCCGCTGGACGAAGACGCGCTTTCCGCCGCGCTGACCGAGGCGGCGCAATTCTACCTGCACTGGTTTTACGACCGCAGCTTTGTCATCGACCCGGCCTACAGCGACATCGTGGCCTATCCCCCCATTGACGCGGACGGCAGTTACCCCGTCTACCCGACGGCTGTCGACGGCATTGCGACCTATGACGACCTGCTCGCCGCCGTCGAACACTATTTTGAGCACGACACGGCCGTGACGCTGCTCGACGCCATCGGCGCTGTCGATCAGGACGGCCGCCTGTGCGTGATCAAGAGCGACGGACTGGGCGGCACCGGCATGAAGGCTACGGTGACCGCCGACAGCATCGGCAACGGCGTTTATGCCCTGACGATGGATTACAGCAGTGTTGTGTCCCCGGACGCGACAAGCAGCGTCACGCTGTGGTACACGCCGGGCGTGGATACGGAAATGTTCGGCGGGACGGAAACCTCCGTGCGCCTGTTCTTCAATACGCTGCTCTACGCCGAACAGCTCGACTATGTAATCCACTGACGGGCGGCGCCGTTGGTGCACGCAACTGCGCACGCCCGGCCGTTTTCAAAATCCACCGGGTTCCGCAGCGCACATCAAGACAGACATAAGAGCCGGGACATTTGTGCCCCGGCTCTTTGTTTTTCGGACCGTGCCTACGGCTGCGTTGGAAAACGGCCGTGCGGCAGGCAGAAGAAGTCCGCGATAAAATGCCAGGCCTTTACAAGGCCGGTCACCTCGATCCGGCGGCCCAGGCGAAAGGCATTGAGCTGCAGGTCCGCCGTACCGTCCGCGTTGTAGACAAGCTCCACGGCGGGCGAATCGTCGCTGAAATTCATGTGTCGGCCCTCGGCGTCGACGACAAGCATGCCGATCAGAAAAACAAGCGCCAGGGCCGTGCAGCAAAACGACACGAGAAACGGGCGGGTGATCCATCGACCGCGCATGGTACAGGCCTCCTTTTTGGATTTCTATACCGAGTATGCCCGGTTTGCCGCCCGTTTATTCGGCCAGATCGTTGAGCACCGCGAGGATCGTCTCGCCGAGCAGCCGCCCGGCATACTGCGCCTCGCGCAGGGTGTTCACCTCCGTGCCGACCTCTACGAGGATAGAGCCGTGCGACGCGTGCATGTTAAAATTGCGCTGGGAAAAATACAGCGGCCGGAAAAGCCCGGGGAACAGCGCTTCCCCCTTCTGCTGCAGCCGCAGCGCAAGGCGCAGGTTTTCACGCCAATCGGGAAAAAGCGGGTCCTCGGAAAGATCGCAGCCGGTGAGGATCATAATCTGCGCCGCGTCCTGGCCGTTCACCTCGGCCACCGGCTTGTAGCGCGTGCCGTCGGCCTCCTCGCCGAAGGCGTCGCGGTGCACATCCACGGTGATCTGCAGCGTCGGGTATTCGGCGAGATTTTTCTGGATCGTTTCCATAGAGCGTTGGTAGCTGCCGGAATAGGCCGGATCGTCGTGCAGCGTCGTATCGTGAATCACGCCGAAGCCACCCGCCTCAATCACAGCAGCCGCCTCGGCCGCCACCGACAAAACGCTTTCCTCCGGATTGGTCGAGCGAAAGTCGTCGTCCGTGTAATACCAGTCGACGTCGTCCAAAATAAAGGATTCGCACGAATGCGTCGAATAAAGCAAAACGACCGGAGAGCCGTCCCGCCGCACATGCACGTCCGGGTCGATTTGCAGTTCCTCGGAAAGGTCGGCGCCCGATTCCGACGTGTCCTTGACGGAAAAGCCATCCACCGTTTCACCGCCGCCCATCCAGGTTGCCACGACCGGCGCGGTCTCCCGGTTTGGGTCCGGCGTCGGTTCCACGACGGGCTCCGGCTCCGCCCACGGCGAAAGAATACCGTCCTCCTCGGTGGCGGGCGTATCCTGCGGTATCTGCGCTATATGGTCCGCATGGCTCTCCGACTCGGACGACGCCGAAACCGTCAATCCCGCCGCACGCAGCGCCCAGGCGCCCCCGTTTTCCCGAAACACCGGCAGGAGATTGTCCAGCACGCACCACACGCAGAGCGCGACGGCGGCCGCCGTGCAGGCTGTCCACGCCGTTTTCCGCATCCACATCGCCTTCACTGTTATCCTTCTCATACGCGCGCGTTCCTCTCTTTCTTCTTCCCTTATATGTATGGCACGGGGAATTCCGGTATGCCTGCCGGTAAATCGCACAAAAATCCGGCAACATACAAAACGCGTCTACGACAAACTTATAAAAAATTCACAAATTCGACATCAATCTTCTTTAGTAATCTGCTATAATAATTATGTATTATACGCTACACATACGATGACAGTGAACGCAAATGCCCGATTGGGGGTATCAGGAGAAAGGATGGTTCAGAAATGCCCGTATCAAAATACTCGGAAATTACACCGGAAATTCAAAAGCTTGCCGCCTTATGTACGGAGAACGGCACGATAGATCCCACGCTTTACACAAAGTACGATGTCAAACGCGGCCTGCGCGATCTGAACGGTAACGGCGTTTTGACCGGTCTGACCAACATTTCGGACATCCGCTCGAGCAAAATGGTGAACGGCGAGCGCGTCCCCATAGACGGCGAGTTGTATTACCGCGGCTACAACATTGTAGATCTCGTGCACAGCATGCCCGCCAACCACAGCTTTGGTTTTGAGATGACGGCGTACCTGCTGCTCTTCGGTGAGCTGCCGACCAAGGAGCAGCTCGACGCGTTTATCAACCAGCTTTCGTTCTACCGCACGCTGCCGACCAGCTTTGTGCGTGACATCATCATGAAAGCCCCCAGCAGCGACATGATGAACACGCTCGCGCGCAGTGTGCTGACGATGTATTCCTACGATGACACGCCGGACGATGTGTCCATTCCGAACGTGCTGCGGCAGTGCTTGCAGCTCATCGCGATTTTCCCGCTGCTTTCTGTGTACGGCTACCAAGCGTACCGCCACTACAGCGACGGTCGCAGCCTGTATATTCACCAGCCGAAGCCCGATCTGACCACTGCGGAAAACATTCTGCGCATCCTGCGCCCAAATAAGAAATTCTCGACGCTCGAGGCCAAGGTGCTCGATATTGCGCTGATGCTCCACGCAGAGCACGGCGGCGGCAACAACTCGACGTTTACGACGCACGTCGTCACCTCCTCCGGCACCGACACATATTCCGCAATCGCGGCGGCGCTCGGCTCGCTCAAGGGTCCGAAGCACGGCGGCGCCAACATCAAGGTNNGGTGGTGCGCATGTTCGAGGATATGAAGCAGGTTGTAAAGGACTGGACGGACGAAGACGAGATCCGCAAGTATCTCTCCCGTCTGCTCGATAAGGAAGCCTTCGATAAGGCCGGCCTGATCTACGGCATGGGCCACGCGGTCTATTCGATTTCCGACCCGCGTGCGAAAATCATGGAAAGCTTTGCCGCCGGCCTTTCATCTGAAAAAGGCCGCGAGGACGAATACGGCCTGTATATGCGCGTGGCTCGCCTCGCACCGGAGGTCATCGGCGAAAAACGCCGTATCTATAAGGGCGTTTCCGCAAACGTCGACTTCTACAGCGGTTTCATTTACAGCATGCTCGATCTGCCCATGGAGCTTTACACGCCGATCTTCGCCTGCGCGCGCATTGCAGGCTGGAGCGCGCACCGCATTGAGGAGCTCATCAACGCGGGCAAGATCATCCGTCCGGCCTACAAGGCCGTGCAGCCCTTACGTGAATTCCCGAAGCGCTGAGCTTTTTCCGAAAAATACTGCCGCCCAGAAATCTTTGGGCGGCAGTATTTTTCGCACCCTTTCGGGCCTGTCCGCATATTCTGTCTTGTGGAGACCTTCTGTAAAGCTCCACGTAAACGGCATGAAAGGGGATAATTTCCGCATGAAAATCTATCGACCAGACGACGGCTGGGATGCCTGCCCCAGCGCGTCCCGCAGTTGTGATTGCAGTTGCGTGCCATGCAGCTGTGTGCCGTGCTGCTGCACGCCGGGCGCAACCGGGCCGCGCGGTGCAACGGGCGCAACCGGACCGCAGGGCGTGCAGGGCATCCAGGGCGTCGAAGGTCCCGCCGGCGTAACCGGACCGACCGGCCCCACAGGCGCTACGGGTGCGACGGGTGCAACCGGGCCGACCGGCACGGGTGTGACAGGGCCCACGGGACCCACAGGCGCTACAGGCGCGACGGGCGCAACAGGTGCGACCGGCACGGGCGTGACAGGACCCACGGGACCCACAGGCGCTACAGGCGCGACGGGCGCCACAGGTGCAACCGGTGCGACCGGCACAGGTGCGACAGGGCCCACGGGGCCGACGGGCGCAACAGGTACGACGGGTCCGACCGGGCCGACTGGCGATGCTGGTGCAACGGGCGCGGCCGGTCCTACGGGACCCACAGGCGATGCTGGCGCAACGGGCGCGACGGGTCCTACGGGACCGACCGGCGCAACAGGACCCACGGGCCCTACAGGTGCAACCGGTACCGGCGCGACGGGTCCCACAGGGCCGACCGGCGCCACGGGCGCAACGGGCGCTACGGGTGCTACGGGTGCTACCGGCCCCACGGGCCCGGCAGGCACAGCTCTCTTAGCCGGCTCCTCCGTGGCTGATTTGCCTACCTCGGCATCGTTGAGCAATGTCATCAGCACGGTCAACAGCCTGCTCGCTTCGCTGCGTTCGGCGGGCGTGATCAGCAACAGCTGACGCATGATTACCGTCAGCCTGTGCATGATCGTAAAAAATGAGGAGGAAACGCTGGGCCGCTGCCTCGATTCCGTGCGCGATCTCGTGGAGGAAATGATCGTCGTCGATACGGGCAGCACCGACCGCACTGTGGAAATCGCCGAGGACTGCGGCGCGATTGTGCGCACCTTCCCGTGGTGCGACGATTTTGCAGCGGCGCGCAATTTCTCCTTTGCGCAGGCCACCATGCAATACTGCATGTGGCTGGATGCGGACGACGTGCTGGAGCCCGCTGACCGCCAAGCGTTTCAAAAGCTCAAGGAGACGCTCACGCCCGATACGGACGTCGTGATGCTGCGCTACCACACCGACTTCAGCGCGGACGGCGCACCCGCATTCACCTACTGGCGCGAGCGCCTGTTGCGGCGGGCGGCCGGTTTCCGCTGGCAGGGGGCCGTGCACGAGGCGATTGCCCCGGCGGGAAAAATCGTGTACGGCGATGCGGCGGTCTGCCACCGGAAAATCGGGCCGGGCGATCCGGACCGCAACCTGCGTATTTTTGAGGGGCTTCTGGCAAGGGGCGAAACGCTCGCGCCGCGCGAGCAGTTCTACTACGCCCGCGAGCTGACGTACCACAACCGCGACGCGGAGGCCGCCGTCGTTTTCGAGCGTTTTCTCGACGCGGGAAACGGCTGGGTGGAAAACAACCTCGAGGCCTGCCGCAATCTCGCGCAGGCATACGAGCGTCTGCAGCAGCCCGAAAAGGCCTTTGCGGCGCTCACACGCGCGCTGCGTTTCGGTCCCCCGCGCGCAGAGTTGTGTTGCGATCTGGGCCGCTTTTTCTTCGACCGCGCCGATTACAAAACGGCGGCGTTCTGGTACGAGCGTGCGACGGAAGCCGTACCGGCAGAAACAGACGGCGGTTTTCATGAGCCGGACTGCTACGGGTATATCCCCCTGATGCAGCTTTGCGTCTGCTGGTACCATCTCGGCGATACGCAAAAAGCGGTGGAATACAACGAGCGTGCCGGCGCACTGAAGCCGGAAAGCAGGGCCTACGCCTTCAACCGGGACTTTTTCGCCGCGCATCCCGCATAAAAACAGGGCTGCATCCGCAAGGGTGCAGCCCTGTTGTACTGTATAGATGCGCCCTCCCCGTCCAATCAGCACAGGGAAAGCAGAATTTTTTCGAGCGCCGGCACATCCTGCGCGATGTACTGCGCGCCAGCCGCTTCCAGCTCGCCGGGTTCGGCATAACCAAAGTACACCCCGATACCCGCAATGCCGCAGTTGCGCGCGCCGATCATATCGAATTTGCGGTCGCCGATCATGTAGGCCTGTCCGCCGCCGTCCGCCTCGATACGCCGAAGCACCTCGCGGACCACTTCGGTTTTGTCCGTCATGGAACCGTCCAGGTTCGCGCCAACCACGTGCGTGAACCACCCGTCCACGCCGTGCTGCCGCAAAATAATCTCGGTGAAGTACAGCGGCTTCGAGGTCGCGACGCAAAGCTTCGCGCCAGCTTGCCGCAGCTTTTGAAGCATCTCCCGCATACCGGGATACATCGTGTTTTCGTATACGCCTTTTGTACGGTAGCGCTCGCGCATCGTCTCCACCGCCTGAAAGGCCTTTTCTCTCGGGAATCCATAAAAATCCATGAACGATTCGTGCAGCGGCGGTCCGATAAACCGGCGCAGCGCGGTTTCCGGCTCATTCGGGAAACCCATGCGGTCGAGCGCATAGCGCACGCTTTTCATCACGCCTTCTCCGCTGTCGGTCAGCGTACCGTCCAGGTCAAACAAAAGCCAGGTTGTCATCTGCGTCCAGCACCTCCTCCGCGCGACCCACCGCCGCCAAAACCGCCGAAACCTCCGGACCGACCGCCGCCGAAGCCGCCAAAGCCACCGGGCCGACCACCGCCGAAGCCGCCGAAACCACCGGACCGGCCGCCACCAAAGCCGCCAAACCCGCCGGGCGGCCTACGCCTTGGCGGACGAGGTCCGCCAAAGGGCGGTGGGGGTGGACGATACGTATACCGTCTTCGGTTGAGCAGAGAGCCAAGCAGAAGGCCGTTCCAGAAGCCACCCCCGCCTCCGCCGCCTCCACCGCCGGAGCCACCGCGCGGTCCACCAAACAAAATGCGGAACAGGACGATCGCCAGCACCACGGCGATGGCCACGAGCAAAATCTTACCGATCAGGCGGAAAAAGCCGGTAAACAGGGAACCTGCGGCGTCGCGCGCCTCATCGTACCCGGCGTACCCGGCGTCCGGCGCCGAAACATACGTGGGCGAAAGATCGTATTTTTCCCCGTAAATCGCAAGAATTTCATCAAATGTTTTTTGCACACCCGCATCGTACTGGCCGGCGGCAAAATCCGCCTCCAGATACGTATCCATCAGCGTTTGCAGCGTCCCGCCAGAAAAAATATCCGTGACACCTTCGCCGGGCATGATGTAATAATCCTCCGCGCCGATCACCAGCAGCAAAAGCAGGCCGTTATTCTCCTTGCGGTCGCCGATGCCCCAGCTGTTGAAAAGCGTGTAGGCGTAATCCGCGGTGCTGTACGAACCGGTAAAATCGACCGTAACCACCGCCACCTGTGCACCGCAGGCTGCGTCCAGCGCGGCATTTTCCGCGTTGATATACGCTTCCGTAGAGCTCGAAAGCACCTGCGCCCCATCATAGACGTAGCTGTCCGGCGCCTCGGGAATATCGGCCGCAAAGGCCGGCAGCACCAAAAGCACCGCCGCCGCGCAGGCCAGCAGAAATACGCTGGCGCGGCGCAGCGCGCCTCTTTTTTTCATGCCTTTCCTCCCTTCTCCGATTTACTGGAAGAGCTCCAGCGGCTCAATGCCGACGAGCGCCGCCAACCCGCGCACCGGCGTGGTGCGCAGAATCTCGTTGAAACGCGTCGCCTCTGTGTTGTAATCGCTTCGGTTAACAAAATCGGCATTCGAATTGTAGTCTGCAACGATTTGCACGCGGTATTCCTCATCCTCATCGGTGAGGCCGGCGTCCTCCAGCGCGTTGCCGAGCGCATTCACCTGCGTCGTCAGCCGGTTGAACGCCGCAGCCTTTTCGCCGGGCCGTTCGGCCTTGTTCATGTCCGTGCGCGCCTGCTGCACCGCGGTGAGCTGCGCATCGTCCGCGGGCAGATATTTGCCTGCCAGCGTGATGAGATTCGAAGCGGACGTGTTGCACCATGCGAGGTCCTCGAGCAGACCCCACTCATCATCGGAGCCATAGTACAGGACGGACGCGTTCCCGCGCTCGCGCGCCAGGGAAATGCACGAGCCGACCGGAAGGGAAACGACGATCAGCACGATCATACCCACGATCGCCGCCACACGGCCCTTCATTCTTCCATTCTTTTTCACAAAAATCACCTTTCTGCCTGCAAACTAGTCTCGATAGCGCAAAGCGGCCGGCAAAACCGCCGGCCGCCCGGAATACGGCGTTACGTGCGAATATCCAGCAGCTTCTGCTTGAGTTCTCCCTCGAGGCGGCCGAGCTCCTGCTCTGCCTCGCGGCGGCGCGCCCTGCCTTCCTCCTGAATCTTCACGACCTCGTCGAGCGTTGTGATCAGCGACTGGTTCGTCTGGCGCAGCGTCTCCATATCGACGATGCCGCGCTCGGATTCGCGCGCAGTTTCAATCGTGCTCATTTTGAGCTTTTCCGCATTTTTCTTCAAAAGCATATTCGTCATATCCGTCACCTCGCGCTGGGCGCGTACCGCGTCGGCCGAATGCGCGACGCCGAGCGCCAGCACCATCTGGCTCTTCCAGAGCGGGATGGTGTTGACGATGGTGGACTGGATCTTTTCCGCCATCAGGCGGTCGTTGTTCTGCACAAGACGAATCTGCGGCGACATCTGCACGGAAACCATGCGCGTCAGTTCCAGATCGTGCAGTTTCTTTTCAAAGCTTTCGCACTGCTGTGCAAAATCGTTCGCGGCCTGCGCATCTTCGGCCAGACCGGAGCGCTTCGCCTTATTCTGCAGCTCAACGAGCGTCGTCTCGCGCTCGCGCTTCAAGCGCTTCTTGCCGGCGATGATGTACATCGAAAGCTCCTTGTGGTAGCTGAGATTCATCTCATACAGCTTGTCGAGCATGACAATGTCCTTCATCAGCTGCACCTGATGGCCTTCGAGCGAGCTCGCGATCTTATTGACGTTCACCTCGGCCTTATCGTAACGGGCCTTGAGGCCCTCGAGTTTATTGGACTGCTTTTTGAAAAAGCCGAAGAAGCCTTTTTCCTCCTCCTCGCTCACATCGAAGCCTCTGAGCTCCACAACGAGATCCGATATCTCGTCTCCCACCTCGCCGAGGTCCTTCGTGCGAACGTTCTGCAGCGCCGTATCGGAAAAATTTGCAATTTTCTTCTGCGCGCCCGCGCCGTACTGCATGACGAGCGCCGAGCTTGTGATATCGATCTTTTCGGCGAATTCATCGACAACCCGCTGCTCCTCGGGGGTGAGCTGCACCTCCTGCGCCTCCTGTGGCTCCGGTTTCTTCTCTTCTGCCGCGCCGTCCAGCGTCAGCGTCGGGATCCCGCCGAGCTCCGGCGTTTCGAGTTCCGGCTCCAGCGTCAGCTTCAATTCGCTCATTTTTCTTTTCCTCCTCGTTTATACAGATGGCTTTTCCTGCGCTTTTGTTTCCTGTGCGTCGGGGTCCAGCTTGAGGGACGGCATCTGCCCGGCCGTCTGCGCCTGCGCGGCCCGATTGCCCTCCGCCGTCACCTTCGTTTTCGGCAGCTCGCCCTCTTCATCGTCGGAAAGTCCCTCCTGCTTCAGGATAGACTCCATCACGCTGATGTCGGCGGCGATATCCATCGCGTCCTCGCTGAACAAACTGTCCAGCTGCTTTTCAAACGCGCCGGCGATGGTCTCCATCATGCCTTCGATTTCAAACATCGTGTTCAAAATATTTTCGCCCTTTGTGCGCTGGCGGCTAAGCTTGTCGTAGCTTGTCAGCAGCCGCAGCGTCGTGGGCAGATAGTAGTTCATAAACCGGCGGATCTGCGGCGCTTTTTCCGGATGCTCGGCAATATAGGTAAAAATGTCTGCCGAAGCCGCTTCCATGCGGCTGATCCGCGCGCTC
Organism: Ruminococcaceae bacterium UBA1417; assembly: GCA_002305575.1. Taxonomy (GTDB): domain Bacteria; phylum Bacillota; class Clostridia; order Oscillospirales; family Acutalibacteraceae; genus Hominenteromicrobium. The sequence continues at coordinate 23,707 of DBPP01000005.1, forward strand.
ATGACCTCGTCGGGAATGCGGTCGTTGGCCTCGCGCAGCTGCTTGAGATAGCCGTACCCCTCGTCGATGATTTTATCCACTTCCGGGTCGCCCGTCGAAGTTTTCCGCTCCGGCTCGGGCGCGGGCTTTTCTTCCACCTTCGGCTTTTCCGCCTGCACCGGCACATAATACTTTTTGCCCTTGAAAATCAGGCGACCGAGAAAAAAGCCGCCCAAACCCACAAGCGCAAACGGGACGAGATGAATCCAGTCGTACATCGGCATCGTCATCGCATACAGCGCGCAAAGGATGCCGGCGCACCAGAATTTCGCATTGGAGGGCTGCCGCTTCTCAATCATGCCCGGTGGTACGGGCGGCGGCACGGGACGCGGCGCACGGTACGGCCCGCGCGCCTGCTGGACCGGCCGCGGCTGCGGCGGCGCATACGTATAGCCGCCCTGCGTCGGGCGCTTCGCGTTCGTCGCCGGATTGCCCTGCGCGGCGCCCGCCTGCGCATAGCCCTTCTGTGCGGAACCGGCGTTTGCGGTGGAACCGTTCTGCGCGGCGCCCTGGTTCTGGCCCGGCGCGTGGTACGGACCGTTCTGCGTGCCGCCAAGGTTGCGGTTCAGCGAATCGATGGCGCGGTTCAGCTCCCGCGCCGCCTGATTGATCCCCTGCGAGACTTTCTCGCCGGTCACGCCGGCCTGATTCAGGCTCTGAACCACCTTGCTGCCGACGGTATGCACGACCTTATAGGTCTGGGATTGTTCAAACTCCCGCTCCAGCGGCGTTTTGCCGCCGTTTGCGTTGCCATTTGGATTTTCCGTTGAAAGCACCGCCCTTCTACTGATGCAGATTTTCTTTTTCCAAATCCCCCTGATTTTCCCGCAGAAACACCGGCATATTCCGGCGCGCGCGGTTATACTGTCATTGTACTTTCTTTTTGGGACATGTGTCAAGAACTTCCGCGTGAAATTCATTCTTTTTTTAACAAAACCTCGAAGCCGGACCGTTTCACGCCGCCGGCAGCTCGCTGCGCGTGCCGTCTGCATAGACGACGTAGCGCCGGACAGTCTCTTCCGTCTGCCAGTGCAACACATTGTATTTGAAATCCAGAGCGGCTTCCGGCAGCACGCCGAATGTCTCCACAGACGCTTCCGGCATCCACGCGTTTTCCATCTGCCGGCGCGGCGAAGCGTCGCCCTGTGTGTCGCAGAAGGCAATCGTCACCGCGATAAAGGACAGCACCACCGCAAGCAAGGCGGCGCCGATGGGCTCGAGCCAATCCGCGCCGAGCAGCCGCCCCGCCAAACTGCGCCGGTGCAAAAGCGCGCCGCGCTGTACGGTGCACTGAAAGAGCAGCGGCAGCAAGATACAGGCGAGAAACGGCAAATTTTCTGCAGCGGCAGAAAACGCCGTGCCGAAGCCTTCGGACAGCGCGCCTCCAAACATGGAAAGGCTTTTGCCGGTCGCCCGTCCATACAGGAACTGCAAGGCAATCCAGCCCCCGCAGGCCAGAATCCACGCGCTTTGCAGAATAAAATTCAACATACGCAGCGGCGTGAGCCGCGAAAGCAAGAGCGCAAGCGCGCCGGCCGCGAGCGCAAAGAGCACCTTATATACGTTCATGCCGGTCTGCGCAAACCACGCGTAAACCGCTTCAAAATACAGGATCACGACAATCGGAAACAGAAACGCCGTAAGGGATGCGCGCGCTTTTGGCGGCGTATTGTCCGCCGCACGGTGTTTGGCCATGTCACAAACCTCCTCCAAGGCTACGGTATATTGGCAGTATACTACAGTTTTGCACTTTTTTCAACGTATCGCGCGGGCCAATCGTTCCGGCGACATACAACGCCGGAAACGCGCCGTATTTTTTCGGCGCTTCCGTTTATTTTCGGAAAGCCGTGGCATAGTAAAGGCAAACGGCGGGACACCCGCACGTTTTTCAGCCCGGTTCTGCCCGGGATACAGAGAAAGGATTGATGGAAAATGCTGAAAAGATTTGTGCCGGTCCTGCTCGCGGTCGTTCTGATCGGCTCGTTTGCCGGCTGCCAGAGCAGAACGAACGACAAGAGCTCCACCTCCTCCACGATTTCCGGCGCTGCCTCGAGTATCAAGGAGGACAGCTCCGCCATGGAAGAAAGCGACAGCAGCGCGGACGCCAGCCGAAGCGAAGCCTCCGCGACATCCGACACGGAGCGCGGCGGCCTGGATACGTTCCGCGACACATTGCGCGACGTTTACGGCGAGACGTATTATCCGGATACGGAGATGACGCCCGACCAGATCCGCGAGGAGCTCGGCATGGACGAGTCGCTCTATGAAGAGGTCTGGGCGGAAAACACCGCCGAAAAGGCGCGTCCGGATACGTTTATTGCGGTAAAGGCCAAGCCGGACAAGGTGGATGAGGTCAAGGAGAAGTTGGTCGCCTACAAGCAGCGCCTGCTCAGCGACAACGACTTTGCCGCCAATACGGATAAGATCGAAGCCGCCGAGGTCTACAGCGAAGGCGACTATGTCTTTTTCGTACTGCTCGGCGACGCCGACGAGGGCACGAGTTCGGAGGGCCTCGCCGAAGCCTTCGGCAAGGAAATCCAACGCGGAATTGACGCCATTAAAGAAGCGCTCGGCTCCATGTAACCGGCGAAATACGCCCCTGCAAAGCCTTGAAAAAGGCCGGTCTGTGTGCTATAGTAAAAGACAAGCGTCACACAGGCCGGCCTTTTGTCCTGCGCGCTTTGTGTGGCCCGGACGGCGGGGCTTTTCCGCCGCAGACAAGGAGTGTGATCTTCCCCATGCAGACGATTCCCGGCATACCGCACAGGATCCGCGCGGTCATTTTTGACGCGGACGGCACGCTGGTGGACAGCATGCCGATGTGGAACGGCATTACATACGAATATGCGGCGTTTAAGGGCGTGTACGCGCCACCCGGCCTCAGCAAAACGCTGAACGCCATGTGCCTCGAACAGTGCGCCGCGTATTACCGCGACGTGCTCGGCGTCTCCGGCACGGTGGACAGCGTCGTGGCGGAAATTGTCGATATGGCGAAGGAGCGGTACCGCACCAGCGTGCCGGAAATCCCCGGCGCGGCCAAATTCACCGCGGCGCTCAAGGCCCGCGGCATTCACACGGCGGTGGCGACCGCCTCGGATCTCGAGACGCTCTGGCCGGCGCTCGAGCGGCTTTCCATCGCGCCGAATATCGATGCGGCCGAAAGCTGCACGACGATCGGCAAAAGCAAGGAATGGCCCGATATCTATCTCAAATGCGCAGCGGATTTCGGCGCAGCCCCCGCGGAATGCGTCGTCTTTGAGGATGCGCTTTACGCGGTGCGCACCGCCAAAAAGGCGGGCTTCTCTGTGGTCGGCGTATTCGACCCGACACATACGCCCGAGGAACGCGCGGAATTTTCCGCGCTGTGCGACCGCTGCATTTCGGACTACAGGGCGCTGCTCGACGAGCTTCTGCCGCCGGAGGAACGGTGAGCGGCATGCGCTGCGCACCGCATTTTGGGGGAGGACCATATGCTGAAAAGATTTAAGGAAACCTTTATCGGTGACCGCGTGTTCTACCGCAATCTTGTGGTGCTCGTGGTGCCGATGATCATCCAGCAGGGCATCACAAGTTTTGTGAGCCTGCTCGACAACGTGATGGTCGGCCGCCTTGGCACCGAGTCGATGTCCGGCGTGGCGATCGTCAACCAGCTTCTCTTCGTTTTCAACCTGACCATCTTTGGCGGTCTGGCCGGCGCGTCGATCTTCGGCGCGCAATTCTTCGGCAAGGGCGACCACCACGGCGTGCGCGCCGCCTTTCGCTTTAAGATCATCTTCAGCATGTTGATGACCGTTCTGGCCATTGTGCTGCTCGTCCTGTTCGGGGAGCCGCTGATCGAGCTCTTCCTGACCGACGACGGCGCCGGCGGCGATCTGGCGCTGACGCTTTCCGAGGCGAAGAACTATCTGCTCGTGATGTTTTTCGGCCTCGTGCCGTTTGCCTTTTCGCAAAGCTATTCGAGCACGCTGCGCGAGACGGGCGAGACCGTTTCGCCGATGACCGCAAGCGTGATTGCGATTTTGACGAACCTCGTCATCAACTACATACTGATTTTCGGCAACTTCGGCGCGCCGCGGCTCGGCGTGGTCGGCGCGGCCATCGGCACGGTGATTTCGCGCTATCTCGAGGCGGCCTACCTGATGGTGCAGACGCACCGCCACCCGGAGAAATATCCGTTCATTCTGGACGCCTTCAAGAGCCTCTCCATCCCGCGCGACATCGTGCGCCGCATCCTCATCACCGGCACGCCGCTCATGCTCAACGAGCTGCTGTGGAGCGTAGGCACCACGATGGTGAACCAGAGCTATTCGACGCGCGGCCTGACGGTCGTTGCGGCGACGAACATCACGAACACCGCCTGGAACCTGTTCTGCGTCATCATGTTCGCCATGGGCAACGCGGTTTCGATTCTGATCGGACAGAAGCTCGGCGCGGGGGAAATCGAGGAGGCCAAGCGCACCGACAACAAGCTGCTCTTCTTCACCGTCGCGCTGCACGTGGGCATTGGCGGGCTGATCGCGCTTTCCGCACCGTTTATCCCCCTGATCTACAACACGGAGCCTGCGGTACGCGCGCTCACGACGCAGCTGCTGCTCGTCGCCGGCGCGGCGCTGCCTCTGCAGGCCTTCGCACACGTGACGTATTTCACCATCCGGTCTGGCGGCAAGACCTTCATCACGTTTCTATTCGACTGCCTGTATACGTGGGTGATCCCGCTGCCCATCGCCTTCTGCCTGTGCCGGTTCACGGATCTGCCGGTGGTGTGGGTGTATTTCTGCGTGCAGTTTGCCGACGTAGTCAAGGTGATCGTCGGCATTTGCCTGCTGCGTTCGGGCATCTGGGCCAAAAATATCGTGGACGACACGGCTGCGGCGTCCGACTGACCGCGCCGCCTCCAGCCTTCGGAGGGGAAAGGAAAACAGACTATGGAACAGAAAAAAATCGACCGCATCAATTTCCTCGCGCGCAAATCAAAGGCCGAGGGCCTGACGCCGGCCGAAAAGGCCGAGCAGCAATCGCTGCGTGCCGAATACATCGCGGCGTACCGGAAAAATCTCAAGGCGCAGCTCGACAATATGGTGCTCGTCGATGAAAACGGCGCCGAACGACCGCTGAAAAAGAAATGAGCGGCGGCGCTCGATTTTACCTGCTTTACACGTACATTTCAAGTGGAATGGGTACAATATGGGCGTATACCCAAAAGGAAAGGACAATTGCGGTATGGAATCACTCAAGGAGCTTTACAGAATTGGCACAGGGCCTTCGAGCTCGCACACGATGGGCCCGGAACGCGCCGCGGCGCGCTTCAAAGAAAAAAATCTATTTGCGGACAGCTTTCTCGTGACGCTGTACGGCTCCCTGGCCAAGACAGGCCCCGGCCATCTGACGGACGTCATTCTCGAGAAAACGTTTGCACCGCGGCCGGTGGACATCCGGTTTGATTTTTCGGACAAGCCCCTGCCGCATCCCAACACGCTGGAACTGACGGCGCTGAAAAACGGCGAAGCCGTGGATTTTGAGCGCGTCATCAGCGTGGGCGGCGGCAAAATCGTCGTAGAGGACGAGGCGCCCGACACGCCGGCCGACATCTACCCGCTCTCGACCTTTGCAGACATCAAGGCATACTGTGAGAAAAACCACATGCGCCTGTGGCAATATGTAGAGCAGTGCGAGGGCGACAACATCTGGCTGTATCTCGGTGAAGTCTGGTCTTGCATGAAAAACGCCGTGGCGCGCGGTCTTGAAACCGAAGGCACGCTCAAGGGCGGGCTGGACGTGCAGCGCAAGGCCAAAATGCTCTACCGCCAGAAGCACATCGACGAAAGCGCCGAGACGCGCGAAAACCGCCTGGTGTGCGCCTATGCTTATGCCGTCAGCGAGGAGAACGCCTCGGGCGGTGTAATCGCGACGGCGCCCACCTGCGGCGCCTGCGGTGTGCTCCCGTCGGTGCTGCTTTACATGCAGCAGCGCCGCGGCTTTTCGGATACCGATATCCTGCACGCGCTCGCCGCGGGCGGCATCATCGGCAACCTGATCAAGACAAACGCCTCGATCAGCGGCGCCGAGTGCGGCTGCCAGGCGGAAATTGGCAGCGCCTGCTCGATGGCCGCCGCCGCGCTCGGCGAGCTGCACGGCATGGAGCTCGACCAGATTGAGTACGCCGCCGAGGTCGCCATGGAACACCACCTCGGCCTGACCTGCGACCCTGTGCGCGGGCTCGTGCAGATTCCCTGCATCGAGCGCAATGCCGTGGCTGCGATGCGCGCGATCAACGCGCTGAGCCTCGCCAATTTCCTCACCTACACGCGCAAGGTTTCGTTTGACGTGGTGGTGAATACGATGTATGAAACCGGCCGGGACCTCTTCTCCAAATACCGTGAAACCGGAGAAGGCGGCCTCGCCAAATATTACGGAACAAAGGTATAATCCGCTTTGCGGCGCTTCGTGTCTTCTGTGGCACGGGCGCCGTGGTTCTTTTTCACCCACGGTGCACCCCTTTCTGCACGCATGGTAAGTTTATGACAACTAAACCGGATTTTAAGGCTTGCATTTCAGCCGAAAACTCGGCCAATTTTTTCATCCAGCTGCCAGGAGGGTATTCCGTGAGAAAAGCCATTTGTTCCGCAAGCCTGATTTTCCTCACATGGGTCACCGTTGTGTGGGCTGCGTCCCCGGTCGTTTCCGGCAACGCGGCCGGCAATGCGCTGACCGGCGCCGTATCCACGAGCGCCCGTGTTCTGCTCTTTGCGCCGTACGGCAACACGCAGATTTTCGCCTATACCGACGATGCGACGCATATCCTGGCCGCCGACGGCTCGCGCAGCATCGCCGTGGATTCGCCGAGTGCGCACGCCTATCTGCGGGGGGATACCGTTACGATTGCAAGTTATCTCGACACGTCCGTTGCCATTCGGCGGTTTTCGGCCGATACGCTGGAAGCGTCCACTTCGCTGCCGGGTGTTGTCCCGCTGGATATTCCGGGGGACGACCTCTACGCCCTCGAAACCGACCGCTTCGGGCGGCTGTACGCCGTGCTGTTCAGTGAGCCGAACGAAATCCTCGTTTTTGACGCGGCGGGCAGCTACACCGGAAGCCTGCTGTATGCGGAGCCGGTCCTCGGCTTGCAGGTACTGGACGATACGCTCTGCGTCTTTTTCGAAACGCGCGGTGAACGCCTTGCACTCGACGCAGCCTTCCCGCAGGTGGGGCAGCATCCGTTTTCCTACGCCGCCGACCGCGCTTACCGGATGCTTTCGGACGATCTGTACGTGGACGGGCAGGGCAATGTGTGCCGGACCGACGGTGCCGTGCTGCTGCGCACCGAAATCCAACTGCCCCACATGCTGACCGCCCTTTCCGGCGACCGGTTCTTCTGGGCGCCGGACACGCGCCTGATTTCCGTCGCGAGTCTTACCGACACAAGCGTCGTGCAGTACGCTGTGGATGGCACGCTCGAGGCCCTGACCGCCGACGCCATGCTTCTGCGGCGCGACAACGCGTTTTACTGCGCATCCTACAGCGATTTTACCCCGTCGGCCGTCCCGACGGCTACGGCATCCCCAACCCCGGAACCGTCGGCGGAACCGGAGGGCGCGGTTTTTCGCGGGTCTATGCTGCTTGTGCCCGAGGGAACGACGGCCGCACAGCTGCGCAATCTTCTCGCGCCGGCTGACGTGCAGGTTTACACCAAGACCATGGCGACAGCTTCGGGCAAGCTTAAAACCGGGTATACGGCCGCGATTGACGGCGCGTTGTACACCGTGATCGTGCCGGGCGATCTCAACGCCTCCGGCACGGTCAATACCGCCGATCTCCGGCTTTTCCAGCGTTTCCTTGTCGGGGATACCGTTCTGGACGACGACGCCTGCCAGGCCGCCGACCTGAACGGCGACGGCAGCGCCGATGCGGCCGATCTCGTTCTGTTTGCCGAGAGAATTGCCGCCTAAAGCCTTGACACCGGACGCCGCTTTGCTGTATAATGTCTTTGCTCTTGCGGGGCGGCGCCCGGCAAACAACACCGAGGTGTAGCGCAGATGGTAGCGCGCTTGGTTTGGGACCAAGATGCCGCAGGTTCGAATCCTGTCACCTCGACCATACCCCAAAGGCCCCGACACGCGCCTGTGTTCGGGGCCTTTTCCTTTCCCGCACGCGAACCTGAAAACGGAGGCACCACCATGGAAAATATTCAAACATACCTTTCCCGTCTGCCGTACTGGGGCGATTTGAACGAAGCCGAGCGTAAAGCCGTCGCGCAGCACGCGGTGGTGCGGCATTACGCGAAAGGCAGCATCCTGCACAGTGGCGGCGGCAACGCGTGCCTCGGGATGATCTACGTCCTGCACGGCCGTCTGCGCACGTATCTGCTTTCCGAGGAAGGGCGCGAAATCACGCTGTTTCGGCTGGAGGCCGGCGATCCGTGCGTCCTGTCCGCCGCATGCGTCGTCAGCCAGCTCACCTTCGACACGCAAATGGAAGTGGAAACCGACTGCGACCTGCTGATCGTCGGCGCAGCGGTGTTCAAAAAGCTCACGGAGGAGAACATCTACGTGCGGTGCTTCCTGTATGAGCTCGCGACGGCGCGCTTTTCCACCGTCATGTGGACGATGCAGCAGATTCTCTTCGAAAAGGTGGACCGTCGGCTGGCGGCGTACCTGCTCGCGGAGAGCGAAAAGACGGGCAGCCTCGAGCTGCATGTCACGCACGAGGAAATCGCCCGGCAAATCAACTCCGCGCGCGAGGTTGTTGCCCGGATGCTCAAGCGTTTCTCGGCGGACGGCCTCGTCGAGCTGCGGCGCGGCGCGGTCCGGCTGACAAACGTGCCTGCGCTGCGGGAAATATGACTGTGTCCTCCGGCAAGCGCCGGGGGATTTTTGCTCTTCAAAAAATTTTTTTGCGAAATGCGACTTTGTCACAGACAAACGGTGAAAAAAGCGGTAAACTACAGGTACAGACCCGGAAAAGCGGGCGCTGTACCGCACAACACAAACACAAAACAACCGTTTCAGAAAGGAATTGGGATACAAATGGCAGAACTGAAAATCACAAAAAACAATTTTGACGCGGAGGTCATGCAGTCCACACAACCCGTACTCATCGACTTTTGGGCCAGCTGGTGCGGCCCGTGCCGGATGCTCGCGCCCGTTATCGAGGAGATCGCCGAGGAAACCGCCGGCCGCGTAAAGGTCGGCAAGGTCAACGTCGACGAGGAGCCGGAGCTCGCCTCCGCATTCCAGATCGCGAGCATCCCGACGCTCGTCGTCCTGCAAAACGGCAAGATCACAAAGACCGCCGTAGGCGTGCAGCCGAAGGATCGTATTCTCGACATGCTCCGGTAAACCGGACATTCCAAAGGGAGGGAAATCGCCATGAAAGTTGTCATCATCGGCGGCGTCGCAGGCGGAGCTTCCGCCGCGGCGCGGCTGCGCCGGCTCGACGAACAGGCCGAAATCATCATTTTTGAGCGTTCGGGCTTCATCTCCTACGCAAACTGCGGGCTACCGTATTACATCGGCGGCACAATCCGCAACAAAAGCGACCTGACGCTGCAAACGCCGCAGAGCTTTTGGAGCCGCTTCCGCATCGACGCGCGCGTGCACCATGAGGTCACAGCCATCGACCGGGAAAACAAGACGGTCACGGTCAAAAACCTTGAAACCGGCGATGTATTTACGGAAAGCTACGACAAGCTCGTGCTTTCTCCCGGCGCCGTGCCGGTGCGTCCGAAGTTGCCCGGCATCGAGAGCGAACGCATTCAGGTGCTGCGCACCGTGGAGGATACGCTGCGCATCCGCGAAACCATTGTGGGGCAGAACCTGCGCTCGGCCGTTGTGGTCGGCGGCGGCTTCATCGGCGTAGAAATGGCCGAAAACCTGCGCGAGCTCGGCTTGGAGGTCCGTCTCGTCGAAATGCAGCCGCAGGTGTTCAGCCAGTTCGACGGCGACATGGCAAGCTTCCTCCACGCACACATGCGCAAAAACGGCGTGCAGCTGCTGCTCGGCCGGGCGGTCGCGGGCTTTGCGGACGTGGAGGACGGTATCCGCGTGGACTTCGGCGACGGAACGGCCGTGACCACCGACATTGTGCTGCTCGCGATCGGCGTTTCACCGGACAGCACGCTTGCCCGCGCGGCAGGTCTGGATCTGGGCGTGCGCGGCAGCATCGTCACGGATGAACACATGCGCACGAGCGACCCGGACATCTACGCGGTCGGCGACGCCGTGGAGATTTGCCACCGCGTCACCGGGCAGCGCACGACGGTGCCGCTGGCGGGCCCGGCAAACAAGCAGGGACGCATCGCGGCGGACAACATCGCCGGCGTGGAGAGCGTCTACCAGGGTGCGGCCGGCACGTCCGTTTTGAAGGTATTTGATATGACCGCAGCCGCCACCGGCCTTTCGGAGCGCGCGGCAAAGGCGGCCGGCCTCGCGTATGAAAAGGTCATTCTTGCGCCGGCCTCGCACGCCTCGTACTACCCCGGCGGCACGGTGATGACGATCAAATTGCTTTTCTCGCCCGAGGACGAACGCATCCTCGGCGCGCAGATCGTCGGCTTCGACGGCGTAGACAAGCGCATAGACGTGCTGGCCACGGCGATGCAGGCCGGCATGCCGGTGACGGCGCTCAAGGACCTCGACCTCGCGTATGCCCCGCCCTACGCTTCGGCGAAGGATCCGGTCAACATGGCCGGCTTTATCGCGGAAAACGTGCTTGCCGGCCGCGTCAAGCAGTTTTTCTACGAGGATATCGCGGCGCTTGCGGAAAACGACGGCGTCACGCGCCTGGACACCCGCACGAACGCCGAATACGCGGGCGGCTTTGCCGAAGGCTTTACGACGCACATTCCGGTGGACGACCTGCGGGTGCGCCTTGACGAACTGGATAAATCGAAACCGGTGTACGTCATGTGCCAGTCCGGCCTGCGCAGTTACATCGCCTGCCGCATCCTCGCCCAAAACGGCTTTGACTGCTACAATTTTGCGGGCGGTTACCGCTTCTACGCGAGCGTGCGGAACGACCGGTTTGACGAAACCTGCCGCACCGATTGCGGCGTCGCACCGGGCGCCAAAGGCTGAGCCCATCCATACTTTTGAAAATCCCTTGCACAGAGAAAGCGGGGACAGCATGCGCTGTCCCCGCTTTTTTGCACCCGCCAAACGGCATGGTTTGCGCTCTTTACTTTGCCTCCAGCGACTGTTTCGCCAGATCTCCAATGCGGTTCCATGTGATCGGCCCGACGATGCCGTTGACCTCCAGACCCTCGTTTTGCTGGATGGCGCGCACCGCCGCCTCGGTTTTCGAGCCAAAAATGCCGTCCACCGCGATGGAAGGGATAAAATCGTGCGTTTCGGCCGCCAGATTGATGAGATTTTGCAGATCGCGCACGTCGTCGCCGCGCATCCCCCGCAAAACGTACCGTCCCGGATACAGGAAGCTCGTGTCCGGCACCGCGTTGGGCGGGACGTTCGCCACCGTGTCGCGGTACACCTCGAGGAGCTGATTCCGGGTCTTGGGCCCGAGGATACCGTCCGGCGCAAGGCCGTACTGCCTCTGGAACGCTTCGAGCGATTGCCGTGTTTTCGCATCAAAGACACCGTTGACCGGCGGCAAAGGGATCTCGTCGTCGAAAAAGGCGATGACCGCCAGAATATACTGCATTTCCTGCACATATTTGCCACGGTCGCCCTCGCGCAGCAGCTCGGGGTAGAAACGCTCGACCTCCTCGGGCGTGATCCCCTCCGAATACAGCTCGTTCAGCCGCTTGACGCCGTTGTAGATCGCCTTGATCTTATACCACGTGGCCTTGCCAACAATGCCGTCCTGCGTGAGGTTGAAAATGCGCTGGAACGCGCGCACGGCGTCCTCCGTTTCGCGGTTGAAATAGCCGTTGAGCTCGGGGATTTTGGGGATAGCCGGGTAATTTTCGGCGATACGGTTCAGCTGGCGCTTGATGACGCGCACCTCTTCGCCCGCGCTGCCCAGCCGCAGCGACCGCCCCGGATACGACATCAGGACATCCTCCACCGGCGCATTGAACACGAGGTTGATGTCCTTGCCGTAGTAATACTGGAGGATCTCGTAAGGGGTGAGCCCCTGCTCGGCAAGGTCCACGGTCCCCCACTGCGAAAGCCCCGGACACGTCGATGTGGTCCCGTTGCAGTACTGCGCGAAAAAGGGCTGCACATTGCCCTGCTTCACGATATAATCGTTGAAAATGTCGTCCACGATTTGGGAAATGTTTTCAAAGACATCCCGGCCATGGATGTACATCTGGTCGTACTGTGTGGTGCTGGTAATGTCGAAATCGTAGCCCTGCGTGCGGTAAAACTCGGTATACACGCGGTTGAGGGCGTAGGAAATCTGCGCCAAAATGTTGGCGCGGATCGAGGCCTCCGGCCAGCTCGGATAGATCTCGCTCGAGGCCACATTCTTGATATAGTCCGGAAAGCTGACCCGCACGTTCTCCGCGGCCTGATCCGGCAGACCGAGGTGCACGGTAATGGATTCGGGTATCACAGGCGTGCTGCGCAACGACATAATGCAAGCGCCTCCTTACGCGCCGGTGTGGTCCGAAAGGAACCGCACCGGTTGAATCGATTTGATGCCTTCAAACACCGGCACCTGGCGGAAGATCTCCGTGCGGTAATCCGGATGACTGACACGGATATCGTACAGCGCGTAAGGCGCTTCGCCTGTGGGCGACTGGGCAAGTGCGCTGCTCGGCGCAGGCAGAGCAATGCCGTCGAGCACGCCGCTCTCGTCCGTCACGCCGGAGGCAAAGCGCCGCGTGCCATCCGTAAAGGTATGCGTTACGAGCACAGTGGCGTTCGGCACGGGCACCGTCTGGGGGCCGGCGAAGGCCTGTACACGCAGAAAACCAATTTTGGGATTGAGTGCCTGAAAGACGGCAAAGGTATTTTGTTCGGGCTGGAGCGTTTGCAGCGGGTCGCGTCCGGCGCCGGATTCCGGCACGTGGATGACGGCGTCGTTTTCCTCCGGCATCGAAACCGGCGTGCCCACCGCGTTTTCGGGCTGCCCGCTCTGCGCGGCCATACGCATCATGTCCGCCTTATGCCGCTCGACGGACGCCTGAAAATCTGAGGGATTCATGACAATCACAGTCCTTTCTCTGCTTCTGGTTTCCCTGCCCCCAGTATAAGCGCGCGGCGAAAAAAACGTGCCTGTCCACTCCGCGGCGTTTGCGCAAAGCCAAATAAAAAGGCCGCGTGCGGCACATTGCTGCGCCCGCGCGGTCTTTGCAGAAATTTTTATGGGTTTCTCAGCGCTTGCGGCTCCACGTATCGGGGCTGAACAGCACCAGCAGCGGGAAAATTTCCAGGCGCCCGAGCAGCATATCCGCCGAAAGCACGAGCTTCGAAAGATCGCTGTAGTGGCCGTAATTGCCCGTGGCGCCGACCAGCTCAAAGCCGGGGCCGACATTGTTGAAGCAGGCCGCGACCGCCGAAATGTTCGTGCCGATCGAGTACCCATCCAACGAAAGGATAACAAAGCTCATGAGGAAAATCGCGCAGTACACGGCCAGATACGCGTTGACGTTGTTCGACGTCTCCTCATCCACGACGCGGCCGTCCATACGGACAATCTGCACACGGCGCGGATGGAGCGCGCGGCGCACCGTGCGGCGAATGCTCTTGAGCAAAAGCAGCACGCGGGAAACCTTGAGGCCGCCGGCCGTACTGCCCGCACACGCGCCGATGAACATCAGCGCGAGGAGAATCGCCTTTGAAAACGCGGGCCACTGCTCAAAGTCCACCGAAGCATAACCGGTCGTCGTCATGATGCTGCTGACCTGAAACGCCGCATGGTGCAGCGCCTCGCCGACATTCCCGTATATCCGGAACACGTCGATGGTGATGAGCACGATGGCGCTGACCGCAATGCCCGCATAAAGCCGAAGCTCCTCGTTTAGAAACACGTTTTTAAACTGGCGGATCAAAAGCAGGTAATACAGGCTGAAATTCACGCCGAACAGGAACATGAAAATCGTGACCACATTGCGCAGATAGACGCTGTATTCCGCCATGCTGCTGTTGCGGATGGCAAATCCGCCGGTTCCGGCCGTACCAAACGCGATGCAGAAGCTGTCAAAAGCCGGCATGCCGCCGATCAGCAGAAAGCCGATGCACAGCAGCGTGAGCAGAATGTACATGCTGTACAGGATCATCGCCGTCTGGCGCAGGTGGGGCGTCAGCTTATCGACGCTCGGCCCCGGGCTTTCAGCCCGCATCAGGAATATGCCGGAACCCGCGCTCCGGCGCGCCTCGGGCACAACGGCCAGAATGAATACCAGAATGCCCATGCCGCCGAGCCAGTGGCTGAAGCTGCGCCAGTACAGGTTGCAGCGCGAAAGCGCCTCCACATCGCTGAGAATGGAAGCGCCCGTCGTGGTAAAGCCCGAAATGATCTCAAACAGCGCGTCGATATAATGCGGAATCTCCCCGCTGATCCAAAAGGGCAGCGCCCCGAAAATCGACATGACCACCCACGAAATGCCGGTGGCCGCAAAGCCCTCCTGCGCGTAAAAGGTGCGGTCCCGTCCGCGGCTGAAAATCACGAGCAGCAGGCCGAAAACCGCCATCAGGCCAATGGTGAACGCATAGGCAGACGCATTGTCCGGCTCGCCGTCAACCAACGCGATCAACAGCGGCACAATCATGAACATGGCGGTCAGCAGAATCGTCAGGCCGGTGATCCGGCTGATTACTTTAACATTCATGCGTACTACCCATCCTATGCAAAAATATCGTTGAACTGAAGCGTCGGCGTTTCACGGTTTGTGACGACGATAACCGTGTCGCCAATCTGGTACGACGAGTTGCCGTCCGGCAGCTCGGTTTTCCCCTTGCGCGTGATGCAGGAGATCAGGATATTCGGCTTGAGCCGGAGCTTTTTCAACGGCTCGCCGATGTACCGCGAATTCTTGTTGATGACGAACTCCAGCGCCTCGACGCGGCCGTCCGCAATGCGGTGCAGCGTGACCGCCGCGCCGGTCTGGTTCTGCATGGCGCGCACGTACTGCACGATATTGGCGCAGCACAGCTCCTTTGGGCTGACCACACTGCCGACAGACAGGTTTTCGAGCATACCGGTGGATTCCATGCGGTTGACCTTCGTAATGACGTGCGGCACGCCCTTGGCGCTGCCGTACAGCGAGGTGATGACGTTCTGCTCGTCGAGACCCGTAAGCGTGACAAGCGCATCCGTATCGGCGATGCCCTCGGTGTCCAGCACACTTTGCGAGGAGCCGTCCCCCTCGATGATCGAGGCGCGCGGCAAAACGCCGGCGAGTTCCCGGCAACGCTCGGGTTTCTGCTCAATGATCTTTACGCGCACGCCTGCGCCGATCAGGCTTTGCGACAGATAATAGCTGACGCGGCCGCCGCCGATCAGCATGGCGTAGCGGATTTTTTTCTGCGGGATGCCCAGCAGCTTCACGAGCTCGGAGAGCACGGTCACCGGTGCGGTGACATAGATGTGGTCGCCGCGGCGCAGCGTCGTATCGCCGGTGGGGATAAACGCCCGACCGTCGCGGATGACGGCGCAGACCAGCACCCTGCACCCGTTCAGGGCATGCGTCAGATGGTTCAAAATGACGTTCTCCAGCAGGCTGCGTTCCACAATGCGCAGCTCGACAATTTCCACGCGCCCTTTGGCAAAGGTTTCGCGTTTGAGAAAGCCCGGAATTTTCAGAAGACGGAAAATTTCCTTCGCCGCCTCGCGTTCGGGGTTGATGATCATCGACAAACCAAAATCCTGGCGCATCAGGTAGAGCTGCTCGATGTATTCCGGACTGCGCACACGCGCGATCGTGTGCAGCGTGGGGTTCATTTTGCGCGCCGTAAGGCAGCACAACAGGTTGATCTCGTCGGCGCTCGTCACGGCAATCAGCACGTCCGCCTGCTCCACCTTGGCTTCCCGCAACGTCATCATCGTCGCGCAGTTGCCCGCCACCGTCATCGCGTCGTACATCCGCGCGTTTTTTTCCAGGACATCCCGGTTTGAATCGATCGTCACAAGGTCATGGCCTTCCTCGGAAAGCAGCCGCGTCAGCGCGAGGCCTACCTTTCCGTCTCCGGCAATAATGATCTTCATTGTTTCTATCCCTTTCCCAATCAGTTGCTCCGCCCAATCGCCTGCGGATATGGACGGACCCACACAAGAGTATACACCAACGCACCTGTCTTGTACAGATGGGAGCCCCTTTTTTTACAGAGCACCCGTTTGTCCGCGCAGGGCGCAGCAAAAAAAGCCCGGCCATGCACAACAGCCGGACCCTTTTCACGCTTCGAGCGTAAACCGCCACGCGCAGCAGCACGTCTCGTCGCATATTTCCGGATAGCAGCTCATGCAGGCACACCGGATGCGGCTGTCGATTTCCGCCGCAAACGCCGCGTACTCGATGAGGCCGGCCGATTTGCACGGGTGCAGCGCCATACCCTTGCGGCGGCGCGCAGTCTGCACGCGGCAATCGACCACGCGGTAGACGAGGCTTCCGCCCTCCATGCGGATCTCGTCCGTATTGACGACGGCGTTGTACCGCAGCGGCAGCGCCCGGCGCAGCCCCTCCAGTCCGCTGTTCTCCGGCAGATGGAGAAACTGCTTGATGCGGCGCGCCTCAATTCTGGAAAACCGATCCCAGGCCGCCCGGTCGTGCGCCATAGCGGCCTCCATGCCATCCTTCTGTTCGACCGACTGAAACCACACGCCGTCCATCGCCACAAGATTTTTGCCGAACATGCGCACAAGCTCCACGAGCTCCGCCCGCGTCAGCGCGCCGAGCGTTTCCTCCCACATGGGCTTTCGCTCCTTCCCTTTGTTTTCTGCGTTTTTTTCAGCATACCGCGCCGCAGAAATTTTGTCAAGTATTGGGGGTTGCAATGTGCGGCGCGCCATGCTATACTAGGTCTTGTCAATACGAACACCGCCGCCTGCCACCGGACAGTCGGAATGCGTGCCCACAGAAAGCC
This sequence comes from Ruminococcaceae bacterium UBA1417, assembly GCA_002305575.1. Lineage (GTDB taxonomy): Bacteria > Bacillota > Clostridia > Oscillospirales > Acutalibacteraceae > Hominenteromicrobium. The sequence continues at coordinate 40,731 of DBPP01000005.1, forward strand.
GTAGGTCTCAGAAGGCTTTCTGCGGGCACTTTTTTGTCTCGGGGGACAGCGCCGCGCTTTTCAAATTTTTTCAGAAAGGAACATCGGCTTTTGCGCCGCAGAGGCCGGGGGGGTACAACCATGCTGCGTACGTATCTTCGCTTTGTGTTGCAAAGCGTGCTCGGAATGCTCGGGCTTTCCGTCTACATTCTGGCGGACACCTTCTTTATCGCCAACTACATTGGAGCGGATGCGCTGACCGCGCTGAATCTCGCGCTGCCGGTCTACGGCGTTATCAATGGCGCCGGCCTGCTGATCGGCATCGGCGGGGCGACGCGGTACACCATCCGCCGCACCCGCGGGGAACCGGGAGGCGCCGCCTTTTCCGCCAGTCTGCTGCTCGGCGCCGGTGCGGCGCTGCTCTTCGTGCTGATCGGCCTGTTTTTGCCGGAGCGTTTGGCCCGCCTGCTGGGCGCTTCGGGCGGCGTGCTTGCGCCCACCACCACCTACCTGCAGGTGTGCTGCCTGTTTGCGCCGCTCTTCCTGCTCAACAACATCCTCGTTTCCTTCACGCGCAACGACGAGGCGCCCGGCTTCGGCATGGCCGCCATGCTGGTCGGCTCGTTTGCCAACATCGCGATGGACTGGTACCTCGTTTGCGTGGCGGGCATGGGCATCTTTGGCGCGGTGCTCGCCACCGGTATGTCGCCGGTATTTGGCATCGTCATCTGCCTGTGCCGCCGGCGCGGCTTTCGCCCGAATACAGCGGGGATGCTGCGCGAAATCCCGCAGATTTTCGGCGCGGGCTTTTCGGCCTTTGTCGGCGAGCTTTCCTCTACGGTCGTGATTCTCATCTTCAACTACCTGCTGCTCGCGCTTTCCGGCAACACGGCTGTCGCCGCCTACGGCATCATCGCGAACGTCGCGCTTGTCGCCACGGCCATGCTGACCGGCGCGGCGCAAGGCGCGCAGCCGCTGTTCAGCGGCGCTTTTGCCGGCGGAGATGCGGCCGCGCTGCGCCGCCTGACACGCTGGGGCATCTGCGTGGCGCTGCTGCTGGGGGCCGGCTTTGCAGCGCTTGCCCTGCTGCTGCCCGAAACGGTGGTCTCCGTCTTCAGTCGGGGCGACGCAGCGCTGACTGCGCTGGCGGTGCCGGGCCTGACGCTGTATTTCACGAATTACCTGTTTTCCGGCGTCAATCTGCTGCTCACCGCGCGCTTTGCGGCAACGGAACGCGCCCGGCCCGCAGCGGTGCTTTCTCTGCTGCGCGGTGTGGTGCTCGTCATCCCCTGCGCGCTGCTCTGCGCGGCGGCAGGCGGCGTGACGGGACTTTGGCTTGCGGTTCCCGCCGCCGAGCTTTTGACGCTCCTGACCGGGCTGTGGCTGCTGCGGCGCGCGGCGATGCAGCTCGCGCGAACCTGAGCAAACGACAAAAGAGCATGGCCGAAACCATGCTCTTTCTTCTTTTTGTTTTTCGATTTTCCCGGATACAGGCCGTCAGCCCATCGGCGCGTTGAGCCGGAGCGCTTTCGTCAGGCGGTCCAGCAACCGGCGCAGGGTGGGCAGGAGCAGCAGCGCAAGCACAAAATTGCCCGCCGCATGCGCCAGGTCAAACGGAATGCCGCTCAAAATGTACGCGCCGCCCGCCGCAAAACCGCTCAGGAACACCACGGGGATGGCCGTCAGCGTGCCGAAGAACAGGCCGTAAAAACCGCACAGCAGCGCCCACCCCAGCCGCGATTCCATGCGCCGGAACAAGTACGCCAGCACCGCCAAAACGGCCCAGATGTACAGATAGGAAAACCACCAAAGCCCGAAGCCGTACAGCAGGCCCTCAAGCAGGATGAACACGGCGAGCGTATACGCTACGTAGCGGCCGAGCGCCAGCGTGAACAGCACGACCAGCAGGGAGACAAGCTCAATATTCGGCAGCGGCGCCAGCGCCACCTGCACCACAAGCAGCACCGCGCCAAGCACGCCGCTGAGCACCGTAAACCGCAGGCGCAATCAGTACCCCACCGTCAGCGTAAATCCGTATTTTCCGCCGTCCTCCACCGGGGTGGAATCGACGCCGGTCATCGCCGTCTCGCCGTCGATCGTCAGGCACCACCACTCCTGGTTGGCGTCATTCGCCGTAATGCCGTCAACCGTCTTGACAAACAGGCCGTATTCGCTGTCCTCGCCCGCGATGAGGCCTTCGTCGAGCAGCGCCGCGCCGAGCATTTCCTCGTCTGTGCGCAGGTTGTGCACGGTTTCGTTGCCCTCGGCGTCCACCACCGTCAGCGTGTAGGCCTTCGCCCCCGCCGTGCCGGACGGCGCTGTAACCTTCCAAATGATCAGGCCCGCCACAACGAGCACAACAAACACGATGGCCGCCACAATCAGCGGTTTTCTTGAAGTTTTTGCTTTTTCCATTTTGTATCAACTGCTTTCTTCCAGATTTCGGGCAAAGGGCATGCGCGAAGAAAGCCTGAATCCGCCGCCTCCGCATGTCTCCCGGTACGGAAACGGTTTTCAGCGGGTTTTGCCCCTGTCGCCGGCGCTCGCGGCTCCGCATACTCTCCTCAGGCAAGTCTTCCGGCTCCGGTCTCTGCGCCGCACGCGGCCTTCCCGTTTACACAGTGGCGTTTTTTGCGTGTGACTCCTCCGTTACGGCGGCGGGCCCGCCGGGGTTTTGCACCCCGTTCCTTTTTCAGCCGTGCGCGTGCGCACGGACACCTGAAGTCCCGCCGCTTATCATACGATAAACGGCAGGATTTGTCAATTGTTTACGGCGCTGCGGTGGGATCGATTTCCAAAACCGCCGTATACCTCGTATTGACGGCAAACACCGTGTAAATCGTGCAGACAGCCTGCAACTGGCCGTCCCGATCGAGGTACGCGCCGCTTTGGCGCACATTCTCCTCCGAAAGCGTCTCATCGAGGGGGCGCGTCTTGTCGGCCAGTTCAAAGGACTCCGTCTGCGTCGCGTAAAATTCCGCCTCCATACAGGCGCGGACAGCTTCGAAAAACGCGTCTTCCGCCATACCCGCCCGCGCGACAACCGCCGCCGTGTCGAGCGCTTCCCCATTTGCAAGGTCCAGCGTATAGGCGGACACGCCGTTGCCGGCCTCATCGTGACGCATATCCATCGTCACGGTCAGCAGGCCGTCTGTAATCCAGGCATCATAGCCGATGTGACCGTAGAACGGGTAGTATGCTTCCGCGGTTTCGAGCGCATAATCGACCGCCGGATCCCACTGCGCCTGAATTTCCGCATTGATTTCAACCGCGCCCGGAGTGTCGAGTAAAATCTCCGGCACCGTATAGGTCAGCGTCTCACCCTGATATTCCACCTGCTCACGGCGGTAAACGCCCACAAGCGTCTCCACTGCGGGCGCTGCCGTGGACGTCGGTTCCGCCGTCGGCGATGCAGTGGGCGCCGCCGGCGCTTCGGACGACGCTGCAGCAGGCTCCTCCGTTGGCCGCGCTGTCGCGGAGGACGGGGCCGCGGGGCTTTCAACCGATTCCTCGCCCGTAAGCAACAGGGTGGTACAGCCTGTGCCAACCAACACAAGCCAGAGCGCCGCCGCAATCGCCGCCATGCTTCTTTTCATGGCTTCGCCTCCTCGTTGTTTTTTGTGTCGGGCCACCGCGCGATGATCGCCTTGGTGCGGATACCCTGTGCCGTAAACATCACCTCGTGCTCGGATTCGATGTTGTCCGGCGCGTTTTCGCCGTGCAGGTCCTCGGTTTTACAGAGGATTTCAAACCCGGCCTCGCGCAGATACCGCTGCGTCGCAAGATACAGGTCGGTATTATCGGTCTTGAACCACAGCTCGCCGCCGGGAGCCAGCACTTTTTTGTATGTTTCCAGCTGGCGCGTGTGCGTCAGGCGGCGTTTGTGGTCGCCGGCCTTCTGCCATGGGTTGCAGAAGTTCACGTAGATGCGCGCGGCCTTTTCCTCCGGGCCAAACAGCTGGTCGAGCTTTTCGATGTTGAACGCGAGCAGCGCGACGTTATCGACCGGCGCGTCGCCGAACACCGCCTCGATGTTGCGCCGGGCGACGCCGAGGATGTCCTCACTGATATCCACCCCGATGAAGTTGACCTGCGGCGTGCGGTGCGCAAGCGCCGCAAGGAACGTGCACTTGCCGCAGCCGAGGTCCAGATGCAGCGGCTGCATCGGCCGGGCAAAGCGTGTTTTCCAGTTTCCTGCCACCGTCTGCGGCTCGCGCAGATAAAACGGACACGCGGCAAGCTCCGGCCGCGCCCACTTCTTTTTTCGAATTCGCATTTTCATTTCCCCCTTCTCTTTTCGCCTTTATTGTACCGCATAACCGCAGGACGCGCAATAGCCGCGGAATTTTTCGGTCCGGTCTTGCAAACGCGCGGCGGCCGTGCTAGAATCCCTTTATAGAGGAAAACGGAGCGCGGACATTCCGCGTTTTCCACGAAAAAGGGTGAAACTATGGAAAACGGCGCATTGATTCTGGAAGGCGGCTCGCTGCGGTCGCTCTTTACTTCGGGCGTTCTGGACGTCTTTATGGAAAACGACCTGTACTTTTCGGACGTGACCGGCGTTTCCGCCGGCGCGCTGACCGGCGCAAACTACATTTCCCGTCAGCCGGGCCGCACGGCGAAAATCAACATCGGCTTTGTGAACGATCGCCGGTATCTCGGGCTAAACAACCTGCTGCGCCACCATGAGATCTTCAACTTCGATTTTCTGTTCAACGAGATCGGGCGCCGCATCCTGCCGATGGATTTTGAATCCTTCCACAACGCGCCGGAGCGGTTCACCGTCGTGGCGACAAACCTCGAGAGCGGTGAAGCCGAATACTTTGAAAAGCACACGTGCAGCGATATTTTCGCGGCGATCCGCGCGAGCAGCAGCATGCCTGTGCTCTCGAAAGCCGTGATGATTGACGGCCAGCGCTATTTGGACGGCGGTTGCGCCATGGCGATTCCCTACCAGCGCGCGCTTGACGGCGGCTTTGAGAAAATTGTGCTTGTGCTCACGCGCGAGCAAGGCTACCGCAAGCTTTATACGCCGCGCCCCGTGCTGCGCGCGTACGCCCAGTATTTCCGGCATTACCCGAATTTCCTGCGCGCGCTGTACGCCATTCCGCAGCGCTATGACCGGCAACAGCGGGAAATCGACCGTCTTAAAGCGTGCGGGCGTATTTTTGTGATCCGCCCGCAGCACCCCGTGAACGTCTCGCACACCGAGCGGGACACCGAAAAGTTGACCGCCCTGTACCACGATGGCCGTCGCGAAGCCGAACGACAGCTGGACGCGCTGCGCGCCTACCTCGCAAAATAAAAGCAAAAAAACACCAAGAGCCCCCCTTGCAAGCCTGCACACGGCGCGCCTGCAAGGGGGGCTCTTCTGTTTTGGGCGGTTACGCGTCGTCCGCCTGCACCATCGGCCGGTCTGCGACAACCCGCCCCGGGTTGCGCCGCAGAAGCAGCTGCGCATAAGCGGCGGAATAGCGCTGCGTGATCAGGTCTTCCACACGCCGAAAGCTTGCCGTGCGCGTTTCGGTATCGTGCGCGTCGCTTGCAATCACATGCGCAAGACCGCGGTCCAGCGCCCAATGAGACGTTTGGGCACAGCGCCGGCCGAAATCGCCGAGAACACTGCTCTTGTCGAGCTGGAGCACCATGCCCGCCCGAAACCACTCGGCAAGGCACAGGGGCTCCCGCTGCACCGCCGTATACCGCTCGGGATGCGCCAGCACAGGCCAATACCCCGCCTGCCGCGCGCACGAAGCCGCCCACTCCATAAAGGAAAGGCGCTCGGCAAAGCGGAATTCCAGCAGCAGATAACGCGAGCCGGCCAGCGTAAGCACCTGCCGGCGAGACAGCGTTTCGGCCAGATCTCGGCCGCAGAGCAGTTCCATACCGGCAAAAACGGAAAGCGGCACGCCGCGTGCCAAAAGCGCGCGGTTCATTGCCGCGGCCGCGTGGCGCACCATTTCCGCGCGGCGCGCCAAATCCGCATCCTCTGTCGTACAGTGCGGCGTACAGACAACCCTGCCCACGCCGGAAGCGACGGCGGCCTGCGCCATGCGCCACGCCGTCTTTCCGTCGGCCGCGCCGTCATCGAGCCCAGGCAGCAAATGGCAGTGCAGGTCTGTAATCGGGGCCTGCGGGCTCATCCGGGAAAGCCCACGGCGTCCGCGTCCACATCTTCCGCCGGCTCCCGGTATCCGCCGTAGTTTTTGTAGCCGCCATAGCCGTATTTTCCGTAGCCATAGCGGCCGTANNCCGTAGCCGTAATGCCCCGAGGACTGCGGAAACGCGTTGAACACATAGCCGAGCACGGGCGTTTTCGCCGCGTCCAGCATGGCCAGCGCTTCCTTTACCTTGTTTGCGGGAACGGCGTCATGGCGCACCACGAGCAGCACGCTGTCCGCACAGTCGGCCAGCATGGCCGCATCCTGAAACAGCGCACACGGCGGTGTGTCCAGAATTAAGTAATCCACCTGGGCTCGCAGCTGCTTTAAAATGACGCGCAGGTCGGGGCTGGCCAGGAATTCCGCCGGGCTTTCCGTCACCTTCTCGCCGCCCCAGAAAAAGAAGCCGATTTTTTTGCTGAAGCGGATAAACTTCGTTTCCTGTAACTCGGGGTTCCGCAGCACCTCGGTCACGGTCGCACCGCCGGAAAGCCCGAGGATCCGGGCATCCTGCTGCCGGCGCAAGTCGAGGTCGATCAGCATAACCCGCTTGCCCTCCTGCGCCAATTGCTCAGCCAGGTTGACGGACAGCATCGATTTGCCCTCGCCCGCCACACTGCTGGTCACAAGCAGCGTCTTTGCGTCCTGCTCGTCCATGGCCGCGCACAGGCGGATCGTCAGGGAGCTGATGCTCTCCCGGTAGCCGTGGGGCGTTCTGGGGTCGCGCATAGAAACATACCGGCTAGACACGCTGTTTTTTCGCGCCTTCTGCTTGACTTCCGGCAGCGCGCCGAGACACTCCAAACTTGAAAAGCGCTCCATATCTTCCACGGTTTTTACCGTATTGTTGAAAAAGGCGATGAGCAGCACGATGGCCGCCGCTACGACAAAGCCGCCAAAACCGCCCAGAGCGATTATCCGGTACAAGCTCGGCGTATTGTAGGGCGCGGACGGCGTCTGGATCTCATCGATCAGGTGAAACTCGATGTCGCCCAGCACAAAGCGGGAAACCTCGGGATACACCGCGAGCGCCGCCTCCAGAATCGCCCGGGCGTCCGCAGCCGAAGCGCTGCTGACCGCCATGGTGACCATATTGGAATTCTCGATGGTCTGCGCGGAAATTGTGCCGTTGAGCCGCTCCGTCCCGAGCGCATCCAGCAGCACGCTGCGGAAATAGCTGCTATCCAGAATATAGGGAAACGTGCTGGCCATCTGGTTTGCAGCCGTTGAGGAATAATAAAAGCTGGAATTTTCACCCGTAGACACCGTGAAGGTCGCCTCGCAGCGATACAGCGGGGTATATCGTCCAAAGTTGAAGCCGAACATCCCGCCGATGCCCAGCGCAATCAGCAGGAAAAACAGCCACCATTTGCGTTTTGCGATCCGAAAGAAATCCACCGTAAGGCGGAGCAGATCGATTTCCACGACGTCGCGCTCCGGCTGCTTTTGCGTCGTTTTTCGTTCATCCATTTCCCTGCACCCTCCTTACCGGCTCAAGCGCCGTAGCGGTCCTGTCCCGAAGACCGCAGACTTTTCTGCTGAAACGCATTGAGAATAAAACCGGAAAAATCGCCTGTGCTCTTCCAGATCAGGTCTACCGCGTCGTTGATCACGCGCACATCGGCCATATCCTGCCGCACCACCAGCGCCACGCTGTCCACGTGGTGCATCCAGATCTCCGCGTCCGCCGCAACCGCGATCGGGGAGCAGTCCACCACGATGACGTCCATTTTGTCGCGCAGCGCCTCGAGCAGCGCCGGCAGCTGTGCGCCGTTGAGCAGGCTGCCCGGCTGCGCCGCCGACTTATACTGGAACAGTTCCCAGATATGCGTCTTTTCGTTGTAAACCGCCGCTTCCTTCCAGGTTTTTCTGCCTGCCAGCACATCGGAAAGGGAAAATCCGTCTTTCGACGCCTTGTCAAAGATTTTATACTGCGCCGGCTTGCGCAGATCGCCGTCGAGCAGCGCCACGCGGCTGCCGTGTTCGGCCAGCGCGACGGCCACATTGGCCGCCACGGTGGACTTGCCTTCGTTCTCCTCCACGCTGGTGACCAAAAGGATCTGCAGCTTTTTGTGGCGCAGATGCGCTTCCAGACGGGTCGCCATGCGGCGGCTTGTCTCCGCGAAATCCATGCTCACGAGCGGGGAGTTCAACAACAGCGCCGGCACGCCCTTGCGGCCCTTGGCTCTGCGTCTCCGGCCGCGCATACCCTGCCGCTTTTCAAACTGCACCGTGCCGAGCACCGTGCCGTCCAACAGCGAGGCGGCGGAATCCGCTGTCTTGACCGTGTAGCGCAACAGGTAAATCAGCGCAATCAGACCCGCCGCAGCCACAGCCGCCAGACACGCAAGCTCCACGCGGTGCGAAATGAGAAACGACGCGTTGGAGGGCGTTTCCGGCACAGACGGCTCCTGCACGATTTCCAGCGCCGCGTTTGTAAACACATACCCGGCGACCTGTTCATAGTTTTGCAGCGCCGCATGGATAAACAGGTAGGCCTGCCGGGGCGTCGGCGAAGTCGCGCTGAGCACCAGCAGGTTGGTCTCAGAAATCTGCGAGCAGGAAATGGTTCCCGCCGCCTCTTCACCCGTGCTCTCTGAAACCAGGCTGCGCAGTGCGCTGCTCTGGAAAATCTCGCTGTACACGGCGGTCATCTGCGTCGTCTGCACCAGCGAGGTATAGGCATCGGAGCCCGCCATGCGGATGACCAGCGTGGCCGACGCCGTATACTGCGGGGTATAGGTCAACGACCCGATACCCGTAGCACCGAGAAACGCCGCCACGGCCCAGGCGACCACAATCCACCAGTATTTGAGAATTTGCAGGCCAATTCCCTGCCACGAAATTTCATTCAGGTTGAATCGTTGCTGCTTCATGCGACGCCCTCCTGCACAATGACGGTCAGCCAGTTCTGCCCGTAGCGGGTTTCCCCGGTTTCCTCGTCCTCGAGCAGCAATTCGTAATGGACCTCATACAGGCCCGCCGTATCGGTATCGACTTGCCCGGTCGTCTCGAGCTGGCGGACGCTGTATTCATGCCCCGCTGCATCCGTGATGGAATCCACATACGACGTGGCACTGAAACGCTCCCCCTGCATCACGTAGACCAACCCCTGCTGAAGCACGATGTCAATCTGCTGGGATCCCTCCTCGACCACATGGATCGGGAACGCATGCGAAACGGTATCCCCGAAGCTGTTGCGCACCTCCATGGTGATGGTGTAGTCCCCCGGCTGGCTGTAGATCGCATCCGTCTCCACATAGGAGATCCAGTCGGTCAGATCGCCGTCGAGCAGGTCGGAGGCGGTGAACATTGCGCGGACGTCCGTATGGTTTGTGGCGCCCGCCTCAAAACAGAGCGGCTGCGCCAAAGCAAACCGCGGCGAATGGTAATCCGTAAAGGTGACCCGGCGGGTGAGCGTCGCCATATGCTCGGCAGAGTCGAACACCACATATGTCAGGTCGCAGATGCCGGGATCGATGAAGCGTGAAAAATCGCCCACCAGAATCTGGCCCGTGAGGTCGCCGTCCTTTGCGTCGCTGGCCGTGACGCCCGCGAGAAGTTGTTCCTGCGTATAGGCGCAGGGAATCTCGAGGGTTTCGCTCTCCGCGGAGATCACGGGGATAGTGCTGTCGCTTTCCGCCAGTGCCGCTGCCTGTGACACCGCAAACACCGCAACCGCCGCGACAAGCGCCACAACCGTCACAATTTTCAGTAGCCGCATCATGAACCGGCTCCACTCCCTTCCTCATTTTGCGATTTTGCCGCCGGCTTTTCCGGGACGCTGCCGTCCTCGAGAAACCGCTCGAGCTGCTCGCTGTCAATTTCTTTGAAATGCCCGTCGCCCACCATATAGACCCGCGTGCACTGGGCAAACACGCTGGGGCGGTGCGCCGTGACGATCACCGTGCGGCGGGCGTCGTGGCGAATGATGTTGCGCAGGACACGGCGTTCCGTCACCACGTCCAGCGCGCTAGTCGCTTCGTCCAACAGCAACACCGGCGTATCCGCCAAAATGGCGCGGGCAATGGAAATGCGCTGCTTCTGCCCTTCGGAGAAGCGCTGGCCATTGTCCCGGATTTTCTCATCTATGCCATCCGGCAGTTCCTGTACAAAATCCCACGCGCAGGCCGTCTGCAACGCCCGAATGACCTCTTCGTCGGAGGCGTCGGGCTTCATGAGCCGCAGGTTTTCGGCAATGGTGCCGCTGAACAGCGTGTTGCCCTGTGGGATGTAGCTGAACAGCCGCCGGGTGGCTGCCGAAACCGTCTGGGGCGCGCTGCCGCCGCTCGAAACCGTGACCGCGCCCTTTCGGGGATGGATCAGGCCGAGAAACAGTTTTAAGGTTGTCGTCTTGCCGAGACCGGACGGCCCGACAAGGCCGATGATCTCGCCCGGCGCGGCGCAGAACTGCGCGCCGGTGTAGATATCGCGGTTGCCGGCATAGCCGACCGTCACATCGTCCAGACGCACACACACGCCGCTCTCGGCAGCGCGGTCGAGCATAGCCTGCATTTCCGGGGTATCGACCGTTTTCTCGCGCGGCAGACCGGTGATTTCCATCACGCGCCCGGCGCTGATACAAGCGCGCATAGCACTTGGAATCAGGTTCACCACCGAGCTGAAGGAGCCGCGCAGGGAGCCCGCCATGCCGACCAGCATGGTCATGGAACCGTAGGTGATATCGCCCTGCCAGAGACGGAAAATGGCGAAGCCGTAACACGCATAGCCGATTGCCTGCCCAACCAGCTGTGTGGCGATACTGCCAATCTGCTGATACTTGTTGCGGTCGAGCTGAATGCGCATGGCCTCGGCCTGTTGGTCCTCATAGCGTTTGAAAAAGGTCTGCACCAGGCCAAACGCCTTGATGGTCTGCATATTCTGGAAAATCTCCTGGTTGAAGGAGACGTTCTCACTGGCAAATTCCTGGTTCTTTTTCTGGTACTCCCGCATTTTGATGAGGTTGTAGCGGGAAACCAGCAGAGAAATCGGCGCACCACACAGGGCAATGGCCGCCATGACGGGATCGTTCTGCATCATGACGATGAACGCGCCGCCGAAGCTCACCAGCATCGAACACAAACTCGGGATAAAGGTGAGAATATTGTTGATGACCACGCCCACATCACCGTTCAGGCGGTATTGCAGATCGCCGGGACGAAAATCCGAGAGGGCCTCCCAGTCGGCCTGAATGGCCTGCTCGAAAATATCGAGNNTGAATCTTGAGCGCAATGCGGCTGCGGATGGCACTGATGAAGATCTGTGCGACGCCGACGCCCACATAGGCGGCTGCGGCGATGCCGATCAACCCGCTATTGTGGCCGGTGACACTGTCCACCAGCGTGCGCGACACCATCGTGGTGCCAAGGCCCAGCACAGACCCCGTCATATTCAAAAGGGTATATCCGCCGATCATAAGCCAATACCGGCGGATATACCGAGCCATCCACATCCACTGCGCGAGGAGCTCCTGCAACCGGCCCTCCCGCACGCGGCGGATCAATTTTTGAATGTAAGCGATTAAATACTTCATGCGTTATGAAATACGGTCGAGCTCGCGCGCCAGCAGCGCCACGGCTTCCTCGTCCGCGCGGTTGTCCAGCCGGTAAACCGGCAGGTCGGAAAGCAGGTGATCGAGCGTGTCGGTGCACAGCGCTATGCCGTCCTCGAGCCACGTGGGGTAGAGAATGCTGCCCGAAACCTCCTGCACCTTCTCAAAGCCCGTCAGTTCGCGCAGCCGGTTTTCCGGGGCCTGCTTGAGCACGACAAGCGCTTTGAGCGGAACCGAAGTGTTCAGGCAATACGGCGAGGACCCGTGCCACGGCGTACCCCAGGCTGTATATCCGTCCGGCGTGCGCTGGACAAAGCCGACGTCGCCGTTGATGATTTTAGCGCCGCGGTACTGTGCCCAGCGCTCCGCCTGCGTCGTCTTGCCGATGCCCGACGGCCCGAGGAACAGGACGCCCCGCCCGTTGTCGTCGATGGTGGACGCATGGATTTTCAGCATCTGCCGACGCACGGCATGGGTGTAAAATAGGTACGCCAGCAGGACATCTCCTATCCCCGGCTCCATATGCAGCGCATAAAAATGCGTAAAGTTTGTATCTGCTGCCACAAGGCTGCCGTTTGCCGAGAAAAAATGCACGGCGTCCGGTAAACTCAAAAAAGCAAGATCGCGATTGACCGACTGAAAGTCCTGCATGCGCAGAGAAAACAAAGCGTTTTCCGGCCTTTGTACGTTTTCAAAGCAGGGCCATGGTTCTGAAAGGAACACATTCTCCACGACAAAACACAAGCCCGCAACTAAATACTGCATCAACCGCCCTGGTTCAAATTACTCCAGCAAGTCCAACCTAATTTTTGCTGGAATTGCTGAACAGCGTCAGTCCCCTGAGAACCCAATGCATCGACATAATTCTGCCAATTTGTGAACACATCATTTAAGTTTGTTCTGGTTCCAGCTGCGAATTCATCCAGAATGCCCTGAAGTGTCATACCGGAAAATTGAATGCTGTACCAGATCGGGGAACCCTCCGCATCCGCAAACCAGCCCTGTCCCGTAAAACCGGACGGGGCTGCATTCGGAGTATCCGGGTTATAGACCCACAAAAAACGCACGCCCTGCGTCACCGTCGCATCGCCGCCCGTGCCGCCAGAAATAATACCATCTGCAAAAGTGGAAATTCCGTACGCTTCCACAGGTGTATAGGTAATATATTCTTCACCAGATAAATAGCTCATAACTGCTTCTCCTTTATATCATAATTTTATATTTTCCCAGATTTCTCTTGTACGTGCACAGTCTGCGGCGGTTTGCAGTCGCGCAGCCGCCTGCTTGGTGCAGACCATTTCCGCGCATCGGGCACACACCTTCGCGGCCTCACAGGCTTTGCATTCCGCAGGCCAGTCGAGCGCTTCCTCGTAGTCGAGGAGCTGGTGCCAGGCCTTCTCAAACGGCATGTCCCGCACCGGGATGTTCGGCTCGTCCATGAAGCTGCAGAACCGCATCATGCCGTCCCACAGCACCCAACAGCCTACGCGGTAGTCTCTACAGTACGTCGCAGGCTTGCGGGCCGGGTCTATAAAAACGCTGTCTTTGATACAAACAGAAAAAGCCTTCTCCGGCACATAAGTGCTGAAAAAGGCTTGAAATAAAGGGCTTTCGAGGTTCCACTGTGTTTTACAGCAGAGCTTCGGAAGCCTTTTTTCTGTTTATTCGATTGTTGCTGGCCGGTTCTGTGGCCTTTGAAACTTACCCCTCAAAACCGGCTGCCAGAGGAATAATTAAAAAGTGTGGAATAGTTAAAAGGTTCAACCCGGCCGCAAAATATTTACACTCGATTTTAATTTTAGTATTGACATACTAAATCTCGTGTGATAGAATACTAACAGAAAGCTAAAGGAGGTATCTTTCTATGAGTAAGAGCTCGATGAGTGATAAAGCCCTTTTCAATGCAGCCAACGTAATTAGAAGTTATGGTTTTTTGGATCAGTCAAGCATGATTGACCTCCTCTATAGAGTCGTTATGACGAAAAAGGCTCTCTCCGGCAAAGGCGATGACTGTGATACCGTTTATCGCACCATGCAAGAAGTATCAGCTACGCTTCCTCGCTTCCCCGGAGATGCCGATCTGTTTTTTACTATTTACAACGCTCTTTCTCCACTGGACGAGCGAGGCATTCTTTCCTTTATAAATATTGCGAACGACGGCAGAGAGCTTTTTGCTCCGGATGTACTGATCGAAAAATTTTCTGAATACATCGAAGCTGGCACCAGCAAGGTTCTGGTTACCGAGTGCGAGCAATACGGGCCTTCTCTTCTCGATGTGATTGAATCCAACCCAAAGGTCCAGTTTACACTGACCTCTCGCCAAGCAATAAAGACAGAGCTTCTTTCGGTCGTGTACGCTGGAATCAAGCACGTAAAATTGCTTGCCGCTGATATTTACAGTTATGGCTTCACCACCGAGAGATACGATCTAATACTCAGTATCCCGATCTTTGGTGGACGGGTGCTTGTAAACGGTGAGGATTTCATCAGCCGAGAGCCTGACCTGATCGCTGTGCAGAATTTGCTATACCACATTAACATGGACGGCAATCTTGTGATGGTGCTTCCTGCAAAAATCACATTTGGCGGCGGCAGTACAGCTGCTCTCAGAGAATACATCGAGAGCAACTATAAGATAAAGGAAATAAGTGCTCTGCCCGCCGGTTTGTTTACACCGTACACGTCCATTCGTACCTATCTGTTTGTGTTCTCGACCGGCAGAACAGACGATGTGGTTCTAAAGCAGTATGAGTCTGACAAACCTATCCGCAAGAGCTCGCCATGCAAAAGCCTCGTGGTAAAAAACGAAATCCTTCTTTTTAGCGATGAGTTTGCCGACCTCAATGGCTGGAACGTAGATATGGCTTTTTCCGAAGAGGATGAGGACATCAAGGCATTTTCTAATTCTCCGGTAAAAAAGTTGCGCTTGAAAGATGCAGCAACAGTATTCCGTGGTAAGGCCGTAAATGCGAAAGCCGAAAGTGGTAATGTGGCGGTTATCAACATCTCAAACATCACCGACACCGGAATTGATTATGAGCACCTCGACCAAATCGAGGAGGAAGAAAGAAAAGTCTCACGCTACATTCTGGAAGATGGAGACGTTCTTGTAACGGCCAGAGGCACTACGGTCAAAATCGCAGTCTTTGAAAAACAACCGATGATCTGTATTCCGTCTGCGAACATCAACGTAATCAGGCCAAAAGACATGCTGCGTGGAGCTTACCTGAAACTCTTCCTTGAGTCGCCGGTAGGAATAAAGATGCTTCAAAGTCTGCAGAGAGGCACTGTGGTGGTAAACATCAACTACAAGGATATTATTGAGTTGGAAGTTCCGGTGTTACCGCTTGAAGCGCAGGATGCACTAATCGAAGAATACAATACCGGTCTGAGATTCTATAAAGAAACTATCGCCGCAGCCGAGGAAGGCTGGCGAGGCGTACAGCAAGGAATCCAGTCAAAGCTGTATTGAGTCCGTTTTTT
>DBPP01000005.1:56060-56431 GCA_002305575.1 Ruminococcaceae bacterium UBA1417
CACAACCTCGTTACCCAGAACGAGGTTTTCAAGAAGATGATATTTGAGGAAAACTCCTATCCCTTCGGCAAGGATGGCCGTATGATACCTATTCGTTTTTTCGGAACAATGCGTAAAGAGGACCTTGCTCTGAACGAATACGTCGTCACAAATCAGTGGGTATACCCGCAGGCCGAAGGTGGAAAGCGACTCGATATTGTTCTCCTTATCAATGGTTTCCCGATTGCCGTTGGTGAGCTTAAGACTCCCGTCCGCAGCGCAATCACATGGCTGGACGCTGCCGGTGACATCTCCGCTTACGAGAAAAGCATCCCTGCTATGTTCGTAACGAATGTGTTCAACTTCGCTACCGAAGGGAAATGCTATCGATA
>DBPP01000027.1 GCA_002305575.1 Ruminococcaceae bacterium UBA1417
TAGACGGCTCATAGTCCAAGTAGACATGTTCGCGGCTTTTCTCTAATTCCCTACCTAAGAGAACAACCGTCTCCACATGGTTGGTGTGGGGGAACATATCGACGGGCTGAATTTTGCGGACGCGATAGCCGCGCTTTGTAAGGAAAAGCAGGTCGCGCGCGAGCGTTTCCGGGTTGCAGGAAACGTACACGATGCGCGCGGGCCCGAGCGTCACGGCGGAGGCGAGAAACGCCTGATCGCTGCCGGCGCGCGGCGGGTCCATCAAAAGCACGTCGCATGTCTCGCCATTTTGCGCCATATCCACCATAAAATCGCCTGCATCGGCACAGATAAACCGGATGTTCTGCATGTTGTTGCGCTTTGCGTTCGCGATCGCGTCGCGCACGGCGTCGCGATTGACCTCCACGCCGAGCACCTGCCCGGCGGTTTTCGCGGCAATCATGCCAATTGTGCCGATACCGCAGTACGCGTCGATGACCGTTTCGCGCCCCGTCAGTTCGGCAAATTCGATTGCCTTGCCGTAAAGCACCTCGGTCTGCACGGGATTGATCTGGTAAAAGGATTTGGCCGAAATGCGAAACGAAAGCCCGCACAGCACGTCCGTGATATACCCCGGGCCGTAGAGCGTCTTTTCGTTCGGCCCGAGCAGCATGGAGGTGTAGCGGTCATTCACATTTTGCACCACGGTGGTGATTTCCGGATGCCGCTGCAGCAACGCCCGCAGGAAGTTGTTGCGCGCGGGGAAAATCGGCGTGCCCGTCACAAGCACCACCATGATCTCGTTCGTCGAAAACCCGCGCTTGACAAGCACATGCCGCAGAAAGCCGCGGCCCGTCACCTCGTTGTATGTCGTCATCTTGAAATCCTGCAGCAGCCGCCGGATGTCCACGATGATCCGGTCGGCGGTTTCGTCCTCGGTCATGCAATGGTCTACCGCGACGATGTTGTGCGTGCTGCTCTGGTAGATGCCGGAGATGATCCGCCCGGCGCGCGTCGTGCCGAACGCTGCCTGCACCTTGTTGCGGTAGTGGTACGGATTTTCCATGCCGAGAATCGGCTCCACGTGCGCAAAGCGTCCGAGCAGCCGGATACACAGGCGGTTTTTCCAGGCGAGCTGTTCGGCGTAGGCGAGGTTTTGCAGCTGACAGCCGCCGCACTTTTTGCTGTGCGGGCAGCGGCGCGGTTCGTTCTGTGTGGTCTGAGTGGTCATGAAGGGGCTCCTTCCAAAATCCTGCCGTATTCTTGCCTTTATTCTACCATTCACGCGCCGATAAAGCAAGACGACTTCCGGAAAGGCGCGAAAAACCGCGAAACCACGCAAATTCCGCTTGACATCACCGGCGGTTGGTATTATGATAGAGACACAAAAGGGCGCTGACGATTGAGTCGGCTGAGATTGGCGTAGCCGCCGGAACCTGTAACCTGATTCGGATAATGCCGACGTAGGGAAATACGACCGTGGTATTTTTGCGTGCACCGAATTGGGGCGCGCATTTTTTGTCGGCTGCAAGCGCCCCCTTTTCAGAAACTTATGCCTTGGGGGAATTTTCATGCATCAAAACAGCAACACCTATAAGCTTACGCTATGCGCCATCATGGTTGCGCTGGGCGCCGTGCTCAGCCTCGTGAAGGTCGTGAAGATGCCGTTCGGCGGCTCCGTCACGCTGCTTTCCATGCTGCCTTGCGTCATGGTCTCCGTGATGCTCGGCCTGAAGTGGGGCCTTGCCGCGTCGTTTGTCGAGTCTGTGATCCAGCTTGTGTTCGGCATCACGATGGACGGCGTGCTCGGCTGGGGCCTGACGCCGGCGATGCTCATCGGCACCATTTTGCTCGATTATATCCTCGCCTACACCGTGATCGGCCTGGCCGGCGCGCTGCGCAACAAGGGCTATATGGGCATCTGCGTCGGCACGGGCCTTGCCGTGTTCCTGCGTTTTGTCTGCCATCTGCTTTCCGGCGCGATCATCTTTGCGAACTTCGAGCAGTTCGTCGCGTTCGGCGCCGAGTGGGTCGGCCGTCCGTGGCTCTATTCGCTGTGCTACAACGGCGCATATATGCTGCCCGAGCTCATCACCACGGTGATCGCGGCGACGGTGCTGTTCCGTCTGCCGCAGATTCGCCGCATCATGGCGAACGGGACAGTCTGAGGGCGTTTCCAAAGCAAAAGGCTTCCGGCAGGGCCGGGGGCCTTTTTTCGCGCAAAACCGGCGCAAACGTCTTGCGCACCGCAGAAAAACGTGTTATGATGGGTAAATCACAAAGCGCCGCAGCCAGCGGCGTGAAAGGAGAATTTTTAATGAAACATGTCATGAAGCCCGAAGACAAGACGATGGAGAAAATTGTAGCGCTGTGCAAAAACCGCGGCTACGTCTATCCCGGCTCCGAGATCTACGGCGGCCTTTCCAATTCCTGGGACTACGGCCCGCTCGGCTGCCTGTTCAAGGACAACGTGAAGAACGCGTGGAAGCGCAAGTTTGTGCAGGAGAGCCGCTACAACGTGGCGCTCGATTCCGCGATCCTCATGAACCCGCAGGTCTGGGTCGCGACCGGTCATGTCGGCGGCTTTTCCGACCCGCTGATGGACTGCAAGGACTGCAAAACGCGTCACCGCGCCGACAAGCTTATCGAGGATTTTTCCGGCGAGTCTGCCGATGGCTGGACCAACGAGCAGATGCAGCAGTACATCGCGGACCATAACATCGCCTGCCCGAACTGCGGCGGACACAATTTTACGGACATCCGCCAGTTCAACCTGATGTTCAAGACGTTCCAGGGCGTCACCGAGGACGCAAAGAGCCAGCTCTATTTGCGCCCCGAGACGGCGCAGGGTATCTTCGTCAACTTCCCGAGCATCCAGCGCACGACGCGCAAAAAGGTGCCGTTCGGCGTCTGCCAGGTGGGCAAGAGCTTCCGTAACGAGATCACCCCGGGTAACTTTATCTTCCGCATCCGCGAGTTTGAGCAGATGGAGTGCGAATTCTTCTGCAAGCCGGGCACCGACCTCGACTGGTTCTACTACTGGAAGGATTACTGCAAGAACTGGCTGTTGAACCTCGGGCTTTCCGAGGAGAACCTGCGCCTGCGCGACCATCGCCCGGAGGAGCTTTCGTTCTACTCCAAGGCGACGACCGACATCGAGTACCTGTTCCCGTTTGGCTGGGGCGAGCTGTGGGGCATCGCCGACCGCACCGATTATGACCTGACGCAGCATCAGGAGCACTCGGGCAAGGATCTGTCCTACTTCGACCCGGAGGACAACACGCGTTACCTGCCGTACGTCATCGAGCCGTCGCTCGGCGCGGACCGTGTCGCGCTCGCGTTCCTCTGCGACGCGTACGACGAGGAGAATCTCGGCACCGCGGAGAAGCCGGACGTGCGCGTCGTGCTGCGCCTGCACCCGGCGCTCGCGCCGTTTAAGGCCGCCGTGCTGCCGCTTTCAAAGAAGCTCAGCGAAAAGGCCGGCGCGGTTTACGAGCAGCTGGCGAAGCACTTCTCCGTCGATTTTGACGACGCCGGCTCGATCGGCAAGCGCTACCGCCGTCAGGATGAGATCGGCACGCCGTTCTGCATCACGTACGACTTCGACAGCGAAACCGACGGCTGTGTGACGATTCGCGACCGCGACACGATGCAGCAGGAGCGCGTGCGCATCGACGCGCTTGAAGCGTATCTTGCGGAAAAAATCGATTTCTAAGCACTGACGAAAAGCATCGACGAAAAACGCATAAGGACCGACGAGGGCCGCCCAACAGGGGCGGCCCTTTTGCGTCCGCGCCTCCCCGCGGTATTCTGCACCGACTTTTTTGCACGGCGCTCTTGACAATCATGTATATACTGTATATACTGTAAATATACAGTATATGCGAAGGCTGAAAAATTTTGCGCCCGTCCTGCTGGGCGATTGGGGTGGGCGCGCTTTCGGCCGGTGCAGGAAAGGGGGCTTTGGAAATGTACATCTGGATCGACAACAAAAGCGGCGCGCCAATCTACGACCAGATCTATACGCAGATCAAGAACCAGATCATTAGCGGGCAACTCGCTCCGGACGAGATGCTGCCGTCGATCCGGAATCTCGCAAAAGACCTGCGCATCAGCGTCATTACGACGAAGCGCGCATATGAAGAGCTTGAAAAAGAAGGTTTTATTTACACCGTGGCGGCCAAGGGCTGCTTTGTCGCGCCGAAAAACATGGAGCTGCTCCGAGAGGAGTACCTCAAGCGCATGGAAAGTCATTTGCAGGAGGCGATCGCACTGGCGGCGGCGTGCGGCTTGCAGGAAAAGGACGTCGCCGACCTGCTGCACACGTTGTATGAGTAAGCGCGCGCTTGCGGGGAGGATCGGCTTGGAGATTGGAAAGGACGATTGGAACATGACGAACGCAATTGAAATCCACGGGCTTGTGAAAGCCTACCCAGGCTTTACACTGGGACCTGTTGACCTCACGCTGCCGGGCGGCTGTATTCTGGGGCTGATCGGCGAAAACGGCGCGGGCAAGAGCACGCTGATCCGCCTGATTCTCGATATGGTGCAGCGCGACGGCGGTACCGTGTCCGTTTTGGGGCGCGACAACCGCGATCGCTTCCGGCAGACGAAGGAGGACATCGGCGTCGTATTCGATGAGACGGGCGTGCCCGCCTGCCTGTCGGCCAGGCAGTACGGCAGGGTATTGCAAAGCGCCTACGGGCGTTGGTCGCCACAGCGGTATGCGGCGCTGCTTCAGAAGCTGCGCGTGCCACAGGAGAAGCCGTTTTCCACGCTTTCACGCGGCAACCAGATGAAGGTTTCAATCGCCGCCGCGCTCGCCCACGACGCAAAGCTCCTGCTGCTCGATGAGCCGACAAGCGGCCTCGACCCCGTCGTGCGCGAGGAGATCGTCGACCTGTTCAGCGAATTTACCCGGGACGAAGACCACGCGGTGCTGATTTCGTCGCACATTGTCAGCGATCTCGAAAAAATCTGCGATTATACGGCGTTTCTGCACGAAGGAAAGCTCCTGCTCTGTGCGGAGAAGGACCGGCTGCTCGAGCGCTGCGGCGTCGTGCACGGCACGGCGGAACAGCTTTCCGGTCTGGCTCCCGCGGCGTTACTCGGCCGGCGGCGCACGGCATACGGCGAGGAAGCGCTTGTCGAGCGGCGCAGGGTCCCGGCCGGACTGAAAATCACGCCGGTCAATCTTGAGGATATTTTTGTCTTTATGGTACGCGACGGCGCCAATGTGTGCCCCGAAGAGAAAGGGGGACAGTCGTGAAGGGTCTGCTTTTGAAGGACTGGTACATGGTGGTCAAATACTGCAAGGCATGGCTGCTGATTCTGGCGGTCATGATCGGCGCGTCGGTGTTTGGCACAAAGCCTTTTCTGTTCCTGTTGTGGCCTGTGATGCTCGCCGGCCTCACCGCCATCACACTCCTGGCTTACGACGAGCGCAGCGGGTGGACGATGCTTAGCCGCGCCATGCCGTATACAAGGGCGCAGCTGGTTTCGGCAAAATACCTCGTTGTGCTGCTCCTGCTTGTTGTGGCCGTCTCGTTGGCGGCCGCGGCACAGCTGGCGCGCATTTTTATGGGGAAGGAGGACGCGGGCAGCTTTGCGGGCGTGCTGTTCCTGCTGCTTGCGGTGGGGTTGCTCGTTCCGGCCGTGCTTCTGCCGCTTGTGTTCCGCTTCGGTGTGGAAAAGGCGCGCATTGTGTATTTTGTCGTTTTCGGCTTTGCCACGGGGTGTATGGTGTTCGTTTCGACGACGGTGGACGATATGCCGCAGCTTACGGCGCAAGGCGCGCCCGCAGGACAGATACTTCTGGCGGCCGCCGTGCTTTTCGCGCTTTCGTGGCTGCTTTCCATCCGCGCTTACCGCCCGCACGTATGAGCTGCGATGCGGAGACTGGAGGCTGTAAATGAAGGGCTTGCTTTACCTCAATGGGTGTCTGCTTTGGAAGCAGTGCCGAATTTTCCTGGCGTTTCTGCTGGTGCTTCTGGCCGGCTCGGCGCTTAGCGGCAGCGTCGTATGGCAGATTTCTTCCGGCATGCTCGCAGGTGTGACGATTCCGCTGACGCTGATGAATTATGAAGATCGAGCGGGTTGGGACGCGTTCAGCCGCGCACTGCCGTATTCTGCGGCGCAACTCGTCTCGGTGAAATACCTACTGGTTCTGGCGCTTGCCGTGGTTCTGGCGCTTGCCGGTACCGCGGCGGAAATGCTCCGCGCCGCGTGGATGGGCGTCTTGCTTCTGCCCGAGCGGTTTGGCGGCGTGGGTATGGCTGCCGCTCTGTGCGTGTTGGGGCCGGCACTGCTGCTGCCCATCCTGTTTCGCTTCGGCGTAGAAAAGGGGGAGCGGGTTTGTGTGGCGCTGACGGCCGTTCTGCTTTTGCTTTTGCTCCTGATTTCTCTGGCCGTGCAGGGAATGCCGGATTATGCCTTACCGTTGCAGGCCTTTTTCCCGCTGGTCCGTGCGGATTGGCTGGCCGCGGCGCTGCTTGCCGTATCCGGCGCGGCCTTTTCCGCATCTTGGCTGTTGTCGGTGCGGCTGCACAAACGACATTTGTGAAATTTGTCGTTGAATCCCTCCCCCGAATATGCTAAAATGACAGTACATAAACATGGAATGTGCGCCGCGGGGAGTTATGCGGCGGAGAGGGAATGATCAACGATATGAAATGGATGCATACAAAACAGTGGGCGTCGTGGCTCGCGGCCCTGCTGCTGTGCGCGCTGCTGTGCGGTTTTCCAGTCAGCGCGGATACGGCGGACGCCGNNCCACGGATACCACAACGGACGCCGCCACAGTCGAGACCGACGAAGACGATACGCTGGCGACCGACAATATTTTTGACCAGCTGGAGGCCGGCAACGGCATCGGTACCGCGCTGTTTGTGACCGGTTTCATCCTCGCCGGTGTCGGCGTAATCGGCATCATCGGTCTGATTGTCTGGCATCGCGCTTCGAGCCTGCACGACCGGGACCGGGATGAACGCGAGGAAATTTTCGATGAAATCGAACAGGCGGAAATGCGCAACCGCCGCCACCGCGAGGCCGAACGAGCCGCCCGGGCCTACGAGGAGCGTATCGAAGCGCGCGAGCACGACCGCGTGCCTGTGGCGCGCAAGTATGACACGGAAGCGCTGACGGGGGAGATCCCGCTGGTGCCGGACCGCGCAGACTATACGGTGGAGCAGCCGATCATACCGAGTACGCCGGTTTCCATGCAGCCGGGGCGCGTGCAGCGTCCGGTGCAGCCGGCGAAGCCCGTGCAAAGCGTCCGGCCGAAAACGGCGCCTGCGGCAAAACCGGCGCCGGCAGCAAAGCCTGCACCTTCCGTAAGGCCTGCACCCGCGACGAAGCCTGCCCCGCAGCCGAAGGCGGCGACACCGCGCAAATACGATTTGGACGAAATCCTGCGCGAGGTGCGCGAGAGCAAAAATCGTTGAGTTCCCGTTTACAACCAGCGGCAAAGCGGCGGTTGATAGGGTTGCGTTTCACAACAAAGACTTTAAACCGGGGGCCATTATTCCCGATCAGGTTGCAACAAAGTTAAAAATCGAGGTAGAGTTTGTCGACTCTGCCTCGATTTTTTTGCTGTATATTGACTGTCTGGAGGCGCCTGTCACCGCGACGCTTTCGGGTTGTGTACGTAAAACTGTTCTGGTGGCGGAAAGATACTAGAGCCAAAGACTCAGGCGGCCTTCTGTACCCGGCCGATTGAATCAGGCCGCCGTCTGCTCGCGGTAGTAGGCGAGGAGCAGGTCCACCATACGGCCGTAGGAGCGCACGCCGCTCGTCTGGCCGTTGGCCTTGAGGTATGCGTCGTTGACTTTGTTCGAGACCTCGGCCACGGGCGTGTCATACCGGGCCCAATAGGCGTTGTTGGAGGCAATGTCGCGCCGAAGCGCCTCGCTGCGCAGGGCGGCCACTTGTTCCCAGAGTGCGTAATCGGTGCTGTACAACGCGTTCGTGGCGTGTACCATGGCGAGATATACGCCGCTGTAGCGGAAGTCTGCGTCGTCGCTGCGGATGCAGGCGAGGAATGCGATGAAGTTGGCTTCGTCCTCGCGCATATAGCCCGAAAGGTGCGAAAGCTCGTGGCACATTGTGAAGGGGATGGCCACGTCGTCCATGTGGACGTTCACGTTTGCCTCAAAGGTGAACGG
The DNA here is from genome assembly GCA_002305575.1 of Ruminococcaceae bacterium UBA1417. Classification (GTDB taxonomy): domain Bacteria; phylum Bacillota; class Clostridia; order Oscillospirales; family Acutalibacteraceae; genus Hominenteromicrobium. Next base: position 8,142 of record DBPP01000027.1, read on the forward strand.
GCAGTAAATACCGCTGATGTCGAGGTAGGACATCACCTCGGAGAATACGACGGCTTTCGGCGTGCCGGTCGTATACAGCGTGGGGTAATCGTCGTGCAGCGCGTTGAAGGCGGTCTTGGCCCGGGCGGCGCTGTCCGAAAGGCTTGCGGAAAGGCAGAACACGCCATTTTCGTCCTCCTGCACGTCCTCGCGCAGCGTGTTCGCGGCCTGGGTCAGCGCCACGCACAGGTCGTAAAGCTCCTCGGCGGTGGATTCCCGCACGGTGAGCCCGCTGACGTCGGCAAAGGCGTAGCGGCGGTGGTTGGTGCCGTAATTCGTGACGCACAAAAACGCGATGCACACGGCCATGAGGACGGGAATCGACAAAAATCGCACCAGACGCGCAAAACGCGCCTCCTTGTGGCGGATCAGTCGGTAAATGCCGCGCGCGAGATAGACGAGCAGAAACACAACGAGTGCGATCAGGCAAAATTCTCCGATCGAAAACGGCACGAGGCCGGTGATGGCGGCGAAAAACTGCGCGTAAACCGGGTAGACCGTCACGGCGTACCACTCCGCAAAATCCGGGGACGCTTTCGCGGCGAGATCCAGCGCGAAAGCCGCAGGCAGGAGCAGCAGCAGCCAGAAGCGGCGCAGCCGGAAGGCACCGAGGTATTTCATAGCTTGAAATCCTCGGCGCTGAAGCTCGCCAGTTTCGCTTCGCCCTTCGGCTCGCGGCGCAGCGGGTCGTAGACATAGCGCTTGCAGCAGCCCTGGTCGGGGATTTGCCCGAGACGGCATTTGAGGTTGTCCTGCGCCGGCACGCTGTAGGCGCAGTAGGCGCAGCTCGGCGCAATGTTGCGGCCGAACAGCGCATCGCGGTTCTTTTTGTTTTTTCGTCCGAACAAAGTGGTATGCCTCCGTTTTGAAGATACGCTTATTGTACCATTCCGGCGGGCAAATTTCCACTACAATTTTTTCGGTCCACGGACGCCGGTCCGGCACGCTGCAAGGAAAAAGAGGGCGAGCGCCAACAGCGCGGCCGAAGCGGCGGTGCTGCCCGCCGTGGGCGCGGCGGCAAGAGCAGCGCCGCCGGCCGCCGCACTTTCCGCCGCTGGAAACACAAAGGCGAGCGCGCGGTAGCAGGCGGCGGCAAGCAGGCCGTTCCAGAGCCGGGAGAGCAGGTAGAGGCCGCGGTGCAGCGGAAAACCATCTCGGAAAAAGGAGAAAATCTGCAAATGGATGCAGACCCCGCCGAAACCGAGCCCGAACGCGACAATCGCCGGGGCGGTGTGCCAATACGCGCTGTGCGCGGTGCCGGCAGTCACCTCGAGGAAAAATGCAGCGAGCGCGCCGGCGTCTGGCACGGTAAAGCCGAGCCGTGCAAGCAGGGATACACCGGCCTGAAACAGACCGGCGCCGTGCAGAACAGCCAGAAGTCCCGAAAAAACGACGACAAAGCCGCACATGGAGACCATGGCCGAGACACCGTCGCGCACGGCATCCGTAAAGCTGCCGGAGGCGGTGGGCGGCACAGCGGCGGTCTTGGCAGGCAGCGGCGCAAACCGCGCGAGGCACACACCCGTCAGCAACGGCGCCAAAAGGCAGGCGAAAAAGAGCAGAAGTCCGGTGCGCGCGCTGCCCAGTACAACCGATCCCGTGTAGGATGCGGCAAAAGCGTAACCGGGCGCCGTGCAGAAGCACAAAAGACGCGCGCACTGTGCGCGGGTCAGCCGGCCGTCCGCGTGGAGTGCGGCTGCGATTTTGGCGCCAGTCGGGTAGCCGGCAGTCAGGCCGAAAATGAGTGCCGGGGCGGCGCAGGGCGGCAGATGGAATGCGTGCCGCAGCACCGGGGCAAGCGGGCGGAAAAGCCAGACGGCTGCCCGGCTTTTCGAGAGCAGGCAGGCGAGCAGCACAAACGGAAACAGCGATGGGACAAGCGTGTTCAGGCAGGCGTATGCGCCGTTGCGAATGCCGGTTGCGGCATCCGTGCGGTACACTAGCGCGAGCGCGCAGAAGGCGAGCAGGGCCGCGGCGCTCAGCGCCGTACGAAGCGTTTTGGGAGCGGCGCGCAGGGGCGCGGGCAAGGCGTGACCTTTCAAATGGGTTTCCTCCTCCGTTTGCCGGGTTCCTCACAGTATATGCGGCGGTGGGCGCGCATATTTATTGCGGAGAAAGAAGGTGCGGCCATGGGAGAAAAAACGGCGCAGGTCCGCTTTGGACTGACCGGCGGCACAATCCGGACCGAGATCCTCGGCAGCCACCGCCTGGTGCTCGAAGGCTGCGACGGTATCCTTGAATACGGCGTGGAACAGGTCGGCTTCCGATGCGGCCGGCAGCAGGTGTGGGTCAAGGGCAAGAACCTGCGGCTCGTGCGCGTGGAGGAGGATTATGCCGTGCTGACCGGAAAAATTGAGGAGGTGGCATACCGGTGATCGAAGCCATCACGCGCTGGGTAGCCGGCGCCGCCACGGCGCGCGTTTCGGGCGATACGGCGCGGTTTATGAATGTGGCGGTGCGCAGCGGCATCACGCCGCTCGAAATTCGGCAGGACGGCCCATGTCTGCTTCTGACGGTGCGGGCGAAGCAGTACCGCCGGTTACACGCGGTGAAGATCCGCACGCACACTGCGGTGCGGCTCGTCGACCGGCGCGGTTGGCCGTTTGTATTGCGCCGCGCCCTGCGTCGTCCCGGCCTTCTGCTCGGCGTCGCGCTGGGCATCGCGCTTTACGCCTGGCTTTCCGGGTTCTACTGGGGCATCGAAATTGCGGGCGACGCGCCGTACGCGCACAGCGAGATCCTCGATGTGGCCGAGGACTGCGGGGCATACGTCGGCGCGCCGCGCGCCGCGCTCGATGAAGCGCTGGCGGCGGTACAGCTGCAAAATGTGCTGCCGAAAATTTCCTGGGCTTCGTTTAACACGGACGGCTGCTTCATCACGCTGAACGTCCGCAGTGCGCTTGAAAAGGAAACGGGGGCCGACCACAGCGGCGCGTACGACGTCGTGGCCGCGCGCGCCGGGCTTGTGCGGTCCATCGCGGCGGAAAGTGGTACGGTGCTGGCCGAGGTCGGCTCCGCCGTTGCCGAGGGGGAAGTGCTCGTTTCCGGCGTGACGGAGATCGGCGACCCCTATAGCGAGGAGCCGATGCGCCGCCTGCTTTCCCACGCGCGGGCGACGGTGATGGCTGAGACGCGCCACACATTTACGGCGAGCTGTCCGCTGACGTTTGAGTCTACACGGGAGACGGCGGTGGGCGAGCGCCGCGCGCTCTTTGTGCTGGGCGTGCGCGTTCCGCTCAGCCTTTCCGGCGCGCCGGACGGCGAAATTACGGCCTACAGCCGGGAGACGCTCGAGCTGCTCGATACGGCGCTGCCCGTCTGGGTGGAAACGCTGCGCGTGGCGCAGGCGGAACCGGTGACCGTGACGCTCACGCAGGAACAGGCGCAGCAGCGCGCCGAAGAAAAAATCCGTGTCCTGCAGGCCGCGTACCTCGGGGAAGACGGCAGCCTCCTTTCAGAAACGCTGCGCTTTTCCGTCCGGGATGGGGTGGTATACGCCATTGCACAATGCGTCTGCCTCGAAAACATTGCGCAGGAGGTGCCGATTTCGGTGGAAAATTGACGGAAAAGGGCGACATTTTCGGTGCGTTTGTCGGAATTGCACAGCGAACTGAAAAAATTTCATTTAAAATTTCATGCCCAAAATGGAAAGGAGTATGCTATAATATCTGCGTAGGCGCACAAAAGCGCAGCGCTTTGCGCCGCACGCCCGGCGCCCTGTGGGGTGGCGCGGGATTTTGCATGAAAGCGTGCGTGGAGGGACGCATCGGCTTTCTGAAGGAGCATAATTTGGAAAAAAGCATTGTTTTGGAAAATGCTTCGGCGGCCGCGGAGCTGTTCGGCAGCTTTGACGTGCACGCGAAGCGCATAGAAAAGACGTTTGACGTGGCGTTGTCCTGCCGGGATTCGCAGCTTAAAATCTCCGGCGAGGAGGCCGGCGTCGCGCAGGCGGCCCGCACCGTGGAAAGCCTGCTTGGTCTGATCGCCAAGGGCGAGGCGCTCAACGATCAGAACGTCGGCTACTGCATCGATATGGTGCGGGAAGACCGCGAGGCGCAGATGATGCCGCTTGCGGAGGACTGCATCTGCATTACGGCAAAGGGAAAGCCCGTCAAGCCGAAGACCGTGGGGCAGAAGGCGTACTGCGACAATATCCGGAAGAACACGGTCACGATTGGCGTCGGCCCGGCCGGCACCGGCAAGACGTATCTTGCCGTCGCGATGGCGGTCACGGCGTTCCGCGCCCAACAGGTGAACCGCATCATCCTGACGCGTCCGGCGGTGGAGGCCGGCGAGAAGCTCGGCTTTCTGCCCGGCGATTTGCAGCAGAAGGTTGACCCGTACCTGCGGCCGCTGTACGACGCGCTGTTCGACATGCTCGGCGCCGAGACCTACCAGAAATATGTGGAGCGCGGCAACATCGAGGTTGCGCCGCTGGCGTATATGCGCGGCCGCACGCTGGAAAAAGCGTTTATTATTTTGGACGAAGCCCAGAACACCCTGCCCGCCCAGATGAAAATGTTTCTAACGCGCATGGGCGTAGGGTCTAAAATGATTGTAAACGGGGATTTGTCGCAAATTGATTTACCCAACAAAAAAGAAAGCGGCCTTATCCAGGCCGCCGAAGTGCTGGGCAAGCTGGACAATGTGGCGTTCGTTCAGTTCACCGGCGAAGACGTCGTACGCCATCCGCTGGTAAAAGACATTGTGGCCGCTTATGATAAATGGGATAAAAAACACGCGGCGGGGAAAACCAAATGATTGCGCATATATTTTATAAAACCGATATTCCCCAATACCTGCGCCGAACGGGGCTCTTTAAGGCGGCGCTGGCAAAAGGACTTAAAAAGTTTGCGGACTGGCACGTGGAAGTGAACGTGATTTTTGTGGACGAGGCGGAAATCCTGCGCGTAAACAAAGAATTTTTGAACCATCACTATGTTACGGACGTAATCTCGTTTAACCACGAGCCGCCGCCCTTTGATATGGGCGAGCCGTGGGCGTTTGGCGATATTTTTGTATGCTATCCCGTAGCGCGCCAAAACGCCAAACATTTCGGCCATACCGTATTGCAGGAAATGATGATGTACGTCACGCACGGCGCGCTGCACCTGTCCGGCATGGACGACAACACCCCCGAAGCCCGCGCGGAAATGGACCGGCAGGCCGAACAAATTATCGCTTCCGTACTGGCCAAATAATCCACCGCCCGGCGGCCGTTACACCCTATGCACTCACTAAAAACCCCCGTTTAAAACGGGGGTTTTCTATCAAACAAAACTACGACAAATTAACTTGGCTTCCCGTTACGGGGCCCCAGGTCTTGCAAAACGCCTGGCCTTTTGCGTTATACCAGCGGCACGCCATCTGCCCGGTTTTTAAATATACAATGGCGTAAATGCTTTCGCGCGGCAGGCGGCTGCATACCGCCAAGGCGTCCGACCAGGGGCCTCCCGTCGGACGGCAGACAAAGTTTTTCGTCTGCACCGAAGGCACGTAATAATTCACTTTCTCACCGGGGAAATCCAAATCCAGCTTTTCAATATCGGCGGCGTATTCGCCGTTGGCCATATAATATATTTGCTCGGCTTTACCGATGGAAGCCGCCAGCGTCATCGCTTCGGACATACGGCTTTTTTCCACCGCTTTTTCGTACTGCGGCAATGCCACCGCCGATAAAATGCCGATGATTAAAACGACCACCAACAGCTCTATTAACGTGAATCCTTGATTTTTATTCATGGGATATATCCCCCTATTTATATAAGTTGATATNNGCTGGCGTATATGCGCGGCCGCACACTCGACGACAGTTTCGTCATTCTCGACGAGGCGCAGAACACCACCTGCGAACAGATGAAGATGTTCCTGACGCGCCTCGGCTTCAATTCAAAGATGGTCATCACCGGCGACATCACGCAGATCGACTTGCCCGACGGCAAGAAATCCGGCCTGCGCGACGCGATGCGCGTGCTGCGCAATGTGGACGATATCTCGATTTTTCGCTTTACGGAAAAGGACGTCGTGCGGCACCGGCTGGTACAGGATATTATACGGGCGTACGAAAGGGCGTCCGCTTCAAAATAACCCCCGGAGTCCCGGGCTCAGCGCCGCAGAAACCAAAGCGGGGGGCCGGCGGGGATTCCCGAAGCGAAAGGATTTTGGCATATGGAAAAAATCAGAGTCATCATCACAAACAACCAGAAGGCGGTCAAGGTTCCTACCGGCGTGCGCATGCTGATCCGCCGCTGCTGCCACGCGGTTCTTCGGATGGAGAAATTTGAGGATTCCGCTGAAATCAGCGTGACCTTCGTCGATAATGAGCAGATCCGCGAGCTGAACGCGCAGTACCGCGGCAAGGACAGCGCGACGGACGTGCTTTCATTCCCGATGGGCGAAAACGGCGTGTATGACATCAACCGCGATACCGGCGCCAAGGTGCTCGGCGACATTGTGCTTTCCATGGAGATGGCCGTGGAGCAGGCGAAGCGCTATGGCCACAGCCTCGAGCGTGAGATCGGCTACCTGACGGCGCACTCGATGCTGCACCTGCTCGGCTACGACCACGAAAACGGTGGTATGGAGCGCGTGCGGATGCGCGAGAAGGAAGAATATGTGATGACGCAGCTCGGCCTGCCGGGCACGTCCAGCTATACCGTGTGATATGGTACCGGACTGGAAGACAAAAGGAAAGCGCCGCACGCTCGCCGACAGTTTCGGCGATGCGGCGCGCGGCATCCTTTTTGCGGTTAAAACAGAACGGAACATGCGTATACACCTGACAGCGGCGGTATACGTTTTGTTTTTTGCGCGCTTCCTCGGCGTATCCCGCGGGGAATTCGCGGCGTTGCTGCTGGCTATCGCACTGGTCATCACGGCCGAGGGTTTCAACACAGCGATCGAGATGCTCTGCGATTACGAGCAGAAAAGCTACAATCCGTTTATTGGCAGAACAAAGGATATTGCGGCGGGAGCGGTGCTGATCAGCGCCGTTTTTGCCGCTTTTGTCGGCGTGGCGGTGCTCTGGCGGCCCGAAGCGCTCTGGGCGCTCGCCGTTCGGATTTTCACATCGCCCCTGTGGTGCCCGGTTTTTTTCATCGCCGCCGTTTTGGCGATTGTTTTCGTCATACTCGGTCCGCTCGGTATTGCGTCGCTGTTTGAAAAGAAGAAGAGAGATTGAAGGCGATGCGGGAAATGCGGATGGTTGTACTCGATTTGGACGGCACGGCGCTGCGCGGGGATAAATCCGTTTCGGCGTATACGCGTGCGGTGCTGCGCGCGTGTAGGCAAAAGGGAATCCACGTCGTCGTGGCGACGGCGCGCGGCGAGCGGGATGCGCAAAAATACGTGGACGCGATTTGTCCCGATGCGCTGATTTCCTCCGGCGGCGCGCTCGCCCGCTGTGGACAACGCGTTGTTTATCGCGCGATGCTCGCGGCCGACACCGCCGAAGCGCTGTTGCAGGCACTGCGCCAGGCGCCGGGCATGCGGGCGATCACCATGCAGACCGATTCCGGCTATTTTTCGACGCAGCAGGAGCCGGATGACCCCGATTACGCCCATGCGCTGCCGCTCGACCTGACAAAGCCGCAGACCGAGGATGCGTATAAGATTACGGTCGAATGCGCGCGGGAGGAAGCGATCCGGGCCATTGCGGCGCGTTTTCCACAATGCGGCATGCATGCGTTTTCTGACGGGTGCTGGTATCGCTTTGCAGACCGGCGGGCGCGGAAAATGGAGGCCATTCGCGCTGTGGCACAGCAGCAGGGGGTGGACCTGACACAGATTGCCGCGTTTGGCGACGATTTTAACGATGTCGAGATGCTCGGGCGCTGTGGCGCGGGCGTTGCGATGGGCAACGCGATTGCGCAGGCGAAGGAAGCGGCGGATTTCGTCTGTGGAACAAACGATGAAGACGGTGCAGCGCAGTGGATTGAACGCTTTGTGCTGCGCGGCGAAACAAAAGGATAGATATAGATAGATATAAAGGAAAGCAAACTATGGATACACCGAATTACATGCAGGAAAAATCGGCGTTCATCGCCATTGTGGGGCGGCCCAACGTTGGAAAATCCTCCATTTTGAATCGTCTGATCGGCACAAAGCTAGCGATTGTTTCGAGTAAGCCGCAGACCACCCGCACGCGCATCATGGGCGTGTGGACTGAAGGGGAGATCCAGCTTGTGTTCATCGATACGCCCGGCCTGATTAAACCCAAGAATTCGCTCGGCGACTACATGGTCAAGAGCGTCACGCAGTCGGTCGCGGGCGTCGACGCCTGCCTGCTTGTCGTGGAAGCCGGCACGAAGATTTCAAAAGCGGACGAGGAGCTTGTCGCGCGGTTTAAGTCGCTCGACCTGCCAGCCGTGCTTGCGATCAATAAAATCGACCTGCTGGAGGACAAGACGCCGCTGATGCAGCAGATTGACGCGCTCTCGAAGCTCTACGATTTTGACGCCGTTGTTCCCGTTTCAGCGCGCGACGGCAACGGCATGGATGCGCTGCGGGACGAGCTTATGCGCCTGGCGCAGCCGGGCGGCCATTTCTTCTCCGAGGACACGCTGACGGATCAGCCCGAGCGCGTGATCGCCGCCGAAATCGTGCGCGAAAAGATCCTGCGCTTTACGGATAAGGAAATCCCGCACGGCGTGGCGGTCGTGACCGAGAGCATGAAGGAGCGCGGCGACATCACCGACATCGACGCGACGATCTATTGCGAACGCGATACGCACAAGGGAATTTTAATTGGCAAGGGCGGCGCGATGCTCAAAAAGATTGGCTCGAAGGCGCGCGAGGACATGGAGCGCTTTTTCGGTTGCCGGATCAACCTGCGCCTTTGGGTGAAGGTCAAGGAGGACTGGAGACAGCGGCCCGGCGTGCTGACGTCGCTCGGCTTTGATCCGAAAGATCTCCTGAATTGAGCCGCCCTAACACATATTTCGCAAAATTTCTGCCGGAATCTGTCGATAAAAGATTTATTTTCCTGTCATAGCCTTTCGGAAAGCGCAAATACTCTAAGGGTAGAGGCGTTAAAACGGGGCGGCCGTGCATGCGGCCCCAAAAGAAAGGCATGGTGTTTGACATGATGGATTCCGGCGAAAGACGAACGCTGCACGATGTGCCGCAGGCGGAGTTTCCCCCGGTGCCCGAGGCGGAGAACCGGGCCTGGAACAGCTTTTATCACAGCGGCAGCGTCGAAGACTACATCCGTTACGCCCAGCTCCGGCACCAACGCGATCCGGGCGCCGGGGCCCGTACGGCAGGAGCCCAGAATGCAGATCAAAACACAGGGGTTAATCATTAAGGAGCAGACGATCGGCGAAAGCGACCGGCTCGTTACGGTGCTGACGAAGGATGCCGGCGTGTTGCGCGCCTTTGCGCGGCGCGCCAAGAACCTTCGGGACAGCAAAAGCGCGGCGACGCAGCTGCTCTGTTACACCCGCCTTTCGATTTTCAAAGGGCGGGACAAATACATAATTGACGACGCGGAACCGATCGAGGTCTTTTTCGGGCTGCGCCGGGATATCGGCGCGCTTTCACTTGCGCAGTACTTCTGCGAGTTGGCGTTCCTGATGGTGCCGGAGGAGACGGATTCCGAGGAATATCTGCGGCTTGTGCTGAATTCGCTGTATTTTCTTTCGAAGGGCACGCGTCCGAAGCGGCTTTTGCAGTCGCTGACAGAGCTCCGGATGCTCGCGCTCGCCGGCTATATGCCGGACCTCGTGGCCTGCGCCGACTGCGCGGCATATGAATCGGACGTGATGTATTTTCTACCCGACAGCGGCATTCTCCGCTGCAAGAACTGCTTTGAAGATACGGGCGAGCCGTACATTGCGCTGCCGCCCGGCGTGCTGACTGCGATGCGGCACATTGTATTTTCGGATTTTGAAAAGCTGTATGCGTTTTCGTTGCCGGAGCCGGCGCTTCGGATCCTGAACGCCGCGACGGAGAGCTGCGTCGTGCGCACGTTGCACACCGTGCCGAAAACGCTGGAATTCTATAAAACTTTTTTGGATTGAGATCGGCGGCGCGCGGTCTGCGGCGCGGTGGTTGCCGCGCCGGCTGCGCGCCCGCCATACGGGAGCAAACTATGCAGAAAGACTATAAATCGCTGGAGCTGGACAAGATCCTCCAGCAGCTCGCGGGGGAGACCACCTGTGCGGATGCGGCGGCGCTTGCGGTGGAGATCGAACCCGATACGGATTTGAAGCATGTGGAGCGCCTTTTGCAGGAAACGGACGACGCCTTCGTGCTTATGGCAAAATTCGGCGCGCCGTCGTTTTACGGCATGACAAACGTGACGAATGCGCTGCGCCGCGCGCAGGCCGGCGGCGTGCTGAACCTGCCGGAGTTTCTCGCCGTGGCGGCCACGCTTCGCGCGATTCGCAGTGTGTCAGACTGGCGAAAAAAGAGCGAGAGCGTCAAAACAGCGCTCGACTACCGCTTTGAGACGCTGCAGCCGAACAAGTTCATCGAGGAACGCATCGCCATGACCGTTGCGAGCGAGGAGGAGGTCGCCGACACCGCAAGCGTGGCGCTCGCCGCGATCCGCCGGAAGATCCGCGCGGCGTCGTTGCGCGTGCGCGAGCAGCTCGACAAAATGATCCGTTCACAAACCTACCAGAAATACTTGCAGGAAGCCATCGTCACGCAGCGCGGCGGCCGGTACGTCGTGCCGGTCAAAGCGGAGTTCCGCAACGAGGTCAAGGGCCTTGTGCACGATTCCTCCGGCAGCGGCGCGACGGTGTTCATCGAGCCGATCGGCGTTGTGGAGGCGAACAACGAGATTCGTGTGCTGCGCGCCGAGGAGCAGGAGGAAATCGACCGCATTCTCGCGGAGCTTTCGCGCGAGGTCGGCGAGTTTGCCGACGGCATTGTGCAGAGCTATCGCGCGGCTGTAGAACTGAATCTGATTTTTGCGAAGGGCCAGCTCGCTTACAAGATGAAAGCGGTTGTGCCGAGGTTGAACGACCAGGGACGCGTGCGCATCCAGGCGGCGCGCCATCCGCTGATCGATAAAAACAAGGTGGTGCCGACCGATTTGCTGCTCGGGCAGGATTTCGACGCGCTGATCGTCACCGGCCCGAATACGGGCGGCAAGACCGTTTCGCTCAAGACCGCCGGCCTTCTGACGCTGATGGCGATGTGCGGCCTGATGATTCCGGCGGCGGAGGGCAGCGAGATCGCCGTGTTCCGCCACGTGCTCGCGGATATCGGCGACGAGCAGAGCATTGAGCAGTCGCTCTCGACGTTTTCCGCGCACATGACGAACATCATCCGCATTCTGGACAAGGCCGACGGCAGCAGCCTGATCCTCATCGATGAGCTGGGCGCCGGCACCGACCCGGTCGAGGGCGCGGCGCTCGCGATTTCGATCATCGAAGCCATGCGGGAAAAGGGCGCGAAGCTGATGGCGACGACACACTACGCCGAGCTGAAGGCGTACGCGCTGCGCACGGATGGCGTCGAAAATGCCTGCTGCGAATTTGACGTGGCGACGCTGCGGCCGACCTACCGGCTCTTGATCGGCGTGCCGGGCAAGTCGAACGCGTTTGCGATTTCAAAGCGTCTCGGGATGCCGGAGACGATTGTTGAGCGCGCCAAAACGCTCGTTTCCGAGGAAAGCACGATGTTCGAAGAGGTCGTCACGCGGCTGGAGGACAGCCGGCGGAAGATGGAGGACGAGCGGCGCGACGCCGAGCGGCACCGTATGGACGCCGAGCGCATGATGCGCGAGGCCGAGGCCGCGCGCGAACGCGCAGAAAAGGACGCAAAGCACGAGATCGAGCGCGCCCAGCGCGAAGCGGCTGCGCTCGTGCAGAAAACACGCCAGCAGGCGCAGGGGTTGCTCGACGAGCTTGACGCGCTGCGCCGCGAGAAGAACGCCATGCTCTCGGCGGAGCAAAAGGCGCGCCTCAAGACCGGGATCCGCAATCTCGAAAAGGCCAGCGACCCGGTGCGCGAAAAGCGCGCGGATGAGGATTATGTGCTGCCGCGCCCGCTGCAGGTCGGCGACAACGTGCTGATCTACGACATTGATAAGCCGGCGACGGTGCTGGAGCCGCCCAAAACCGGCGACATGGTGCTTGTGCAGGCCGGCATCATCAAGACGCGTGTGCCGATGAAGAATTTGCGTCTGACGGACAAAAAGCAGAAGGAGAAAAAACTCGGCGGCCACCGAAACGTGACGAAATCCGCGCCGGACAGCACGGTGCGCAATGAACTCGATGTGCGCGGTATGAACCTCGAGGAAGCGCTGATGGAGGTGGATGCGTTCATTGACCACGCGCTGCTGCGCAATCTGAACCAGCTCACGATCATCCACGGCAAGGGCACCGGCGTGCTGCGCAGCGGCATTCAGCAGCATCTGAAGCGGCACAAAGCGGTGAAATCCTTCCGCCTTGGCGTGTACGGCGAAGGCGAAAGCGGCGTGACCATTGTCGAGCTCAAATGACGTGCGGCGCAGGTTTTCCTTGACACGGGAGCCGAATCCACGTAGAATAGATCTAAAGTATATCGGATAAGGATGGGGGATTTTATGCAGCAACGGGCTGTTTTGAAAAATAGACGCGCGCGGAGCAGGCGGCGGATACTTTCGCTTCTGCTTGCCCTGACGATGCTTTTCACACTCGGCAGCGTAACGGTTTTGGCTGACGATACGGACAGCGATGCGTCCGCCGACGCCAGCCCATCGGCGTCGCCCTCCCCGGCCGCGGTACCTGCCCGGCCGGAGAACCTGTATGTATACGACGGGGCCGATGTGCTCAGTACGGAAACGGAAACTGCCGTCGTTGAAAAGTGCAAGGCGCTCGACGAGAACTGCGGCGCGCAGCTGGCCGTGGTGACGATGGACCTCATGCCGGGGTCCACCGCCGATGAACGCAAAGCGTATGCGGCGCAGGTGGTGCAGGACTGGAATCTCGGCGGCGAGGGCGGCAACGGCCTGCTTTTGGTGCTCTCCATTTCGGACGAGGATTACTGGTTGGCGCCGACCGAGAATTTTCAGGAGAGCTTCACTTTGAGCGTGCTCAAGAGCCTGATGAACGACTACATCGAGACGGAGTTCACGAACAAGAATTACGACGCGGCCGTGACGAATTTTGTCACGGCGGCTGCCGAAAAGGCGGAAGCCTTTGTGCGCGCGCAGCAGCTGGCGTCCGGCGCGTCACCGAGCCCGGAAGCGGATGAAAACGCGGAAGCGTCCGGCACCGAAAAGAAGGAGAGCGGCAACGTCTTTCTTACGATCCTCAAAGGCATCGGCATTGTGGTGCTTGTGGTGATCGGGCTGGGCATTGTGCTGGTTGTGGTGGCGTATCTCCACGGGCGCAGCGTGCGCAAAAAGCGCATGGAGGCGCGGCGCAGACGCAGACAGGGCGGCGCGGCAAGACCGGCGGCTCCGTCCAGAACGGGCGCGACGCAGCGGCGCAGCAGCCGGAGCAGCGGCGGCAGCCGGAATACGGCGCGACCCGCACCGCGGCGGGACGACGATTACCGCGACTTTATGAACCGCTACAAGTAAACCGAACAAAAAAGGAACCGCAGACCGGCGGCATGCCGGAACGGCGGTTCCTTTCTTTTGCTTTCCTGCTTTTCTGCCTTAGAGCTTTGTGCGGGCCTGGATGATGGAGGCCATCTCGCCCACGTTCTTCATCGAGGAGATTTCGCCCATTTTGAACTTCATGCGGAATTCGCGCTCCACGGCGGAAATCAGCGTGATGTGCTCAAGGCTGTCCCAGTCCTCGATGTCGTCGGCCGTGGTGTTCGGCGTCACATGGATGCTGTCGTCGTCAAAAACGTCCTGGAATACGCGGTCAAGCCGCTTGAAGATCTCTCTGCTGTCCATTGCAATCGTCCTTTCTGCAATACAAATTTATATTGTGCTTTTGTGCTTCCCAATGTGGATTTTTAGAGGGCGGCGTCGTTGCCGAAAACCGCAATGACCTGATTCTTCGGCGTATATCCGGCCACCGCAAGCTGCCAGACCGTGTTGCCGGCTTCATCCTCGCTGACCTTCTGGAAGCCGAAGTTTTCAAACAGGCCGCGCACCATGTTGTTTTTTGCCGTGGGGTAGTAGTAGCCGCGAATGGTTTCCAAGCCCGCCGCGCGGCAGCGCTCCACAAGGCGGTCGAGCATGGCAAGCTCCATGTCGCGCTTTAAAACGCGACAGCTCATCAGCCAGAGCTCGATGTCGAGCGTCTTTTCCCGCTTCCTGCCGATGACGACGGATACGACGCCATTGTCCCCGAATTTATCGATCAGCTTGCCGTACAGGCGGATGTATTCAGGGCTCTGGAAGGTTTCCTCCATCTCGGCGGGCGTGTAGCGCTTCGTCGTCACGTTGAACTGGTTGCTCTTGTTTGTGAGCTGCGTGATGCGCGCGATGTACACCGGCAAGAAATCGTCGATGACGGCGCGCATCTCGAGACTGCGCAGGTATTCGCCGTAATCGCCAAACGAAGCCATTTCTGCGGCGCGCAGCGCGTTCTTCTTGTACATCTCGTTTCGCTTGAGATCGTCCTCGCTGAACGACGTCACCTCAAAGAAGCCGCTGCGGTCAATCGTCGTGATGTAGTTTTCCACGCCGTCCATTTCCGGAACGGCTGCGCCCTGAATCTGCGTGCGCACAATTTCGCGCTCAGCGGGATTGTCATCGGCGAAAACAATCGCGTCGGGCAGGATGTTTAGCTCGGCCGCCGTTTCCGCAATGTTGCGGTCCTTGTTTTCCCAGTTGGCCTTGATGATGACAAAATCATCCGGCTTGAGGGCGCCCTCGGGATGATTCAGACCCGCAATCGCGTTTTCACGGTCGTTTTTCGAGCAGACCGTCAGCACAATGCCGATGGATTTGAGCTGCTTGACGTAGCTCTGAAATTCATAGTACGACTGGGAAACGCCGGTTTCCTGACCGATCTCAATGCCGTCCACACCGTCGTCGCCGACTACGCCGCCCCAAAGCGTGTTGTCCAGGTCAAGCGCAAGGGCTTTTTTATTTTTGCCAAAAATCGATTTGATAATGTTCGAGACGCTGAACGCGAAAGACGGAATGGCCTCGAAGCACATCGCGTACTTGTACATGTTCCAGAACAGCGGGTTCGACCACGCCTTGAGCCCGTAATCCGCCGAAATGTATTGGAGGTCATTGATGTAGAAGCTCTCATTCTCGCGCGCAAACGCGTAAAACGCATCGTTCAGGCGCGTGAGGAAATTTGTCCGGCCGTGGATGTCCCACGCGTCGCGGTTGCCAAGCAGGCGGTAAAGCGGCATCTCAAAGTTGTTCTGGATGATCGGACAGTGGAATTTCTCCTGAATGCTCCGCCACATCGCTGTGAATTTGTCGAGCTCTGCGTGGAATTTTGCGTCGATCGTTTCGGCGTCGTCGGCCGTTTCCGGCCACTGCGTGACGTTGCGGTTCGACGTGTGGATGAACACAATATCGGGATGGAACCCGAGCAGCGTCTCATCCGGGAACATGGCGTCCTGAAAATATTGCGCATACTCCGATTCGTAGAAGAGGGGTTCGATGCCGGCGTTCAGCAGGAACAGCTCCAGCGTCTTGACGATATCGCTCGTCGTGGAGCCGCCGAGCACGGCGATGCGCTTTTGAATGCGCGTCGTGCCGTCCGCAAGCAAAGCCTTGCGAATGGCCCGGCGTTTCTTTATGATATAGGCGGCGTCAAAGGGATATTCCAATTCGACCATAAGGCACTTCCTTTCTGCGCGGCTGTCATTCTGCCGGCGAGGCGCTGGGCGACGGCGCCGGCGTGGCGGAGGCTGTCGCCGTGCCGGTCGGGTGTTCGTCCGTAATTGTGCTGTCCGCGTCCTGGCTGATCAGGTTGGCGATGTTGTCGCCGTTATCGCCGACAACAGAGTAAGCGGACATGGTGAAGAGTACGTCGGTCACACCGGTGGTCTCGATGAAGTTGACAAGGTTGCGCTGGAAGTAACGCACATCCAGCACGTAGATCTGCTCAAAGGAACTCGTGTAGAACGGGATCTCCGCATTGCCGAAGCTGTCCTTAATGACGAGCAGCTTGCGGCCGTTCGTCACGCCGGTGTCCACCTTGACGACGTAATCGTCGCCGCCGAGGAACATGACATAGGAATTCGCGGTGTCCACTTCAGCGAAGAGGTCGTCGCTGTACAGGTAGTTGAAAGAGGCGTCGTAGTAGTAGGCCTCGTAATCCGCGCGCGGCACGTAGTATTCAAAATCCTCCGGGTCGTTGAGCAGACGCGAATCCTGTGAGAAGCCGTACATCGTGCCGACATAACCTTCATTGACACCCTTCTCGTAATTCGAAAGGTCGGCAAAAGGCACGCCGGCGGCTTCCGCAAAGGTGCGGGCGGCGTAGTATGCGCCAAGCGGCTGCCAGTGGTGGTCGGTACGGCAGTAGATGTTTTCCTCTGTGTGCTTCTTCATCACGTCCACCACGTTGACGGACCGGATGCCGTCGTTGAGCTTTGCCGCGATGTTGTCGAAGCACTCGGCCTGATCGGCCACGTAGTCGAGCGCGTTTTTCGGCGTGTAGATGGCGCTGGAGGTCGGCGCGGGCATGGACCAAATCGTCACGTCGGCGTCGATCTTGGATTGCAGGTCGTTGAGCGCGTCGGCGTAATTCGAGCCGCTGCCGCCGCCGAAGGGCTCCATGCAGCGCCAATGGTTGTCCCAGTTGACCATGAGCAGGTTGTTGACCCATTCGAGCGTGTTGTTGGTTTCCGCCGAATAATCCCGCTGATACGGCTCGCTCGAAGCGCTGGCCGCCTGCACAAATTCGGCGAGGACGTCCCGGCCGACAAAGCCCGCATAGGGATCGGGTGTCGGTGAAGGCGTGGGGGAGGCCGCCGGCGCATTGCTCTTTTCGTCGCTCGTGCTGGCGATCGTAGAGAAAACCCGCATGCCGAAAGCGGACTTCATCTGATTGCTCATATTTTTAAAGGCGTCGTGATAGGGCACCGTATCGTCGTAAAAGGTCGCGATGTCGGCCGTAAATTTGCCGGAAAAATAGTCCGTAAAGGAGAAGGTGGGGAACTTTGCGAGGCTTCGGTTTTCAATTTGCGAGACGGTCGAGCGCGGAAACACCAGCAGAAAGAGGGCGATCAGCGCAAAAACCAGGAGACAGGCGCCGACGGAAACGATGGAAAGCCGGGTTTGCAGCCGCGCGCGGCGATGCTGGGCGCGCTCTTCGCGCAGCTCTGCGGCGCTCTTCTGGGGCGCATCCGGAGTGGTATGAGGCATGGTGCAGCAATCTCCTTTCGCTTAGAATCGGAAGTACAGGAACGGGTTGTTCGTGGAATCCACGAGTAAAATGCTCAGGATGACCAGAAGCACAAGGCACACGGCGACCGATCCGACCCGTCCCACAGCGTAGATCGTATCGCTCTTGTTCTCGAGAAAATACGTCTTGACCTTCGGCAAAAGCGGCAGGCTGAAGGCAATGGCCGCGACCAGCAGGAAGATGTTGTTGCGCAGCGAAGACCATGTGATCGGGTCTGCAAGCGGCGCACCGTTCGTCAGCATGCAGATGCCGGTGATATTGAGGAAGAACTGGCCCAGCTGGCCGAGATCCTCGAAAAAGAAAATACCGAAGCCGATGACGATGACAAGCTTGCTGTAGATATGCTTCCACCAGATCGGCCATTTCTTTATGCGCTTTTTGCCGAGTTTCTGTTCGAAGAAAATGAAGAAGCCAAAATACAGGCCCCACAGGATGTAGTTCCAGGCGGCGCCGTGCCACATGCCGGTGCAGAACCAGACGAGGAACAGGCTCACATACTTGCGGTTTTTGCCGAAAATCGGGACATAGAGCAGGTAGTCGCGGAAGAAGGAGCCGAGCGAAATGTGCCACCGCTGCCAGAATTCCGCGATGGTCTTGCAGGCGAAGGGGTGGCGGAAGTTTTCGTCGAAATGGAAGCCAAACATGCGACCGAGACCGATGGCGATGTCCGAATAGCCGCTGAAATCGAAGTACACATACAGGGAATACGTGATGACGGTATACCAGGTGCCAAACACAGATAGCCCGGCGATGTCCTTGCCGAAGAATGTGTCGACAATGGCCCACAGGTTATTTGCGAGGATGACCTTTTTAGCAAGGCCCAAAATTACGCGCAGCGCGCCCTCGCACAGGTCGTTTACCGTGGTGCTGCGGTTGTCGATTTCATCCTCGACGACGCTGTAACGGACGATCGGCCCGGCGATCAGCTGCGGGAACAGGGAAATATACAGCAGAAATTTCGTGTAATGCTTCTGTACGCGCACCGTCTCCCAGTAGCAGTCCAGCACATAGGAGATGGCCTGAAAGGTGTAAAAGCTGATGCCGATGGGCAGCGTGATCTGTGGCACGGGGATCGATGCGCCGAACGCGCCGTTGATGTTCTCCACGAAAAACGCGCTGTATTTGAAAATCAGCAGCAGCAGGATGTCGATCGAAACGCCGGCGGCCACGGCGAGCTTGGCGCCGCTCGTATTCCGGTGTTTTTCAATCTGTATACCGACAAACCAGTTCAGTACCGAGCTGAACAGAAGCAGGAAAATCCAGAGCGGCTCACCCCAGGCGTAAAAGATCAGGGAAAATACAATGAGCACTGTATTTTTAGCACTGAGCTTTTTGGCCGCTGCATAGGCAATCAGGCATAAAGGCAGAAAAAAATAGATGAAAAAAAGATCGGCAAAAACCATAGCAAAATCCCTTCCACGCACTCCTGCAAACCGCCTGTTGCACGGCGTTTTTCAGTGCGGAAACTGTCTTATGTAAATTCAAAGCCATACACAACTATTTTATTACATGTCATGGGAATAGTCAAGCAAAGTTCCGACAGAATGCAACCTTTTTTGTACGGGATATATGGGCGGGCGTGCCGCCTTCTCCAAAAATGTTCCGTTTGACAAACATGGAGATGTGCGGTAAAATAAAAAATACAGCCTGTGCAGAGAGATGAAAACCGTGCGCCCGCAGCTGCCGTTATGCCTCCGTAGTTAAATGGATATAACAAACCCCTCCTAAGAATATGTTAT
>DBPP01000002.1 GCA_002305575.1 Ruminococcaceae bacterium UBA1417
CTGCCCGATCACATCACGCTTTCCGCGGTAATCCGGGCCAGTACGCCGGACGCGGGAAAGCTGCTGCGGGACAAACCGCTGTTTTCCGCTGGCTCCGCGCTGCCGGGCAAGATCCTGTACCCATTTCAGGGCTTCCTCACGGGTGGCAAAGTTCGTTTTCAGGATCGTATAGCCTTTTGTGATATAGTAGGTATTGGGAATCCAGTCATTATTCTTCGAGTAGGTCCTTTTGCCGTCATTGAACCGGATGTCATAGCCGCGGGGGACCTTTTGTTCAGCGGGAACGCCAAACTGCTTTTTTACAGCCCCTTGGACGATTTTTCTCTCAAAGTCCCGTTCCCCTCGGAAGTACAGGGCATTTACCAGCTTATCGGTAATGACCGGATTATCCCGGCCCTTTTGGGTGGCCCGGATATAACCGCCGCCGATCCCATGGGAAATACGCTCGCAGTAACCGCCGTCAATAATAAGAGCATCGAATACATCCATGGCATCCTGCACTGTCTGAACCTTTTCAACGGCTTCCTGTACCTGCCGGACGGTTGCGATATATTCTTTCTGCCGCGCCAGGCGCTTTTCCGGCGTATCATCAGAACGCAGATACCGCGGGGAGGCGTTCAGGCTGTCACGCACCACTTTCCGAAAGTACAGAATATCCACCGGGACGCCGGATCTGATTAAGGCGGCATAATCCGGCTTTTTCCAGACATTATCCTTTTTCACATATTTTTCGGCCTCGCGCTCATTCATCCCCAGCAGGTCATCCACATACAGGCCGCGGGCGGCCCAAAGGTCCTTTTTAGCGCCGCCGATCTTTTCACCAAAATCTTCATGCACAATTTCCTTCGCCAACTAAAACCACCACCTCCTTATCACGGTTTTGGTATATGCTTTTGCCTCAAAGACATAAGAAAAGGCGCAAGGTCTGCCTAAAAGGTAAGCCAGCGCCCGGTTCCATTCCTCTACGGGAAAGGCACGGTTATCTACTTCAAGAAGCGCCTGCAAAGATAACAGCGGGCACCAGTCCCGCAGGTCTGGAAGGGACACCCCTAACCGTCTTGCGATTGTATCTAATAGATCTGTTTTTGTACGCATCATCATAATTCCACCCGGTCCGCCGCCTTAACCGGCGCCTCCTTTTTTGCCGCAGGCTGTACCTTTTCACTATTTTCCTGCATGGCCTTCAAAACGGCTGGCCTGCGCTCTGAGGATTCCTGTAAACGGCCCAGGCTGCCGATAGCCTTTTCAATATTCCGCTTTGCGGCGGTCATACAGGCCCGGTTGACTTTGTACGGAGCGGCAATCACTTTAGACAGTCTGCCGGGGGCTTTAGGCTCCTGCACCGGTTCTTTTCCTATCAGGGTCCGGCCCATATTTTTCAAATGCCCGCCCGCCTGGTGATACTCCGCAGCAAAATTCTGGATTTTGGAGACAGCGTTATCGTCAATACGGATGCTGGCGTCTGCCGCCTTTTTGATCCCCTCCAGCAGCGGCTTGATGTGAAAAAAGCGGGAAAGGCCATCCAGGGCAGCCGTACCATGTTTCTTAAAGGCAGCAAGGGCTTCTTTACACCCTCCAATTATGAGCTTCTTTAGTTCTGACAATTTCCGGCTCATATTAGAAATGTTCTGTTCCAACGCTTTACAGCTTCTTTGCAGAACAGCTTTCAGGGAGCGGTTCTGCACCTGCAAAAGCTCCTGGCGCATGGTTCTCAATTCCTCTACGGCCTCGGCCAGCCGGTTTTCCAGCTCGCCTACATGGGCAACCATTTCAGCAAAATCCCTGCCGCTTGGGGAAGGATTCTCTTTCAGAACGGCCAGCAGTTCTTTTACATATTCATTTTCTGCAAGAAGCTGTTTGTTCCTTCGTTTCACTCGTCCGGCGTCCTCCTTTCTCCGGGCAGCTTTCCCCGGCAATCTTACTTACGATTTCCGGCCCGGATTCATAAATCTGCATCAGCCTCCGGGCCATGCCGCAGGGATGGGCAGCGCCCGTTGTCCAAAGGCGCACCGTGGAAGGGGTGACATTCATCAGCAGGGCGAAGGCTTTTTCATTGGTTTCCAGCTTTTTCATCAAAGCCTTAACCATGGACGGACTGTATTCCGGGCAGCGGGCAGCCCCGGCGATTACCTGAATCGCGGATTTGTCGTTATTCATTGGGTTTTCCTCCTAAATTAAAACAGCCGCCTGTTTCTGGTGGCTGGCGTGTTTTTCTTCGCGGATCGCTTGAAGCGTGCGTTGTAATTTCTCATTGTAGTCTTTCCCGCTGCGGGGAGGATTGACAGACACCCGGATTTTTGAAAACCTCTGGTCTGATTTCAGCAGTGCCTTGATTTTCCGGGCGTTGACCCGGCCCGCAAGGTCATTGTCCAAGTAGAGGGCAACGCGGGTGATCTCCGGGTGGCGCTCCAGGAAAGCGACCAGGGCCACAGAGGAAGTCCCACCCAGGGAAAGCCGGTAGCCATTCCATTGCCAGCCCTCCAACTTTTGGAGCGTAGCATGGGAGAGGGCGTCAATCGGAGCCTCAAAAACCGCCAGGTGGCGGCTGCCCGGCTGATCCGGCGGGTAGCAGAAGCTAAACCGCTTATCACTGCCGCTGATGTCCTTTTTCAAGTCACCTGCAATTCCGCGGACGCAGGCAAACCGGCCCGTACCGGTATCATCCCGGCCAACAAAAACGCAAACCGCCTCGTTGTTATAGCGGGACTCATAGAATAGGCCCAACTGCATACACCGTCTGATGATGTCCGAATGGACTCCCCGGCGTTGGAGATAAGAAACAGCAAAGGTGGCACAGCGTTTCCCCCTGGGGAGGCGGAAGGGCTTTTTCTCCACCGGTTTCCGCTGTTCCCGGCTGCCGGAAGCTGTATAATGAGAAACAGCAGGGGTTCCGCTGCCTGTCAGCCGTTCCACAGCCTCCACAAAGCTGTACCCGCGAATTTCCATGAGGTAATCCACGGCATTGATCTTTCGTCCACGGCTGTTCCAGTACCAGTAATTTTTACTCGCCACATAAACCAGGCTGTCATGCTCATTATGACGATAATTGGCGCCTTCCTGTTTCAGCACACCGCTTTCGTGGGAAAGCAGATAATCTAACAGATCCGTTTCCCTTGCCTGGGTGATCTGTTCCTGAGTCAAGCTCGGCATTGTTTCGGCGTTTCATGGATTTTCATGGCGCTCGGCCTCCTTTCTGCGATATTTTCTGTCATCAAAGCCGCCCCTCTATCCGTAAAGATCGTGATTGACTTCGGCCCGGTAATAGCTGTCCATGGTAGTCGGGGCATTATACAAAGCCGCCAGCAGGTAAGACTTGATATTCCGCACCTTGGTCGTGTTGTTATCCAGGCAGTCGAACACATACTCCACATGGGAGAAGTTCACTTTCAGGAAGCGGCTTTTTACTACCTCACGGGGGTAGTCATCCCCGGCAATGCGGATATATGGCCGTTGGGAGAGGACGGTTTGCAGCATCAGCTCAACCAGTTCGTCCACACGCTCATATCCATACCGCTGGACAAGAGCCTCAAATTCAATATTTTCTTTGATGATTTCCCGGTAGGTATCTATCCGATCAATCCTATCCCTATCCATCTCCGCACTGCCAGAAGGCATCCTTCCAGAAGCCGGATAGATTGATTGATGGGTATTTGATCTATCCGTTATTGATTTTTCAGTAATTGATTCTTGTATATTTAATTGGGCGGGTTTTTCCTGTTCAGGTTTTCCCAAAACAGGTTTTACCTGTCTTGGATTTACCTGTCTTGGATTTTCCCGTTTAGGTGGCAAAACAGTATCATGCCCATCGGGAAGCACCGGCTTCTCATGGATAACGTACTCAATGTCGCCCAGCCTGCCATGATAGTCACGGAGCCGGCGCCGGGTAAGATACCCCTGCTTTTCCAACTCCTTGATCGCGCTGCTGATCGAATCCACTCCATCCTTGCAGATATGGGCCAGCCCTTTCGTTGTATAGTCCCAATTATCAGGCAAGGACAACATCAGCGACAGCAGCCCCTTTGCCTTCAAAGACAGCGATACATTCCGAAGATGGTGATTGGACATGACCGTAAAATCTTTTGTCTTTTCAACTCTGAACACTGCCATTTGACATCCTCCTTCCTGATGTTTTGTTATAAGTGACAGCTACAAATCTCTGTCCTTATGGTCGTAGTTCAGATAGCCATTGTGTACTTTGGCATGGTTTTGAATTTTAATAAAGCCACGTTCCTGATTCTCCATTGCTTTCCGATACCCCTCGTCTATGAGGAACAGGCGCATCTTATCGCCTTTATCTCCGACAGGGGATTCAAAAGAAAGCACATCAAAGACAACCATGTGGCGTACCTCCGGGTCAAACCGCTCCAGGGCCATGATGTCATGCCCTTTCAACTTTTCAGCCCCGGACTGCTGCCGGGCCAGCGCGATCCGCTCACCCATAGTGCGGGGGTAAGGCAGATGATAGTTCTTCTGGATGTCCTTCACCAAATCTATGCACTGTTCATTTGACAGAACCCGCAGCTTTGCCATGAGTCCCCGCACCATATCGCGCTGCTCCGGGTTACGGGTAAAACGGGCTGTCATATACAGTTCATCCAACACTTTGGCCTGGCAGTCACCATCAACCTGAAACAACTGCCTTTTTTCTTCTTCATTCAGTTCCATGTAAATTTCCTCCTATTTCTGAAAATGGGCGCAAAAAAAGGGCGCCCATCAGATCAGATGAAACGCCCTGATAAGCAGCGGTCCGGTAAAACACCGCACCGCTGCAGCAGTATTCAATTTTGTCTTTTAAGTGACACCTCCCATCATTCGACAGATTTTTCGCTGGCTATCAAGGTTGGAAAAGGAATTGAATAGGCAACGACAAACGCTGAAACCCTTGAAAACACTGGGTTTTCCCGTTTGTCCTTATTATACCGTAAGGGCACAGCTGTGCCAGCCTATTACTGGCCAATGGCGTTCCTCTAAAACAGATCCAGGACTGGTTGGGACACTCGGATTTCAGTACAACCGCAAACATCTATGCGCATTTGGATTATTCGTCAAAGATATCCTCCGCACAGGCCATGGTGGGAGGAATGTTTTTGCCGGACGCTGAAGGTTTTCAGAGCAAGTGGAGTGAGATAGAAAAATCTGACGATGAAGCGGTTGCAAGATAAAAAATATCTATGTTTAGCTGTTCTGTCCCGCAAAAAATGTTGGGCACAAACCACTTGTAGAAAAAAAGAAAAGTCCAGCAAACCCGCATGGTTACGGCTTCATGGGGCCCCCGAAAAGTCGGTAGACTTTTGGGGGAGAGGAGGAGCAGCGGCGTGAGCGCGGGATGATTTTTGATAAAAAAATCGTCACAAGCGATACATAGCTTGTGACGACGATGGCGGAGAGTTAGGGATTCGAACCCTAGGTTCCTTTTGGGAACACAGCATTTCGAGTGCTGCACCTTCGACCACTCGGACAACTCTCCATATGTTAAGCCTGAAATTCTGAAAAAATACTGAGGACAGAACAACAGGGCAGAACAGCAAAATATTCACTTTTTTGAACTGAGACAAACCCGCATGACTGCTGGGTTTTGGGGTGGACAAAACGAACAGTCTGGTCGACCATTTCGAGTGCTGCACCTTCGACCACTCGGACAACTCTCCATATGTCGATCCGAAAATCGTTCCCAAAACTTTTGGAAAGAACTGACGGAAAGAACTGCAAAATATTCGGTTTTTCGAACTGCGGGAGCCCGCAGAAACACTGGATTTTAGGCGGACAAAACTGACACTTTTTCGAAAATTTTCGAGTCAGATCCGCTATGACCATTTCGATACGCTTGCGTGCATCCTACCAATATATTTCTGATAGCGCATATTATTTTACCGGGTTTTGCCGGAAAAGTCAAGTGTTTTTTGTCAAAAAGGTTGACAACTATGGGGGAAAGCGGTTAAAATATACTGTGTATTATCTCTTGCGGGCGGCGGTGCGGTTGGGCACCGCGTTTCCGCACGATTCTGTTCGGGAAAGAGAGGATTGCCGATTTTCGGCAGATGGCTTATGAAGATGATGAAATGGATCCGCTGCGCTGCGGCTGTCGCACTGTGCGTGCTGCTGACGCTTTCTACAGCGGCCTGTTCCCAGTCGGTCAGCATGGAATCCGGCGTGATTACACAGGAATACCCCGTTACGGTCAACGAAGTGACGATCGATGCAAAACCGGAAAAAGTCGCCGTGCTTTCGGGCAGTCTGGCGGATGTTGTGTTGGCCATCGGCTATGAGACGAGTCTGGCGCTGGCAAGCGAGGACTGTACCCAGCCAGATCTGGAGGTTCTCACAAAGATTTCCGCTACGGATTCGGCCACGATCATCAACAGCGGGATCGATCTCGTCTTGGCCGAAACCATGGACGACTCGATGCGCACAACGCTGGAGGAAGCCGGCATCACGGTGCTGCTTCTGAACCGTGCCACAAACCGCGAGGATTTTGAACGCCTCTACTCCGAGGTGGGTTCCGCGCTCAACGGCACCTCCACGGGCGCAACGACCGGCATCAAGGCTGCGCAGAAGATTTTCTCTTCGCTCGACGATCTGGCCCGTCTTGTCCCTGAAAGCAATACGGTGGTCACGGCGTGTTACATTTCGGATATGGATGGCGCGGCGGTGACCGGTGATCAGCTTGGCAGTGTGATGATGTCCTATATGGGCCTGACAAATATTTTCAAAGGCCGCACGGGCGGTACCTTTACCTATGAAGACCTCAAGCTTAGCGACCCGACGATGATCTTCTGCCCGGAGGAGGTGCGCACGCAGATTCTTGCGGATGCGCAGTATGCGGAGCTGACGGCTGTCCAGAACGGACGCGTTTATGCAATCGACCCGCATTACATGGAGTGGCAGGGCAGAACGGTCTATACGGCTGCCATTGAAATGATGGGTCTCGCCTATCCGGAATTGACGGAATCGAGCGAGCCTTCCGTGACCATGGAGCTCGGTTCCCCGTCCCCGTCGCCGTCCGCAGCACCCGCAGCTGAATATACCGCACTGAAGCAGGGCGATGAGAGTGACGCCGTGCTTGCCATGCAGGAACGTCTTGCGCAGCTCGGCTACCTCACGGAGGAATACGGCGGCGTATATGGCGAAGTGACGGTGAATGCGGTTTCGGCCTTCCAGGCGGGCAACGATCTGGAGGAAACCGGCGAAGCGGACGTCCAGACGCTTGAAAAGCTGTTCTCCGATGAAGCGGTCAATGTGGATGGAGAAGCGGTGCCGATGCCGACCGCCTCGCCGACGCCGGCGCCTGAACCGGAAGAGGATCAGGACGCAGACGGGACAGGGAGCACCGATGTGACAGAGGATACGCCGCCGACCGGCGGGGCAGGCGACGTGGGCGTTGTCACGACACACGAACAGTAAAATACAGACGAAGGCTTTCCGCAGGGGGATTTTCCCGCGGAAAGCCTTTTGATTTTGGAAAGCACATATGGGACGTGGGGGCCGATGCGCCGTGCGCTCAAGAGGGCGCGCGTTCTAGGGTGATCAGGATACAGAGCGCACCGTCGGTATAGGCGACCTGCAAAGTGACCTGCGCCTTTTGCAGGAGGATCCCGGTGGATGCCGCGTTGCCGTCCGAAGCCATTTCCACGTATCCCTGCGCCAGCAACGATGCCACATAGGCCGCCGACTCATCCTGTGTGATGTCCTGCACCATGATGGCATAACGGCCGCTGTCCGTGCCGTCGAGCACGGAATCGGTGCGGCCGCATTCCGGCTGTGGAACACAGGCGGTAAAGTCGTTTTCCGGCCACTCATCGACAGATTGCCATTCTGCGGAAGACAGCCAGTCCGCATCGGCCGCGTGCGAGTCCAAGGCAGGCGCGACACATCCGCCAAGCAGGAAAACGATTGAGAGCAGAAGAGTCGCGGCAAAATACATCTTTTTCATCGCTTTACCCGTTGCTTTCTGCGCATTGCTCGGATGATCATAACGCCGGCGGCCACCAGAAATACAATCCCGAGGATCGCAAGCAGCCACGAAACGTCCAGCGGTATGGTCGACGCAACGCGGATGGAGGTCATGGTGTCGGCCTGGCCGATGACGCTGTCCGGCGTGCGATGCAGCCGGACGTACAGAAACAGGCCCCAGAAAACAGCGGCTGCAAGGAGAAAAACGGCAACGGCCAGGCGCTTCGCTTTTCCGGGGTGCCGCTGTGGGATGCCAAGCGACGCTTGTGCGTTCCGCGCAAATTCCACGGGCGAACCAAGACGGGCGATGACGGCCTGTTCGGTTTCGCCATGTTCCAGCGCCGAGACGAAGGCTTCTTGCAAATCCCGCAGGACTTCTTTCTTTTTGGCGTTTGGAATCGACAGGGCTTTCTGCACTTGTCGGATATACTCGTCTTTCATGTTTCCTCCTCCATCAAATCACAATCCCGGATGAAATCGTTTACGCAAACCATGTATCTTTTCCAAAACGCGAGCAGCTCCGCCAAGACCTGCCGGCCCTTGTCCGTCAGGGCATAGTATTTTTTGGAACCGCCGTTCGCGGCTGCGGGGGCAAGCCGGCTTTGAATCAGGCCGGCCTCCTGCAGTCGGTACAGGATGGGGTATACCGTGCCCTCTTTGGCGTAGCCCAGCACGGCGGCGCCGTTCCGATTGAGTTCGGTGAGGATTTCATAGCCGTAGGTTTCCTTTTTGGCAATCAGGCAGAGCAGGATCATCTCCAGAGATCCCTTTTTGAACTGCTGCACATATTTGCTGTCCACCGGAACCACCTCTTTTCTGATGCTAATTAGCAATGCTAAATAGATTGTGTTCAGTATACCGACTGCGCGCGTGCTTGTCAAGAGGATTCCGCAAATCTGTCGTGTAACGGGGTATTCTATGGAATGAGAGGGCATCGCTCTACCCGGCCTGTGCGCCGCTTGTATTGACTTTTTCGGCAGGGTTCATTATAATCAGACAGAAAGCCGGTTTTGTGCGGTTTTCGCTGAGTTTGGGTTGTATTGAAAAGGAAGTGCAGAAAGATGTTTTTCACAAGGGACAGAGACTTTTACAAAACGCTGGTGCGGCTGGCCATCCCGATTGCGCTGCAAAACGCCGTCACGTTCGCCGTGAATTTCGCGGATAACCTGATGGTCGGCAAGCTGGGCGACAGCGCCATTTCCGGCGTGTACGTCGGCAATCAGCTGCAAACGCTGCTGCAAATGTTCGTCGCGGGCGTGGAAGGCGCCATCCTGATTTTGGCCGCCCAGTATTGGGGCAAGCGCGATACGGGCAGCATCCGAAAAATCGTTTCCATTGGCGTGCGCTTTGCCGTACTTATCGGCGTGCTGGTCACGCTTGTGGCGTTCCTGTTTCCGGCGCAGATCATGGGGATTTTTACGGAGGATGCCTCTGTGGTGCAGATGGGAACGCCTTATGTCCGCATTGTGAGCCTTTCCTACCTGTTTTTCTGCATCTCTCAGGTGATGATCGCATCGATGCGCGCGGTAGAGACGGCGAAAATTGGCCTGTATGTCTCGTTCGTCGCGCTCGGCGTGAATGTTTCGCTCAATTATATCCTGATTTTCGGCAAGCTTGGCTTTCCGGCGCTCGGCGTGACCGGCGCAGCCATCGCCACGTTGATTTCCCGCATCATTGAATCGGCGGTTATGGTCGTTTATGTGCGGTGTGTGGACCGCAAACTCGGCCTGCGCTTTCGCGATCTGCTGCGAAGCGACCGCCGTCTGACGCGCGACTTTATCCGCTATGGAATGCCGATTGTCGGCGGGCAGATTGTCTGGTCGGTCAACATGATGGGGCAGACGATCATTCTCGGCCGCTTCGATGCCGGCGTCATTGCGGCGACGAGCATCGCCGGTATGCTGCACAATATGATGTATATCGCGATGAACGGCTTTTCGAGCGCCGTGGGCATCATCACAGGCAAAACCGTGGGTGCCGGGCGCATCGATAAGATCCGCGAATATTCGCGCACCACGCAGGTCATCTTCCTTGGGCTTGGCGTGCTTTCGGGTATTGCGGTGTTTCTGCTGCGCGACCCGTTCATCAGCCTGTACAATGCGAGTCCGGCTGCCATCGAGTATTCGCGCCAGTTCATCAACGTGATCTCGATTTCGATTGTCGGCACCTGCTACCAGGCGGCCTGCCTGTTTGGCCTTGTCAAGTCGGGTGGCGACATCGCTTTTGTGTTTAAGAACGACACGATCTTTGTATTCCTTGTCGTGCTGCCTTCGGCAATTATCGCGTATATGCTCGGCGCGGCGCCTTGGGTGGTGTTTGCCTGCCTGAAGTCGGACCAGATCCTCAAGTGTTTCGTCGCCGTCGTCAAGATCAACCGGTACAACTGGATGAAGAATTTGACGCGCGACAACGCACAGGCGGAGAGCTGAGTCCGGTTTGCAGAGTTTGGAGGGATTTTTTTGAAACAGTTTAGAGGTGCGCTGCTTTTGACGTTGACGGCGCTCATCTGGGGAACGGCGTTTGTGGCGCAGAGCCTTGGCATGGATCGGCTCGGGCCGTTTACGTTCAATGGCGTGCGCAACTTCATCGCGGCGCTCGGCCTGCTGCCGGCCATCTGGCTCCTGCGGCGCAGGCGTGCGCCGGCACCGCAGCCTGCGGCGGGAAATTACCGCAAAACACTTTGGGGCGGCGGCGCGCTGTGCGGCCTGGCTCTGGGTGTGGCGTCCTGCCTGCAACAGATCGGTATCCAGTTCACGACCGTCGGCAAAGCGGGGTTTCTCACGGCGCTGTACATCGTCATTGTGCCGCTTCTGGGCTTGTTTCTGAAGAAACGCGTGGCGCTGCCTGTTTGGATCAGCGTGGGGATCGCGGCGGTTGGCACGTATCTGCTGAGCATTAAAGATAATTTTACAATCGGTTCCGGCGACCTGTTTGTCATTCTGTGTGCCGCCTGTTTTTCCGTACATATTCTACTGGTGGATCGTTTTTCGCCGCTCGTCAACGGCGTGGAGCTTTCCTGCCTGCAATTCTTTTTCGCAGGCATATTTTCCACCATACTTGCGTTTCTTGTGGAAACGCCGAACTGGCAGGACGTGCTGCTGAGCTGGGGGCCGATCCTGTATACGGCTCTGATCTCCAGCGGCGTCGGCTATACGCTGCAAATTCTCGGACAGAAGGATACGCCGCCTGCGGTGGCCTCCCTGATTATGAGTCTGGAATCCGTCTTTGCAGCGCTTTCCGGCTGGCTTTTGCTGGGGCAGGGCATGTCGGGCCGGGAGGCGCTCGGCTGCGCGCTGGTGTTTGCGGCGGTCGTTTTGGCACAGATTCCGTTCGGGTCGCTGGCCGGGCGTCGGAATGCCGTGAAAAAGGGCGTATAAAAGGTGCGCAGGGGGTTCCTTTTTGCGGGAAGCTGTGCTATAGTGTAGATAAAGGATGCCGCGCGCTGTCCGCGGCGGCAAAACGAAAGGATTGGTATTGAAATGGCTTCAACGCGTATTTTGAAGGTTAAGACCTATGAAGAAATGAGTGTGCTTGCCGCAAGCATGATCGGCGCGCAGGTACTTCTGAAGCCCGACTGCGTGCTCGGCCTTGCAACAGGCTCTTCGCCGATTGGCACGTATCAGACACTGGTTGAAAATTACAGGAAGGGCATTCTCGATTTTTCGCGTGTGCGGACGGTAAACCTCGATGAATACTGCGGCCTGACGGGGGACAACCCGAACAGCTACCGCTATTTTATGAACGATAACCTCTTTGACCATGTCAACATCGACAAGGCGAACACGCATGTGCCCAACGGCGCAGCGGAGGATCTCGAGGCGGAGGCTGTCCGCTACGAGCAGTTCATCGAATCGATCGGCGGCGCGGATTTGCAGCTGCTCGGCATCGGTCACAACGGCCATATCGGTTTCAACGAACCGGACGACTGTTTCCCGCCAAAGGTCCATACGGTGGCGTTGACGGAGAGCACGATCAACGCAAATGCCCGCCTGTTTGAGCGTCGCGAGGATGTCCCGACACAGGCGATCACCATGGGCATCGGCACGATTATGAAGGCGAACAAGATTCTGCTGATCGCGGGTGCGGACAAGAAGGACATCGTCGAGAAAGCCCTTTTCGGACCGGTTACGCCGCAGGTGCCGGCCTCGGTGCTGCAGCTGCATCGCGACGTGACCGTCATTCTCTGCGAAAACTGAACAGATCTCCGGCCTTGTCGCGGGTTGTCCGGCGGCACGGCGGAAAAAAGGACCGCGACACCCGGAAGGGGCCGCGGTCCTTCGTTTTACAGGTCGAGCTTTTCGAGGAGCAGCTGCGTTTCGCGATCGACGCGGCCGTAATCGACGTAGGGGTGGTAGAGCGATTCGATGGCGTCATGCGCGCGCTTGCACAACCGCAGTGATTCTACGGCGCGTGCGGTGAGCAGATCCGCCTCATGCAACGCAAAGGCCACGAAGTCCGGGATGGAGCTGTGCAGGAATTCGTTCAGCGTGTCATGCGTGTCGTCTACAGCGCACAACATCGTGCCGCTTTCCGGCAGATAGACACACTGGGGCAGTTCCGGGGTGAGAAAATCGGGGAAAATTTCAGCCCGCGTGCCTTTGGCCATCACCATGGCCTCGCGCAGCAGTATGGCGCCGAGAATGCCGGGCAGGAACACCGTGTTTTCCGCCTCAAGCGTTTCCCGCAGATCGGTGACGCCGTTCGGCGTTGGGGAGCGCAGAAAGAGCGTCCGCGCGCAGCCCGGCTCGGAGAAGGAGAAGCTGTCGCGCAGGAAAGTGCGCATCATCGGCAGATCGGCGCACTTTTCGGCGTCGGCCACGGCGCGGCGCCGCAGTGTACCCGCCGCGCTGAGACAGGCAAACGCCGCACCGTAATGCGCGCGGTTTTCGTCGAACAGAAGCTGTAATTCGCCGCGCCGCCGCGCGAAAGCCTCGCGGTGCAGGAAATGTCCGAGATTCAGAATCTCGCCTTCGATGCCGGGAATGTCGGGGTCGAGCATGTGCGGGGCGGTGCCGTCCAGAAGTACAATTCCTCTTTGCGGGATACGTACGGCGTCGAGGCTTTCGGGGTCGCTGGCGCAGCGGAATTCTTCCACACAAAATCCGTTTGCCCGTGCGAGACACGATACCTTCTTCATCAGGGTATTTTTGCCGACGCCCGGGCCGCCCTTCAAAATGTAGGTGTAGTGCGGTTTATCCCACGGCGGCACAATACTTTCAAAATGGCCGATGAAACCGCGTCCTGTGTTGGCGCCGGGAAAATACTTTTTGGTCATAGGCTATCCGTCCTTTCTGCGTATTCAAAACAATATATGCGGTTGGATGCGCCGCAATGATACACGGTTTCTGCCGTTTTAGGCGGAAAACCCGTCCGTTTCTGTCAGAATTTTCTACACTTTTCGCCGGATGGCCCGTATTGAATTGTTTTGCCGGGTGTGTTATGATAATACAAATTAGATGGATCGCCGCTTAGGCGCTGCGTGCGCAGGCTGCGGCGAGGGAAATGCATGGATTCCCAATCGGCGCGTCGCGCGCCGTGGAAAGGATGGGTTACGAATGAGAGTCGGACTGGACGTCGGTTCGACGACACTCAAGTGTGTCGTTTTGAACGATCAGAATGAAATTCTGTTTTCCAAATATGAGCGCCATCTTTCGCGTATTGTGGAGAAATCTGTCGAAATGCTGCGCGAGGTGGAGACGCAATTTCCGGATGCGAAGGTGATGCTCAGCATTTCCGGTTCAGCGGGCATGGGGCTTGCAGAGCGCAGCAACATCCCGTTTGTGCAGGAGGTGTATGCCACGCGCATCGCGGTCAATCGGCTTGTGCCGGGAACGGATGTGGTCATTGAGCTCGGCGGTGAGGATGCGAAAATCCTCTTTTTAACGGATGGCAACAACGCTTCGGGCCTCGAGGTGCGCATGAACGGTTCGTGCGCCGGCGGCACGGGCGCGTTCATCGACCAGATGGCCACGCTGCTCAATATCACGCCGGATACGCTGAATACGCTTGCGAAAGAGCATGAGAAGATTTACACGATCGCTTCGCGCTGCGGTGTTTTTGCGAAGAGCGATATTCAGCCGCTTCTGAATCAGGGCGCGCTGAAAAAAGACGTCGCCGCGAGCATTCTCTACGCGGTCGTCAACCAGACGGTCGCTGGTCTTGCGCAGGGCCGTGAGATCGCGGGCAAAGTCGTTTATCTCGGCGGCCCGATGACCTTCCTCTCCGAGCTGCGCGCCGCTTTTGATGATACGCTCGGCATCACCGGCATTTGCCCGGAAAATTCTCTGTATTTTGTCGCGCTCGGCGCGGCCTTTGCGGCGGACGGCGAACCGGTGCCGCTCAAGATGCTGATCAACAGCATTGCCCATTATACGGCGAAAGAGGAATACCGCGCCTGTCCGCCGTTGTTTGAGGACAAGGCGGCGTACGAGGCGTTTACGAAGCGCCACAACCAGGCGGGTGTGGCCGTTCGCGACGGTATCCGGGACGGCGAGCCGGTGTTCATCGGCATCGACGCCGGTTCCACGACGGTCAAGGCCGTTGTGGCGGATATGGACGGCAGCATCGTCTGCACGCGGTATATGTCGAACAGCGGCAATCCCGTTCCGCTGATCCGAGAATTTCTCCAGGAGGTCTACAGCCGCTTCCCGCAGGCGAAGATCTGTGCCGCCGCAGCCACCGGCTATGGCGAAGACATCATCCGAAACGCGTTTTCCGTGGACTACGGCATCGTGGAAACGATGGCCCACTTCTACGCGGCGCGCGCGTTTAACCCGAAGGTCGATTTCATCATCGATATCGGCGGGCAGGACATCAAGTGCTTTAAAATCGGCAACGGCGTCATCGACGATATTTTCCTCAACGAGGCGTGTTCTTCGGGCTGCGGTTCGTTTCTGCAGACCTTTGCCGGCGCGCTCGGCTATACGATCGAGGATTTTGCAAAGCTGGGTCTGTTTGCCGACCGTCCGGTCGATCTCGGCTCGCGCTGCACGGTGTTTATGAATTCCTCGGTCAAGCAGGCGCAGAAGGACGGCGCGACGGTGGAGAACATCTCGGCCGGCCTTTCGATCAGCGTCGTCAAAAACGCGCTGTACAAGGTGATCCGTGCGGTCGATTCCTCGGCCATCGGCAAGGAGATCGTCGTGCAGGGCGGCACATTCCTGAACGATGCGGTGCTCCGCGCCTTTGAGCAGGAGATCGGGCACGATGTAATCCGCCCGACGATTGCGGGACTGATGGGCGCTTACGGCGCAGCGCTGTATGCGCGTGAGAAAACGCTGGCCAAGGGCGGCGAATTGCCCACGTCCACGCTGCTTTCGGCTGAGGCGCTTGACGAATTTACGCACAGCGTCAAGGCGATCACCTGCCATGGCTGTTCGAACAACTGCAAGCTGACCGTCAACACGTTCTCCGGCGGCCGCAAATTCATCAGCGGCAACCGCTGCGAAAAGCCGGTCACGGGTGTGAAGTCCACGGAGACGCAGTACAATATGTTTGAAGAAAAGCGGAAGCTTCTGGCCCGCTATACATATCAAGATAACGGCAAGCCCGTCATCGGCATCCCGATGGGACTCAATATGTACGAGCTTTTGCCGTTCTGGTACAAATTTTTCACGACGCTCGGCTACGATGTGCGGACCTCGCCGGCTTCAAACCGCGCGCTGTATCTCAAGGGGCAGCATACGATCCCGTCCGATACCGCGTGCTTCCCGGCAAAACTCATGCACGGCCATGTCGAGGCGCTCCTCGACAGCGGTGTGGACGCGATCTTCTACCCCTGCATGTCCTACAATGTGGATGAGGGACTCGGCGACAACCACTACAACTGCCCGGTTGTGGCCTATTATCCGGAGGTCATCTCCTCCAATATTCCGAAGCTCAAGGAGACCGTGTTCATCGGCGATTATGTGGGGATCCACCGCCGCCGCGATTTCCCGGGCAAGATGTATGAGATCTTGCGCCGCCACCTTTCGGGCGATTTCACAAAACAGGATGTGAAAAGGGCGTCGGACGCGGCCTATGCCGAGTACGACCTCTACATGCGTGCCTGCCGCGCCATTGGCGACAAGTTCCTTAAAATTGCGAAGGAGCAGAACAAGCCGGTCATTGTTCTGGCGGGGCGCCCATACCACATCGATCCCGAAATCAATCACGGCATCGACAGTTTGATCTGCGACTGCGGCGCGGTTGTCGTCACAGAAGACGCCGTTTCGAACCATGTGGAGAAATTCCCCACCGCTGTTTTGAACCAGTGGACTTACCACTCCCGGCTGTATGCGGCCGCGAAATTCGTGGTGGACCAGAACGATAAAATGCTGAACCTGATCCAGCTCGTTTCCTTCGGTTGCGGCGTGGATGCGATCACGACCGACGAGGTGCGCGCCATTTTGCACCAGGGCGGCAAGATCTACACGCAGCTCAAAATCGACGAAATTACAAACCTCGGGGCGGTACGCATTCGCCTGCGCAGCCTGTTTGCCGCGCTCGATCTGCTGTAAAGCGGGCCTGCGGGGAAAGGAAGGTATGATTTATGGACGCAACGAAACGCGTTGAATTTACAAAAGAAATGAAGAAGGATTACACGATCCTTGCGCCGAATATGCTGCCGATCCACTTCAAGCTGTTTGAAAATCTGTTTAAGGCGTACGGCTACAACGTGGAGATTTTGCAGACGCGCGGCCGGCAGATTGTGGACGAAGGCCTCAAATACGTGCACAACGATACGTGTTACCCGGCGCTGCTTACCATCGGCCAGATGATGGACGCGCTGCACAGCGGCAAGTATGATCTCAACAAGACGGCGTTGATCATCACACAGACGGGCGGCGGCTGCCGCGCTTCGAACTACATCCACCTGCTGCGTAAGGCGCTGGCCAAAGACGGCCTTTCGCACATCCCGGTTATTTCGCTGAACCTCTCGGGCCTTGAGAAAAACAGCGGCTTTAAGCTGACGCTGCCGATGATCCGCAAGGCGCTCGCCGTGCTGGCATACGGCGATCTTCTGATGCTGATGCACAACCAGACGCGCCCCTACGAGCAGGAGGCGGGCGCGAGCCAGTCGCTTGTCGACCACTGGACGGAAAAGCTGACCGCGATGTTTGCGGAGGATAAGGGCTATGCCGCCAAGGAGATGGAGCGCTACCTGCCGCAGATCGCCGAGGATTTCGCCCGCGTGCCGATTACCGGAGAAAAAAAGGTGCGCGTCGGTGTGGTCGGCGAAATCTACGTCAAATATTCGCCGATCGGCAACAACGATCTCGAGGAGTTCCTGTTCTCGCAGGGCTGCGAGACGATGGTGCCGGGCGTGCTCGGCTTCATGCTCTTCAAGGTAGACAACCGCATGGAGGACATCAAGCTGTACGGCGGCAGCCGCGCCAAGTTTGAGGTCGTCAAGATCATGTTTGACTACCTCGTCGGCATTGAACGCCACGTGATCCACGCGGTGGAGCATGCCAATACGGTTTCGAACCGCTTTACGGTGCCCTCGGCGTATGCGCATCTCAAGAAGCTGATCGACGGCGTCATCGGCTACGGCTGCAAGATGGGCGAGGGCTGGCTGCTGACTGCCGAGATGATGGAGCTGATCGAAAGCGGCTACCCGAATATCATCTGCGCGCAGCCGTTTGGCTGCCTGCCGAACCACATCGTCGGCAAGGGAATGATCCGCAACCTCAAAAACCTGTATCCGAAGTCGAACATCGTCCCGATCGACTACGATCCGGGCGCGACGAAGGTCAACCAGGAAAACCGCATCAAGCTGATGCTTGCCGTCGCCAAGGAAAACATGGAGACGGCAGAGGCGTGATTTTTCCGCTTCTGTGCACAATCGATTCCGTGTATGAGGGGGCCGCAGCCATTTTTGGCTGCGGCCCTTTTGCACGGCGCCGTGATGCCGCTGGCTGCGGTGTGGTGCTCTGGCTGTACCTGCCTGTGGTGGCCGCCGCGCGATTCGCAGAGCTGGCCGACGGAGAAAGGGAAGAAACCGCAGCCATTCTGCTGGGCCTCGAATCTCTGCACATGTGAAAAGCCCGCCGGAGGGATCCCTCCTTGGCGGGCTTTGTCGTCGGTATTGGACGTCCGGCGCAATCTTACTTTACGAATCGATAGTTTGCCGGCGTTTAAAAATCTGTTAGATGTAGTTTTTCGAGTACCGGCAAAAGCAGTTGCAAGAGCAGGCCGGTACACAGTCCACACAGGACGGAGAGCAACAGCATGGCAGGCACGTAGAACAGCGCGGCGCGACCGGTCAACGCCAGCGCGACACAAAGCTGCGCAGCGTTGTGTGCGAGTGCGCCGCATATGCCGGTGAAGAGCAGAGAAAGCCGCGTTTTTTTCCAGACAAGCCACATGGCGAGCGTACTTGCAAGGCCGCCGCACAGGCTCATCAGGCCCGGAGTGACCCCCCGTGTCAGAAAGGCGAACCCGCCCTTGAGGAGCGCAACGGCGAGTGCATACGGCAGGCCGAGCGATCCGGCCGCGAACATTGTCACGATATTTGAAAGGCCGGGCTTGGCGCCGGGTGGCAGGCCGGGAATCGGTGGCAACAGCCCCTCGAGCAGTGCAAGGACGAGCGCCAGCGCGCCAAGCAGGCCGCAAACAGCAACTTTTTTCGATTTTTTGCGCATGAACGGCCTCCTTTTTCGCATAATGCTGCGCCCGTCATCCGGTGATGGCGTCTACGCCGCCCTCGCCTGTGATGCGCAAACTCACGCGCTGAGGCAGACACACGGCGGATTCGCCCGCCCGGCTGCACAGGCCGGCTTTCACGCAAATCTGATCCGGGCAGGGGCTCGAGACAAACCATGCGCCGTTGGGACCGATTTCAATAACCGTGCCGTTCACCTCAAGCGTCTCCGGTTCAGACAGCGTTGTGAAATCGATGCGGTAAACGGTTTTGCCGTCCTGCTCGATGACAACCGTGCCGCCGGCCGGCCGCGCAAAGCTCCAAAGGTACAGCCCAATGGCCACAGCCAGCAAGGCAGCTGCGCAGAGAATTTCCCGCAGGGTGATGCGCCGCCGCTCCATCAGAAGGTGGGGGGCACATCCTGCTCGGAGCCCTTGGCTGCAAATGTGAGCGAACCGGATTCCAGCAGGTAAGTCAGCGCATCGCCTTGCGCGCCGGAAAGCGTGAGCTCGCCGTCCGCAAGACTGTAGGAAACGGAGCCGTTCATCGCGGCCGGCTCGAAGCTGTCGCTTGTGAGCGCAAAGGTCAGCGTTTGGCCGTCGGCCGTGTAGGTGCCCGTACCCTGGTAGGCCGCCTCGCTCAGGTACCAGCCGGCCATATAGGTCATGGTGCCGTCTGCGTTGAAGGTCAGCTCAAAGACAAAATATTCGATGCCACTCGTCGGAGCGTAGGCGATCCAGGTGCAGCCCTGCAAAGCTTCCGCGGGCGAAGGTGTGGCGGTCGGTTCCGCGGTTGGCGTGGGGGATGCGATAGGGGAGGCTGTCGGCTCTGCGGTGGCCGTCGCTTGCGCTGTGGGCGTTGGGGTCGGCGTGGCGGCGGGCTTTGTTTCAACCGCGGCCAGAAGCGTGCAACCGCTGCACGAGAACAAAATCGTCAGGCTGCACAGCAGCGCTGCAATGCGTTTTTTCATGGGTACATTCCTCCTTATGTGGTTATGCCTGCGCCGCGAGCGTGTAGCCGGAAGCGGTCAGCGTGAAACGGTCTTGAAGGCCGTCGGTGATGGTGATGACGCCGGTTTCATCAATAAAAATTCCCTCGGCACCGTACGTCTCCAGCAGCGCCTGGCCCTCGTCGAGTCCGAGCACAAAGCAGGCGGTGGCCAGCGCATCGGACCGCGCGCCGCTGTCGCTCAGCACGGTGACGGAAATGAGCCCGCTATCCGCCGGATATCCGGTTGCGGGATCGAGCAGGTGGTGGTAGAGCGTGCCGTCCAGCGTGAAGGATTTCTCATAGCTGCCGGAGGTGGAGACAAAGCCGGATACAATGGTCAGCGTGCCGAGCGTTCCATCGGTGTTTGGGTCGCGCACGGCGATGTTCCAGTCCGCGCCGGACTCTTTCCGGCCGTACACGCCGACGCTGCCGCCGACCGAGACAATCGCCGCGTCGGCCCCGGTTTCCGCGTAGGCTTCTACGGCAACGTCGCATGCGGCGCCTTTTCCAATGGCGCCCAGATCCACGGCGTTGTTCAGGTTCTTGAGCGAGGCCGCACCCGTTTCCGTGTCCAGACGCAAAAATTCATAGCCGACATACGGCAGAAACGACGCGATCTGGTCACTGTCCGGCACGGTGTTGCGCTCGCTGTCAAAATCCCAGAGGCGGGAAATGGGTGCGATCGTCACGTCGAAAGCACCGCCGCTTTTTTCAGCGACGTCCTGTGCGATTTCGAGGATCTCCATTGTATCCGCACTCAGTTCGGTCCAGTCTTTCCCCGCTGCGCTGTTGAGCTTCTGAATGTCACTGCCCGACACGCGCCAGGAAATCTTGTTTTCCAGCGCCTGAACGGCATCGGCTGCCGTTACGGCCGCCGTCTCGCTGTTTTTCCCATACACGCTTTGCTGCACGTAGCTGCCCATGGCGTAGGTGGTCACCGTATACGGCTCCTCCGTACGGTCAAGCAGCGGGAACAGGGCGATAAGAATCACAAGCACCAGCAGTACGGCGCCGAGCAACAGCGCCAGCTTTTTGGCTTTCGGCTCGGGCAGATTCCGGAGCGTTGTTTTCACAGGTCTGGCTTTCATCGGCTTTCCGTCCTTTCTTGCCTGTTATTTTACCATAACCGGCTGTGAAAGTCCAGCTATGGCTTTACAGGCAGGTCAAAACACGCTAAAATAAAAGCGGAACCCCGCACCCTTGATGCTGCGGGGAAAGATGGGAGGAGGAGACGGATATGCAGCGCAACGCCTGCTGCTTTACGGGCCATCGGGTGATCGCCAAAGCGGATCGTGATCCGCTGCGATCGGCGCTTTCGGCGGAGATCCGGGCACTTTATGCGCGCGGCGTCACCCGTTATTACGCGGGGGGGGTGCGCGCGGATTCGATACGCTTGCGGCCGAGGCGGTGTTGGAAGCGCGCGAAACGCTGCCGATATCGTTACATCTGTTGTTGCCTTGCCGGGATCAGTGCCGGGGGTGGCCGCCGGCTGACCGGTTGCGTTACGCGGAGATCCTCCGCCGCGCCGATTCCGTCCGGTACATTGCGCAGGCGTATACGCCGGATTGCATGCGCCGGCGCAACGACGCGCTTGTCGATGCCGCGGGATATTGCGTATGCTATTTGCAGCGGGCACAGGGGGGGACGGCGTACACGGTGCGCCGGGCGCGCGCGGCAGGGCTGGAGATCGTCCACCTCATCACGATGGACATGCAATGCCCGGACGCCGGGCACGCGGACGCCGAAGCGGCCGGCGTGTAACGGGACGCGGAATCGGAAGACGCGGAGAAAGGAAAAGAGACGTGCCGGCGGCACGTCTCCTTCCTGAAGGGATAAAAAATGAAAAATATAAAAGGTCGATAAACTCTAATTTTGAGGCCCTTACGCTTTCACGCGGCCGATTGCGGAAATGATGATGTCCGCAATATCCTCGATTTCGAATTCGGAGGAATCGATCGTCAGGTGATAATTCGAAAGATCGTCCCAGCGCTTGTTCGAGTAGAAATTGTAGTAGTTTGCGCACTGTTTGTCCCGTTTCGTGATGAAATCGGAAACCTTTTTTTCCTCGCACAAACCCTTGCGCAGGATGCGTGCGATGCGGGCGTCCTTGTTGGCGTGGACGAACACGCGGAAAACATTTTTATAATCGCGCAGGATATAGTCGCCGCAGCGGCCAATGACAACACAGGGACCTTTATCCGCTGCGCTCTTGATGATATCGCTCTGTAGGATGAACAGCTTGTCATTGATCGGCATCTCGTTGATTCCCGTGATGCGGCTGCCAAAGGTGTAATTGCCCATCACCATGGAATACAGCAGGCTGCTGCCCGCTTTTTCATCCGCCTTCTCAAAGACTTCCTCGCTCAGGCCGCTCTGTTTTGCAGCCATGGCAATCAGTTCCTTATCGAGAAGGGGAATGTTTAACTTTTCAGCCAATCGTTCGCCAACTTCGTGGCCGCCACTGCCATACTGGCGGGCAATCGTAATAATTGGTAACATATACACGCCTCCTCGGGGTGCGCCGGTACAAATAAAGCACGGCGAAATTGTTGAAAACACGCTGAATATCCACAAGGGATATGGTAAAATATGTGTATTTTCTATAGTTATCGTACTCCAATTTCCCTGGAATGTCAACAGCCTGACCCGGTTTTTATTTTTAAAAACCGCAAATCGTTAAAATACTTGAAAAAATTTAATTGATTTTGTACAATTGATACATGGATACCCGGAAGGTTTCCGTGTTTCTTCGTCGGTTATTCACAACAATTTCACATTTTGGCGGTATACTGCCAGACAGATTCAAACACAGATGGAACGAAAGCGGGGGTGTGGTATGTATAGAATTCTTGTGGTAGACGATGAGGCAAAAATCCGGCTGCTCATCCGGAAATACGCCGAATTTGAGGGCCATGTGGTCACGGAAGCGGAGAATGGCATGGAGGCGGTAAATCTGTTCCGAAAGAATCCCGATCAATTCGATATTGTCATCATGGATGTGATGATGCCGGAGCTCGACGGCTTTTCGGCAGTCGCGGAGATCCGGAAGATTGCGTCGCCGGCGTTCA
The DNA here is from genome assembly GCA_002305575.1 of Ruminococcaceae bacterium UBA1417. GTDB lineage: Bacteria > Bacillota > Clostridia > Oscillospirales > Acutalibacteraceae > Hominenteromicrobium. Next base: position 22,633 of record DBPP01000002.1, read on the forward strand.
TCATGCTTTCCGCGCGCGGCGAGGAATATGACAAAATCCACGGCTTTGAGCTCGGCGTGGACGACTACGTGGTCAAGCCGTTTTCCCCCAAGGAGTTGATGATGCGGGTGAATGCGGTGATGAATCGTGTGCGCCATACCGGCGGGAAAAAGCGCGAGGTGTTTCGGGCGGAGGGGCTCGAAGTGGATTTCACAGCCCGCACCGTCACGGTGGACGGCGTGCGCGCGGAGCTTTCCCCGAAGGAATATGACCTGCTGTTCTATCTTGTCAACAACCGTGGCATCGCGCTGACACGCGAGATGCTGATCACCAATGTTTGGGGCTACGATTTTTACGGCGACGATCGCACGCTCGACACACACATCAAGCTCCTGCGCCGCAGCCTTGGCCCGTACAGCAAGTTCATCGTCACGCTGCGCGGTGTGGGCTACCGCTTTGAGACAAACACATGAGCGGGCGGAAAAAACGGGCCGTAAAACCTGGCATTCGCGCGCAGGTGCTGGTCGGCTTCACTGTATTTACGGCGCTGATCGTTGCGTTGCTCTGGTTTTTTCAGATCGGCCTGCTCAACACGTTTTATAAGGCGATTAAGACGAACGAAATCCGCGCGGTCTCGAACCGTGTCGTCTCGATGCTGGACGACGGTGCGTCCATGACCGATCTTATCGAGATCACCTACAGCACGAATGTCTCGATCCTTCTGGCCGACAAAAACGGCGGGAGCATTTCGATGTCGCCAAACGCGCAGGGCAGCGCGCTCGAACGCTTCGGCAACCTTGACTGCCGCCGCCTGTTCCTCGAAGTCAAGGCGGTGGGCGGCAGCGTTCTCGAGGACAACCTCGAGAAGACGCCCGGTGGCGATGCAAGCATCTTGTACGCGCGCACTGTGACGCTTTCAGATGGCCAGGAACTGCTTGTGCTGCTGCTCAGCGGCGTGGTGCCCGTCGATTCGACGGTGGAAACGCTCAAGGTGCAGCTGTGGTGTCTCACGGGCGTTATGCTGTTGCTCGCGCTCGCGCTTGCGTTGTTCATCGCTGCGCGGCTCTCCAGACCGATCGAGCAGATCAACGCGTCTGCCAAGCAGCTTGCGCAGGGCAATTACGCCATCCGTTTTCCCGACAGTGGCACGCGGGAGGTCTCCGAGCTGGCCGGCACGCTGAATTACGCGGCGGAGGAGCTCTCCAAGGTGGAAGATCTCCGGCGTGAGCTGATCGCAAACGTTTCGCATGACCTGCGCACGCCGCTGACGATGATTTCCGGCTATGCCGAAGTTATGCGCGACATTCCGGGGGAGAATACGCCCGAAAATGTGCAGGTGATTGTGGAGGAATCCAACCGTCTGGCCGAGCTGGTCAACGATTTGCTCGACCTGTCCCGGCTGCAAAGTGGGGCGCAGAAGTTTACGCCCGAGGTGTTCTGCTTGACGGAGGATATCCGTGCCACGTTGCACCGGTATGATAAACTGGCCGATTTTCGCTTCCCGTTTGAGGCGGACCGCGAAGTGTACGTGTATGCCGACCGACTGCGCATCTCCCAGGTGTTGTACAACCTTGTGAACAACGCGATCAATTACGCCGGGACGGAGAAAGTCGTTTCGCTGCGGCAGGTGGCGGGGAACGGCGTTGTGCGCGTGGAGATCCGCGACACGGGCGAGGGCATCCCGGCCGACCAGCTGCCGCATATCTGGGAACGGTATTACCGGGTGGATAAGGAGCACCGCCGGGCGCAGGTGGGCACTGGACTCGGACTTTCCATTGTAAAAAATATCCTCGATATGCACGGCGGTCGCTATGGCGTGTCGAGCACGGTCGGGCAGGGCAGTACGTTTTGGTTTGAGCTGCCCGAGTATCGGACGGATAATACCGGCAACGCAGGGTGAGGCCCGCGCGGGCACAACGGTTGGCCGGGCGGAATACTGTGTAAGGAGATCCCGAATCAGAAAGGAGAGGGTTTCCTTGGCACAGAACAGCCATTATCCATACAGAGAATACTGCTTCTATCCCTGCCGCTGTGGCACAGGGATGCGCCCGGGCCCGACCGGCGCGACGGGAGAGACCGGTTCAACGGGCGCAACAGGTCCGACCGGGGACACTGGTCCAACGGGCGCGACAGGCCCGACGGGAGAGACTGGCCCAACGGGCGCGACAGGCCCGACCGGCGCGACAGGCCCCGCGGGGGAGGTGGGCCCGACCGGAGAAACCGGCCCGACCGGGACGTTGCCGGAGGATTCTTTCGCGTCGTTTATCAATACGCAGTATACGATGCAAAGCGGCAACCTGATCACGCTGTATCCGGATGTCACCGATTCCACCGGCCAGATCACACAGCCCGATCCGCAGCGTATTGCGCTTGAGCCCGGCTACTACCTCATTTCGTATAAGGTTTCCGCTGTTTTTCGCGCGCCGAATTATATGCAGATCACTCCGGCATACAACGGGGCGCCGCATCTCGAAACGGGCATTTATTTTGCGACGAGCGTGTCCGGCTCAAGCGCGTGCGGGTCGGCTTTTCTGATCCTGCGCGCGCCGGCGCAGACGACATTTACCCTGACGTATAACGGCTCGGGCACCGCGACCGACGGCGAAATCAATGTGACCATTGTAAAGTTGAACCGGCCGTTGTGACGCTGCCGGCGGGTACAAAAAATTGGATACAAACCGCGGGGGCACAGACGCTCTGTTCCGCGGCGCCGCAAAGGCCGCTCTTTGATGGGCGGCCTTTTTTCATACGGCTTTTTTGATGGCAGCACAGCAAAAGGATACCTGAAAATCCTATATTTTCATCCAGAAAAATCTCGAAAACGCTTGATAAAAGAATATCGATATGATAAAATTTATTGAACTGAGTTTTTCGGATGACGGCGTTTGCCGCGGCATCCGGGCTTCGGTTCGGTTTTTGCAGCGGGGTGTTTACATAACACGGAGTTTTTGGGGCGGCCCCCCCGAAGGCGTGCGCTGCGCCGGGCCGGTGCATAAGAAACCGGGACAATCATCGGGCAGATTCAACAATCCAAAATAAACTATAGAAAGGATGACAGGAGTAGCTATGAAGTACAGCTATTATCCGGGGTGTACCTTGAAGACGAAGGCCAAGGATCTGGATGCCTACGCCAGAGCTTCGGCAAAGGCACTGGGGTTTGAGCTTGAGGAAATCGAGAACTGGCAGTGCTGCGGCGGCGTCTATCCGCTTGGCTCCGACGAGATTGCAACGAAGCTTTCTTCGGTGCGCGCCCTGAACGAGGCGAAGGAGAAGGGGCAGGATCTCGTGACGCTCTGCTCCGCATGTCATCACGTCATCAAGCGTGTCAATGATGACATGAAGAATGTGGAGGACATCCGCACGAGAGCCAACAACTACATGCAGCTCGACGAGCCTTACGCGGGCGAAACCACCGTGCTGCATTTCCTGGAGGTTCTGCGCGACCGCGTCGGTTTCGACGAAATCCGGAAAAAGGTGACAAATCCCCTCACAGGCAAGAAGATCGGCGCTTATTACGGCTGCCTGCTTCTGCGTCCCAGCAAGCTTCTCGAGTTTGACAACCCGGAGAACCCCACGATTATCGAGGACTTTATCCGTGCCATCGGCGCGGAGCCGGTGGTTTACCCGTATCGAAACGAGTGCTGCGGCGGATACATTTCCCTCAAGGAGAAGGATATGTCCAAGCGCATGAGCACGACGATTATGGAGAGCGCGGCCGGCATGGGCGCTGAAATGCTCATCACGGCATGTCCGCTGTGCATGTACAACCTCAACAAGAGCGGCAGCGGCGCCGTTCCGGTCTATTATTTCACCGAGCTGCTCGCCGAGGCGCTCGGCGTCAAGGAGGAGGCGGCAACGAAGTGAACAACGCAATGAAACAGGCGGAACAGATCCGCGAAATCAGCGGCGTCAACCCGTACAAGTGCATGAAGTGCGGCAAATGCTCCGCTTCCTGCCCGTCGTTCAACGAAATGGACATTAAGCCGCACCAGTTTGTGTCTTACGTGCTGAACAACGACATCGAAGCGCTTATGCAGTCGGAATCGCTGTGGAAGTGCCTTTCCTGCTTTGCGTGTGTGGAGCGTTGCCCGCGCGACGTGAAGCCCGGCAAGCTCATCGATGCGGCACGGCAGCTTGTGGTGCGCCAGCGCGACGAGACGTATCTCTCGCCGGATGAGATTCCGGAGCTTCTGGATCCGGATCTCCCGCAGCAGCTCTTAGTCAGCGCGTTCAGAAGATACAGGAGGTGATAGCGTGCAAAGAATAGGAGTTTTTGTCTGCCATTGCGGCAGCAATATCGCAGCTACGGTCGATGTCAAGAAGGTCGTGGAAATGGCCCGTCTGGAGCCGGGCGTCGTGCACGCGGAGGATTACCAGTATATGTGCTCCGAGGTTGGCCAGGCCAAGATCGCCACAGCGATTCATGAAAAGCACCTGACCGGCATCGTGGTGTGTTCCTGCTCCCCGCGCATGCATGAAACAACCTTCCGCAAGGCGGCGGAAAAGGCCGGCCTCAACCCGTACATGGTTGAGATCGCCAACATCCGCGAGCACTGCTCGTGGATTCACAAGAACATTGAGGAAGCAACCAAGAAGGCCGTGATTCTCGCGCGCGCAGCGATTGCGAAGGTCAACCTCAACACCCCGCTGAAGGCCGGCGAAAGCCGCGTCACAAAGCGTGCGCTCGTCATCGGCGGCGGCATCGCCGGCATCCAGACTGCGCTCGATATCGCGGAGGCGGGCTATGAGGTCGATATCGTCGAGAAGACGCCGAGCATTGGCGGCAGAATGTCCCAGCTCGATAAGACATTCCCGACGCTGGACTGTTCCGCGTGTATCCTTACGCCGAAAATGGTGGAGGCTTCCGCACACGATAAGATTACAATTTACACCTATAGCGAGGTCGAGAAGGTTTCCGGCTTCGTGGGGGATTTTACCGTCGACATCCGCAAGAAGGCCAGAAGCGTCGATATGACGAAGTGCACCGGCTGTGGCGTGTGCCAGGAGAAGTGCCCGTCCAGAAAGGCGCCGAGCGAATTCAACCGTGGCCTGAGCACAAGAAGTGCGATCTACACGCCGTTTGCGCAGGCAATCCCGAATGTTCCGGTCATCGACCGCGAGCACTGCATCAAATTTAAGACCGGCAAGTGCGGTTTGTGCGAAAAGGTCTGCCAGGCGGGCGCGATCGACTATACCCAGAAGGACGAGATCATCACCGAAAAATACGGCGCGATCGTCGTGGCGACCGGTTTTGATACCATTAAGCTCGACCAGTATGACGAGTACGCGTACAGCCAGAGCAAGGACGTCATCACCTCGCTCGAGCTCGAGCGCATCATGAACGCCGCCGGCCCCACGAAGGGCCACCTCGAGCGCCTCTCCGACGGCAAGCCGCCGAAGAACATGGTGTTCATCCAGTGTGTCGGCAGCCGCTGCTCCGACAACCGCGGCAAGAGCTACTGCTCGAAGATCTGCTGCATGTACACCGCGAAGCACGCGATGCTTATCCGCGACAAGTACCCGGATGTCAACGTGACGGTGTTCTACATCGACGTGCGTACCCCGGGCAAGAACTTCGACGAGTTCTACCGCCGTGCGGTCGAGGATTACGGCGTCAACTACATCAAGGGTCAGGTCGGCAAGGTTGCGCCGCAGCCGGACGGCAGCCTGCTCGTGCAGGGCGTCGACCTGCTCGACAACAAGCAGATTCTCATGAAGGCGGACATGGTCGTCCTCGCGACCGCCATCGAGCCGGATCCGTCGGTCCGCAGCATCGCGACGATGCTCACCGCCAGCATTGATACGAACAATTTCCTTACAGAGGCGCATGCGAAGCTCCGCCCGGTGGAATCCCCGACGGCGGGCGTGTTCCTCTCCGGCGTTTGCCAGGGCCCGAAGGATATTCCGGAAACGGTTGCCCAGGCCGGCGCGGCGGCAGTCAAGGCCATCGGCCTGCTTGCCAAGGACAAGCTGATGACGAACCCGTGCACCGCGAAGGCCGACGAGCTGCTCTGCAACGGTTGCTCGCAGTGTGAGAATGTGTGTCCGTACGGCGCAATCAGCTACGAGACGAAGCTCATTAACGATCACGGCGTCCGTGAAGAACGCCGCATCGCGGTTGTCAACAACGCGCTTTGCCAGGGCTGCGGCGCCTGCACCGTCACCTGCCCGTCCGGCGCGATGGATCTGCAGGGCTTCTCGAACAGACAGATTCTTGCGGAGGTGGATGCAATATGTCGATAACAGCGAACGAAGAATTCAGACCGAAGATCGTGGCGTTCTGCTGCAACTGGTGCAGCTACGCCGGCGCAGATCTCGCGGGCAGCAGCCGCCTGACCTATCCGGCAGACGTCAAGATCATCCGCGTGCCGTGCTCCTGCCGCGTGAACCCCATGTTCATCCTGCGCGCCTTTGAGAAGGGCGCGGACGGCGTGATCCTGTGCGGCTGCCATCCGGGCGACTGCCACTACAGCACCGGCAACTACTATGCGAGAAGAAGAATGGCGTTGCTGTTCTCCATGCTCGACTACATCGGCGTAGAGCATGGCCGCACCCGCGTGGAGTGGGTTTCCGCGGCTGAGGGCGTGAAGTTCTCCCAGACCATGAATGAGTTTGTGGCGAAGATCACTTCGCTCGGCAAAAACGTCAGACTGGAGGATTTGAGATGCAGGAAATAATCAACCGTGCAAAAGAACTTCTGGCGGACGGAACCGTCGTGCGGGTCCTCGGCTGGAGAATCGGCGACCTGCCGTATAATCCGGAGCCCTCCTATTTTGAAACAGCGGAGGATCTCGAAGCGAATTTCGTGTACAACGGCTTTTGCGGCGCGAACCTCAGCAAATATATGATCGAAGGCTCGAAGCTCGAGGGCAAAACGCTGGTCTTTTTGAAGCCGTGCGATACATACAGCTTCAACCAGCTGATCAAGGAAAACCGCGTCGACCGCGACAAGGCATACATCATCGGCATCGGCTGCAAGGGCAAGCTGGATATCGAGAAGATCAAGGCCAAGGGCATCAAGGGTATTCTGAATATCCGCGGCGCCGAGATCGACGGCAACGCCGATACGCTGACCATTGAGACGCTTTACGGCGAGAAGACGATCCCGTATAAGGATGCGATGCTCGAGCGCTGCCATGTCTGCAAGGGCAAGGATCACATGATCTATGACGAGCTGCTCGGCGAAAGCATCGACACGAAGGATGCGGACCGCTTTGCGGAGGTGGAGCGGATCGAGGCGATGAGCCCGGAAGAGAAGTTTGCTTTCTTCCAGTCCGAGCTGAGCAAGTGCATCCGCTGCAACGCCTGCCGCAACGTTTGTCCGGCGTGCAGCTGCCGCAAGTGCGTGTTCGACAGCACGAAGTTTGACAGCGCGCAGAAGGCGAACGTCGACTCCTTTGAGGAGAAGATGTTCCACATCATCCGCGCGTTCCATGTGGCGGGCCGCTGCACAGACTGCGGCGAGTGCAGCCGCGTATGTCCGCAGGGCATCCCGCTGCATCTGTTCAACCGCAAGTTCATCAAGGACATCAACGAGTTTTACGGCGAATATCAGGCCGGCGCCGATGCGGACTCCAAGGGTCCGCTGACGAGCTTTACGTTCGGCGACGTTGAGCCGGGTGTTACCGGGGGAAGGAGATAAGCCATGTTCAAGATTGCAAAGTGTAATCTGCCCGAGCTGCTCAAGGCGATTGCAGCGCAGCAGGAGCTTTACCTGCCGGTGAACATCAGCGGCCAGACGAATTTCGCGGTCTGGACCGAGGGGACAGAGGCGGATCTCGATACGCTCAAAACGGTGAAATCCCCGAAGGATATGTTCTTCCCGCAGAGCGAAACGCTCTACACGGTCAGAAAAGAAAACAAGAAGCTTTCCATTGAGCCGGAGGCGCTCAAAGAACAGAAATTTGTGGCGTTCGGCATGAAGGCGTGCGACATCCAGGGCATCAAGGTGCTCGACAAGGTCTTCCTGGCGGAGCCGGTCGACACATTCTACCGGGCCCGTCGCGAGCACGGCACCATTGTGGCGCTTGCGTGCCACGCGCCGGAGGAGACCTGCTTCTGCAAGGTGTTCGGCGTCGATTGTGCCGAGCCGGATGCGGACGTCGTGATGTGGGACCTCGGCGAAGCATACGCCTGGAAGCCTGTCACGGAAAAGGGCCAGGCCCTCACGGATTCCGTTTCGGCGGTGCTCGAGAGCGCCGGCGCAGCGGAAGAAGAAGCCGTGGCCAGCGAGCAGGCCCAGATCCGCGCGATCGTGGAGAAGCTCCCGTACACGAACCTTTCGCTTAAGGGCTGGGACGGCAACGCGACCGCCACCAAATTCGATTCCCCGGTCTGGGAGAAGCTCTATAAGCCGTGCCTGGCTTGCGGTACCTGCACCTTTGTGTGCCCGACCTGCCAGTGCTACGACATCAAGGACTACGATACGGGCCACGGTGTCCAGCGTTATCGCTGCTGGGACTCCTGCATGTATTCGGACTTCACGATGATGGCGCACGGCAACAACAGAACGAGCCAGATGCAGCGCTTCCGCCAGCGCTTCATGCACAAGCTCGTCTACTTCCCGGCGAATAACGACGGCATGTACTCCTGCGTCGGCTGTGGCCGCTGTGTGGAAAAGTGCCCCGCTTCTCTGAATATTGTAAAGGTCATCAAAGCCTTTGAAAAGGAGGCAGTCGATCAATGAGTGAATGTACGTGCCATTGCCACGACAATTATGTGAAGGACGTCCTGATCCCGCAGGTCGGTATCATCACCGATATCCGCGAGGAGACGCCGGACGTCAAGACCTTCCGCGTCAATGCGCCGGAGGGCGGCAAGCTCTTCGAGCATATGCCCGGCCAGTGTGCGATGCTCTGTGCGCCGGGCGTCAGCGAGGGTATGTTTTCGATTACCTCTTCGCCGACGAATAAAGAATACCAGGAGTTCAGCATCAAAAAGTGCGGTATGCTGACCGATTACTTGCACAGCCTCGAGGTTGGCGACGAAATCACCGTTCGCGGCCCTTACGGCAACCACTTCCCGGTTGAGTCGGAGCTCAAGGGTAAAAACCTGCTCTTCATCGCCGGCGGTATCGGCCTTGCACCGCTGCGCTCGGTCATCAACTACGTGCTGGACAACCGCAGCGATTACGGTACGATCGACATCCTCTACGGCTCTCGTTCCAAGGATGATCTCGTACAGCTCAAGGAGATCCAGGACGTCTGGATGAAAACCGAGGGCGTCAACGTATACCTGACGATTGACCGCGAGCAGGAAGGCTGGGACGGCCACGTCGGCTTTGTTCCCGCTTACCTGAAGGAGCTCGGCTTCGATACGAACAAGACGGCGCTCCTGTGCGGCCCCCCGATCATGATCAAGTTCTGCCTTGCGGCACTTGTCGAAATGGGCTTCTCGAAAGAGCAGGTCTACACCACGCTTGAGCTGCGCATGAAGTGCGGCATCGGCAAGTGCGGCCGCTGCAACATCGGTTCCAAGTACGTCTGCAAGGACGGTCCGGTGTTCCGCTGCGACCAAATTGACGAGCTGCCGAACGAATATTAAGAAAGGGTATGGCTTAACATGGAAAATATGGTAAATGTATATTTCTTCGGTAAACGATACAGCGTCCCTGCGGATCTCACGATCATGACCGCCATGGAATATGCCGGTTATACGCTGAAGAGAGGCTGCGGCTGCCGCCACGGCTTCTGCGGCGCCTGCGCCACGATTTACCGCATCAAGGGCAATAATGAGCTCAAAACCTGCCTTGCCTGCCAGACGCAGGTCCAGGAGGGAATGTATGTGGCAAGCATCCCCTTCTTCCCGACGGACAAGCGCCTCTATGACATCAACAAGATCAAGCCGAACCAGCAGATCATGATGGAGCTCTACCCGGAGATCTACAGCTGCATCGGCTGCAACGCCTGCACGAAGGCCTGCACGCAGAGCCTCAACGTTATGCAGTACATTGCATACGCACAGCGCGGCGAGCTGGAAAAGTGCGCTGAGGAATCCTTTGACTGCGTCAGCTGCGGCTGCTGCTCCGTGCGCTGCCCGGCCGGCATTTCCCACCCGATGGTCGGCCTGCTCGCCAGACGCCTCACCGGCAAGTACATTGCCCCGGAAACCCAGCACCTCAAGAAGCGCGTTGAGGAGATCAATAGCGGTGCGTATGACGAGCTGATCGAGCAGATCATGCAGAAGCCGATCTCCGAAATGCAGGAGCTGTACAACACGAGAGATATCGAGAAATAAGGAGGGTTAGCCATGTTTACACCGGAAATGCTTGCCTCTGTCAAAAAGGTTGAGGCAACCAGAGATGAACGCATGGGCATGGAGCCCAGACGTATGACCGCCGAGGAAAAGGACGCCCTTCTGAAGGCGTATCACCCGGACTATAAGGAAGACGGCTTCGACACCATCAAGATCGGCCCGAACAAGGGCCAGAAGGTGCCGAAAGAGCTCGGTCATCTGCTGCACTCGAACAGCCGCCTCTTGAACCATCCGGTCGATCTCAACAAGATTGACTACGATGTGGACGTATTGGTCATCGGCGGCGGCGGCGCAGGTGCTTCCGCAGCCATCGAGGCCCACAACGCGGGCGCAAACGTCATGATCGTCACGAAGCTGCGCATCGGCGACGCGAACACGATGATGGCGGAAGGCGGCATTCAGGCTGCCGATAAGCCGAACGACTCCCCGGTTCAGCATTACCTCGACGCTTTTGGCGGCGGCCATTTTGCCGCGCGCCCGGAGCTGCTCCGCCGCCTCGTTATGGAAGCGCCGGATGCGATCAAGTGGCTCAACGAGCTCGGCGTTATGTTCGATAAGGACGCCGAGGGCAACATGATCACCACCCATGGCGGCGGCACCTCCAGAAAGAGAATGCATGCTTGCAAGGACTATTCCGGCGCGGAAATCATGCGCACCCTGCGCGATGAGGTTCTCAACCGCAAAATCCCGGTCGTCGAGTTTACGTCGGCTGTCGAGCTGATCAAGGACGAGAAGGGCCAGGTTGCGGGTGCTGTGCTTCTCAACATGGAGACCGACGACTATTTGGTCGCGCGCGCGAAGACGGTCATCATCGCCACGGGCGGTGCAGGCCGGCTCCATTACCAGAACTTCCCGACCTCCAACCACTACGGCGCCACGGCGGACGGCCTGATCCTCGGCTATCGTGCAGGCGCTCCGCTGCTGTATCAGGATACGATCCAGTATCATCCGACGGGCGTTGCGTTCCCGTCCCAGATCTTCGGCGCGCTCGTTACCGAGAAGGTCCGCTCCCTCGGCGCGATGCTCGTCAACGTGGACGGCGAAGCGTTCATGCATCCGCTGGAGACGCGCGACGTCGCCGCGGCTTCCATCATCCGTGAATGCTCCGACCGTCACAAGGGTGTTACGACGCCGCTGGGCACGGGCGTTTGGCTGGATACGCCGATGATTGAAATGATTGGCGGCGAAGGCACGATTGAGAAGCGCATTCCGGCTATGCTGCGCATGTACATGAATTACGATATCGATATGCGCAAGATGCCGATTCTCGTTTATCCGACGCTGCACTACCAGAACGGCGGCCTCGAGATCGGTGGCGATGGCTTCACAAAGGTCATCAGCAACCTGCTTGTTGCCGGCGAGGCTGTCGGCGGCATTCACGGCCGCAACCGCCTGATGGGCAACTCCCTGCTCGACATCATCGTCTTCGGCCGCAATGCCGGTAAGGCTGCCGCCGCGAAGGCCAAGGAAGTTGAGCTCGGCACCATGACGCTCCAGCACATCGAGCAGTATGCACAGGAACTCAAGAACGCCGGCATCGAGTCCGACGATGTTTCGCCGCTGCTTCTGCCGAAGTACGCCCGCCACGAGAGATAAGCACAGACCGCGCCGCCCGCGCGGTGCATTCTGCGCCGTGCGGTCCGGCTTTGTCTGAAAAAGGAAAGGAAGTTGTTTCCAGCTATGCGTGAAATTCAAGTCAGCCAGATTACAGACGTCGTCGAGCGGCTGTGCATCGCGGCGAACGAGCATCTGCCGGAGGACGTCAAGTGCGCCATCCGCTCCTGCCGCGCCTGTGAGGACGGCGAGATTGCCAAGGGCGTTCTCGACAACATCATCGAAAACTTTGAGATCGCGGACAACGAGTGCGTTCCGATCTGCCAGGATACCGGTATGGCCTGCGTATTTCTGGAGATTGGCCAGGATGTGCACCTTGTCGGCGGGGATCTCACCGAGGCCGTCAACGAAGGCGTGCGCCGCGGCTACGACAAGGGCTATCTGAGAAAGTCCGTCGTGAAGGACCCGGTGCGCCGTGGCAATACGGGCGACAATACCCCTGCCATGCTCTATACGGAGATTGTCCCGGGCGAAAACATCAAGATCACGGTCGGCCCGAAGGGCTTTGGCAGTGAAAATATGAGCCAGATCCGTATGTTTAAGCCGTCTGCCGGGCTGCAGGGCATCAAGGATTTTATCCTCGAGGTTGTGGAGACGGCCGGCCCGAACCCGTGCCCGCCGATGGTTGTCGGCGTAGGCATCGGCGGTACATTTGACAAGGCGGCGCTGCTCGCCAAGAAGGCGCTTATGCGTCCGCTTGATTCCGAAAATCCCGATCCGTTCTATGCGGATCTCGAGAAGGAAATGCTCGAGAAGATCAACCAGCTTGGCATCGGCCCGCAGGGCTTCGGCGGCAAGACCACGGCCATCGGCCTCAACATTGAGACCATGCCGACGCATATCGCCGGTATGCCGTGCGCGGTCAACATCAACTGCCATGTGACGCGTCATAAGACGGAGGTGCTCTAAATGGAAAAGCATATTAAGCTGCCCCTGACTGTGGAGCTCGCGAAGACGCTCCATGCCGGCGATACGGTTTATCTTACCGGCACCATCTATACCTCCCGCGACGCCGGTCACAAGAGAATGTGCGAAGCGCTTGCCCGGGGGGAGAAACTGCCCTTTGACCCCACGGATGCGACGATTTACTACGTCGGCCCGACGCCGGCCAAACCCGGTCAGGTCATCGGTTCCGCCGGCCCGACCACGAGCGGCCGCATGGATGCGTATGCGCCGACCATGATGTCGGTGGGTGCCCGCGGTATGATCGGCAAGGGCGCGCGTCTGCCCGAGGTTGTCGAGGCGATGAAAAAGTACAGCGGCGTCTATTTTGGCGCTATTGGCGGCGCAGGCGCGCTGCTCGCGAAGTGCATCAAGAGCGCGGAGCTCATCGCGTTTGAGGATCTCGGCGCCGAAGCGCTGCGCAAGCTGTATGTGGAGGAAATGCCGCTTGTCGTCATCATCGACAGCGAGGGCAACAATCTCTATGAGGAAGGCCGCGCGGCGTATCTGGCCCAGCGCAAATAATCATTGGTCTATGCTGCAGGAGGCGGATTTGCTCCGCCTCTTGTTTGCGCGTATAAATTATAACCAAATTAAAGGGGAATGAAGCGAAATGACACCTGAAATGCTTGCTGAGGTTTTGGAGACCATTATGATTCTCGCTTTTGGTCTTTCCTGGCCGCTTTCCATCTACAAGTCCGTCAAGTCGAGAACGGCGAAGGGCAAGAGCCTGCAATTCGAGATTTTCATCTGGCTCGGCTATATTGCGGGCATTGCGATGAAGTGCATCCAGTGCTTCGTCATCGGCAAGGACGGCCCGATCTTCTACCTGAGCTGGGTCTTCTATGTGCTGAACTTCATCGAGATCACGATTGATATGATCCTCTATTTCCGGAATGTGAAGCTCGACAAGGAAAGAGACGCAGCAGGTAAATAAGCGTTTGGAAACAACTTACAAGCCACCGGCGGTTATTCGCCGGCATTGGATGTTATGCAGAAAAGAAGCGGAAAGCGCAGGCTTTCCGCTTCTTTCTCTTTTATATACCCCGATATATGTCGACGGTTTTTATGGCGCTGAAAGGGCAAAAATAAATGCACAACTGCGGAATTATCCCGCAGTGCCGGCCGCACGGATCATCTGCTCCAGCGCCTTGGCGGCAAGGCTCAGCGTTTGGTCCCTGCGCTTGACCAGGCAGATTGAGCGCAGAGGGATGGGATCCAACAATTCAATAACATGAATGCCGCGTTGTGCCGCGTCGTTTGGCAGAAAATCTTCCGGCACGAAGCCAATGCCCAAATCGTTTTCCACCATGGGCAGAATCTGATCTGCCGTGGCGGCCTCCACATCTGGAGCCAGTGTCAGCCCGTGTTGGGCGAAGAAGTCCGCGTAAAACGCGAAAGTTTTGGTCTGCGCGCCGAGCGAAACGAACGGGCAGGCGGCGAGCTCGTGCAGCGCGCGCGGCTGTTCGGCGAGCGAAGCAAAGGCCGGTCCGCAGACGGCCGTTTCCCGGAAGGTTTTGATCGGGATCTGTACCAGCGAACGTGCCGGTTCCAGCGGCGTCGTCACAACGGAAAGGTCGACGAGGCCGCTTTTAAGTGCCGCAATGGCCTGCGGTGTGGAGTGGTTTGTCACGCGCAGTCGGATACCGGGGTAGGCGTTGCGAAAGTGTCGCAGCACCGGCAGCAGCAGGCCGTGCAGGGCGGTTTCGCTGGCGCCGATTGAGACGCTCCCGCGCTGCAGGCCCCGTTCCAGAGCAAGCGATTCCTCGCCGGCTTGAATCTGCTCGAATGCAACGGCGATGTGCGCGAAAAGCTGTTCACCTTCGGGGGTCAGGCGCACACTGCGGTTGGAACGCACAAACAGCGTGCACCCCAGCGCGTTTTCCAGATTCTTAATGGCGCGGGAAATATTGGGTTGGTTGCTCAAAAGTATTTGCGCAGCCTGTGTAAAACTGCGATATTTTGCAACATAATAAAAGATGCGGTAGTAATCGTAGCTGATCAGCATGAAAATCTCCCTCCAATTTCATATCAGATAGACATAATAAAAATGTCGGATATGTATTTTACATATGAATAAATTTCATTATAATAGGAAATGACCGATAAAGCAAGCGGTAAAACAATATTTGCAGGATTGAGGGATAAAAATGAATGCTACGGAATTGGTTTTGATTATTGCGCTCTGCGCGGCGCGTGTGCTGCTCTCCATTGTGGTCCCATTCGGCCGTCTGCGTCACCACAGGGCAGGGCGATCCTGATATGCGGCGGTTTCGCTATTCCGGGCAGATGTCCGACGCCTACCTGACTGCGCTGTTTTTGACGCTTTCCGGTGGTTTTCAGGATGCGTACACGTATTGCAGCCGGGGACAGGTGTTTGCCAACGCGCAGACGGGCAACGTCGTCCTCCTGAGCGCGCACCTGCTGCGCGGCAGCTGGGGAAGTGTGCTGCATTACGCGATTCCGCTCGCGGCGTTTGTCGCGGGCACCGGCTTTGCCATGCTGATTCGCAGCACCTGCCGTCAGGCACAGCGGCTGCACTGGCGGCAGACCGTACTTCTGATCGAGATGGTGCTGCTGTTTCTTGTGGGCTTTATCCCGGTCGACAATGCGGCGAATGCGATGGTTTCCTTTGTCTGCGCGATGCAGGTGCACGCGTTCCGAAAAATGCGTGGCCACACTTACGCGAGCACCATGTGCATCGGCAACCTGCGCAGCGGCACGGAACTGCTCTGCACGTTTTTCGGCACGCGTGAGCGCAGCCTGCTTTTTGATGCGCTGCGCTACGGCGGGATCCTGCTTTCTTTTGCGGCTGGCGCGGGGCTCGGCAGCTTTGCATCGCTCGCATGGGGTGCGCCGGCCATCTGGTGTTCCTGCGCGCTGCTCGCCGTGAGTTTCGGGCTGATGTTCCGCAGGCCTGTGGCCGAGCATACGCCGCAGAATCCGGGATGAGATGTTCCCATCTTGACAAAACGGTTTGAAAAGACTATCATAAATCACATGGAGCGCATCCGAATTTTTTGAGAAAGAAGTTGTAAAGTATGAGCGAAAACTGCACGCATGATTGCTCGAGCTGTGGCGAAGACTGCCCCTCCCGCCAGCAGCCGGAAAGCTTTCTTGCGCCGATGAATAAGATGAGCAAGGTGAAAAAGGTCATCGGTGTCGTCAGCGGCAAGGGCGGCGTCGGCAAGAGCCTTGTCACCTCCATGCTGGCCGTCACGATGCAGCGCCGCAATCTCAAAACGGCGATTCTCGACGCGGACGTGACCGGCCCGTCGATTCCGAAGTGCTTTGGCATGCATGAAAAGGCGCAGGGCTGCGAAGACGGCCTATTCCCGGTCAATACAAAGACCGGCATTGAGGTTATGAGCATCAACCTGCTTCTGGAAGATGAGACGTCCCCGGTGGTCTGGCGCGGTCCGGTCATCGCCGGCGTCATCAAGCAGTTCTGGAGCGACGTCATTTGGAACGAGGTCGACTGCATGTTTGTCGATCTGCCTCCCGGAACCGGCGATGCCCCGCTGACGGTGTTCCAGTCCATTCCGCTGGACGGCATCATCATCGTCACCTCCCCGCAGGAGCTTGTTTCCATGATCGTTTCCAAAGCTGTGGAAATGGCGCAGATGATGAACGTACCGGTGCTCGGCCTGATCGAGAACTACAGCTATGTCCAGTGCCCGAACTGCGGTGAGCGTTTCAAGGTATTCGGCGAAAGCCACATCGACGAGGTGGCGGCGAAGTACAACCTCAAGGTGCTCGGCCAGTTGCCGCTTGACCCGCAGATTGCCTCGCTGTGCGATCGCGGCGTGATCGAGTTGTTTGAGGGCGATTGGCTGGAAGCGGCGGCGGACGCTGTGGAGGCCGCGCACAAGGAAGCATAAGTTTCCGAAAAAAACAGTTGACAACGCGGTGTAAACCGAGTATAGTAGTCTTGTTCCGAAAATTTAATATTCCAAAAGCGATGACGAAGACGGCGCGATCCGGTTTGTTTCAGAGAGTCGGCGGTTGCTGCGAGCCGATACAAAAGGAGCGAGTGCCCATCCCTTCCGAGCTGAAAGCCCCAAAGCCGCAAGGCAAGTAGATGCTTTCCGAGTTGTGCTGCGTGAGTGCATAGGGCTTCATGAGAGCCCGAAGAGTGGTCCCCTTGTTGGGGGCAATTTGAGTGGTACCGCGGATTTTCTCCGTCTCAAAGCGATTTGAGACGGAGTTTTTTTGTTTGGGATTTACCGCTTCGCCTTTGGAAAAAACACGGGAAAGGAATGATATAAATGGCAAATGAAACACAGGTGGTCACATCCGAAAAGGCTGACCTCAAAACACAACTCGCGGAGGTGGCGGAGCGCATCCGCACCATGCGCGAAATCATGGGCCTTTCCGAGGAGGAAATGGCGCAGCGGACCGGCGCGACCGTCGAAGAGTACCGCAAATGTGAGCTGGGCGAGAACGATTTCAGCTTCACGTTCATCTACAAGTGCGCCGAGCGCTTCGGCATCGACCCCACGGATCTGATCAAGGGTGTCAGCCCGACGCTTTCCACCTACACGGTTTCGCGTCGCGGCGAGGGCCTGCCGATCACGCGCCGCCACGGTTTCAAATACCTGAACCTTGCACCGCTCTTCAAGCAGAAGACGGCGGAGCCGTTCTATGTGACGATGCCGTACAACGAGGCGGAGCAGAACGTCGCCATCAAGCTCTCCACCCATCAGGGGCAGGAGATGGACATCATCGTCAAGGGCAAGATGCGCGTCCAGGTGGGCTCGCACATCGAAGAGCTCGGCGAAGGCGACACGATCTATTACAACAGCGGAACGCCGCACGGCATGATTGCCATCGGCGGTGAAAGCTGCGAATTTTACGCGATTGTCATGCGGCCGGGCAAGGCGCTTGCACCGGAAAAGGACAAGTTTGCGGGTATCATTAAGGCCAAGCTTGCCCGCACGGAGCGCGAGACGGTTTCGAGCCCGTTTGTACACACGACGCTCGATGAGAACGGCATTCTCAAATCCATCGCATTCACGAACGAGGAAAAATTCAACTTTGCGTTTGATATTGTCGACCGCCTTGCAGAAAAGGCGCCGGATAAGCTTGCGATGCTCTGGGTTTCGAAGCACCACGAGGAACGGCGCTTCACCTTCGACGATATGAAGCGCATGTCGAACAAAACGGCCAACTACTTTAAATCGCTCGGCATCGGCCGCGGTGACCGCGTCATGCTGGTGCTCAAGCGCCACTACCAGTTCTGGTTCTCCATCCTCGCGCTGCACAAGCTCGGCGCCATCGTCATTCCGGCCACGAATCTGCTCATGGAGCACGATTTTGATTACCGCTTCAAGGCGGCGGGTGTCAAGGCGCTCGTCTGTACGCCGGATGGTCAGGTGGCCGACGAGGCGATGCGCGCGGCGAAAAACTGCGATACCGTGCAGTATCTCATCATGGCCAATGGCGCGCGCGAGGGCTGGCTTGATTTTGATGCAGGCGTAGAGGCGCAGAGCGACGTGTTTGAGCGCACGGCAGACACTGCCTGTGGCAGCGACCCGATGCTCATGTTCTTTACCTCCGGCACGACCGGCTATCCGAAGATCGCCGAACACAACTTCAAGTACGCGCTCGGCCATTACATCACGGCGAAGTACTGGCACAACGTCAATCCCGAGGGCCTGCACTTTACGATCTCCGACACCGGATGGGGCAAGGCGCTCTGGGGCAAGCTTTACGGCCAGTGGATGTGTGAGGCGGCGATCTTCACCTACGATTTCGATAAATTCGACGCGCATGACATCCTGCCGATGTTCAAGCAGTATAACATCACGACGTTCTGCGCGCCGCCGACGATGTACCGCTTCTTCATCAAGGAGGATCTCTCGAAATACGACCTCTCCTCGATCGAATACAGCACGACAGCCGGTGAAGCGCTGAACCCCGAGGTCTTCGAGCAGTGGAAGCGCGCGACGGGCCTGTCGATCTACGAGGGCTTCGGCCAGACGGAAACGACGCTTTCCATCTACAATCCGGTGGGTTCCGTGCCGAAGTCGGGCTCCATGGGCGTGCCGAGTCCGCTCTATCATGTGGACCTCATTCTCCCGGATGGCACCCCGGCGCCGGTCGGCGAAACGGGCGAGATCGTCATCCGCACCGATAAGGGTGTGCCGTGCGGCCTGTTCATGGGATATTACGGCGACGAAGAAAAGACGCGTGAAGCGTGGAGCGACGGCGTATACCACACGGGCGACACTGCGTGGCGCGATGAGGACGGCTATTTCTGGTATGTTGGCCGTACAGATGACGTCATCAAGTCCTCCGGCTACCGCATTGGGCCGTTTGAGATCGAATCGGTCATCATGGAATTGCCGTACGTGCTCGAGTGCGCGGTTACCAGCGCGCCGGATCCGATCCGCGGCCAGGTGGTCAAGGCGTCCATCGTCCTGACGAAGGGTACCGAGGGCACCGAAGCGCTCAAGAAGGAAATCCAGACGTACGTCAAGACGAATACCGCACCGTACAAGTACCCGCGTATCGTCGAATTCCGCGATGAGCTGCCCAAGACGATCAGCGGCAAGATCCGCCGCGTCGAACTGAAGGGCTAAACACAACGACGAACCGGCGGGCCGGCATGCAGCGTTTGCTGTGTGCCGGCCTTTTTGTGGTTTCGGGAAAATTCACGCGCTGTTCACAGATTTACGCGCTGTTGTACTATAATAAAATTGATCTTTTGTGCAGAAATGGGGGAAATGTGGTTCTGCCGGGTAAGCCGGTAGGACGTGCAGCCGGAATGATGAACGAAGAACTTGTAAATTCCTTGCAAAAGGGGCGCCTGTTGTTGGTGGTCAACCCGTGTGCCGGCCATGCCAGAGGCCTTTTATATGCCGATCTTCTGGAGACGCGGCTGAAGCGCGCGGGGATCCCGGTCGTGCGGTGTGAGACGACCGAAACGGAAAATGGGGCGGGCTATGCGGCGACTGCGGCGCGGGCCGGCTGCCGCCGCATCGTCTGTATCGGCGGAGACGGCACGCTGAACGCGGTCATCAATGGAATGCTGCGCGCCGGGGCGCCGCTGCCGGTGACGTATCTGCCGGCGGGGACGACGAACGATTTTGCGCGGACGCTGCATTTGCCGCGGCGTCTGGGCGATATGTGTCGCGTTTTCACTGCTGGGCGCGATGTGGAAATCGACGCTGGTCGGTTCAATGGCAGCTATTTTTCCTATGTCGCATCCTTCGGCGCCTTCACAAAGTGCTCGTATGCCACGCCGCGCAGCTTGAAGCGCCTGTTCGGTCACCTCGCGTATGTGCTTGAGGGGATCAAGGATATTGCCGCGCTTGAAGCCCGGCCCATAACCGTTGAGACGGACGACGGCGTCTATACGGGAGAGTATGTGTTCGGGGCGTTCAGCAACGCGCTTTCCATTGGCGGTACGCTGCATTACGACAGCGCGACTGTAGATATGAACGACGGAAAACTCGAAATGCTGTTGATCCGCAAGCCTGCCAACCTCGGGGAAATCCACCGGCTGCTTCAGGCGCTTGGCCGCGGCAGCTTTGACGATCCACTCTTTGATTTTACCGCGTCCTCTGCTTTTCATCTGCGCAGCACAAGCGGCTTCGACTGGTCTGTGGACGGCGAGCGTGCGTCTGCTGGCCCACAGGTGGAGATTTCGTGCATAAAAAGCGCGGTGCGCATTACGGTTCCGGCGAGAAAAGATTGATTTTTCGCAGAAAAAGTGTATAATAGCAGAAGACTGTGCAGCGCGAAAAGCTGCGGCCTGCGCAGGGAAAGGAGTGGTGGACCGTGTCGGTCACAACCGCAAATAAGAAAGCCGGCGTGGGAGAGACGATCGGAACGATCCTGCGCGATCATATCGTTTACCGCAAACAGATCGTCAAGCTGGCGGTTTCGGACCTGCGCCGCACCTACCGCGCGTCGGCACTCGGGTGGGCCTGGGCGGTGATCAAGCCGCTTGTCACGATTTTCGTTTACTGGTTTGCCTTTTCAATTGGCCTGCGCAAGGGTGGAGATATCGCAGGGTATCCCTTCGTACTTTGGCTGATCTGCGGCATTGTGCCGTGGTTTTATATGAGCGAGATGCTCACGCTCGGTACGGAATGTATCCTGCGCAACCGGTACCTCGTCACCAAAATGAAGTATCCGGTTTCAACGATTCCGACCTTCACCAGCATTTCCAAGTTTACCGTGCACCTGATTCTGCTGGTGCTCACGATTCTGATCTTTATTCTGACCGGCAATATGCCGACCATTTACATGCTCCAGCTTCCGTTTTATATGGTGTGCAACTTCCTGTTCTTCACGGGTTGGGCGCTGTTTGCCGCGCCGATTGCCGCCATCAGCACGGATTTTTCCAATCTGGTTAAATCGTTTGTCACAGCGGTGTTCTGGCTTTCCGGCATCTTGTGGGAGGTCGATTCGATGCACCATGCGCTCGCGCGCCGTCTTCTGATGCTGAACCCCGTTACCTTTCTCTGCAATGGCTATCGCAATTGCTTTGTTTATAAGACATGGTTCTTTGAACAGCCGAAGCGGCTTCTGTACTTTGCGGTAGCGCTCGTGGTGCTCTACGCGCTGGCATTCTGGAGTTATCGCCGCACGCGCAGCGAAATGGCCGATGTGCTTTGAGGGGTGGATATGGACGATATAGCAATTCGTTTTACCAACGTTTCCAAAATTTACAAGCTGTATTCCAGCAGCCGCCGGCGCCTGCTCGGGCTCTTTTTCAAGCGCATTCCGCATAAGGAAAAGAAAGCGGTTCTTCATATGGATCTTACGATCCACCGTGGAGAGTCCGTGGCGATTCTCGGCCGCAACGGCGCGGGAAAATCGACGCTTTTGAAGATGATCACCGGCGTAACCTTCCCGACGGAGGGCGAAATTGAGGTCAACGGTATTGTCAGCGCGCTGCTCGAGCTGACGAGTGGCTTCGATCAGGAGTTTACCGGCCGCGAGAATATTTATCTCAAGGGCCGCATCCTTGGTCTGCCGGATGAGGAAATCGCGAAACTGGAGCCGGAAATCGTTGAATTTGCGGAGCTGGAGGAATACATCGACCAGCCGGTGCGCACGTACTCGAGCGGTATGAAAGCGCGGCTCGGCTTTTCCATCTGCGTGAATATCCATCCGGAAATCCTGATTGTCGACGAGGCGCTTTCGGTTGGCGACCGGGCGTTCCGCGACAAATGTATCCAGAAAATTGAAAGCATCATGCAGGGCGACATCACGATGCTGTTTGTCACCCATGCCACCGAAACGGCGCGCGCGTTTTGTAAGCGCGGCGTCGTGATGAAGTCCGGCCGGATTGTATTCGATGGCAGCATTGACGATGCGATCGCATACTACAACAAGAAGTACTGATGGAGTTAAGGGGGAGAAAACAGGCGCTTATGAAAAGACTGGCTGCTCTGGCGCTTTTGGTTTTGCTGCTGATGCTGTCCGCCTGCACGGCGGGGGAAAACGGACAAACGATTGCCGGCGAACTGCCCGAAATTCTCGACCGCATCTACGATACGGTCGATGTTGACGACGCGACGCGCGGTTTTCTGAAGACCGGTCTGGTCACGACGGACGTGGCTTCACAATCGATTGGGGACTACTTGGGGCTGGCGGATATGCCGGAGGCCCAGGCAGTGGCAAGCGAACCGGTATCGGAGGAAATCCCGTTTTTTGTGTGTCTGATGCGCATTTCAGGTGGCACAAACCCGGAGCGATTCCGAAAAAGTCTGTATCAGGCGGTTTCTCTTGCGTGTGCCGGCGCTCAGGAGGCGGTGCGCGTCGAAAGCGAGGGAGATCTGGTTCTTCTGGTCATGGCGGAAAA
The DNA here is from genome assembly GCA_002305575.1 of Ruminococcaceae bacterium UBA1417. Taxonomy (GTDB): domain Bacteria; phylum Bacillota; class Clostridia; order Oscillospirales; family Acutalibacteraceae; genus Hominenteromicrobium. The sequence goes on from DBPP01000002.1 coordinate 45,242, forward strand.
TGCGGACAAATATGCGCAAGCGTTTTTTGCGCTTGCAGAATGAAAGGGCCCCGCGGCGTGCGGGGCTTTTCTGTTTGCCCTCTTGACGGAATGATGAAAAGCCGTTATCATGAAAACGCAGGCGGAACAGGCTGTAACGGCAATGCTCCGCAAGATAAGGTGAAAGGCAGGTATGGTATGGTACATCCATTTTCCCGGTCGGCGCTGCTTCTGGGTGCAGCGGCCATGGAAAAGCTGCGGCAGTCGCGCGTCGCGGTGTTCGGGGTTGGCGGCGTCGGCGGTTATGCGGTGGAGGCGCTGGCGCGCAGCGGCATCGGCGAACTGCATTTGATCGACAACGACACGGTGTCCCTGACGAATCTCAACCGGCAGATTCTCGCGCTGCACAGTACGCTCGGGCGTGCAAAGGTCGAAGTAATGCGCGAGCGTGTGCTGGATATCAATCCGGATTGCCGTGTTTATGCCTACCAGACCTTTTTCCTCCCGGAAACAGCCGGCGATTTTGATTTCACCAAGTTCGACTATGTTGTCGATGCCATTGACACTGTGGCCGGTAAAATTCAGATTGCGGTGTCCGCCCGTGAAGCCGGCGTGCCGGTGATCAGCGCGATGGGGGCGGGCAATAAGCTGGACCCCACCCGGTTTGAGGTCGCGGCGCTGGAGAAGACCAGCGTTTGTCCGCTGGCACGCGTCATGCGGCGTGAACTGAAAAAGCGCGGCATTTCGGGCGTTAAAGTTGTGTACTCGCGGGAGGAGCCGACCGTGCCGTGCAGCGGTGTGGAGACGGACGACGTGCACGAGGCGCGCCGGCAGACGCCGGGGAGCCTGCCCTTTGTGCCGTCGGCGGCCGGGCTGGTGCTTGCAAGCGCCGTCGTCTACGATCTGATCGGCGTGCAGCTTTGAGGCGGCGGAAAAGGCGGCCGAAAAACAACGGAAAGGAAGAAGCAGTATGAAAAATCAGGTCGAACGCTGGGGCGTTTTTGAGGTGCGGGTCGATGGGCCGCAGGAAGGGAATCCGTTTGTGGAGCACCATTTTGGGGGTATCTTCCGCGGTAAAAATGAAACCGTGCAGGCAGACGGATTTTATGATGGCGACGGTGTGTACAAGGTGCGGTTCATGCCGTCTTTTGAGGGCGCGTATACGTATGAAACCGACGGCGATTTTCCCGCGGCGCAGACGACCGGCGAATTCTTCGTATCGTCGCCCGGCGATGGCAACCACGGCCCGGTGCGCGTTGCCAACACATACCATTTTGCCTACGAGGACGGCACGCCGTATTATTCGGTGGGAACCACCTGCTATGTGTGGACCATGCAGCCGGAAGCCGTGCGGCAAAAGACGTTGGAAGAGCTCTCAAAAGGGTATTTCAATAAGATGCGCTTCTGCGTGTTTCCGAAGCATTACATCCACAATTTCCGAGATCCGGAAACCTTCCCGTTTGAAGGTACGCCGGTCGACAACACGGGCCTTTCCGAGGAGAATTTTTCCTATAACGTGGATTTTTCCGGCAACGACTGGGATTTTACGCGACTGAATCCGGAGCATTTCCGCCGGCTGGAGCAGGCGATTCTTGAGCTGCAAACCCGCGGGATCGAAGCGGACATCATCGTTATGCATCCGTACGACCGCTGGGGCTTTTCTGCGATGCCCCGGGAAGCGGACGACCTGTATTGGAACTACGTGATCGCGCGCTTTGCCGCCTACCGCAACGTGTGGTGGAGCCTCGCAAACGAATACGATCTGCTCCGTGCAAAAACACTGGAGGATTGGGAGCATTACGCCGCGCTGCTGTGTGAAAAGGACCCGTACAAGCATTTGCGCTCCGTGCACAATTGTGTGGCGTTTTACGATTATACCCGCCCGTGGGTGACGCATTGCAGCATGCAGCGGCAGGACCTCTACCGCCATGTGGAGTATACCGACGACTACCGCACGCGTTATGGAAAGCCCGTCGTATGGGACGAAATTGCGTATGAGGGCAACCTCGATATGGGGTGGGGCAATATCTCGGGACAGGAACTGACGCGGCGGTTCTGGGAGGCTGCGCTGCGCGGCGGATATGCCGGCCATGGGGAGACCTTCGCCGACCCCGAGCATGATATTCTCTGGTGGAGCCACGGCGGCGCGCTGCACGGAGAAAGCCCGGCGCGCATCCGTTTTTTGCATCAGATTCTCACCGAAACACCCGGCCTCGGGTTGAAGCGCGGGGCGGGCTCGTTCGACGAGATCGTCGGCGTGCCGGAAATTGGGGACAGCGGCGCGTATGAAATCCATTACTATGGGTTCGGGCGTCCGTCCTTCCGCGATTTCCACAAGGATGATCGCGCTTCGTACCGCGTGGAAGTGATCGATACCTGGAATATGACTGTGGAGGATGCCGGCGTGCACAGCGGTAAATTCCGCATTGCATTGCCGGGCCGGGAATACATGGCCGTGCGCATCCGGCGCATCTAGAAACAAAAAGACCGGGAGATGTAGCGTCTCCCGGTTTTTGTATGCAGCAGTATGGTAAAAGTAAAGGGCAAGATGAAAAAGAAAGAACCCGCAAAAACTCAGTGTTTCTGCGGGTTTTTCGTGGCGCGCTTGAAGGGACTCGAACCCCTGACCTACTGGTTCGTAGCCAGTCACTCTATCCAGCTGAGCTACAAGCGCATATGTCTTTTAACATCTTAATTATTATAGACCTGTTTGCGAAAAATGTCAAGGCTTTTATGAAAAAAATTGAAAAAACTTCCTTGCAGGCGTAAGCACAGGCGTTATACCGAAAAAGGCGGCCATTTTTGGCCGCCTCGTATTCAGGTTTTCTCCTGGATTTCACTTTTGCGGATGTTGGCCGGCTTGAGATGCGTTTCCACGAGATAACGCGGGCGCTGTTTGACCTCGCTGTAAATTTTCCCGATATATGTGCCAACCACACCGAGGCAAAGCATCTGCAGGCCGCCGAGCAGCCAGATCGAAGCGACGATGGCTGTCCAGCCTGCGACCGTGAGGCCGAGCAGGTGGGAAATCAGCGCATAGAGCAGGCCAAATATGCTCAAAACCGAAATGAGAATGCCGAGGTTTGAAATCAGCCGGAGCGGCTTGACGCTGAACGACGTGATGCCGTCGAGCGCCAGCGCAATCATTTTCTTGAGCGGGTACTTGGACGCGCCGGCAAATCGCTCGCCGCGGTCATAGTACACGTAGTCGCTCTTAAAGCCGATCAGGGGCACGATGCCCCGCAGGAACAGGTTGACTTCCCGGTACTCCGAAAGTCCTTCGAGCGCGCGTCGGCTCATCAGACGGTAATCCGCGTGGTTGAAGACAATATCCACGCCAAGCAGTCGCAGCAGCTTGTAGTAGCCCTCCGCGGTAGTGCGTTTGAATACGGTGTCCTTGTCGCGTTTGTTGCGCACACCGTATACAACGTCACACCCTTCCTTGTATTTTTCGACGAAGCGGTCCACAGCATCGGTGTCGTCCTGAAGGTCGGCGTCCATACTGATGGCGCAGTCGCACAGCGGCATGGCTGTCATCAGGCCGGCAAGCAGCGCGTTCTGGTGACCGCGATTGTGCGCGAGCTTTACGCCGTCTACATAGGGGATGGCCGCGCTGTATTCGGAAATGAGCGCCCAAGTCCGGTCGCGGCTGCCATCGTCCACGTACAGGATGCGACTTTCACGGTGGATTTCCCCCGCGCGGATCATGGCGTGCAGCTTTTCGGTCAGGCGTTTTGTGGTCTCCGGGAGAACTTCCTCCTCGTTGTAGCAGGGGATGACAAGGTATAAAATCGGTTCAGCGCGTTCCGTCGTCATGAGAAAAACCCTCCTTTTTTTCGAGTTCCGCATCCGCTTTCAGACGCGGCTTTGTGCGGATTCGGGTGGGATCGGCAAAGTGCGCGCCATGCTTTCTGGCGTAATGGGAAAGCGGACGCACAACCATGTGGTGCGCGATGACAATCATCCGCCGACGGTATTTTTCCACCGCGCGCATGCAAAGCAGGTAAAGCACGAGCAGCACGATGCAGGCAAGCGTAATCAGGCTGCCGGCCAACAGACCGGGCGTTTCGTACACGAATTCGATCTGCACATTCGTTCCGGCGTTGACACGGATGGCCATAAAGCCCACGTTTACTTGCTCAATGTCCACCTTTTCGCCGTTGACGTAGGCGCTCCAGCCCGATTCATAGGGGATGCTGAAAAAGACCGGTACGTCCTTTTCGGTGGTGATCGTCGCCGTAAAGCCGGTGTTCGTATATTGGAACGTATCGCAGGTCAGCGCAGCGCGGTTGGCGCAGTCCTCGCGGTAGGCGGTCGTCGTATACAGAATCTGGTCGTCCGTCAGTTCCGTGAGCATATCGCCCCATTTTTCCGCCTGCCGTTTTGTGAGCACAATGCCCTTGAGCATGAGCAGCTCCCGCTGATTCTCCGGCGTGCTCTCGTACGTTTCTTCCGTCACATAGCTGTCGTAGGTAAAGCCCATCGGGATGTAGCACTCATTCTCCCAGATGTCAAAGCCGTTTGCATTGCCGTAATACATCCAGCCGACCATGGCGGGGGAATCGTAATTCTCGCCGGCAAAGTAGCTGTCATCATGGTCGCAGTCAAAGAGGTATTTGACGCTGGTCAGCGCGCGCAAACCATAATGTGAGGTATCGGGGCGGGAAGCAACGTCGCGCTGCACGCCAATGGAGTCGTAGAATTCCATCAGCGAGCCGGGTACAATGCTGTGAAACGCCTGAATCGACTGCACCTGCCAGAACATGGCGGAATTGTCGAGACTTTCATAAAAATCCACGCGCACGCGGTCGTCACGCAGATCGTCGATTTCCACGTCCTCGCCACCATTGAGCGCATAGGGGATAATGTGGTTGTAGGCGTAGTCGGATTGTGTCTTGCCCAGCGCGATAAAGTAGATCGAATACAGCGTGATGACGGCGCTCAGGCAGACGAAGGCGGCGCGGAAGAATTTTTGGGAGCCGCGCACGTAGAAAACGAGCAGGAACGCGACGAGCGTGAGGCAGATCAGTGCGATGGCCACGTAGCCCCAGAAGCGCGTCGGGTATTTCTCAAGGCCGTAGGTAACGGAAACAATCTCGTCGTTTTCCTTGATAAACGTCGGGGTCAAACCGATGACGACAGCCATGGCAAGCGTGATCAACAGCGTCCATTTGATCGAACGCTTCCAGTCGATGCGCGGATTTTCCAGTGCCATCATGGTGGCGGCGGCCATCATCAGCGTCAGCATATAGAACCAGCGGGCGTAATACGAGGCGTTCATGAGCTGGAACACCGCGTTGAGACCGGGTACCAGCGCCATCACAAAGAGAATCCAGAGCATCTTTTTCAGCCAGTGGCGGCGGCGCATCTGCAGCCAGCCGATCACGCCGGTCATGCTGAACATCGGCAGCCACGCGCCGAGCGACGCCCATTTCGAGCCGGAATCCGGCGTGAAGTTCGGGCGCGCCGGCAGATCTGGCGGGAAGAACAGCGTTTGCAGAATATGCACATACCGCTGGTTCTTGTCGTACAGCAGTGCATTCCAGCCGCTGATCGGGTTTGCGACGCGGTAATTCTGCAGAATACACAGAATGCTCGGCACAAGGATTATGCATGAAATGCCCAGGCCCAGCACGGCTTCCAGCGCAAGCAGAAGAAAATTCTGCGGGGTAATGTGCCAGCTTTTCGAAAACAGCCGGACAAAGAAGTAGATCGCAGTGAAAAAGACCATGCCGACGAAGAAGTAGTAATTGGTGATGCAGCATAAGGCAACCGCAAGCGCAAAAATGCCGCGGCGGTGCGCATACATGTATTCGTCCAGCGCGGCGAGCAGCAGCGGAAAAACAATGATGGCCTCATGAAAGTGGTTGAAAAAGATGTTATAGACGGAGAAGCCCGAAAAGGCGTACAGAAGCGATGCCAGCAGCGCGGTGTTCGGATTGCGCGCGTAGCGGTGCAGGTACACGTAGCCTGTGAGCGATGCCGAGGCAAATTTGAGCATGAAAAGCGGGCCCATCAGATATTGCAGCCATTCGCCGGGGAACGGAATGGTGATCCAGAAAAACGGGCTGCCGAGCAGATAGAACGAATACGAGCCGATGAAGTTTGCGCCGAGATCGGTCAGGTGGTTCCAGCCGATGTTTCCCGAGCGCACGGCGTCGTGCGCCAGGCGGTAAAACGGCACCTGTTGCACGTTGAAGTCTCCGTAAAAAAGAAATCGGCCGCCGTCTACCAGAATGAAGGGGATAAAAATCACAAAGGCAAGCGCCAAGCCGAATAAGAAAGCGTAGAGAAAGTAGTTGCCGCGCACCCGGCTCGCGATTCCTATGCCGGTATGGGCCTTAGAGGTATCCAAAAGCTTGTCCTCCCGTACTCAGAATTTTCTATAAAATTATAGCACAATAGACGAGGGGATTAAAGGTAATTTTTGTTTTTTTAAGGAATTTTTATTGAAAAGTTCCGGGCTGTCGGCTACAATAAAAAAGAACGAGGAAAGGATGAACAGGCGGATGAAGCAGTTTTTTGCCATGCTTTCGCGCATGAAGTACATCAACCGCTGGGGCTTGATGCGCAACACCCAAAATGAAAATATCGCGGAGCATTCGCTCGACGTGGCGATTCTCGCCCATGCGCTGGCGCTGCTGCGCATGCGGCGCTTCGGTGTGCCGTGTAACGCGGAGCGTGCGGCAGTGCTGGGCCTTTTCCACGACGCGACGGAGATTATCACCGGCGATCTGCCGACGCCGGTCAAGTACCACAGCCCGGAGATCCGCCGGGCATACGGCGAGGTGGAGTCGCTCGCGGCAGGGCGTTTGCTCTCGATGCTGCCCGACGACCTGCGCGCAGATTACGCGCCGTTGCTTGCCGGCAATGCGCCCGGCGACGAGGCGCTGTGGCCGCTTGTCAAGGCGGCGGACAAGATCAGCGCGGTTATCAAGTGCATGGAGGAGCGCAAAACCGGCAACCGCGAATTTCTCGAGGCGGAGGCGGCGCTGCGCAGTGCCGTTGCGGCCATGCACTTGCCGGAAGCGGATCTGTTTCTCGAAGAGTTCCTGCCGGCGTACGAGCAGTCGCTCGACGAATACAACCGGTAAATGCGCGCGGCCTGCGGCACGTGTAAAAACGGCGGCGGACCGGGCAGAATAATAGAGGATTGGAAAACGGCGCGCATCTGCGCCCGTTTTGGTGGTGAATATGCAAATCGGAAAACTTACGCTCAACGGCGTGGCGGCGCTTGCCCCGATGGCGGGCGCGACCGATCGCTCGTTCCGCGAAATCTGCTGCGCTTTCGGCGCGGCGTATTGCGTGACGGAGATGGTTTCGACGCGCGCGTTGCAGTACAACTATAAAAAGACGCAGGAGCTGATCACGCTCAGCGAAAAGGAGCATCCCGTTGCGATCCAGCTGTTCGGCGACGACCCGCTGATCTTCGCGGCGGCGGCGAAGCGCGCGGCGCAGGCTGGCCCCGATGCGATCGACATCAACATGGGCTGCCCCGTGCCGAAAATTGCCGGCAACAACTGCGGCAGCGCCCTGATGAAAAAGCCGCCTCTGTGCGGGGACATCGTGCGCGCCGTAAAGGCTGCCGTCGATCTGCCGGTTACGGTTAAAATCCGCAAGGGCTGGGATGAAAACAGCGTCAATGCGGTGGAGGTCGCGAAATACTGCGAGGAGGCCGGCGTGGATGCCATCTGCGTCCACGGGCGCACGCGCACGCAGATGTACGAGCCCCCCGCAGACTGGGACATCATCGGGGAAGTGAAGCGGAGCGTCTCGGTGCCGGTCATCGGCAACGGCGACGTGCGCTGCGTGCAGGACGCAGTCAAGATGATGGCGGATACCGGCTGCGATATGGTCATGGTCGGCCGCGCCGCACTCGGCAATCCATGGATTTTTCGCCAAATCAACGGCTATTTCAGCAGCGGCCTGCGCATTATGCCGCCGCCCACCGTTTCCGAGCGCATCGTCGTCATCAAGCGGCATATAGACGCGCTCTGTGCCGCAAAGGGAGAGGGACGCGGAATGCGCGAGGCAAGAAAGCATGTGGCTTGGTATATGCACGGCCTGCGGGGCGCGGCGGAATTTCGCCGCATGGCTGGAGAGCTTGAAACGCTCGCCGATCTCGACCGCCTGCTCGAGAAGGTTTATCTCGAAAATCGAGACGTGCCGGCCACGCCTTGAGTTTGCCATATCCAGTACAGAAAACAGAGAAAGGAGACGCTGCGATGAAACTTCTGGTGCTCGACGGCAACAGCATCGTCAACCGCGCGTTCTACGGCATCAAACTGCTCACAACGAAGAGCGGTGAGTTCACGAACGGTATCGTCGGATTTTTGAATATTCTCGAAAAACTCAAGGAGGAAACGCAGCCGGACGCGGTGGCAATTGCGTTTGACATGCGCGCCCCGACCTTCCGCCACAAGGCCTTTGCCGGCTACAAGGCGCAGCGCAAAGGCATGCCGCCGGAGCTTGCGGCGCAGATGCCGCTTTTGAAGGAGCTGTTGCAGGATCTCGGCTACCGCATCGTGACCTGCGAGGGCTGGGAGGCCGACGACATTCTCGGCACGTTTTCGAAGGCCTGTGAGGAAAAGGGCGATACCTGCATGATTGCGACCGGAGACCGCGACAGTTTACAGCTTGTGTCCGACACGACGACGGTGCGCCTGGCGACGACAAAATTTGGCCAGTCCGCCGTGACGGTCTACGATGCGGAGAAGATCCGCGAAGTGTATGGTGTTTCGCCGAAGCAGCTGATCGACATCAAGGCGATTCAGGGCGATACCTCGGACAACATCCCGGGTGTGGCGGGCATCGGCGAGAAGGGGGCCGGCGAGCTGATCCGAAAGTTCGGCTCGCTCACCTATATTTACGACCATCTCGACACGCTCGACATCAAGCCCGGTATGCGCACGAAGCTCGAGGCATCGAAGGACAATGCGTTTTTAAGCTACGACCTTGGAACGATTCGGCAGGATGCGCCGATCAACACGAATCTTGAGGATTATGTGCTGACAGCCGGCGATCCCGCAGCGGCCGCTGCGCTTATGACGCGGCTTGAGCTGTTTAAGCTGATGGAGCGGCTGCACATTACCCCCGGCGCAGCGGTGACGCAGACACCCCAGGCGGGCCAGTCCACAGAAGCGCTGCCTGTGCACGAATACAGCGACGGCGCGCCGGTGCTCGCCCAGTGCGAGGACCGCGGGGAAGCGTATTTCCTGCCGCAATGGAACGGTGAAACGCTTGAAAAGCTGTATATTTTCGGAAAGTTCGGCGGAGCGATGGAGATTGCCGCGGTGAAGGCAGACGATGCATTCCTGCGTGCTTTCCTCTCGAGTACGGCAATTCAAAAATATACGTCCGGCATCAAGCGCCTGCACCGCGCGGCACTGCGGCTTGGAAAGGGGCTCGAAAATGTAGCGATGGATGTGGAGCTCGCGGCATATCTGCTGAATCCTTCCGGCTCCGATTACACGGTGCCGCGCCTTGCGGTCGAATATGGCGTGCCGGTTGCGGCGTATGAGGACGAGACGGCTGCAGCCGCGGCGGTGCTGCCGGGCATCTGTGCGGCGCTGCAGCACGCCATCGACGAAAACGGCCAGCACGAACTGCTGGAGACGATGGAGATTCCACTCGCGCTTGTGCTCGGTGAGATGGAGGAGAGCGGTTTCCTCGTTGACCGCGCGGCGATCGGCGCGTACGGCGAGCAGCTCGCCGCCGAGGCGGAGCGGCTGCGGCAGGAAATTTTTGAAGACGTCGGCTATGAATTCAACGTCAATTCGCCTGCGCAACTCGGCGAGGCGCTGTTTGTGAAGCTTGGCCTGCCGCACGGCAAAAAGACCAAAACCGGTTATTCGACGAATGCGGATGTGCTCGAGGGCCTGCGCGACGTGCACCCTGCAGTCGATAAGATCCTGCGGTTCCGCACGCTTTCGAAGCTCAAATCCACGTACTGCGACGGGCTTTTGAAAGTGATCGCGCCGGACGGGCGCATCCATTCAAGCTTCAACCAGACTGAAACGCGCACGGGGCGCATCTCCTCCACGGAGCCGAATTTGCAGAATATCCCGGTGCGCACGGCGGTCGGCCGCGAATTCCGCCGGTTCTTCATTGCGCCGGCGGGGCATAAGCTCGTCGATGCCGACTACTCGCAGATCGAGCTGCGCGTCCTCGCGCACGTGGCGAACGACGCCCAGATGATCGACGATTTCCGCTCCGGCCGCGACATCCACACGTCGACGGCCGCCCGCGTGTTTGATATGCCCGAAGAGCTCGTCACCCCCCAGATGCGCAGCCGCGCCAAGGCCGTGAATTTCGGCATCGTGTACGGCATCGGCGCGTTTTCGCTCTCGAAGGACATCGGCGTCAGCCGACGCGAGGCGGAGGATTACATCCACGATTACCTGCGCAACTACAAGGGCGTCGCCGAATACATGGAGCGTGTTGTGGAAGAAGCCAAGAAAAAGGGCTATGTGGAGACGCTGTTCGGACGCCGGCGCTATCTGCCCGAGCTTGCGAGCTCAAACTTCAATATGCGCGCGTTCGGCGAGCGCGTTGCGCGCAACATGCCGATTCAGGGCGCGGCAGCGGACATCATCAAGATCGCGATGATCCGCGTGCGCGGCCGCCTGCTTTCCGAAAAGCTTGCGGCGCGGTTGATTTTGCAGGTGCACGACGAGTTGATCGTCGAGTGCCCGGACGCGGAGACGGAGCGTGTGCAGGCCATCCTCAAGGAGGAGATGGAAAATGCCGTCTCCCTCAGCGTGCCGATGATTGCCGACGCAAAGAGCGGCCAGAGCTGGTACGCGGCAAAGGGGTGAGCGCATGATTTTCTGTTGTCCGGCCTGCGGCGGGGCGCTCGAGCGGCATGAAAACGCGCTTGTTTGCTCCAAGGGGCACAGCTATGACCTTGCCCGGCAGGGATACGTGCACCTGCTGCCAGTGCAGCAAATGCACGCCAAGGTGCCGGGAGATACAAAGCAGATGGTTGATGCACGGCGGAAATTCCTCGCGCTCGGCCATTACGACGCGTTTCGCGACACGCTGCGGCGCCTTGCGGCGGCCTATCTGCCCCACGGCGGTACGGTGTTGGACGCCGGTTGCGGCGAAGGTTTTTACACAGCGGCCTTGCTGGAAACTGCGCGGGAAAAGGGTGGCCACGTCGCGGGTGTTGACATTTCGAAATACGCGGTCAAAGCCGCCGCCGGCCAGCACAAGGGCATTGACTTTGCGGTCGCGAGTTTGTTTCACATCCCGTGCGCTGCAGAAAGCGTCGATGTGCTGACCGATGTTTTCGCACCGATTGTGCCCGGGGAATTTCACCGGGTTTTAAAGCCCGGCGGCGTGATGATTCTCGCCGTACCCGGTGCGCGCCACCTCTATGGTATGAAAACGGTGCTGTACGACGCGCCGTATGAAAATGAGGAGCGCGATACAGATTACGACGGCTTTGACTTTCTTGGCGCCGAAAGCGTGGCGCGTGAAATCACGGTGGAGGGAACCGAAAACATTGAGGCACTGTTTTCGATGACACCGTATTACTGGAAAACGGACGTGGCAGGCGGCGAGCGCCTGCGACGGCTCAACACCCTGCAGACGGAAATCAAGTTCCGCTTCCTCGTGTATCGCAGACGTTGAATCGGCGGCGCGGCCGTTTGCAGATTGTTCACGGAATATTTCGAATCTTGCTACAAAATGCAGTAGAAATCGCGCTCGCGTTGTGCTATATTGATGATGTGCGGCGCGGGCGGACCGCAAAATCGGACTGCGCGGCTTTCCGCTTTGGGGAGATATGCGCCGTGAAATTTTATAGCAAGAGGTTCAAAAGCAAAAATGAAAATATTGTTTGTTTGCACGGGCAATACGTGCAGAAGCCCGATGGCGGAGGGGATCTTCCGCCACGATATGGAGCAGCGGGGCTTTGAAAACATCATGTGCCAGAGCGCGGGGCTTTCCGCTGTGGAGGGGGAGCACCCCACAGAAAATGCGGTGGCGGTTTGCCGGGAGATTGGCGTTGACATCAGCGGCCATATCACGCGGCGGTTTACGCCGGATGAAATTGACATCTGGGACATGTATTTCACAATGTCCAAAACACATGCCTATATTCTGGCGCAGGCTGGCGTGCCGTCCGAGCGCATTTATGTGCCGCATTATATTGAGGATCCCTTCGGCGGCGATCTCGATACATACCGCCGGTGCCGGGACAAGCTGCACGAGGAATTGCAGATTTTCCAGCGTTTCCTGGGGTTCTGACACGCAGACCGGCGGGAGGAGTCCAAAATGGAAATTGTTCGTATGGAGGCGGCCCATATCCCGCAGATTGCGGCGCTCGAGCGGCTGTGCTTTTCAGAGCCGTGGAGCGAACGGTCCCTGCTGGAAGAGACGGAAAATCCGGCCGCGTACTTTATAGTGGCCGTAGAGGACGGCGCGGTGCGCGGCTATGCCGGCATGCACACCGTCCTTGGAGAAAGTTATGTCGACAACATTGCCGTGTTCCCCGCATACCGGGGCAGGGGGATCGGTCGGGCGCTCACGCAGGCGCTGATCGACCGCGCGCGGGCGGTGGACGGCGCGTTCATCACGCTTGAGGTGCGCGCGTCGAATCGGGCGGCGATTGCCCTTTATACCGCGCTCGGCTTCGAAAAGGTCGGCGTGCGGCCCAATTTTTATATGGCGCCCCGCGAGGACGCTGCGCTGTTCACGCTGCGGTTTTGAATGGGCGTGAACAGCGAAACGGAGAGAAAAGCGGAACGGGATCAATACAGGAGGGGAATTCTTATGCTGTACGGAAAAATCGAGGCGCTCGTGGCTTATGGCATTCAGACGGGGCTTGTGGAAGCGGAGGACGCGATTTACACGCGCAACCGGCTTTTGGAAGCGTTTCAGGAGGATGACTGGGCGCCGGAAGCGCCGGAAGCCTACGAAAGTCTCGCCGCGCTGCTCGACGCGCTCTGCGACGAGGCGGTGCGCCGCGGGGTGATCGAAGACGGCGTGACGGCCCGCGATTTGTTTGACACGAAGCTGATGGGGCTGCTGACGCCCCGACCGTCGCAGATCAACGCGCAGTTCCGGAAGCTGTATGCGCAGTCGCCGGAAAAGGCGACCGACTGGTTCTACCGGCTTTGCGGCGACTGCAATTATATCCGCCGCGACCGCGTAGCGCGGGACCTCAAATGGGTGTATCATGATCCGCGCTTCGGAGATCTCGATATCACGATCAACCTTTCGAAGCCGGAAAAGGACCCTAAGGCGATCGCTGCGGCCAAGAAGATGAAGGCTGCGGGCTACCCGCCGTGCATGCTCTGCAAAGAGAACATCGGCTATGCGGGCCGCGTGAATTTTCCGGCGCGCCAGAACCACCGCGCGGTGCCGGTCACGATCAACGGGGCGGACTGGTTCTTCCAGTATTCGCCGTATGTCTACTACAACGAGCACTGCATCGTATTCTGTGGCGAGCACGTGCCGATGCAGATCGACGAGAGTACCTTCCGCAAGCTTTTTGATTTTGTCTCACAGTATCCGCACTATTTCCTCGGCTCGAACGCCGATCTGCCGATTGTCGGCGGTTCCATCCTGACGCACGACCACTATCAGGGCGGCCGCTATACGTTTGCAATGGCGCGGGCAAACATCGAGGAGCACTGCACAATCCGCGGGTTTGAAGATGTGGAGGCCGGCATTTTGAACTGGCCGGTTTCCGTGCTGCGTCTGCGCTCGAAGGAGCCGGCGCGTCTCATTGCGCTTGCTACCCGTGTGCTCGCGTGTTGGCGCGGCTATACGGACGAATCGGCATTCATTTTCGCAGAAACAGATGGAGAACCGCACAACACGATCACGCCGATTGCCCGCTGTGTGGACGGCGTATTTGAACTTGATCTTGCGCTGCGCAACAACATCACGACCGCGCAGTATCCGCTTGGCGTGTATCACCCGCATGACGAGCTGCACCACATTAAGAAAGAAAATATCGGCCTGATCGAGGTGATGGGTCTCGCGGTGTTGCCGTCGCGCCTGAAGGAAGAGCTGCGCATTTTGGCGCAGACGCTTGTGCAGGGGGGCGACGTTGCCGCAGACGAGCGCATTGCCAAGCATGCCGATTGGGCCGGAACCGTCCTCGAAAACCATCCGGAGTTAAACGCGGAGAATGCCGAAGCCATCCTTCAGCAGGAGGTTGGCGCCGTGTTTGTCCGTGTACTCGAGGACGCGGGCGTTTACAAATGCACGCCTGAGGGCCGCGCATCGTTCCGTCGGTTCATCGCATCCATTGCATAATAACGCGCGGTAGCGCGTAAAAAATAAGGGGAGAATTGGACATGGCACTTGTGGATTTTAAGTATTTTTCGCCCGTGCTGGGCATGCAGACGGCGTTGACGATTATCCTGCCGGAAAACGCGCAGGGCATCGGCGTCGTGGGCGCCGGTCAGGACAGTGACGCGCCGATTCCGACGCTGTATCTGCTCCACGGCATGAGCGACGACCAGACCATCTGGCAGCGGCGCACGTCGATTGAACGGTACGTGGCGGACAAACGCCTCGCGGTCGTTATGATGACGACGCATCTCGGCGCCTACACGAACCAGAAGTACGGCTTCCGCTACTTTGATTTTGTAGCGAAGGAGGTGCCGGAAGTCTGCGCACGGTATTTCAATCTGTCGCGCCGGCGGGAGGAAAAATTTGTGGCCGGCCTTTCGATGGGTGGCTACGGCGCTTTGAAGATCGGCCTTGCGCTGCCGGAGGAGTTCTCCGTTGTCGGCGCGCTTTCCGGGGGCTGCGACCGGCTCAGCACTTTGCCGGAAGCCGTTCGGGCGTTTCCGAGCATTGAAGCGCTGCGCGCGGCGCAGGAGACGCTGAGCCCGATGGAGTACCGGCAGGGCATGCAGTTTTTCCTGAACTTCGGTTCGCCCGCTGAATTCGAGCAGAACGATCTCGACAACCTGTTCCGCCTCGCCGAAAAGGCCAAGGCGTCGGGCAAGCGGCTGCCAAGCCTGATTTTGCGCTGCGGCACCGAGGACACGATGGCGATCGGGCCAAACCGCCGCCTGAAGGCGCACCTTGACGCGCTCGGCATCGAAAACGACTATGCAGAATTCCCCGGCATTCACGATTGGGCGTTCTGGGACACGCATATTCAGTACGTGCTTTCCAAACTTCCGGTGTGAGTCAACCCTGCTATACAAAAAGCGCATCCGGATACCCAGAAGGACCGGATGCGCTTTTGATTTTGCGCTCATGCATTTTCCTCAAGATCGGCAGCTGTGCCGGAAAAGTCGATGTTCTTGAGCGGTTCGCCCTTGGAGCCGTCCTCGTTTACTTTCTGCATATTCGGGTAAACGAGCGCCAGATATTCGTCGTCGAGGTGACGGTCGAGAAAATGCTGGAAAGCGGTGGTGGCCGGTACGTTGCGGCTGCGCTCGTCAGCACGAATGAGTGCGGCGCACGAAATGAAAGCGTCAAAAATCATGAAGGCCGCGAGCACGATGGTCAGGACGCCGCCCACGCGTTTCGGGATTTTCTCGATCCAGCGCGAAATCTCCGGGTATACGGTCTTGATCCACAAAAGGCCCAAGGTGCCCCAGATCAGGCCGAACATCAGGTTCGTGCGGCCGTCGATGTTGAACGGCGTGTCGCTGTAATCCCAGGAAACGGTGCCGAAGCACAGCTCCTGTCCCAGGCTGCACAGGTATTCAAATGCAGCGCCAATGATGCCGCTCGCCACAAAAATGACGGCGGAATCCTGCCTGTACAGCCGATACAGGCACAGCGTGATGATCGCCGCACCGCCGCCGTAGATCGGCTGAAACGGCCCGTAAACAAGGCCGACGCGCAGCTCGATCGTATGCGCGATGAAGAACGCCCAGCATTCCTCGAGTACAAAACCGGCGATGCAGCCGATGAAGAAAATCCAGAACAGTTTCGTCAGGTTCATGCCAAAAGCGAACGGGCGGTCTTCCGGGTTTTCGAAGGTCGCTTCAAATTCATAGCGGTTGCGCGCTTCGCGCTCCGCGCGGCGCTTCTTGCGTTCCGCGGTGGTGATGCGGTACGCATCCAGCTCCTTTTCGTACTGCTCGGAGGTCATGTCAGGCGAGGCGTTTAAAAAGCGGCGCTTGAAAAAGTTGGATTTGTTCAGCAATGCCGTGTAGCTTTCCTCGGCGTTTTCCTGCGCTTTAAGCAGCTTTTCGTCCAGATCCAATTCGTCGAGTGCCTCTGCTGCGTCGAGCGTTCGCTCCGCCACAGCGTTGCCCAGCGCGTCCCGCGCTTCCCGTACGCGGCGGCCCAGCTCGGCAAGTCTTTTGAACTGGTGGCTCAGTTTGGCGATCGTGATGATTGTCAAAATGAGGTCGAGCAACAGGATGTCGAGAAAGGTAAACAGAATGATTTTGTGGATGGTCGGACTGATGTAATCGAGCAGAAAGCCCACAATGGGAAAAACGAACAGCAAAATCGGCGTGAAAATCACGCCGCGCAGCAGCGCGAGTGGCACACAGATGTAGCCCTTGAAGTTCCAGCGGAAAGAGGAATAATCCCGCAGGCGGAGCTTGGCGGTCCGGTGCAGGAGCCATGCCGTTGCAAGCTCCACAAGCACGCTCGAGAGCAGACAGAAAAAAAGCGTGGCCGCTACGTTGGGGGCGAGATGCAGCGCGGTTAGAGCCGCCCAAGGCAGGGCGAGCATCAGGCCATACTGGGGGCAATAGGGGCCATTGAGCATACCGGGGTTTTTGAATTTCTTGTGCACAATGGCATTGTATGCAACTTCGGAGAGCCACCCGAAAAAAGAAGCCAGCATAAAATACCAGAGGAATTTCCAAATGTCGAATGCCATGCATTCATCTCCTTTTTCACTCGGTATACGAAGTATACCATATTCTGCTGCAAGCAACAATACCTATCGTCGAAAACGCGCGAAAAAGGTCGCTACGCCCTGCTTTTCCACCGCAAGATCCACCGGGGTATTTCTTATACATATGCGGAAAGCGGCCTGTACAGTCGCCGACCGCCGCATTTGCCACCGTTTTGGGCGACTTGCAAACCCTGTCGCATTGTGGTAGAATCAGTCGAAGAACCCGGAAAGGCAGGAGATCAAAATGAAAAAAATATGGCAGGAGTTTAAGGAGTTTATTTCCCGCGGCAACGTGCTGGATATGGCGGTCGGCGTTGTCATCGCTTCGTCGTTTACATCGGTGGTCAATTCGGCGGTTTCCGATATTGTCACACCCGTTGTCGGGCTGTTTTTGCCGGATACGACGTTTGCGGACTGGGCGCCGGGCGGCTTTGCAATCGGTTCCTTCATCAATGCTGTGATCACCTTTTTCATCACGGCAGCCGTGATTTTCATTGTGATGAAGGCTTTCAACGCAGCGCGTCGGATGGTTTCCAAAAAGGAGGAAACGCCGAAGGCGCCGACCACGAAGGTCTGCCCGTACTGCCTTTCGGAGGATGTAAAGATCGGGGCGGTCAAGTGCCCGCACTGCGCTTCAGATCTGCCGCCTGAAGAGGAGAAGAAGGAAAGCGCGTAATTCCGCGCCGTTGAAAACAAAAGGAACGCCGTGCAGCGCCCTCAAGGAAGAGCGCCGTACGGCGTTTTTATAACTGAATATATTTTACATCTATTTGACTTGTGGCACGATCAGGCTGCTTCCTTTTGCCCGAGAATCGCAAGCAGCGGGGAGCGCAGCCGGCCACCGATGAATTTGACGACGATGCCGGTCAGCAGCGCGGAGAGGATCGTGCCTTCACGCGTTCCCACAATGGTGAAGTCGAAAAACAGGAGCGACAACGCGACGGCCAAGACGACGCACGCCACGTCAAAGGCGATTTTGATGTTGCCAAATGCTTTGTGTGTCGTATCGGAGACGGCCTTCACAAAGGCTTCACCGGAATTCATAATGACATTGGCGGTGACGGTGAGCACAATACCGAAGCCAAGAAGCACAATGCCGATCACCACGAGCGCCAGACAGACGGGGTATGCGTCCGTCGGGATGGGGGATACGATCACCATGCCGAGATCGGTAAACCAGCCGAAGAAAAAGGAAAGCGGAATCTGTAACAGCTGGATCGGACTGAATTTTTTGCGCAGCAGAACAATTTGCCCGACGATCAGAAAGCAGTTCCAAAGAATCAGCCACGTACCGAGCGATAGATCGGGAAATTTGCAGTTCATTACGTTTGCCACCGAGGAGATGGGTGAAACGCCGAGCTCGGCGTGCTTTGTAAAGGCGACGCCCAGAGCGGAAAAGAAAAGGCCGATAATCAGCAGAATGTACCGTTTTGCAAGTTCAGATTTACACATCGAGAGATCCTCCTGGTTCACACATGTTGGCATACAATTTCGATAGAAGCGCGGAGAGCTGTTCTTTTTCCGCCGGGCTGAAACCGTTGAGCCCTCTGGCCTCGATGGCTTCAAAGCGCAGGCGCACCGTTTCGGCGAACTGCCGGCCTGTATCGGTCAGAAACACATACAGGCTGCGTCGGTTTCCGTTCAGGTTTTTGCGCACAATCAATCCTTTACTTTCCATCCCCAGCAGGACAGACGTGACCGTTGCAGGTTCCATATGGCAGAAAACAGCGATTTCCTTTTGAACGGCGCCGTCGTGCGTGGAAAGATAATCGAGAATCTTCGGCTGTCCTGGGGTTAGGCCGGTTTCCTTGATGTCCGCCAGCAAGGCCTTTTGAAACAGCTGGTGATTCGCCATCAGCAGATAGTGTAGCGGTGCGTTCATGGCTTCCTCCAAAATTCGTGTTCTAATAATTAGAATGCCAAACATTATTATACGGCAGAATTTTACGTTGTCAAGTCAAAACTTGCGCTGCGCCCGAAAATTTTGCGGCCAAAGCATATTTTTGAGGGGTCTTTTGAAGATATGGCGTATAAAAGACGGTAAGCTCAGAGATGAACGCGATCTGGCGCGCGTCCGCCACATGCGTGTGGGCGCGCAGGCCAAAGGGTACGTGATTTGTCAGGGCGATGGCGGGACGCAAAGGGCCGCCAAAAAGAATGGCGGGGGGGATTTTGCTGTCAGTATGCCGAATGCGGATCAGGAGCATTGTGCCCTTGTCATAGCCTTTTTTTAAGCGGAATATCCTGACCGTTATCGCCTCAGCCGCGAGTTTGGCCTGCATCCTGTTTATGATGATTTTGAGTCAGGTGTCCGTGTTGTCGGCGCTCATCGGCATGATGATGGTCGGCGGCATCCTTATGCGGGCTTCGTCGATCCTTGCATTTCGGATGGTGCAAAAAGCCAAAAAGGCATGAAAACGAGTCTCACCCAGTGAGATCCTCTGCTGAATATGCACCGCAAGCGTCTGGAAAATGGAGTTTCTTTGCGGCGGCTACAGGCATATGCATTTTGGACAAATGAAAAATTGGAAGGACTTGCCGTCTGTAAGGACAGACGGCAAGTCCTTCTCCGTTGATGAAGGCCATTCCGATACGCATACAGGCGACCAAAAAGTTCGGAATGAAAGGGGGACTGCAATTTATGGCCGTACAGGCAGGCGGCGCGTTTGATACAAAAAGCAGGTCCTACCCTTTGCCTGCGTAAGAGAAAACCAATAAAAGTAAGAAAATTGCGTAAGCGACTAGGTCGTGAAAGGAATCAAAATGCGAACGGTCGTCCCGCGGCCGGGCGCACTTTCAAATTGCAGGGAAAACGCTTGTCCATACTTGAGCCGCAGCCGCTCATAGATATTGTGAAGGCCATAGGAAGACGCCGTATGGTTTTGTTCCTGTATGCTTTTTGCCATGGCTTCGGGATTTAATCCCACCCCATCGTCCCAAACGGAAATGACCAGATAGGCTTCCATTTCTTTGACCGTAAGGGTAATTTTTCCGGTTTTTTCTGGCTTTTCCAGAATTCCGTGGATGACGGAGTTTTCGATGATGGGCTGAATCACCATATTGGGAATCTTTTTTTCCAGTAAGCTTTCCGGAACATCCCAGGTAAAATATATGGGCTTCTCGTAACGCATGTTATGAATTTCAACATAAAGCTTTGCGTGCAGTATTTCTTCCGAAATTGTAAATTCAGGACGGTTGTTCTGCAGGCACACCTTGTAGTATTTGGAGAGCGCCACCAGCATTTTGCTGATATCATAGGCCTTATAGTCGAGCGCCGTCCAGCTTAACGTGTTTAAGGTGTTGTAAAGAAAATGGGGGTTTATCCGAGCCATAAGTGCATCCATCTCGGCGGCGTTGAGTTGGTCAGAAAGCCGCTTCGTTTCTTCCAGAGACAATTTCAGCTTTTCTATCATTTTGTTATAGCTCTCCTCAATTTCTCCGATTTCATCTCTTTGCTTTACCGGTAGAAATAAATCGAGCTTTCCGGACTCTACAGAATGCATGGTGGATACAATATTCTTGATACGGAAAATCAGGCTGCGATAGAGAAAGCTGCCCAGCAACAGTGTGACGGAGGACAGGGAGAGCAGCAGAATCACAATCATGAAAAAGGACTGTGTATTTTTCTCCACAACGGGGGCGATCGGCTGCAAATAATACAGCTTCCACCCGTAGATGGAGTCCTGCTGATACGCATAGATATAGCTGTTGGTCCAATTGCTTTCCACTGTGTCCCCGCGACTCGAGGGACCGATGGCCGATGTGAGGGCTTCCAGGTCCAGATCAAACGGGTTCTTTTGGGCGATGATGTTTCCCCGTGCATCGACCAACAGACAGGTGGTATCCTCCGTGGGACAAGTGTTGACCAAAAGCGCCTGAAACGCGGAAAGCTGGATATTGGCAATAGCAAAGCCAATGGTTTCCTGATAATTGTTGATGTTTTGAATGGGCATTAGGCAGGAAACTACATTCACAGATTTCTGCCCGAAAACCGGGGCTTCCACAGCGGAATTGCAGAACGCGACGGTTTGACCGGCAGACATTTTCGAAAGGGCGGAGGCGTATAGGGAAAGGCCTTCCTCTTTGGGAACAAAAAGCGGGCTGTTGGAATAAATCAGTCCATCGGATACCGTCATGCGAACCTGGTAAATGGAAGGGGACTGCTTCAGCATTGTAAAAAAATCCGTGATGTACTGAAAGTCAGAAAGCTGGTCTTCCAAGGAATAATTTTGTGATAGTCCCCTGGACTGAATGTTTTGAATCTCTAAATGCTCCGCAACCGTGGATACAGTGTTGTAAGCTGCATTGAGCTCATTGTGCAGCAGGCGCCGACCTTCTTCGGAAGAGGCTTGGAGCGCAGATTCGGCAGTCTGCAAAACCATATCGCAGGAGGATTTGTAGAGAAGCACCGAAGTGACCAGCAAAGGCAGTATAATCAGCAAAAAGGAAACGCTGAGAAGGCGTGCGCGCAAAGTTTTTTTCCTGGCCAGCTTTCGGGGCTTATTCTGTGGCGCCATGGTTTCACCTCCGGAATTGCGTGGGCGTCACGCCCGTCGTCTTTGCAAAGAGTCTGGAAAAATATTTTTCATCAGAATAGCCGACGGCCGCAGCAATTTCCGCCACTGTTTTGGAGGTGCCTTTTAAGAGGTTCTTCGCCTGCTCTATTCGCAGGTTGGTAACATATTGGTTGATGGTCTTTCCCGTTTCGGCTTTGAAACGGCTGGATAGATAATTTGTGGAGAGATAAACTTGCGATGCGAGAAATTCAATGGTAAAGTCCTGCTGAAAATGCTGCATAATGTACTGTATCACGTCTGCAATGGCGCGGGAATATGGGGCCGTTTCCAGCTTTGACTTGTGAATTTCCTGCAAAATAGAGGTGCTGCGCAGCAAAGCGTCATGGAGGGCTGCGATATCCACGGGCTTTTCGATATAGTCAATGGCGCGGACTTTGATGGCGGTTTTCAGATCAGCTTTCTCCGAGTAAACGCTCATAAAGATAATCTGGCACAAATCCAAGTGCTCCCGCACATACTGCGCCAGCTCTGCCCCACTGATATAAGGCATTTTCACATCGGTCAGGAGAATGTCCGGTGCGAGGCTGCGGCACAATTCCAGCGCCTTTTTTCCGTCCTGCGCCTGTCCAACAACCTCGATGTTCAGGGCCTTCCAGTCCATATAACGGATCATTCTGTTGAGGAAGATATGGTCATCGTCCGCCACAATCAATCGATACATTACACACACCTCCACAATGGATATCCATAATTATAAGGTGTATTTATAAATAATTCAATATACATCAAAAAATTATTTATATTGACAAAACTTGTTGTTTTACCATACCAATTCGTAGGTTCCTCACATTTTAAAAACAGATTTTGGCTGCTATACTAATACCAGAATCCGGTGGATGGAGAGGTGCTTATGAGAGAATTAAAGCGGAATAAACACAGGAAAAGCATAGCGTCCATTATGAAGCGAGACGGAGATTTGTACTTGTTGATGCTTCCGGCCATCCTTCTTGTATTTATTTTTAATTACATTCCGATCGGCGGTTTGATCATGGCCTTTCAGGAGTTTGATATCCTCCAAGGTTTTCTTGGCAGCGAGTGGGTTGGATTCGCGCAGTTTGAGCGTGTTTTTTCAGACGCGTATTTCTACCAGGTTTTATGGAACTCCCTGATCATCAGCGTTATGAAGCTGGTGATCACGTTCCCACTGCCCATACTCCTTGCAATTTTGATCGACCAGCTGCAAAATGTGCTTTTCAAACGCACGGTGCAAACGCTGATTTACCTGCCGCATTTCCTTTCCTGGTCCATTGTGTACGGAATTTTTCTGGCGATTCTAGGGTATAACGGCCCTGTCAACCATGTTCTTTCGTTCCTGGGGCTAGAAAAAATCCCATTCTTTGTCACGCCGTCCGTATTTCGTGGGGTACTGGTCACGTCAGAGGCGTGGAAGGAAGTCGGGTGGGGAACGATCATCTATCTGTCGGCCCTTACGGCGATCGATCCCGGCTTATATGATGCGGCAAAGATGGATGGCGCCAGCAAAATCAATCAGATTCTTCACGTTACGTTGCCTGAGCTGATTCCTACGGTAATGGTTATGCTGGTGCTTCGGCTGGGGGGTCTGCTGAGCGCTGGGTTTGAGCAAATCCTCATCATGTATAATCCTTCGGTATACGACGTGGCGGACGTTATTGACACCTATGTGTATCGGTCCGGAATCGGTCAGCTGGAATTCAGCTACGGTGCGGCCGTAGGGATGTTTAACTCGGTGATCAGCTTTGCGTTGGTCATTACGTCGAATTTGGTTGCGAAAAAAAGATTTGGCCGGTCTATTTGGTGAGGGGGAGGCTTTATGAATCAGAATGTGCAAGCGAAAAATCGCATCCGTCTCAGTCGGGGAGACCGGGTGTTTCATGGCGTCAACATCGGCATCATGGTGGTACTGGCCCTGATTATGTTTTTGCCTTTCCTGCATGTGGTTTCAAAGTCCTTCAGCGCGGATACATATGTGATTTCCGGTCAGGTGGGGCTTTTGCCAAAGGGGTTTAATTTAGAAGCCTACCGCTTTTCGTTCACCGACACGCCGATTGTGACGGCGTTCAAAAATACGGTATTCGTGACCGTCATCGGAACGGTGCTCGGTGTAATGGCGACCGCCGCAGCGGCTTATCCGCTTTCTCTGGTGTCCTTAAAGGGAAGAAAAATATTTATCTATTATTTCATCTTCACCATGCTGTTCAACGGCGGACTTGTCCCTGGATTTATTCTGATGAACAAGTTGAATCTGCTCAACAACCTGTGGTCGCTTATTCTGCCGCACATCATCAGCGTCTACCACCTGATCCTGATGAAAACATACTTTGAAGGCATTCCCGACGCAGTTCGAGAATCGGCCATGATCGACGGGGCCAATCATATCGTGATTTTTTCCCGGATTATTCTCCCGATGGCCAAACCGATCATAGCCACGATAGCGCTTTTTTCTGCGGTTTCCTTTTGGAATTCCTATTACAATGCCATGCTGTACCTTTCTGATCCGGATCTGCAAACCCTGCAGCTGTTTCTGGTTAACATCGTAAAACAGGCAAATGCTACGGATAGCATCAACACGGAAATGGTTGTGCCTACCGATACGGTCAGAGCGGCAACAGTCGTCATTGGAACCGTTCCAATTTTAATCGTCTATCCGTTTTTGCAAAGGTACTTTGTTGCGGGCATTACTTTGGGTTCTGTAAAGGGGTGATCGGGTAGAGAAAATTTAAGCACGAATCGGCATCAATTTTTAGGGAGGTAAAAAAATGCGTACTTGGAAAAAAATAATTTGTTTGGCTTTGGGCGTGCTGATGCTGCTGGGCGGTATGTTTGGATGCGGACAAGCCCCGGCGTCTGGCGGAGAGAGTTCCGAGGCGTCGTCGGGTTCGAAAGCGGCGGAAACGAGCGCGGAAACCAACGAAGCCGATGCGGAAAACAAACCTGTTCTGAAATATTTGGGACAGTCTGCAACCTTTGATTTGTCCGATAATCCGATGATTCCGCTCATCGAGGAAAAAACGGGATATCAGGTCGAATATGAAGCGCTTCCTGCGGGCGATGAAGGGGAAACAAAACTGATGATGCTGATTGCATCCTCTTCAAAATACGACATCATGAATCTTCCGCCGTCGCTGTTTGACAGGGCGTATGCCGCCGGGTTTACACAGGAGCTGGACGGCTATTTGGAGCAGACGACAAGTGTGCTGGAGGCCGTGCCGGAAGACAGCGCATCCTGGGAGAGAGTGACCATTGACGGGAAAATTTGGGGAATTCCGCAGCTGAAGCCCAGCGGTGAAA
Organism: Ruminococcaceae bacterium UBA1417; assembly: GCA_002305575.1. Classification (GTDB taxonomy): domain Bacteria; phylum Bacillota; class Clostridia; order Oscillospirales; family Acutalibacteraceae; genus Hominenteromicrobium. Next base: position 69,905 of record DBPP01000002.1, read on the forward strand.
CCCTAAATGCCATTGTATACCGCAAGGATATTCTCGATGGCCTCGGCTTGAAAGAGCCTACTACCCCGGACGAATTGCGGGAAGTATTGCAGGCGGTAAAAGAAGCCTATCCGGATATGATTCCGTTTACAACCAACAATGTCTGTGCCGCGCCGCCCATTGAATCCGGGTTCGACAGCTACCACGATTGGTTTGAAGTCGATGGGAAATTGGTTGCGCCGCAGAACCGGCCGGAAACAAAGGCCTATATTCAATATATGGCCGGCCTTTATCAGGATGGCCTGATGGATCCTGAATTCCCTGCAAATGATGATGCAACCAGATTGCAGAAGTTTACTTCCGGAAACGCTTTTATGACATATTTTGGCTATTACGAGGGCCCCGGGTTCTATTCGGCATTGGAAACCGCGGTTCCGGAGGCTGAAATCGGTTATATTCCCTATTTGAAAGATGAAAATGGGAATGCAGGAGCACTTACGGATGGATGCGGACTGGAGAAAGTCGCGTTTATTCCGAGGTCCGCGGAGCACCCGGAAGACGCCATGAAATGGATCGATGCCTTTGCGTCCAATTTCCAGGAGCTTTATCTGGGGATCGAGGGAGAAAGCTACACGCTGACGGATGGAAAATACGAACCCATTATGCCGGAATTCAGTGTGCATGATACCGTATGGTGGTTTATGCCCCTTGTGCAGGAAGACAGTGTCTTCGACATGTGGCAGGCACGTATACGCAAAAATGAGGAGACGGAACGCGGGTATATGGACACGTTTGCGCTCCACACAGCGGATCTCAACGTGGAAACGGCTCATTTCCTGATGGATAGCCCGGATGAGGAATATACGAAACTTTCAGCAAAGCTGCGACAGTATTGGGACGATGAAAAAGTGAAGCTTATTACGGGAGCGGTATCTTTTGACACCTATGATTCCATCGTCCAGAAATGGGAAGATGACGGTGGCGCCAAGCTGACGGAGATGGCCAATCAGATGATGAAAGAATAAAGATCGTGTCAACGGGCTGCTGCATTGCATTTGTCTTGAAATTGCGGCAGCCTGTTGCATAGATGGCTGTATGCCAGGAGAGGATTTGTATGCGTCAGACAGTTCGGGAAGCTGCACGGGAAATACCGGTGCGGTGGACAACCGACATCCTTGTTTGCGGCGGAGGCCCCGCGGGCGTAGGCGCCGCATTGGCCGCTGCACGGGCGGGGAAAAGAGTCGTTTTAATCGAATCTTATGGTTTTTTGGGTGGGGCCGTCACCAATGCAGGAATCAACGGAATTGGCGGCTGGCAGCACGATTTGGACGGAAGGCCATTGGTGACGGGCATTGCGCAGGAGCTGATCACGGAAGTGAGCCGCGAGAGCGGCGGCGACATGGAACAGGTGCGGTCTGTGTTTGCGCACAGGCATCAAAGGCCAACATATCGGGAAGGCGGCCTGGGCTGCTATTGGCTGAATATCAATCCCAGTATGATGAAAATCGTGCTGGATCGAAAAATGGAAGCCGCCGGTGTACAATTGCTTTACCACTGCCACGCCGTCTATCCGATTATGGACGGGAACGTTATCCAAGGTGTATATATAGAAAGCAAATCCGGCCGAGAAGCGATTCTGGCCGAAATCGTGATCGACTGCACGGGAGACGGCGATATTGCGTTTCGGGCCGGCGCGGAATCATGGATGGGAGAGGAAGAGACCGGCCTTTGCCAGCCGGGTTCCCTGCTGTTTACAGTCGCTCATGCCGATGTCCCGCCGCTCAACTACAGTCTGGGCGCGGAGGATGAAAGCCATCTGCCGCCGCTCGAAAGAAACCGCTATGCGGGCGCCATTCAGCGCGCAAGGCAGCGGGGAGAAATTGTAGAGAATCCCAACGAGCTTTTTTGTGCAGCTACGCCCATTCAGGCTTCTGACCCGCATATTCGCAGTGTGAATTTTACGCGGCTGCAAAAGATCGATGCAACGGACGTGGAATCCCTGACGGCGGCCGAGCTTTCCGGCAGAAGACAGGTCTTGGAGGCCGTCTCTTTTATGCGCAGGTATATCCGAGGATGTGAAGAGGCGTATTTGCTGTACATCCAGCCACAGGTGGGGATCCGCGAAAGCCGCCGGATCCGCGGAGAATATGTCCTGACCAAAGAGGACGTTCTTTCCGGAAAACGTTTTGAGGATTGCGTATGCCGGGGGATTTACCTGCTGGATATCCACAATGCCAGCGGTGTGGCAAACTCGACACTGCATATGCTGGATCAGCCTTATGACATCCCGTTCCGCGCGCTTGTACCGTGCGGGGTGGAGAATTTGCTGGTAGCCGGGCGGTGCATTTCGGGAGATCACACGGCGTTGGCAAGTTATCGCATCATTTCGCACTGCATACAAACCGGCCAGGCCGCAGGAACGGCTGCGGCAGAGGCGTTGGATTCCCATATGCGTGTGAGAAATGTGGATTCGACCGCACTAAAACGCCGTCTGGAAGAAGCCGGGTGTAATGTGGGTTCGGGCGTGTGATGGGAGGGGACGCGTATGCAAAAAAGAAAACTCTGGCTGCTGATCTCCAAGGCGGCATACCCGGAAGTATCCTTGATCACACCGACGCTGGCCTGGATCGCCGCGCACGCCGGTGTGGATTTCGAGTGCTATTTTGAGGACTTTCGGGACGGCCGGCTTTTTGCCAGATCCGGTTCTACGGTTTTGGGCGGAAGACACTTTGAGCACTTCAATTATCTGAATGCAGTTGCGGATGTTTCCTACATCCTTTTTGGCGATTGTGTACTTTTCCGATCCAGTGTGCAGGCGTTTGGTGCGCCGATTCTGGTGGATACCGCAGATTTGCAAACGCTTTATCGCACGATGCTGGAGCATGCCGGTATTTCTGAAGAACCGGAAATCCTTTTCTTTTCGGAAAAGCTGCTGGCGGGGAGGACGGAAAAGAGCCGCTGCGTTCTTCCGTATTTTTTCCCCGACATTTATTATCATAAACGCCTCGCATATCCGCTGCACAGCGATGTCCAGGGAAAAAAGCGCATGGCGGTCCTCTGTTCTGCGGAAAGCGAGCAGCCGTCGGTTCCGGTTCTGGATTCGATATCCCCGCAGGATACCTACGGAAGTATAACGCTGCGCATCGCCAAAAGAAATCTCTCTTTTTCCAAGGGCGTGGCTTTTGGCGATCCGGATGCCATTGTTTCGCAGATTGCCACCCTGTGCAGAGAAAATCGCGTGGCCGTTTTTGGAGAGGCCAGGCATTTGCAAAGCCGGGATATCGTTTTCAACGATTATACGGAAGCCGTCTCGGAAATCAATGGTGAGACAGCCGAGCTTTGTCGTGCCGTTGATAACCCGGTCCTGTTGGGCAGGCAAACCGGAGACGGAGATCTTTTTGCGTGGGGCAAAAAGGGAATTTGCATGCAGATATTGGATCCGAACCGCCCGACGTTCCCCATTGTCAAAGAATTTCGGCATCCGTGGGCTGGGAGAGGAGAATCCATCTACGACCGGGAACCGAATGACGCCCAACTGGAGCGGTATGCCAGGCAAGGCAAAATTTTAGCCAGCCTCATCTTCCATTCCGGAGAGATCGCGCACAATGAAGCCATGCTGAATTTGGTGGAATACTGCACGATTACGGGCCTGAAGGTGGGGATTGCGGTTCATGCTGCCCGGTACCAAACCTGCCCGCAGGCGTGGGAACTCATCCATGTTCCCGTGGAAAACGGCGGAGCGCTGGGGTTGGTCGAGCCCCTGCTGCATTCGGGTGGCAGAGGGGTTATGGCCGAATGGGGGTGTGCGCCGGAACAGCTGCGCGCGCATTGCCGGCATGCGCTGAAAGAAATCGAAGCGATTTCCGGGGCGGAAAATCTTCCCAAAGGTTATTTTGCCTTTTGCGATACGGATCTGGCAACCTTGCAAAGCGTAGATTCCCGGCTGTTTTCCGCTGCGGAACAGAGCGGTCTGAAATATTTTGTTTCTTGTGCGCGGCCCGGAAGAAATCTTATCCTGCAGCAGAACGATAACTTCCTGGCAATCAATCAAAGCACACGATGCCAGTGTTACGGATCGCCGTTTGTCAGAATCAACGCGGTGGAGAATCTGCGGGAAAACTGCGCCGTGATCGCACCAGGATGGATATTGACCACCATGGATTCGCCGGTTGTCTCTTTCAATCCGTACATCTGGCAGAGAGGCAACCGTTTTGTGGAAATTGCGGACTATTTCCTGCATAATGAAGCCATTGTCAATGCAACGCCCCATACAGTCGCGCGGTATGCCCGCATTCTGCATAAAATGGGCTATCTCCCGCCGGTGGATGCGCTGTAAAAACGGCCTTTGCGCGGAAAAGGCCTCTCGGTTTCCGGCGCCGTGCGAGCGATTCTACCAGTATTCCGCTCAAGCGTTCGGCGGGCCGGGCCAAGACACGGCTGGAACGGGTCACCTGCACGGAGGGAAGCCGAAGCATCTGAAGCGGAGAAAATAATCCACAGCAAAAGACACCCCTGAACCCAAGCGACAGCGATAGGCCGCTCCGGTTCAGGGGTGTTTCGGCTTTTTGGGAAAAACGGTACCAGAGAAACAAAAAAAGATGTGCACAACTTTTGTTGTGCACATCCAAAACTATGGTGGAAACGCGCGGGCTCGAACCGCGGACCTCCTGCGTGTGAAGCAGGCACTCTAACCAGCTGAGCTACGCTTCCGAATACCAGCTAATTTTAACACACTTTTTTTGATTTGTAAAGGGTAAAAAGCAAAATTTTTTATTTCTGTGCGAAAAAACGTTTTGTCGACCGTCTCGCGCTTTCTCGACATCCTATTTCTCTTTGTTGTGTTATGCTCAATTTCGCGCGGTTTTGGTTACTGCTAGCTGGTCGCAAAATTCTTATGTGAATTACACAAAGGACAGGTTAAATTCATGGATTATTATTAGAAAATAGCTAAAAAGCCTTGCACTTTTTTCTTATTGTGGTATTATATGTACATAAAGCGATGCGCAGATGGGGCTGCGCATGTGAATTGTGCCGCAAATTGCAGCAGATGTGGTTGCAGCGTGCGGATTAGGAAGCAGCGAAAGGGCTGCAGAGCAGGAAAGCAGGGCGTATGTGGATTAAAATTGTGCTTTCCGCATGGCCCTCAAACGGAAAGGATGGTTTCAACAATGAGCGAAAATAATCCGGCAGTGGTACCAGAGGGCAATGTACCGCTCTATCTGTTCCGAAGCGGAAAAAACAGCCACGCTTATGAATATATGGGTGTGCACAATACGCTCCACGACGGCAAGGCGTGTTCCGTCTGCCGCGTATGGGCGCCGAACGCACAGGCCGTTTCGATCACCGGCGATTTCTGCGGTTGGGACCCCGACCGTTTCCCGCTGAAGAAAATCGATGATGCCGTATGGGAAGGCTATACGGACGAGCCTCTCGAACAATTTGCCACGTACAAGCTGGCCATTACGGATAGCAACGGCAATACGGTCCTCAAGTGTGACCCCTATGCTTTCCATGCGGAGACGCGCCCGGCTACGGCCTCGCGCTTCTACGATATATCCGGCTACGCCTGGAAGGACAGCGCGTGGTTCGAATACAAGAAGAAAAATCCGCATTATAACCAGCCGGTCAACATTTACGAGATGCACGCGGGCTCCTGGCGCAAATATGAGGACGGTTCTGTTTTCTCCTATGAGAAGCTGGCGGATGAGTTGATTCCCTACGTGAAAGACATGGGCTTTACGCATATTGAGCTCATGCCGCTTACGGAGTATCCGTTCGACGCTTCCTGGGGCTATCAGGTCACAGGGTATTTTGCACCGACCTCCCGTTACGGTACGCCGAAGGATTTCATGCGGTTTGTCGACCGCTGTCATCAGGCCGGTATCGGCGTCATTATGGACTGGGTTCCGGCACATTTCCCGCGCGACGAAGCGGGGCTGGCGAAGTTTGACGGTGGCCCCTGCTACGAGTACGCCGATCCCCGCAAGGGCGAGCACAAGGAATGGGGCACGCTGGTCTTTGACTACGGGCGCACTGAGGTCGTCAGCTTTCTGACGTCGAGCGCGCTGTTCTGGGTGAAAGAGTACCATATCGACGGCTTGCGCGTGGATGCCGTGGCCTCGATGCTCTATCTCGACTACAACCGCCGCGACGGCGAGTGGATCGCCAACAAGAATGGCGGCAAGGAAAATCTGGAGGCGGTGGCCTTCCTGCAAAGACTGAATGAGGCGGTCTTCGCCGAGGTGCCGGAGGTCATGATGATTGCCGAGGAGAGCACGGCGTGGCCGATGGTCACAAAGCCGACGTTTATGGGCGGCTTGGGCTTCAATTACAAGTGGAACATGGGNNAGCCGAAGAGTCTACCGCATGGCCCCTTGTGACGGCTCCCACCTATCTTGGCGGACTGGGCTTCAACTATAAATGGAATATGGGCTGGATGAACGACATGCTGCGGTATATGTCGCTGGATCCGCTGTTCCGCAAGGGCAACCACAACAGCTTGACCTTCTCCTTCTTCTACGCATTTTCCGAAAATTACATCCTGCCCATTTCGCACGACGAGGTCGTGTACGGCAAGGGGTCCCTGTACAATAAAATGCCCGGTACACCCGAGCAGAAGGCGGCGGGGGTCCGCTGCTTTGCTACATACATGATGGCGCATCCCGGCAAGAAGCTGCAGTTTATGGGCACGGAATTCTCCCAGCACGACGAATGGAATTTCAACGAAGAACTCCAGTGGAATCTGCTGCAATATAAGGAACATCAGCAGGCACAGGCATTTTTCAAAGCGCTCAACGCGTTTTACATCAGCCGTTCCGAGCTTTGGGAGGTGGACTTCTCTTGGGAAGGCTTCTCCTGGATCTCCAACGACGATGACAGCCAGAGCGTCATCGCCTTCCGCCGGTTTGACAAAAAGGGCAATGAGCTGATTGCCGTGTGCAATTTCCTGCCGGTTGAGCGCACGAACTACTGTATCGGCGTTCCGTATGCGGGCGTTTATGAAGAGATTTTCACCTCGGATGCGGTGGAGTTTGGCGGTGGCGGTGTGACAAACGGCAAAGATATCCGCACCATCCGTAAGCCGATGCACGGTTTCGAACAACAGATTTCGCTCACCTTGCCGGAGAATACCGTATTCTTCCTGCGCTGCAAGCGCAAAACGCCCAAAAAGGCGGCGGTGAAAAAGACGCCCGTACGCAAAGGCAAGGCAAAATCCTGAGTATCGCAACCTTAAACATATAGAACCATCACAATCAGAAAGGGGTCATCAGTCATGTTACCTAAGCAAGAAGTAGTCGCCATGCTGCTGGCGGGCGGCCGCGGAAGCCGCCTGGGGGTTCTCACCAAGAATCTTGCAAAGCCCGCAGTGCCGTTCGGAGGCAAGTATCGGATTATCGATTTCCCGCTCTCCAACTGCGTGAATTCCGGCATTGAAACCGTCGGTGTACTCACACAGTATCAGCCGCTCGAACTCAACGAGTATATCGGCTCGGGTCAGCCGTGGGATCTCGACAGCATGAATGCCGGCGTACATATCCTCCCACCGTATGAGCAGAGCAGCGGCTCGGACTGGTACAAGGGCACAGCAAACGCGATCTACCAGAACATCCCGTTTATCGACCGTTACAATCCCGATTATGTCGTTGTGCTGTCCGGCGACCATATCTACAAAATGGATTACTCCAAAATGATCGCCTTCCATAAGGAGCACAACGCATCCTGCACGATCGCCGTATATGAAGTCCCGATGGAGGAGGCGTCGCGCTTTGGTATCCTGAATACCAATCCGGATGGTTCCATCTATGAGTTCGATGAGAAGCCGAAGGTCCCGAAGAGCAACAAGGCCTCGATGGGTATCTACGTCTTTACATGGAGCAAGCTGCGCGACTATCTGATTGCGGATGAAAAGGATCCGAATTCTTCAAACGACTTCGGCAAAAACGTATTGCCCACGATGCTCAACGCTGGCGAGCGCATGTTTGCGTACCGCTTTGACGGTTACTGGAAGGATGTCGGAACAATCGACAGCCTGTGGGAATCCAATATGGATATGCTGCATCCGAAGGCCGGCCTCGATCTTTCCAGCGAGGATTGGAAGATCTATTCGAGAAACCCGGTCGTTCCACCGCAGTATATCGCCAAGGGCTCGAAGGTGCAGAATTCTCTGGTTGCCGAGGGCTGCAACGTGTACGGCGATCTGGAGTTCTCCATCCTGTTCCAGGGCGTTTATGTGGCGCCGGGCGCGGAAGTGCTCGATTCCATCGTGATGCCGGGCGCTGTGATTGAGGAAGGTGCCAAGGTGCAGTATGCCATCGTCGCGGAAAATGCGGTTGTCGGCAAGAATGCTGTCATCGGTATGCGGCCGGAGGATATGGAAAACCGGGATGATTGGGGCGTGGCCGTTGTCGGACCGGACTGCAAGATTCCGGAGGGCACAGTCGTCGCACCGAAGGAAATGGTTGAAGCTGAGGAGGTGCAGGCATAATGCTGGGCAATAATGTGTTGGGCATTCTCTTTGCCTATGTTCATGAAGAAAGAGTCCGGGATCTGACGGAGCTGCGCGTTATGGCTTCCGTACCGTACGGCGGCCGCTACCGTCTCGTCGATTTCGCACTTTCCAATATGGTCAATTCCGGTCTCAATAAGGTCGGTATCATCACGGAAGCCAACTACCAGTCTTTGATGGATCACCTGGGTTCCGGTAAGGCTTGGGATCTTTCCAGAAAGCGTGAAGGCCTCTATCTGTTGCCGCCGTTCGGCAAATCGACGTCCAGAACGGACGGCAAGATCGAATCGCTGGATTCGATCCGCCGTTTTATCAAAAACTCCATGGAGAAATACGTCATTCTCTCCGACTGCGATACGGTGTGCAACATCGATTATCGTGAGGCGCTCGACCAGCACATCCAGACCGGCGCGGACATCACGATCATTTACCGTCACGGCGATTCCCCGGATGTGGAGCGCAATACGATTTATACGCTCGATCCCTCGGGCCGCGTCATCGAAATGCTGATCCACCGCGGCAGCGAGCGCGACGTCAACTACGGTATGGGTATGTACATCGTGGAGCGTGAAAAGCTGCTCGATCTCGTCGAAAGCTGCATGAGCCGCAACGAATATGATCTGGACAGAGACCTGATGCGCGTGATTCGTGAGATGAAGGTGATGGGCTACGAGTTTACCGGCACAGCCTACCAGATTACTTCGTTCAGCGCATATTTCGATGCCAACATGGCGCTGATGGAGCCGAAGATCCGTGCGGAACTGTTCAACCCGAACCGCCCGATCTACACGAAGGTGCGTGACGACATGCCGGCGAAGTACGGTCTGGAGTCCAACGTTTCGAATTCGCTCATCGCGGATGGATGCGTTATCGACGGCGAGGTTGAAAACTGCGTGTTGTTCCGCGGCGTTAAGATCGGCAAGGGCGCAAAGGTGCGCAACTGTGTGATCATGCAGGATTCCGTGATCGGCGAGAACAGCCGTCTCGATTATGTGGTGGCCGATAAAAACGTGGAGGTTGAAGCCAACCGCACGTTGATGGGTTACCAGACATACCCGGTATTCATTGCGAAGGACAGCAAGGTTTAAGCGAAGGTTCCTCTCCGGCAGACCCTGTGGGGGGATTCTGCCGGAGAGGTTTTTTAAATGCATGGTTTCCGTGCAGGAAGGATTGGTAATTCTATGAAAGTGTTATTCTGTGCCAGCGAGGCGCTGCCGTTTGCGGCGACAGGCGGCCTTGCAGACGTTGCCGGCTCTCTGCCGCAGGCACTTCGGGCCCGCCTGATCGGCTGCCGCGTGGTGATGCCGCTGTATGAAAGCGTCCCGCAGGAGCTGCGCGAGAAGATGAAGTTCCTCACGAGCATCAGTGTGCCGGTGGCTTGGCGCCGCCAGTATTGCGGCATCTTTGAGGCTAAGGTCGGCAATGTGATTTACTATCTCATCGATAACCAGTACTATTTCAAACGCCAGGGGCTTTACGGCCACTTCGACGATGCGGAGCGCTTCGCTTTCTTCTCCCGCGCTGTGCTCGAAATGCTGCCCTATATCGAGTTTAAGCCGGATGTTATCCACGCAAACGATTGGCAGACTGCCCTGGTGCCGATCTATTACCGTCTGTTCTATGCAAACAACGACTGGTACAGTGGCATCAAGACGCTGTTCACGATTCACAACATCCAGTATCAGGGCCAGTACGGCTTTGAGATCCTCGAGGATGTTTTCGGTATCCCGAAGAGTGAGGGCAACCTGCTCGAATACAACAAATGCGTCAACCTGATGAAGGGTGCGATTGAAAGCGCAAACTGGGTTTCCACGGTCAGTCCCACGTATGCCAAGGAGATTCTCGACCCGTGGTTTGCGCATAAGCTGGACCCAATCCTGCGCGAGCGTGCCTGGAAACTTTCCGGCATCCTCAACGGCATCGATGTTATCGGCTATGATCCGTCGACTGACCAGAACCTTTACGAGCATTACGATGCGGAGCATCGGGAGAACAAGGCGATCGACAAGGCTAAGCTGCAGGAACGCCTGTATCTGGAGGCTGATCCGGATGCGCCGCTCATCGGTATGGTTACCCGCCTCGTTTCGCACAAGGGACTCGACCTCGTCAAGGGTGGCGTGGACAACATCATGACGTATACGAACGCGCAGTTTGCCGTGCTCGGCAGTGGCGATTGGGAATACGAGCAGTTCTTCAAGGAGATGCAGGCGAAATATCCGGGCCGCTTTGTACTTTGCCTCGGGTTTGTGCCAGAGCTTGCGCGTAAGATCTATGCCGGCTCCGATATCTTCCTGATGCCCAGCAAGAGCGAGCCGTGCGGCCTTTCGCAGATGGTTGCGTTGCGTTACGGTTCCATTCCGGTGGTTCGCGAAACGGGTGGCCTAAAGGATTCCATCACCGACAGTGGAGACGGCGTAGGCAACGGTTTCACCTTCCAGACCTACGATACGCAGGATATGCTCAACGCGGTACACCGCGCAATCTATGCGTACAATGAGAACAAGGAAGGCTGGCAGACCCTTGTCAAGCGCGCCATGGAGTGCGACAACAGCTGGGGACGCTCAGCCAATGAGTATATCCGGCTCTATAAGCAGTTGATCAACAGTTAAGCACGATGTGAAAACGGGCGGGTTTCCCGCCCGTTTTTTATGTTATGAAGCCAAAGGGGACAGCCATACGCTGTCCGCCCCCGCAGAGAGGAGGAGAGGCTATGCGGATCGTTGCTGAGCAGGATGGCCTTTGCATCCGACAGATGGAGGCCACGCCGGCCGACTTCAAACAAATCCTGTGTTGGATGACCGATCCGGAAACCATGCGTTTCTGGGAGGGGATGACCGAACTTTACGATTTGGCGCGCGTTGAGGCGGAATACCGGGCCCATGCGAATGAACATACGACGCCTTGCATCGTAGAGTTGGATGGCCGCGCCATTGGGTACATGCAATTTGCACCGATAGACACGGCGTCAGACTATGAAATGCCGCAAGCGCAGTGGCAGAGAATTGTGCGGCCAGAAGAAACCGTTTACGGAATAGATCTGTATATCGGCGAGGTTTCCTTTCGAGACCGTGGCATCGGTACGCGCATGCTGCGGTTGCTGGCGTCGGCGTTGTTTGTGGCGTACCGCGCCGATGTACTGCTGATTGACCCGAAAGCACACAATGCCCGTGCAATCGCCTGCTACCGCAAGTGTGGGTTCCGCGATGTCTGTGTCGTCCCCGCACGTGAAAAGCAGGACGGGATTTGGCACGACAGCCGAATTATGGCGCTGCGTGCCGGGGATTCCGGGCAGAGTCTTGGCTGAAAGAATGCATAAAAATTGCCCGGACAGGCACAGGCCATATCCGGGCAAAACTTTTTGCCTTTATGATTCAGGCGGCTTTTTTTCGGCAATGCCGGTACAGGAGCAGACAAATCAAACTTCCCAACACGACGAGCACCAGAATTAAAAGCGCGCAGTGCATAAAAAATGCGTCCGGCAAAATCGTGATGACCGGGTCGGTTGCCGGGTCAAAAATCCAGTAATTATTTTTGAAGACAATCTTATGGAACAGGACAAACACCGTCTGCCAGTTCAGTGCGATCAGCAGGCCGAGAATTACCGGCAGCGCGATGGTCAGGATGCCGGTGAGCAGCAGATAGCCTGTGTTTTTGTGAAAATGCCGGTATACGATGCCAGCGGCGGAAAGCAGGCCGGCTGCAAGCGCCAGAATCTCGAAAAAAATAAAAACGGCTTTGACCTCTTCGAAGTGGATACGGCCGGTTTCGCTCATGGCGAGTGTCGGGAATTCAAGCGTCTGCGGACCGAAAATCGAGTTGTAATCGATCAGCGCATTGTAGTTTGCAAAAATCTCATCTTTGGGCAGGCCGGACATCGCCGGGATATCCAGCCAGTCGACGTCCAGATAATAGAGCGGGCGAAAGTGCAGCGTAATAACGACGGCCGCCGCAATGATGAACAGCGTGAGCGCGAGAGCAAGCAGGAGATTCAGGGGGGTAACAGCCTTTTTCATGGTCGGACCTTTCTTCGAAAATGAAATTTATACGAGCAGCAGAAGTGTGCCGGCGGTTAGCGCAGTGAGGCCAGCCAGCATGCGTGCAGAGAGCTTTTCCCGCAGGTACAGGCGTGAAAACAGCACGGTCACCAAAATGGAGAGTTTATCGATCGGTGCGACGACGCTGGCATTGCCGTCTTTTAGCGCGCCATAATAGCAGAGCCAGGAAAGGCCGGTGGCCAGGCCGGAAAGCACGAGGAACAGAATGCTCCGGCGATCCAGCTGTCGGATGGTGCGGTGCGTGCCCTGCGCGAAGACGATCGCCCAGGCCAGAGCCAGCACAACCAAGCAGCGAATCGCCGTGCCGAGGTTGGAGCTGATGGCCTGCACGCCGATTTTGCCCAGAATGGTGGTCAGCGCTGCAAAAACCGCGGAAAGCGCCGCGTAGACAAACCAGGCATTCCTTTTTGGGGAAGCGTCCTGCCCGGCGTTTTCCGTATGCGGATCGCGTTCGGCGCGCACCATGCCGTACGTGCCGACGCCGATGAGCACCATGCACACCACTTTCAGCCAGGAGAGCGGTTCGCCGAGCAGCAGGAAGGCGAGCAGCATGGTGAGAATGGTTGAGCTCTTGTCAATCGGCGCCACGCGTATTACGTCGCCGAGCGCAATGGCTTTGAAATAGCAGAGCCATGACGCGCCCGTTGTAAGGCCGGAGAGCACCAGAAAGAGCAGTGTTTCGCCCTTGACCGCCGGAAGCTCGGAGAATCCCCCGGTTATGGCTACGATCAGCCATGCAAACAGCGTCACCACAATGGTACGCAGCGCTGTCGCGAGATGCGAATCCGTATGCCGGATACCGACTTTGGCGAGAATTGCCGTGATGCCTGCAAAAAAGGCCGACAAAAAGGCTTGCATGATCCACATGAAAATCACCGGTTTCTAAGATTATACATCCCGGAAGGGGGAAAACACGCGTGCGTTCAGGCCTCCTCCGGTTGTCTGGAGACAAAATAGTGCATGTCCGTTTGCAGCTTCTGCATGGCCGCGTCCAGCAGGGCGGCAGCGTCGATCAGGTAACACGGTGCTTGGCCGAAACTGCCGCAAACCAGTGCGTCAGGACCGAGAATGTTCCGGATACGCGGGTATTCCTGTCGCCATCCCCGGAAATCGTGGCCGTACAGCAGGCGCGGCTCGCCGTTCACAATGTAACGCAGCTTCTCGCGGGTCAGCACGTAGTCGGTGCCAAAACGCTCCTCCACGCCGTGCAGAAATGTGCAGGCGTGTAGAATGTCACCGATGAACAGCAACTTGCCGCCGCAGGTTGCAAGCTGCATCAGCGGCGAATGCGGGCCGACCGGCGTTTCGTCCAGCACGTGGTCGCGGGTGAGTCGCACGGCGTTTTCTCCGCGCGCGCAGACCGAATGCGTGGGGTGCACACTGCGCACGACACCCGGCATGTGCAGGAAGGTGCGCGGTAGCAGGCCGACGCACGGTTCACTCCGAATGCTGTCAAACTCGGGATGTTCCGGCGTGACGGTTTCATACGTGAAGGCCGGCAGCAAAAGTGTGCCGCCGGGGGACACCGCCGCAAAGAGGATCTCAAGCACATCCTGCGGTGGGAGGCTTGTGCCAATCGCCTTCATGGAGGAGTGGACAAACAGCGTGTCGCCCGGCGCGACGCCGAGCGCCCGCAGCTGCTCGAGCATGGTTTCTTCTGTCATGGGGGTACACTTCCTTTTCTGGAAAAAATCACAGGGATCCCTATAAAGATACCACATCGCATCGCCGAAATCGATGGCGAAAACATAGAAAATCTACGCGGATTTTTATTCATGCACCCAATGCGGAAACGGCGCGTAAAAAGCAGACGAGCACAGCCGGACCGGCTGTGCTCGATGCGGTTCCTTACGGAACAAGAACCTCCGTGATTTCCGCAATGTACATGTCGTGGTAATCCTTCTGGGGGTAGTATTTTTCGTCGAGTTCGCCGTCGAGAAAGCTGTCGGGCAAAAGCGGTGTGCGGCTCAGCTTGCGGCAGACAAAGACGAGTTCAGCCTCTTCAAAGTAAACAGCGTCGTCCGAGAAAACCGGCGTCAGGCCGGATTTTTCCACCTTGTTTTCATCACGGCCCGAAACCTTGCCGAGGTAACCGAGCGCAGCTTTGCATGACGCCGGATAAAACGAGAGCGTGAACGTGTCGCCACGGTCGAGGAATTCCTTCGTGTAGCGCTGCGGGCGGATATAGATCGTCGCGGTCGGCCGGTTCCAGAGGTAGCCCAGCGCACCCCAGGAGACGGTCATCGTGTTAAAGCCAGATGCGTTGCCAGCTGTCACGAGCGCCCATTGCTGGCCGATTTTGGTGAACGGATTGAACTGAAGGGAATCATAGGGAATGGAATGAAAAGCCATACAAACACCGTGCCTTTCTCAAAAAACTTTGCCGCACTTCTTACATACGGCGGAAATTATATCCAGTATAGCACGAATTTTCCCGCTTTTCAAGCGGCATGCCCGGGCTCCGGTCCGTGCCGGATGACGCGCTTGATGGTCAACAAGTAGACAACGATGGAGATAAGTGGTGGGAAAATATCGGAGATCGCCTCGCACCAGAAAATGTTTTCGATTGGCAGAAAGACCGGCAGGATAAAGACGCAGGCAAAGAAAACCGCCTTGCGGAAAATGGAAAGCGGCAGCGCGATCTTCACCATACCCATGCCGGTGTAGCCGTCAACAATTTCGTATTGGAGCGCAAGCGGGAGCAAGCCGAGCGTATAAATGCGGATGAGCCGTGCCGTCATGGCAATGTATTCGGGATTCTGCGTAAAAATGCGTGCGAAGAGCTGCGGGATACACTGCGCGATGAGCAGCATCACAGCGCAGAAGCCGATGGCCAGCAGAAAAATGGTGCGCTGTGCCTTGAGAATTTTGTCCGGCCGCCGTGCGCCGAGGTTGTAGCCGAGAACCGTCTGCGTACCCATCGTCAGCCCGCCGAGCGGCATGGTGATCAGCAGCATGAAGCTCTGTACAATCGTGTTGCAGGTGAGGAGCATGTCGCCGTAGCCCGCGCCGCCGTATTGCTGCAACATCATGTTGAGCGAGATCAGCATGATGTTGTCGAAAAGGATGATGAGAAACGCGCTCATGCCGATGACTGTGACGCGGCCGATGATTTTCAGGCTGTAGCCGCCAAAGGAAATCGGCACGACGGCGTGGCGGCTGAGCAGAAACCACAGCACGTAGGCGCAGCTTGCAATCTGTGAAATCACCGTAGCGATGGCCGCGCCGGCCACGCCCATATCCAGAACAAAAATGAAAATCGGGTCGAGCAAAATATTTGTAACGGCGCCGATCAAAACGGAAAGCATGCCGTTTTTGCTGAAGCCCTGCGTGATGATGAATTGGTTCATGCCGGTCGCCAGTAGCGCGAAAACGGTGCCGAGCAGGTAGATGGAAAAATACGTTTCGGCATAGGGGTACAGCGCCTCCGATGCGCCGAACGTGATGAGGATTGGCCGGCGGAAGCAGAAGGCTGCAATGGTGACGCTCACCGAGAGCACCAGCAGGTAAACAAAGCAGTTGGCCACGACGGCGCGGGCTTCGCGCATTTTGCCCTCGCCCAGTTTGATGCTTACGAGCGGCGAGCCGCCGATGCCGACGAGAAAGGCGAACGAGGAAATGAGCGTGACAATCGGCCCGCATACGCCGACGCCGGCGAGCGCCGTTTCTCCGTAACCGGGGATATTGCCGATGTACATGCGGTCGACAATGCTGTACAGCACGCTGACAAGCTGCGAAAGCATGGAGGGAATGGCAAGGGAGCAAACAAGTCCCTTGATGTTGTCCGAGCTGAGATCGGAAATGAGTCGCATAGGATAATCACGGTCCTTATTGGCGCGTATGTTCTAAGACCGACGCCTGCAGCGTTCCGGCCTTTAAAAAGCGCGGGAAATTTGGAAGATATAGAATTTCAGGTAGTACGATTCATCGGCGCTCCAGAGAATCGGGTGGTCCGGCGCCTGCGTGCGGAATTCTACCTGTCGCAGACGGCAATGTGCGGCGCGCGCAGCCTGACCGATGGTCTGTGCAAACAGCTCGGCGTTCATGTAGTGCGAGCAGGAGCAGGTGGCGAGAAAACCACCGTCGCGCACGAGCTTCATGCCGCGCAGGTTGATTTCCCGATAGCCTTTGACGGCGTTTTTGATCGAGTTTTTCGATTTCGTAAATGCCGGTGGATCGAGGATTACGACGTCAAATTGCCGGCCTTCATTTTCCAGGGCGGGCAGCAGGTCGAAAACATCGGCGCAGCGGAATTCCACGGTGTCGGAAAGGCCGTTCAGCGCGGCATTTTCCGCAGCCTGCGCGACGGCCAGTTCAGAGGCGTCCACACCGAGCACGCGCTTCGCGCCCGCAAAACCGGCGTTCAGCGCGAAGGAACCCGTATGCGTGAAGCAGTCGAGCACCTCGGCGTCTTTGCACAGCCGCTGGATCGCGAGACGGTTGTACTTCTGGTCGAGGAAAAACCCGGTCTTCTGGCCGTCCTTAACATCAACGATGTAGCGCACGCCGTTTTCTATGATTTCGACATCGGTGTCAAATTCCGGCCCAATAAAGCCCTTGACGCGGTCCATACCCTCCTTGAGGCGTTCCTTCGCGTCGCTGCGCTCGTAGACGCCGCGGATCGAAACGCCGTCTTCAGCGAGCACCTTTTTGAGTAGCGCCAGAATGCGCAGCTTCATTTTGTCTATCCCGAGTGCGAGCGACTCCACCACCAGGACGTCCGAAAACTTGTCGATCACGAGACCGGGCAGAAAATCCGCTTCGCCGAAAATCACGCGGCAGGCGCTGGTGTCCACCGTCCGCTTGCGGTAATTCCACGCGTCGCGCACGCGCTTTTCGAGAAAGTTGTCGTCGATTTCCCGGGCGGCGTCACGCGTCAGCATGCGGATGCGGATCTTGGAATTTTGGTTGATGAAACCGCGGCCGAGCGGATAGCCGTTTGCGTCGTGCACTGTGACGACGGCGCCGTTCTTAAAGGTACCGGCGATGGAAGCGATTTCGTTGTCGTAAATCCAAAGCCCGCCGGCCTTGAAGCTGCGGCCCTCACCGGGCTTCAGCGTTACAATCGTGTTGTTTTCCATGTTAACTTCCTTTCTATATCATCATCCGCTTTGAAGCCGACGCGGCTCCAAAGCCAGAGCGGTGTGTGCAGGTCGGTTGGCAGCAGGCCGGAGCTCTCCAAAAGCGCCGACCAGCGGACGACGGCAAGGGCCTGCGCGTTTGCTGGTGCCCAGCTTCCTGCCGTAAGCACGCCGCGTCGTCCGGCCTTGTGGGCCACGAGCAGGCGCTGTACCCACCCCAATATGGCGTTCGGTCGTTCATTTGGGCCTACCCTTTCTCTGGCAGTGGATTTCGGCGAGAATATGCCGGCAAAACGCGGCAGCTAGGTGGCTGTCCGGCTCGAAAGCGGCGCCCGTGCGATAACATGCCAGTGCACCGCGCAACAGCGGCGCGTACAGCGCATCGAGATGCGCGAGCGCCCATGCGCCGCCTTCCGCCTTGGAGAGCACGCGCTTTTCCCGCACAGCTGCGCATACGCGGCAGAGGTTGAGAATCGTGTAAACCGGGTCATGATGCACGGCCTCACAGGCGCCGGCAACGTCGGCTAGAATGCTGTCCAGATAATTTTCCCATGGCACTTCGCCGAAAACCGCTTGCACCGGCGGGCCGCAGAGCACAACCCCTTTGTGCCGGATGACCGTAAAATGCGCCGCGAGATCGATGTCCGTACCGTGCATGGATGATGCAAAGCCGCGTGGATCGCGCGCATACGCCGCTGTGTGAGCGTTTGAAAAATGCAGCGCAAACGGCGTGGGGTAGACGAAATGCCGGCAGTGCTCGAGCAGCACCACGCTCATTTCCACGCCTTTGGGCGGCGCGGTGCGGTTCAAGTGATATATGGCCTCCAGCAGCCGCAGACGGGTCTCCAGTCCTGGTGGCTCGTGGATAACCGCGATGTAGTCGACGTCGCTCTGGCTCGGATTGAAGCAGCCGAAAGCGATCGACCCGTGTAGATACAGGCCGACGAGATTGTCGCCGAGGATTTCTACGTGTGTTTTTTGAATGGCGTCAAGCAACGCGCACAGTCGACGATCCATAATGCTAGAAAATCCACGCAAATTCAAACTCATGCTGTATGGGAATGTCCTCATTGCCGCGCAGTGGAATGGACGGTTTCAGCTTCCTCGATTCTGCAATTGCGTCAATATGTACGGCTCTGAGAGAAAATCCAACCCGCTGGTAATACCGGATGGCGTGCAGGTTGTCGTTTGTGGTGATGAGCCAGACACAGCTGCACCCATGTGTTTTGGCTGTTTCCAAAACAGCATCGATCAGGGCTTTGCCGATGCCGCAATGTTTCTGTAAACTGTGCAGAACCAAGATCTCGCACCGCCCGTTTTCTATGGCGTACAAAACGTAGCCGAGCAGGGCGTCACCGTCTGTGGCCATAAATCCTTCGGCGCGGGAAGTATCGTGGATAACGCCGCGGGTTACAACGAGCGGGCCGCACCATTCTTCCTGAATGTGCCGGTTGATCGCCGGACGAAATCTGTTATTGATCGGCAAAATCAAAACAATCACCTTTCTGTGTGGGGGATATCCAGTGTGCACATGGGGCTGCTTCAGAAAGAAATGGACTGGTGCTGATTCATAAAGGTTACGGCTTGCTGTAAGGAAAGCCGGTTGACGGCTTCGGAAAAACCGTGCCCTTCGTGGGGGAAGACAACCAATTTGGCGTTTTTGTAGTGCGCCGCAGTTTTTTGGGCGCTGGCAAGCGGAACGATTTCATCCGCGTCTCCCTGAAAAATCAGCACGTCCTTTTGGAAATGCCGAAGATGTGCATATACGTCAAAGTCGTGGATGCTCGTGAAGAAGGTGCGTCCGAGTCGCATGTTCCACAGCTCGGTCGTTTCGGGAATGTCCGCAAGGCTGGGGTACTTCTTCCGCCAGTCATCGGGGATGCAGAGCGCGGGAAAATACAGGATCAGCCCGCGGATGCACGCTGTGCGTTCCTCTGCGGCAAGAACGGTGATCATGCCGCCTTGGCTGCCGCCGAACAGCCACAGGTTTTTGTCATCTACAAAATCCAGGGAAGAAATCGCGTCAATCACCGTGAGCAAATCGCTTTTTTCCGTGAAAATTGTCATATCCGTCGTTTGTCCACTGCTTTTTGAACGTGTGGACCCGCCGCGGAAATCGAAGACATAGGCGACGTAGCCGTGTTGTGCGAAATACATGCACTCCGTTTCGTAGTCGGTGTGCGCGCCATTATAGCCGTGGCTCAAAATAATGGTGGGGTATTTTTCTGATGTGCCGGGAATATACAGCTTTCCGTAAATGGTCTGATCGCCGTTTGAAAAGCTCATCTCACGGATTTCTACGGTGTTTGTTTCAGAAGACATGGTGAAACCTCCCTTGTGTTGTGCATAGGGTTCGGCTGCTCTGTATGGGTTCAACACACCGCAGCCTGTCCTTCAATGGTGGATTTGGTCAGCCGCACGACGGTCTCCACATGCGCGGTGCCGGGAAACATGTCGGCCGGCGTGACGGTTTCGGTTTTATAGCCGCTTTCCCTGAACAGCTTCAGGTCGCGCGCCAACGTGGCCGGGTCGCAGGAGACGTAAACGACGCGCTTTGGGCGCATTGCGGCGATGGTTGCGATCAGCGCGCCGTCGCAACCTTTGCGTGGCGGGTCAATCACAATGACGTCCGGCTTTTCGCCGCGCTCAAAAAGAATGCGCGCGGCTTCAGCCGCATCCGCGCAGAGAAATTCGGCATTCGCTATGCGGTTGCGTTCGGCGTTGCGCCGTGCGTTTTCGACGGCGGCCGGCACGATCTCCACGCCGATGAGCTTTTTCGCGCTTTTCGCCATCGAAAGGCCAATGGTGCCCGTGCCGCAGTAGAGGTCCAGCAGCGTCTCCGTGCCGGTCAGTGCGGCGTATTCGGCGGCTTTGCCATACAGCCGCTCGGCCTGTGTGCGGTTTACCTGATAGAAGGCGTGCGGCGCGATTTCAAATTCCAGGCCGCAGAGCGTGTCGGTGATTGTGTCTTTGCCCCAGAGTGTACGGCAGGTTTTGCCGAGTACGACATTGGTTTTTTCACGGTTGATGTTGAGCAGAACGCCGGTAATTTCCGGTACGGCTTCGCGTAGCAAACGGACCAGAAGTTCTTCTTCGTGCACTGCGCCGCCGTTGATCACGACGCAGACCAGCATCTCGCGGCTTTTTTCCCCACGGCGCATGTAGAGATGTCGCAGCACGCCGGTATGCGTTGCCTCGTCGTAGACGCTTTCGCCGGATGCACTTTGCCACCGGCGAAAGGCCTCGGCGGCACGGTCAAATTCCACGGGCTGCAAAAGACAGGCATGGGTATCGACAATGCGATGGGAATTGACGGCGAAAAAGCCGAGCTGCAGTGCGCCATCTTTGGCAAGGCCGATGGGCAGCTGGCATTTGTTGCGGTAGCGGCAGCGGCCGGACGCGGCGAGTATCGGCTCCATTTCAAAATCATGCAGGCCCCCGATGCGCTCCAGTGCGTCGCGCACACGCTGAGCCTTGATTTGCAGTTCCGCCTCGTAGCGGATGTGCCGGTACACACACCCGCCGCACTGCACGGCAACCGGGCAGTCCGGCTCAATTCGATCGGGCGATGGCGCAAGCAACCGTTCGAGTCGGCCAAACGCATATTTCTTCAAAATTTTTACAATGCGCACGGCGCAGCGATCGCCCACAGCGGTGCCGGGGACAAAGACGGCCATGCCCTCATGACGGCAGATGCCGCTGCCCTCGGCGGTCATGGCGGTGATCTCGGTTTCAAATATGGTGTTTTTTTGGATCATGGAAAAAACCTCCGGTGAAACATTTGCGCTTTAAAGGTGAAAAACGCAGGCTTTGTGCGGAGCATGGCGCAGTCTATTCCCGGTGAAATGTTTCACAGCGCTTGAAGTGTGCAAAACCTATAGTTGAATTGACTAATTTTTTCGGTTGAAATTTGTGTGAGACAGGCAAAAGGGAGATTGTCTAAAAAAGCATTGACAATCGATATTCCGGTCGCTATAATAAAAACGTAATCAAGATTAAGTGCTCGGCGATAAGGATTTATCGCGACTTTTCAATACAACTCCTCCCCAAAAGAGAGCAAAAGGCGAGATTTATTTCTCGCCTTTTGCTCTTTTCTGCGTAAAAAACAGAGGGCGAAAACGGTGCGATGGACCGGGTCAGGAAACGACGTTGACCGGGTGTCCTTCGAGAAACGCGCGCAGATTGTTCGCGACGGTTTGGATCAGGCGCAGCCGTGCGTCGCGTGAGGCCCAGGCGATGTGCGGCGTCAGCACGCAGTTTCTGGCGGTGAGCAGCGGGTGGTCCGGGCGCGGCGGTTCTTCCACCATCACGTCGAGCCCCGCGCCGGCGATTTGCCCGCGGTTCAGCGCGTCGGCAAGGGCGATTTCGTCCACAAGCGCGCCGCGCGCGGTATTGAGCAACAGGGCGGTCGGTTTCATATGCGCGAGCACGTCGGCGCTGACCATGCCGCGCGTTTCATCGTTCAGCGGGCAGTGCAGGGAAACGACATCTGCCGTTGCAAACAGCGTTTCAAAATCACACCAGGTGTAGCCGGCGGGCAGTTCGCGCCGTGTGCGGCTGTAAACGAGCACGCGCATGCCGAGCGTGCGGCCAAGCTGTGCAACGGTGCGGCCGATGTGGCCAAAGCCGACGATGCCGAGCGCCTTGCCGGAGAGCTCGAGAATCGGCAGGGTGGTGTGCGTCGCGCGGATGGCGTCGTTCCATCCGCCAGCGCGCGTCGTATCGCTCAGCGTCTGCACATGGTTGCACAGATGAAGCAGCAGTGCGAAGGTGAGCTGCGCGACCGTTTCGACGCAATATAGCGGCACATTGCACACGACGATTCCCTTTTCGCGCGCCGCCCGCACGTCAATCGTATTAAAGCCGGTCGCAAGCGTGCCAATGTAGCGCAGTTTCGGCAGTGCGTCCAGCACCGCGCGGCTGAGGACAATCCGGTTCACAAGGATGGCGTCGGCGTCCTTCGCACGCTCGACGACGTTTGCGGCCGGCGTTTCACCGTATACGGTGACGTCGCCGAGTGCTTCGAGCGGTGCCCAGGAAACGTCTCCGGGATTGGTTGTTCCGCCATCCAGAACGACAATGTTCATCTTGTAGCCTCCCTGTGTTAAAATCCAATTACATAGTATACCGTATCCATCCGACAGTTTCAATGCCCAATTTCGCGGGAAAGCCGGATTTTTACGCCGGCCGCTGTGTGCGGAAATCTTTACAATTGCCGACTACATTGGTATAATCAGTACAAATTGTTTTGTTTTCGGGGGGCACGGAACTTGACTGTCTATGAGCTGCTCTGGTATTTTGCCATTTATTCCTTTCTGGGCTGGTGCATGGAGGTTGTATTTTGCACGGTTCGCACGGGAAAACTGGTCAACCGCGGATTTCTGAACGGCCCCGTGTGTCCGATCTACGGCTTCGGCATGACGCTTGTGTTGGCGGTGCTCGGCCGGTTCTCGGACAATATTGCGCTGCTGTTTTTGGGCGGCATGGTGCTCACCAGTGCGCTGGAGCTTGTGGGAGGCTGGGCGCTTAAAAAGTTTTTTCACACAACGTGGTGGGATTATTCGGAAAAGCCGTTCAACATCGGCGGCTATATCTGCCTGCAATTCAGTTTGGCCTGGGGAGTTTGCGTTGTCCTTGCGGTGCGCTTTCTGCACCGGGTGGTTCACATGTTTGTGCGTTGGATTCCGTTTCCAGTCGGGGTGGTGCTGATCGGCATCATCATGGCCTATTTTCTCACCGATGCGATTGTGACCGTGCTGGCGATCTGTCGCATTAACCGTAGCCTGACTGTGCTCAGCGCCATGGCGGCGAAATTGCGTCAGGACAGCGACGTCCTTTCAGGCAGGCTCGGGCGCTTCGCGCTGCGCGCGGATGAACGAATCTCCGGGCAACGGGAAGAATTCCGGGAAAAAATGGAAGATGCCCGCGTGGAAATTCAGGGGAAACTGCAAGTGCAGCATGCGCAAATGCTTGAAAAGCAGGAGCTGCGCCGCGCGGCACATGAAGAAAAACGCGAACAGATGCAGCAGGCGGCCGAGCAGCTGCGCGCCGAATGGATGGCCCGAAATTCGAAATGGCAGCGCCGGATGCAGCGCCGTTTGCTCCGCGCGTTCCCGCGCATGCGCAATGAGCGGGACAGCGAGGCGCTTCGCCGCGTGCGCGCATGGTTGGAGGAAAAACGCCGATGAAGCTTTATGCTACGCCCATGAACGAAGACCTTTCCACAGCCGCCTTGCACGACGCCGCCTACGCGCTGCTCTTCGATGCGCTGCGGTCGGACTGGGGGGTGCCGGCAGCACAGCTGGAGAAAACGCCGCTCGGCAAGCCGTATCTGGTTGGCACAGCCATGCCCTTCATCAGCGTGAGCCACACGCGTGGCTTTGTCTGCTGCGCAGTTTCGGAAATGCCGGTCGGCGTCGACTGCGAGCGCCGCCGCCGCGTGACGGAGGGGGCGATGCGCCGCGTCTGTACGCCGGAGGAGGTGCGCGATATCCGCGCATCCAGAGACCCTGCCGCGCGCTTTTTGCAATACTGGACGCTGAAGGAAAGCATTTCCAAAAAGTTGGGGGTCGGGCTTTCCGAATCCTTTCAGCGCTACGCGATCCGGTTCGAAGGCGCAAGACCCGTCTGTCCGGGACACCGACTCCACTTTGAAATGCGGGGCGCGTTCTTTCTGGCCGCCGCGGAATAAACCGTTTTTCAACCGCATACGTATGAGCAAACGGGAGAGGCGTCCGAAAGGACGGCCGGCTTCCGGAAAGGAAGAAGGGTGTAC
The DNA here is from genome assembly GCA_002305575.1 of Ruminococcaceae bacterium UBA1417. Lineage (GTDB taxonomy): Bacteria > Bacillota > Clostridia > Oscillospirales > Acutalibacteraceae > Hominenteromicrobium. The sequence goes on from DBPP01000002.1 coordinate 94,301, forward strand.
GTATGGTGGTGTCAGTCCGCGCGAACAAAAAACGGATTGTGGCGGTGCTGCTTTTGCTGGCGATTGCGGTGGGGGCGTTTTTTCTGATCCCGCGTGAGCCGGAGCGCATCGTCTATCCCGGCATGACCAACGAGGAACGCGTCGCGTTTCTCTCAAGCTTCAACTGGACGGTGGAGGAGGAGCCTGCGGATTTCCGTGAGGTTGTGATCCCCGTCGAATTCAACGATGTGTATACGGCATACAACGCCATGCAGAACGCCCAGGGGTTTGACCTGAAGCCGTACGCGGGGGAGAAATGCATGCAATACCGGTACATCATCACCAATTATCCGGATTGCGCCGATACGGTTTTTGCAACGGTTCTGGTCTATGAGGACAGCATCATCGGCGGCGACGTCTCCACCGAGGCGGCGGATGGCTTTATGCACGGCTTTGCGGCGGACAGCGCGCGGTTTGCCGCGCCGGAAGCAGATTGATTCCGCATACCGGTTACAGCAAAAAAAGTTTAATGTAAAAAGTTTAATGCAAGAAAGCAGTTGTGTACGCGATGAGACTTGACAAATTCCTGGCCAATGAAAATATTGGAAGCCGGAAAGCGGTCGGCCTGCTCGTTCGGAGCGGTGCCGTTACCGTGAACGGACAAGCTGTGAGAAAGGCCGATTTACAGATCGACGCGCAGGCGGATTGTGTCTGCGTGAACGGTACACCCGTGCGCTACAACGCGCACGTCTACATTATGCTGCATAAGCCGGCCGGCGTGTTGACCGCCACGCGGGACAGCCGCGCCCAAACCGTACTCGATCTGCTTCCGCCTGCGATGCGGCGACGCGGACTGTTTCCGGCGGGGCGGCTCGATAAGGACACCACCGGCCTGCTGATTCTCACCGATGACGGCGATTATGCGCACCGGATGCTCGCGCCGAAAAGCCACGTGATCAAGCGCTATGAGGCCGTGCTCGACCTGCCGGCGGATGGGGCCGATCAGGCACGTTTTGCGGCGGGGATCCAAAGCGGGGACGATTGCTTTGCACCCGCGCGGTTGGAAATCTGTGAAGCGGATCCGCACATCGTCTGGGTGGAAATCCGGGAAGGAAAATTCCATCAGGTGAAGCGGATGTTCCGCGCGTGCGGAAAAAACGTGACAGCACTCAAGCGGCTTTCCATTGGCACGTTGCCGCTGGACGCCGCCCTGCGTCCCGGTGAGGCGCGTGTTTTGTCAGAAAAGGAAGCGATGCTTGTATTTGCGGGGAAGGCGGAGCAGATCAGACGAAAAGAGTAGTGCTTTTTTGGCTTTTGTTTATTTTGCCTAAACAAAAATCCGAAAATTCGGGCAATTAAAGCCTGTTCATCGAATGAGAATTCTGCTATAATGAGTGCATCGAAATCGAGATGTGGTCGTTCAGCTGTTTGTCAGTCGGCGGCTCCAAATCACCATTATCAGGAGGAAAAACTTATGGCAAGTGTAACACTGAAGAATGTCTATAAGATCTATGCCGGTGGCGTTACGGCCGTCACGGATTTTTGCTTGGACATCGAAGACAAGGAGTTTATCATTCTCGTCGGACCTTCCGGCTGCGGCAAGTCCACGACGCTGAGAATGATCGCTGGCCTTGAAGAGATCAGCAAGGGTGAGCTTTACATCGGCGATCAGCTTGCAAACGATGTTGCGCCGAAGGACAGAGATATCGCGATGGTGTTCCAGAACTACGCTCTGTATCCGCACATGACCGTTTACGACAACATGGCTTTCGGCCTCAAGCTCAGAAAGACGCCGAAGGATGAAATTAAGCGCCGCGTTGAAGAGGCTGCCCGCATTCTCGATATTTCCCACCTGCTTGACAGAAAGCCGAAGGCGCTTTCCGGCGGCCAGAGACAGCGTGTTGCGCTGGGCCGTGCTATCGTCCGTGACCCGAAGGTCTTCCTGCTCGACGAACCGCTTTCCAACCTGGATGCGAAGCTCCGTGCGCAGATGAGAACCGAGATCGCGAAGCTCCATAAGAGACTTGGCACCACGTTCATTTACGTTACCCACGACCAAACGGAAGCTATGACGATGGGCGATAGAATCGTCGTTATGAAGGACGGCTTCATTCAGCAGGTCGATACCCCGCAGAACCTGTATGACCTGCCGGTCAACGAGTTCGTTGCAGGCTTCATGGGTTCCCCGCAGATGAACTTTGTCGACGCTACGCTCGTGAAGGACGGCGCAGATTATGCCCTCACGTTCGGCGCTACGAAGGTTAAGATCCCGGCGAAGAAGGTCAACGCTGAAATTGCCAATTATGTTGGCAAGGAAGTTGTCTTCGGTATCCGTCCGGAAGACGTACATGACGAGCCCGAATTCCTCGCGAAGGCCGGCGATACCAAGACCACGGCTGACGTCGAAGTTACCGAGCTTATGGGTGCTGAGACATACCTCTACCTCAACTGCGAAGGCAATGCGTTCACAGCGCGTGTTGAGCCGACGTCCGTTGCGAAGTCCGGCGATAAGATCACAATCGCTTTTGATATGAACAAGATGCATCTGTTCGACAAAGAGACGGAGAAGACGATCCTCAACTGATCGATCGTTCCCCACATTGTGAACGAGGCGGCATCCCTTTTGGGATGCCGCTTTTTGCTTTGTTCACGCGTTTTGTCGCACATTTGGCTTTATAGCAAAGCGGATACAATAAGAATTTTCTCAATTTCTTTGTGCAGGATTACGAATGCTCAAAAAAAATACTCAAAAAGACTTGAAAAAGCCAAAAGAATTCTGTAATATAGTAGGAGATACAATGGATTCTTGTGCGGGAGCCGTCGATTTCCGCACAGGGTTGAGCATGAATTCGGCGGAGAAAAGAGGAAAACATGTCTAACAGATTGTTTCAGGGTGTTATTCATCAGATGCGCGATTCCATTGACCGCACAATCGGCGTGATCGACGAGTCCTCTGTTATCATTGCCTGCAGCGAGTTGGGAAAAATCGGTGAAGTCGCAGAATCCGTTACAGCGGAAGATATCGCATCGCAGGCGGCTTTTGTTTCCGGCAACTATACGTATAAATCCTTTGGCAGCCGTCCGCGCCCGGAATACGCCGTTTTCGTTTCCGGCAATGACCCTGAGGCGGCCAAGTATGTCGGCTTGCTGGCCGTTTCGCTGAACAGCATCAAGCAGTATTACGACGAAAAATATGACCGCAGCAATTTCATCAAGAATGTGATTCTGGATAATATCCTGCCCGGCGACATTTATCTCAAAAGCCGTGAGCTGCGCTTCAATGCGGATGTCAGCCGCGTTTGCATGCTCATCAAGGTGACGAGTAAAACGGATGTTTCAGCCTATGACGTTGTGCAGAACCTGTTCCCGGATAAGAACAAGGATTTCGTCATCAACATCAACGAGACGGATATCGCGCTGGTCAAGGAAATCCGCAACAATATCGACCCGCGCGACATCGATAAGCTCGCCGGTTCCATTGTCGACACGCTTTCCAGCGAGTTCTACACGCATTGCGTCGTGGGTATCGGCACGGTTGTAGACAGCATCAAGGACCTCGCCCGTTCGTTCAAGGAGGCGCAGGTGGCGCTTGAGGTCGGCAAGGTGTTTGACACCGAGAAGACCATCGTCAGCTACAACAACCTCGGTATCGCCCGCCTGATCTATCAGCTGCCGACCACGCTTTGCGACATGTTCCTCAAGGAAGTCTTTAAGCGCGGCTCCATTGAGTCGCTCGACCATGAAACGCTGTTTACCATTCAGCGCTTTTTTGAAAACAACCTGAATGTTTCCGAGACGTCGAGAAAACTGTTTGTCCACAGAAACACGCTTGTCTACCGTTTGGAAAAGATCAAGAAGATCACCGGCCTCGACCTGCGCGAATTTGAGGATGCCATTGTCTTCAAGGTGGCGCTTATGGTTAAAAAGTATCTTTCCAGCAATCCGTCGAAATTCTGATTCTGGCCGGTGCGCATCGATACGTGCATTACAAATGGTTACAAAGGTTACAAAATAATTACGTATAATTCTTTATAGGAATTAAAAATGAAAGTCTTGTTGGTATAATGAAAAAAGCCGATAAGGCTTTTATTTTGTTTAAATCTGCGCAGGACCGGGCGACCGGTGAGGCCACGCAGTGGATCATCCATTCATATCCAGAGGAGGAATACCCTTGATCGAGTTCCGCAATGTTTCTAAAGTTTATAATAACGGTACGGAAGCGCTGCACAACATCAATCTGAAAGTGGACAAAGGCGAATTTGTCTTTATCGTCGGTTCCAGCGGCGCAGGCAAAAGCACGTTCCTGAAGCTGATTACCTGTGAGGAACGTCCGAACGAAGGCCAGGTGATCATCGACGGGCAGGATGTCAGCCATATCCGCAAACGTAAAATCCCGTATGTGCGCCGAAAGATGGGCCTTGTGTTTCAGGATTTCCGCCTGATCGACCACATGACGGTTTACGACAACGTGGCGTTTGCCATGCGCGTGGTCGGCGCCTCGCCCAAAACGATTAAAAAGCGCGTGCCGTACATACTGAGCCTTGTCGGTCTGCAGCACAAGGCAAAGCACTACCCCACGGAAATGTCCGGCGGCGAGCGGCAGCGTGTCGGTCTTGCGCGCGCACTCGTCAACAATCCTTCTATGATTATTGCCGACGAGCCAACCGGTAACATTGACCCGGCGCTCTCTTTTGAAATTGTCGATCTGCTGAGTGAGATCAACCGCCGTGGCACGACGGTTCTGATGGTTACACACGAGCACTCGCTCGTCAAGCATTTCCACAAGCGCATCATTCAGATCCATAGCGGTGAGATTGTGGCCGATACGGCGGTCACCACGAAGGAGCAGCATGAAGCGGCCACCATTGCGCAGGATACAGTCACGGTAGACCGCGAGGCAATCCGCCGCGCAAAGGAAGCGCGTCAGAAGGCGAATGAAGAGGCGCGCCAGTTTGAGAGCACGGGGGAGTTTTCGGCGACGGAAGCCGTGCTTGCAGGCAATACCGAAGAGACTCATGAGGATGCCTGAACGCGGGAAAGGACGGAATAAAACATGAAAATTCACAATATCGGATATCTCTTAAAAGAAGGCATCAAGAACCTCTGGAAGAACAGAACCATGAGTATTGCTTCGATCGGCGTGCTGATTTCCTGCCTGCTTCTCACCGGTTGTGCAGCGCTGGTTTCGGCAAACCTCACCTCCATGATGGAGTCCGTTGAGGGCAACAACAGCATCACAGTATACCTCACAAACGGCTTGCCGGCCCTTACGGCGATTGAGATCGGCGACCAGATCCGCAGCATTGAAAATGTGAGCGACTGCTCGTTTATTCCCAAGGACGACGCGCTGGCTGACATGATGGAAAGCCTCGGGGATGACGGCACCATTTTGGAAGGCCTGGATGGCGATGACAATTTTTTGCCGGATGCTTACACAATTTCCATGTATGATTTGAATCTTTATGACGAGACTATGGAACAGATTCAGTCGATTGAGGGCGTGGATCGCTATACGGACTATTCCGACATCGCGTCCAAGCTTTCGAGCATCGATATGGTCGTGCGCGTCGCGAGCGTTGTTCTGATCGCCGTGCTCGGCGTCGTTTCGCTGTTCATCATCTCCAATACGGTTAAGGTGACGATGTTCTCCCGTCGCGCAGAGATCAATATCATGAAATCCGTCGGTGCGACCAACGGCTTCGTCCGTGTTCCGTTTATCGTCGAGGGTATGGTGATCGGCCTGATTTCCGGCGGTGTTTCGGCGGCCATTCTGCTTTTGGTCTACGACCAAGCGGTCATGGCGCTGTACAACATTGCGCCGTTCCTCACGGCGGTGGATATTGACCCATATGTTGCCTATGTGATTGCGGCCTACGCCATCATTGGCGCGCTGTTCGGTCTGCTCGGCGGCAGCATCTCGATCGGCAAATACCTGAACAAGGAAGGAGAGAATGCGATTGTCTAAGCATGGCTTTATCCGTGGCTTAGCGGCTTTCTCACTTGCAACCCTGTTGGTTGTCTATACCGGCATTCTGCCACCGGTGTCCGTCCATGCGGAATCCATTTCCGACCTGAAAGCGCAGCTTTCGGCGTTGGAGGCAGAAGAAGAAGAAAACGATGCGCGGCTTGCGGCGCTGCGCGACGATGTGTCGCAGAAGCGCGCGTACCGCGATGAACTGCAAGCGAAAATCGATACGGTGCAGCAGCAGCTTGACCTGCTGGTGCAGCAAATCGCAGCGCTTGACGATCAGATCGAGCAGGGAGAAAAAGATATCGCCGAAACCCAGGACGGTATCGAAACGAACTTCGATCTGCTCAAGGAACGTTTGCGCGCCATGTATATGGCGGGGGAATCCTCCACCCTTGCGATCGTCCTGAACAGCACGAGCCTTGTGGATTACTCGCAGAAAAGCGAGATGGTGAAGGCGATCACGGAGCACGATACGCAGCTGCTCGATACACTGGAGACGCAGCTGGCGTCCATTGAAGAAAAAGTGGCGCAGATCAACGCCGATAAGGCGGAACTCAGCGAAAGTAAGAAAGCGCTCGACCAGAAGAGCACCGAGCTCTCTGCGCTCTATGAGGAAAATCAGGCGCTTTTGGCGGAAGCCGAACAGAATGAAGCGGAAGCACAGGCTGAAGCGGCCCGCATCGCGGAGGAAAAGGCTGCGGCAGACGCCGCCATTGATGCCTGGTATGAGGAATATTACGCGGCGCTGGAGGCGGCCGGCAACAATGCTGGCGGTGTGGGCTACGTGGGTACGGGCAGCTTTGTTTGGCCGATGCCGGGCTATACCTACATCACCTGCTATTACGGTGATGGCGGACACCGCGGGATTGATGTGGCGGGTGGCGGCATTTACGGCAAGCCGATCGTCGCAGCAGATGGTGGCAAGGTTATCTACAGCGCCTGGATGGACAGCTACGGCTACTGTGTGTTCATTGACCACGGCAATGGCTATTCCACGCGCTATGCGCATGCGAGCGCGCTGGCTTGCTCCGTGGGGGATACAGTGTCCCCGGGCCAGACGATCGCGTATGTCGGCTCCACCGGCAACTCTACCGGCCCACACCTGCACTTTGAGGTGATCTACGCCGGCAGTACAACAGATCCATTTAACTATTTCTAAGACTTTATTACAACGCCATGCGCAAAAAACGGCGGCAGTACAGGATTCTCTGTACCGCCGCCGTTTGGCGTTTGGAAACTTATTTCGGAAACGCATGAAATTCGTCGAGAAACCAGACTTTTTCCGCCTTGAAGGTGCGACCGTTGAGGTAGTTCAAAATGCCGGCATCGCTTGTAAAACGAAACGTCAGCTTGTAGGCATACAGCGCCTGATAGGGGAAACCGGACTTCTTGTTGTCGGCGTTTTTGCCGTATTTCCCGTCTCCGGCGAGCGGATGGCCGATCGATGCCATGTGCGCGCGGATCTGGTGCGTGCGGCCGGTCAGCAGCTCCACTTCGAGCAGGCTGTAATCGCGCCGTGTCTCGAGCACCGTATATCGGGTGCGGATGCTCCGGCTCTCATCCGTCTTGCGGTTTGTAATATAGACACGGTTCTGGCTCTCGTTTTTTTCGAGGTAGCCGGCCAGCGTGTCGTGCTTTTTTTCCGGCACGCCGCAGACCACGCAGAGATAGCGCTTGTCCATTTCTCTGTTTTTGACCTTTTCATTCATGATGCGCAGTGTCTCCGCGTTTTTGGCGGCCATCACAATGCCGCCGGTGTTGCGGTCAATGCGGTTGATCAGCGCTGGTGCAAAGGCATTCTCCTGCGCTGGGTCATATTCTCCGCGGTCGTACAGATAGTGTTGCACGCGTGCGATCAGCGAATCAAAGTGGTAGTGCTCGTCGGGATGAACGATCAACCCCGGCTTTTTGTCGAGGATCATGATATTCTCGTCCTCGTAAAGCACGTTGATTTTGACGGGCGCCTTCAAAAAATCATATTCTTTCGGCGATTGCACAAAAAATTCATCCTTCAGGTACATCGTCAGCACATCGCCGGTTTGCAGCCGCGTGGAGATTTCGCACCGCTTGCCGTTGAGCTTGATGTCCTTCTTGCGGATGGCTTTGTACAGCATCGACTGCGGCAGGTTCGGGTAGGATTTGGTTAAGAATTTATCAACGCGTTGGTTCGCATCGTTGGGCAGAATGGTAACCTGTTTCAAGCGGCGCTTCCTTTCTTATGCGTCCGCCGCAGCGTAAAGAAGAACGGCGGCAGAGAGACGACAATGCCGATGGCAATCGCAATGGCAATGGCAATTTTGATGGTTTCCATACCGGTTGCGAGGGCGGCGGCGTTGTCATTCATGAAAATGTGGTAGCCGGTGTAATAGATGCCGGCGCCCGGAACAATCGGGAAAATACCGCTGATCAGGAAGACTGTCAGCGGCGCACGCCGGACAAACGAAAAAATGCGCGAAATATAGGTGAGCCCCAGCGCTGCGAAAAACGAAGCGAATACGGTGTCGGGGCTGAAAAACATGTACACAATATAAATCAGCCAGCCGAGTGCGCCGGCAACCCCGGCAAACACATACTGATTTTTAGGTGTGTGAAAAATGATCGAAAATGCAATTGTCGCGACAAACGAAATCGCGGTCTGCAAAATCCAGTCGAGCACAATGGCAGGCGTCATAGCAGGGGAGCACCTCCAGTCAAACTCAAGTAGAGCATCACCACGGCGCCTACGCCGATGGCGATGCAGCCGCCGACCAAAAACGCGTCGATCATGCGGATGGTGCCGCTGAGGTAATCGCCGTTGAGAAAGTCGCGGATCGAGGTGGTCAGCGCAACGCCGGGCACGAGGCGGATGATCGAGCCGATGATGATCTTGTCCAGACTGTCGCCGAGACCGATCGAGAAAAGCAGCACCGCGCAAAAGGCGACCAGCGCGCTGGAGGCCAGATTGGTGATGAATTTGGAAACGGTGTGGCGGTCAATTTCATTGAGAAAAAGTTGCAGTACGATGCCGCACAGCAGCGCGGCCAGCGCGTCAAACACCGTGCCGCCAAACAGGTAGCTGAAGCAGGCGCTGCCAATGCCGCAAGCTGCCGTAAGCGCTGCGGCGTGCGTGTAAGGAATATCCACAATGCGCCGCAATCTGGCGCAAGCCTCCTCTACCGAAACACCGCCGTGTGCAATTTCGCGCGAAAGCTGGTTGATGCCGGCAATACGTCCAAAATGGATGGTAGAGCCGGGAATGAATTTCAGTTTCGTTTCCATCCGTTCACCGTTTTCCACCGCGTTGGCAAAAATCGCGTTGGAGAGCACATAAACGTTGTATTCCTCAATGCCGTAGGCATGCGCGACGCGTTCCATTGTTTCCTGTACACGGAAAATTTCGGCGCCATTGCGCAAAAGTGCTTCGCCCATCATAAAGGAAAGGCTGACCGCGCTTTCTGCGGGGATAGGTGCATCTGCCATGTTGGTTCCTCCTGCCGATGTTTTCGCCAATCAGTTTACCGCTTTTCGAAAAAAGTGTCAACATTGCAAGGACAAAAAGCGGATAAGTGTCCACAAAATTACGGCTTTTCAGGCGGCTTCTTCATGGTCAGGCCGATTCGGCCGCGCGCCACGTCCACAGAAATCACCCAGACCGTCACAATGTCGCCTACCTTCAGCACATCGGAAGGATGGCGGATAAACCGGTCTGCAATCTGCGTGATGTGCACAAGGCCGTCTTGGTGTACGCCGATGTCGACAAACGCGCCGAAATCGATCACATTGCGCACGGTGCCTTTCATTTCCATGCCGACCTTGAGATCCTTGATGTCCTTGATATCGCTGCGCAGCAGGGGGCTCGGCAGCGCATCGCGCGGGTCGCGACCGGGCTTTTCCAGCTCCGCGATGATATCGCGCAGAGTAGGCACGCCCACGCCGATCCGGTCGGCCAGCGCCGGAATGCCGAGTGCTTCCGCTTTGGCGCGAAGGGCTGCAAAACCGCCCGCCGGCGCCTTTTGCAGTGAGAAACCGCAGGCCGTCAGCAGGGCTTCCGCCGCGGCGTAAGATTCCGGGTGTACGCCGGTGTTGTCGAGCACGTTGCGGCTTTCGGGTACGCGCAGGAAACCCGCGCATTGTTCGAAAGCCTTCGGACCGAGCTTGGGCACCTTTTTGAGCTGGGTACGCGCCGTAAATGCGCCGTTTTCCTGCCGGTAGGCAACGATATTTTTGGCGACAGCGCTTGAGATGCCGGCAACATTCTCCAAAAGGGAGGGCGATGCCGTGTTGAGATCGACGCCGACCGCGTTGACGCACGCTTCCACCACGCCGCCCAGTGCTTCGCCGAGCTTTTTCGGCGGCATATCGTGCTGGTACTGCCCGACGCCGATGGCCTTTGGATCGATCTTGACGAGCTCTGCGAGCGGATCCTGCAGGCGGTGGGCAATTGAAACGGCGCTGCGCAGCGTCAGGTCGTAATCGGGGTATTCCGCGGCGGCGAGCTTGGACGCCGAATAGACGGAAGCGCCGGCTTCGCTGACAACCATATAGTCGACGGTGTCCAGCAGCCCGTTTTCGCGCAGTACCGTATCGGTAAACATCTCGGTTTCCTTCGAAGCCGTGCCGTTTCCGATGGCGATCAGTGTGACGCCGTATTTGCGAATCAGGCGCAGCAGCGTCTGCTTTGCCTCGCGCACGCGCGCTTCGCCGTGCGTCGGGTAGATGACGCCGGTGTCGAGCACCTTGCCGGTTGCGTCCACGACGGCTACCTTGCAGCCGGTCCGGTAGCCGGGGTCTAGGCCAATCGTCACGCGGCCCTTGACCGGCGGCTGCATCAGGAGCTGGCGCAAGTTCACGGCGAAAACCTTGATGGCGTTTTCGGCGGCTTTTTCGGTCAGCTCGCTGCGGATCTCACGCTCAATGGCGGGAAAGATCAGACGGCTGTAGCTGTCCAACGCCGCTTCCTCTACGGCGGCGGTGCACGGCGAACCAGGTTTGACGAATGCGGATGTCACAATCTGCTGCCCGCGCGTGTTGTCCAACTCCAGCGCGACCTTCAAAAAGCCCTCGCGCTCGCCGCGGTCGAGGGCAAGCACGCGATGTCCGGCGATTTTGGCAGCCGGCTGGGAAAATTCATAATACATGCGGTAGACGGAGTCTTCATCCTTAGCGGCGCGGCTTGTGATGACGCCCTGTGCCATGGCTGCCAGACGTAGCCGGCGGCGCACGGTGGCATCATCCGAAATGATTTCGGCGATGATGTCCTTCGCGCCTGAAAGCGCGTCTGCCGGCGTGTCGACGCCTTTTTCGGAATGGACAAAATCCGCCGCCATAGACAGCGGGTCGGCATCGTTCTTATTCTGCGCGAGGATGCGCTGTGCAAGCGGCTCGAGGCCGCGCTCCCGGGCAACGCTGGCGCGCGTCTTGCGTTTTGGGCGATAGGGTCGGTAAATGTCGTCGATCTCGGCGAGCGTTGTGGCCTTGTCGAGCGCGGCGGAAACCTCGTCGGTCAGGCTGCCGGCCGTCGCGATCAACGCGCGGACCTCCTCACGGCGGTTGTCGAGGCCGCGCAGGTATTCGAGTCGCTCGCACACGGCGCGGATGGTCTGGTCATCGAGGGAACCGTGCTCCTCTTTGCGGTAGCGCGCGATGAACGGGATGGTGTTGCCCGCGTCCAGCAGCGCAATCAGCTTCTCCGTCTGCCACTTTTTCAAATGAAACTGAGCCGCAAGCGCGGCGGCATAATCTGTCATGTCGGTTTCCAACTTTCTGTGTGAGAAGTAAAAAGTGCGGTTTTTGCTTTGGCCGCATTGCATTTTCCGTGCTTTTTTGCTATACTGGTTCCAATAAAAACCACAAACAGCGGTGCGCCGCACGGCGCTTTGAGTATACCACAATTTGTGTGAAAGATAAAGGGTGAAAGCCGAAAATGATCAGCGGTGCAGAAATCATGGTGCGGTGTTTGGAAGCCGAAGGCGTCGATACGCTTTTCGGGTATCCGGGCGCCGCGATTTGCCCATTTTATGACAAACTGTACGACAGTGCGCTGCGCCATGTGCTGGTGCGGCAAGAGCAGCATGCGGCCCATGCGGCTAGCGGGTATGCACGCGCTTCCGGTAAAGCTGGTGTGTGTGTGGCGACCTCCGGTCCCGGTGCGCTGAACCTTATCACGGGTATTGCGACGGCCTATATGGATTCGATCCCGATCATTGCGATCACGGGGCAGATCAACCTCGAACAGCTCGGCCGGGACGTTTTTCAGGAGGCGGATATTACCGGCGCGTGCGAGTCCATCACGAAGCACAGTTACCTTGTTAAGGACGCGGCGGACCTGCCGCGCATCTTTAAAGAGGCGTTTCATATCGCGACGACCGGGCGGCCCGGGCCGGTGCTCATCGACGTGCCGATCGATGTGCAGCAGCAGGAGCTGCCGGGGCCGTTCATTTACCCGGAAAAGGCAGAAATCCTCGGCTATAAGCCGACGACGCAAGGCCATCCGGTGCAGATCAAACGCGCACTTGCGGCGATCGAGCAGGCAGAGCGCCCGGTGATCTGCTGTGGCGGCGGCGTCGTGCTGGCCGGCGCGCGGGAGGAGATGACTGCCTTTGCAACGAACAGCGGGATCCCGATTGTATCCACGATGATGGGCATCGGCGTCATGCCCATGCACAGCCCGGTTTACCTCGGTATGATCGGCCTGTACGGTCGCAGCTACGCGAATCGAGCCGTGCGGGAGGCAGACCTTATCATCCTGTGCGGCGCACGCGTGGGGGATCGCGCCGTCGCCGCGCCGAACCAGATCGCCGCGCAGGCGAAAATCATCCACATCGATATCGACCCGGCCGAGATCGGCAAGAACATGCGGGCGGATATTCCGATCGTCGGCGACATCCGCACCATTCTGCACACGATGGCGGAGAAGGTTAAAAAGACGGACCGCAGCGACTGGATTGAGCGCGTGCTCGGCTATAAGGCGGCGTTTGTGCCGCACGGTACGCCGCGCACGGATTTCGTAGAACCGCGGTCGTTCATCCGCCGGCTTTCCGAGATGATGCAGGAGGACGCGATTCTGGTCGCGGACGTCGGCCAGAGCCAGATCTGGGCGGCAATCAATTTTACCCAGCGTGAAGGGCGCTTTTTAACCAGCGGTGGTCTTGGCACGATGGGCTATGCGATTCCGGCCGGCATTGGCGCGACCATCGCCAAACCACGGCGCCAGGTGGTTGCCGTCTGCGGCGACGGTGCGTTTCAGATGAGTATGTGTGAGCTCGGCACACTGTGTCAAAGCCATGCGGGCCTGAAGATCATTGTGTTCGACAACGCACGCCTCGGCATGGTGCGCGAGTTGCAGAATATGCAGTACGGCGGCCGACATTGCGGGACGTATCTCGGTGGAGGAAACCCGGATTTTGTCGCGCTGTGCAATGCGTACGGCATTCCGGCGCGTTTGGCAACGAGCAACGCGGAGGCCGAGCGCGGTGCGGCGGAAATGCTTGCGGCGCGCGGACCTTTTGTGCTCGTCTGCCGCACGGATCCGGATACGCCAACGATTTGACGGAAAAGGGGAGAATGCCGATGAACCGATACACGTTGTCGGTGCTGGTAGAAAACCAGCCCGGCGTACTTTCGAAAGTGGTCGCGCTGTTTTCGCGGCGTGGCTTCAATATCCACAGCCTTGCTGTGGGCCCGGCGCACGATGAAACGGTGTCCTGTATCACGATTGTGGTGAACGGCGACGAGCACATTCTCGAGCAAGTGGAAAAGCAGCTCAACAAGATTATTCCGGTCATCAAGGTGCGCAACCTCGGCTTGCCGGGCGCATTCATTTCCTGCGGATTGGCACTTGTCAAGGTGCAGGTGGAGCCCGATAAAATTGAGGGCATGATGCAAATCGCCAAGCTTGTCGGCGCGGAGGCGGTGGACGTAGCACCCGGATTCGTCACGTATAAAATTGCGGGCGAAACGGAGAAGATTGAGAATTTCATCGATATGCTTCGGCCATACGGCATCCGTGAGATTGTCCGCACCGGTCAGATCGCCATTGAAAAGAGCGGGCGCTGAAGGCGCCGCGTTTTCTGCAAAAGCAAAGTGTCATTTCAAGTCTGCGGACTTTGAAATAGAGAATCCAAAGGTAAGGAGTTTGTAGTATGGAAAAGCAATTCCCAAGAACTGTGGTGGGCGGAAAGTCGGTTTCCAGAATGCTCATCGGTACGAACTGGCTGCTCGGCTGGAGCCACCGCACACCGTCGGCGGATCGCATGATTACGAACCGCTACAGCACAGATGAGGCGTTCTTCCCGGTGTTTGAAGCGTACATGCAGTACGGCATCGACACGGTGATGGCGCCGATGGATGAGAAGATCGTGCATGCCATCCGCTATGCGGAGGACAAGCTCGGCAAGAAATTCATCCTGATCGACACGCCGCAGATCAACGTGGACGACAACGAAGCGGCGCGCCGCGAAGCCGAAGCGCGCATCAAAAAGAGCGCTGCCAACGGCTGCGATTTCTGCTTGATTCACCACGCCAGTGCGGAGCAGCTCGTCAACAAGAATAAGGGCATCATCGACCGTCTGGACGACTACACAAAGATGATCCGAGACGCCGGCCTGATTCCGGGCCTTTCCGCGCATATGCCGGAAATGATCACCTACACCGACCAGAATGGCTACGACATCGAGACGTACATCCAGATTTTCAACTGTGTTGGCTTCTTGATGCAGGTGGAAATCGAGACGGTTGCCTCGATCATCCAGAACGCAAAGAAGCCGGTCATGAACATCAAGTCCATGGCGGCGGGCCGCGTGACGCCGTATGTCGGCCTCACCTTTAACTGGAATGTCCTGCGTCCGTGCGATATGGTTACTGTCGGCGCGTTCAGTGCGGAAGAAGTCCACGAGGACGTGGAGATCTCCCTCGCGGCGCTGGAACACCGGTTCCCGAACCTTGAAAAGCGCGCGAGCCCGGTCATGAATCAGGCGGCGTTCGGCAAATAACAAATCGGCAGGAAGGATTCCTCACTATGATCGATACAGTTGTTTTTGATATTGGCAATGTGCTGGCCGAATGGCACTGGCGTGAGAATTTCACGGAAATGTTCGGTGAATCGCTGGTGGAGCCCTTGGCCGACGCGACGGTGCGCAGCCCCGAGTGGTATGAAATGGACCGCGGCGTTCTGAACGAAGAGGAAATGGCGGCGCTTCTCACGAAAAACGCCCCGCAGTACGCGGAACAGATTGAGCGCATCGTGCGGGAAAATCACACGTTTGTCACGACCTTTCCGTATGCGGACGATTGGCTGCGCGGATTGCATGAGGCGGGCTACAAGGTGTACATCCTCTCGAATTTCGGCGACTTCAGCTTCAACCGCGCCAAACCGGGGTTCACCTTTTTGCGGTATGCGGACGGTGCGCTGATCTCCTATGAGGTGCATCTTGTCAAGCCCGAGCGGGCCATCTACGCGGCGCTGTGCGAGCGATTTGGAATTGTACCGGAAAACGCCGTGTTTCTCGATGACCGGCCGGAAAATACAGAGGCGGCGCGTGCGTTCGGCATGCATGCGATCACGGTGGAGTCCAAGGAGCAGGCGGATGAAGCGCTGCGCGCGCTCGGTGTTTGCGCAGACCAATGAGGAAATGCCTTCCGTAGGGACGCAGTGCCTGCTGGGAGAATACACATAGAAAGGAAATTGCAATATGAAGTTAGGTATTATTGGTGCGCCAGAGGCGAAAACCCTCGTTCATGCGAAGGAGCTCGGCCTCGATTTCGTGGAGTTCGACCTGAATCCGAGCGAATTCTGGGGTAAGCCGATGGATGAGATCACGCCGAATCTGGGGGGAATCCAGCAGGCGATGCAGGAGACCGGCATCGAAGTCGGCGCGGTTGGCCGTTGGGCCAGCCATATCCTCGATGAAAATGGCGAGGTGCTCGAGGCGGAGTGGAGCGAGGTCAGAAAAGTCATTGATTTTGGTGCGGCGCTCGGCGCAAAGCATTACCTGTGCAGCGTCGCGTATGTGCCTCAGCTCTCGTATTACAAGAATATCACGGCGGCAATCAAGGTGCTGAATCAGATTGTTGCGTATGCCAAAGAGCGGAATATGCAGTGCGCCATTGTCAACTGCATGATGGGCGGCAACTACATCCGCACGCCGGAGCAGTGGAAGCTGGTGCTCGATGAGGTGCCGGGCCTTGGCATCAAGTACGACCCGTCGCACAGCTTTGTGCACGGCGGCGACAAAGGCGCGTACATCGAAGAGGGTCTTGCCTGGGGAGACCGTTTCCAGTATTGCCACATCAAGGGCGTCATCCAGAACGGTGCGTCGAGCGAACCCGAGCACTGGAAGCTGCGCGAAATTCTTGCACGTCATCCGGAGATTGCAGACGAGTTCAAGGATGTGTTCCAAGAGGGCAGCCGCTGGTACGACAACCCGCCGGCCGGCATTGACTCGATCAATTGGCGCGCGTTCTTCTCGATCCTGTACAAGTACGGGTATGACGGCTATCTCGCTATTGAGCCGCACTCCATGACCTGGCGCGGCGAAAAGGGCGAGAAGGGCGTCAAGTATACGATTCAGTACATCCGCGACCTGATGCTGTAATTGGCCGGGAATCCACGGAGAAGAAAACGGCCCCGATGCGTATTGCATCGGGGCCGTTTTGCGCGGTTGTGTTCACAAAGCCAAGTAAGCGGTGCAAGGAGGAAGTAAGAAGTCCTTGCACCGCTTACGGTTGAAAAATGCTTATTGAATGTAGTCGGTCGAAACGTAGCCGGTCTTGCCATTGTAGCTGACCTTATACCACGCGGCGCTGGTCTTTTCCTCCACAGTGACCTTGCCGCCTTCCGGAATCACGAGCAGAACCGCCGTGTCTGTACCCGGGCCTTGCCGCAGGTTGAGGTAAGCGGTGGTCGTCATCGTGTCGCCGACCGCAGCCGTGATGGCCGTCTGAATGTATGTGCTGAACATGTAGCCGGATTTGCCGTTGACGGTAACACCGTACCAGTCGCTGTTGCTCCGGTCGGTGACCG
This sequence comes from Ruminococcaceae bacterium UBA1417, assembly GCA_002305575.1. GTDB lineage: Bacteria > Bacillota > Clostridia > Oscillospirales > Acutalibacteraceae > Hominenteromicrobium. The sequence goes on from DBPP01000002.1 coordinate 111,250, forward strand.
TGATCGCCGTACCGGTCGGAATTACATCGAGCACGCTGTAATTTGTGCCGCGCCCGCTGCGCAGGTTTACATACGTCGTCGTTCTGGCGGCAATGGATTCACTGCCGGAGGACGCGTTGCCGCTGGAGGACGAACCGCTGTCGGAGCTGGAATTGCCGGTATTCGCGCTGCCCGTCAGCCGGATGTATGCGCTGAACATATAGCCGGATTTGCCGTTGACGGTGACGCCGTACCAGTCGCTGTTGCTCGTGTCGGTTACGGTGATTGCCGTACCTTCGCCAATGACGCCCTTTGAGCTGTAGTTTGTTCCGCGTCCGCTGCGCAGATGAACGTCCGCAGTTGTCACGGCCGGGTCGCTGCCGGTGGACGTGGAGCCGCTCGAGGAGCCGCCCGACGTGCTGCTGTCCAACTTGATGTATTCGCTGAACATGTAGCCGGACTTGCCGTTGACGGTCACGCCATACCAGGCGCTGTCGCTCTTATCGGTTACGGTGATCGCCGTGCCACCGGGGATAACGCCGAGTGAGCTGTAGTTCGTGCCGCGTCCGCTGCGCAGATGGACGCCTGTGGTTGTTCTGGCAGATTCACCGGAGACAATCGGCGTGTCGGCTGAAGAATCGTCATCCTCGCCGCTATCCGGTACGCTGCCGGTCAGGTGAATGTATTCGGAGAAAATGTAGCCTTTCTGGCCGGAGCCGGTTGTCACGGCGTACCACTCGGGGTTTTTGGTGCTGGTGACGTGGACCCCGGTGCCCTCCGCCAAAACGGTAAGCGTATTGTAGTTCAGGCCGGGACCCTCGCGCAGGCGGACGCCCGCGGTGGTTTTGGCATTGAAGCCTGAGGCGGAATTTTCGTAGCCGTCGTTCGAGGCATTGCCGGGCGTCTTGTTCGAAACGCCGTCGCTGCCAAAGGTGTAGGTCACGCCGTCGATCGTGCGCGTCGTATTGATGATGTATTCGCCGTTTTCATAATAAAAGTAATCGCCGTCAAACTTATACCAGCCGTTCGTCGGGTATGTAATGCAGTCGAGCTTGTGCCACTGAATCCAGCCGTGTCCGGGGATCGATTCATACCGCATGTTGACGCCCCAGGTGCTGTTGTCCACCACCATGTTGTTGCCGACGTAGACGCCGACGTGGTCGTAGTTTGCGATCGTGACGATCAGACCGTGCGTGCGCGGAATCGTATCGATTGGGCCGGAAACGCTCGAAGCGTTGGCCTGCGCCGTCACGGTGCGCGGGTAGTTCCAGTCCGGCTGGATGTTGCTATTGTCATCCACCCAGCAGAAATAGGAGTAAATCAAACCGCTGCAGTCCGATGTGCGCACGCCGTTTGCATTGAAATTGCCGTAACCGCCGTAACTGTAGAGCCAGCCGTCTCGGTAAGCCTTCAGCGCATGTTCGGCGAGGCCGATGGAAGTCAGGCCGCTTTTGGCTTCGGCTTTTGTCGTCATACCGGGTAAAACCAAGCTGCACGCGGCAATCAGTGCGGCGAGCAGCAGAACAGTCGCTACACGCGCGGTTTTTTGTATTCCTTGCATGGTTCCGTACCTCCGTTTTTCAAATTCCTGTATCCATGCGCCATTCGCTTTCTTACAGAAGTATTACAATTTGGTTACATTGTAACACAAAGATTACAAAAGTGCAACCCCTTGACATATATTTTTGTATTGTGCTTAAAAAATTTCTTGTTGTATTTGTTGAGATGTATTTCGTTTTTTATCGACAATAATTTACAATTTAAACACTCAATTTACAAAATTAAAATGAATAAAAACTATTTACAAAGTAAAAAAATATAATATAATTTATTTAAAGGTGAGGGATGCTATGGAAGATACAATTGAAACGAGAAAACAGAGGTTTTGTTTGACATGGGATCAACTGAAATGGATCGCCGTAGTTTCCATGATCATTGACCATACAAATAAGGTGCTTTTTCCCCAGACCTTCTATATCGAACAACTGGGGATGGACATCGAAACCTCTTACATGATTCGTAATCTGCTGTCCGCTTTAGGGCGAATTGCGTTTCCAATTTTTGCATTTGGCATTGCGCAAGGATGCAGACTTACACGCAACCCGAAGCGCTATTTGCTACGCCTTGCGCTGTTTGCCGTGGTTTCCGAGGTCCCCTATAACCTAGCGATGAACGATATGGTGTTTGGGGGAAAGCTTTTTGCGTTTCACAATGTGTTTTTTACCTTGCTGATCGGTGCAGTCTGTTGCCAACTTTATGTGTTTTTTCACGGTATTGGATTCGCGTGGGTCTCTTTTGTGTTCATTTTTTGTCTGATTGCAGTGCCGGAGCTTCTCGGTACGGATTACGGTGGTTTAGGTGTCCTTTTCATTCTTCTACCATATTTTTCATATGCAAATAAACGGATGCAAATTGCTTTATTGGGCGTTATGACGGTGATATTCTATATATTTTATGCGCAGTTTTCCTTGGGTGCAGAGTACCTGTTTGCATGGATGGATCCGCTTAGCCGCTCTATTTATCAATTCACGGATACGATTGGAGCGCTTCTGGGTGTGGCGTTGCTTGCTTTTTATAGTGGGGAAAAAGGAAAAGGCTATCACAAATGGTTGTTCTACGCGATTTATCCGGTTCATTTGCTGTTACTCTATTTGTTAAAGTTTATAGTTCCAGTTTGATGTTAGATCATTCTGGTTGTTTACATGTTTTTTGGGGGACGTGATTCCAATGTATAGTATAATTTGCTATACATGCGTAAGAATGGGATCGCATACTAGAGGAAAGTTCAATTTCTTTTGGCAATAGGTAATTGGGAGGTTTTCTTTATGAAAAAAACAGTTTAGTAACGCGGATTTTTTCAATTTTCCTAGTTGCTTTATTTACTATTGCGATGCCGTTGGCGGTGTCGGCTCAGGAAGTTGATGTGTCTGAGGAGATGACATTCCCTGTTGCAGAAAGTAAGATGGGATTGGAAGATTCGTCAATTCAGCCGCGTAGCTTTACAAGGACATATACAAAGTATTTGACATCTTCGTCGGTGCTGGTTATGAGTGACGGTAATTGGTTTGGTGAAGATACGGTTCTGGTTCAGTTTGAGGCTTCAAATGGGCCGACACAAATATCGGCGTATGTGGTGGATGGCGCAGGCAATACAATAGGGCCTAAGACGATTTCGCTGTCGAGATCGGCAGGCTTCTTGCTGAAATCTGTTTCGGGAAGTTTTGAAGTCTACGCAAGAAAAGCAGCTGGGTATGATGGAAATGTCACGATGAAAGTGCAGCTGACGAATACATACGGATGAAGCTATTAAATCAATAGTTGAAAGGGAGGGCGGGCGTTTTTGCCCGCCCTTTTTCGGTGAAAGCGGAGAAAAGTGCGGCGCATCCGGGGGCCGCGCACTTGACAAAAAGCCGCGTGAATGCGATAATGAACATTCAAGGAAGAATTTATATTTATTGAATATAACGGAGGGATAAAAGGGTGTCCAAAGAGCTTGCCAAGGCCTATGAGCCGAAAGAGGTCGAAGACCGCATTTACGACTTCTGGATGCAGGGAAAGTATTTCCACGCCGAAGTCGACCCGAAGAAGAAACCGTATACCATTGTCATCCCGCCCCCGAATATCACGGGCCAGCTGCACCTCGGCCACGCGATGGACGAGACGCTGCAGGATACGCTGATCCGCTGGCGCCGTATGCAGGGGTATTCGGCCCTGTGGCTGCCGGGTACCGACCACGCGTCGATTGCCACGGAGGCGAAGATCGTGGAGGCTATGCGCAAGGAGGGCATCTCAAAGGAGGATCTCGGACGCGAGAAATTCCTCGAGCGCGCTTGGGCATGGAAAGATCAGTACGGCGGCCGCATCGTCGAGCAGCTCAAGAAACTCGGCTCGTCCTGCGACTGGGACCGCCTGCGCTTTACGATGGACGAGGGCTGCAACAAGGCTGTCAATCACGTCTTTAAAAAGCTCTACGATAAGGGGCTGATCTACCGCGGGGAGCGCATCATCAACTGGTGCCCGCATTGCAGGACTTCCATTTCGGATGCAGAGGTGGAGTTCGAGGAAAAGGAAGGCTCGTTCTGGCACCTGCGCTATCCGCTTGCAGATGGCACGGGCTACATCGAGCTCGCAACGACGCGCCCGGAAACGATGCTCGGCGATACCGCCGTGGCTGTCCACCCGGACGACGAGCGCTATAAGGCGCTGGTCGGCAAAACCGTCATCCTGCCGCTTGTCAACAAGGAAATCCCGATCATCGCGGATACGTACGTTGAGCAGGACTTCGGTACCGGCGTCGTGAAGATCACCCCGGCGCACGATCCCAACGACTTTGAAGTCGGCCTGCGCCACAATCTGCCGGTCATCAACATCATGGATGACGGCGGTGTCATCAATGAAAACGGCGGCAAATATGCCGGTATGCCGGCACTCGAGGCGAGAAAGCAGATCGTGCAGGACCTCGACGCAGGCGGCTATCTGATCAAGATCGAGCCGATCAAACACAACGTCGGCACCTGCTATCGCTGTGGCACGATCGTGGAGCCGCGCGTTTCGACGCAGTGGTTTGTCAAGATGGAGCCGCTGGCAAAGCCGGCCGTAGACGTCGTGAAAAACGGCGAGATCCGCTTTATCCCGGACCGCATGGACAAAATCTATTACAACTGGATGGAAAACATCAAGGATTGGTGTATCTCGCGCCAGCTCTGGTGGGGCCACCAGATCCCGGCCTGGTACTGCGAGTGCGGCGAGACAATTGTCTCCGAGACGGAGCCGACCGTCTGCCCGAAGTGCGGCGGCACGCATTTAAAGCGCGATGAGGACACGCTCGACACGTGGTTTTCCTCAGCGCTCTGGCCGTTTTCTACGCTTGGCTGGCCGGAAAAAACGCCGGAGCTCGAGTATTTCTATCCGACGGACACGCTTGTCACGGGTTACGATATCATCTTCTTCTGGGTGGCGCGCATGATCTTCTCCGGCCTCGAGCATATGGGGGAGATCCCGTTCAAGACCGTGTTCTTCCACGGTCTGATCCGCGACGCGCAGGGCCGCAAGATGTCGAAGTCGCTCGGCAACGGCGTCGATCCGCTCGACATCATCGCCGAGTACGGCGCGGATGCGCTGCGCTTTACGCTCGTTACGGGCAACAGCCCGGGAAACGACATGCGTTTTTCGACGGAGAAGGTCGCGGCTTCGCGCAATTTCGCGAACAAAATTTGGAACGCCGCGCGGTTCATTCTGATGAACGTCGAAGGCAAGGACATCGCATGTGCGCTGCCGGAGAAGCTCTACACGAGCGACAAATGGATTCTCAACCGCTTTAATAGCGTCACCGCGGCCGTCACTGAAAACCTCGAGAAGTTCGAGCTCGGTATGGCGGTCAGCAAGCTGTACGATTTTATCTGGGACGATTTCTGCGACTGGTACATCGAGCTCGCAAAAATCCGCATGAACGGTGAAGACGCAGAAAGCGCCGACAGTGCGCGCCGCGTGCTCGTCTGGGTCATGAGCAATACGCTCAAGCTTCTCCATCCGTTTATGCCGTACATCACCGAGGAGATCTGGCAGACGCTGCCGCATGACGGCGAAGCCCTGATCGTCGCCAAGTGGCCGGAGTACGACGCGAACCTCGCGTTCCCGGCGGAAGCGGCGGCTATGGAGAAAGTCATGGCGGTGATCCGCGCGATCCGCGTGCGCCGCAACGAAATGAACGTGCCGCCCTCGAAGAAGGCGCACATCTATATCGAGACGGCGCAGCCCGCGCCGTATGCGGAGGGCAGCGAGTTCATCGCCCGTCTGGCTTACGGTTCGGCGGTCGAGATTGGCGAGAGCTTTACGGTGGAAGGTGCCGTTACGGCGGTGACGGACGACGCGAAGGCGCTGCTGCCGATGGACGACCTTGTAGACAAGGCCGCTGAGGTCGCGCGTCTGACAAAAGAGCTGCAGAACGCGCAGAAGCAGCTCGACAACGTCAACGCGAAGCTTGCGAACGAGAAGTTCACGTCGAAGGCGCCGCAGAATGTCATCGACGGCGTCAAGGCGAACGGAGAAAAGCTGACAGCCAAGATCCGCCTGATTCTCGAGACGCTCGAAAATTACAAATAATTTTGCCGGTTAGACCCCTTTTCTGAAGGGGTCTAACCGTGTTTATGAGGAGGAATATACGATGACGTATGAAGAAGCGCTTCAGAAAATCAACGATCGACTGCTGTTCGGCGTCAAACCGGGCCTCGAGCGGATACAGGCGATGTGTGATGCGCTCGGCCATCCGGAAAAGCGCACGCGGTTTGTCCATGTGGCCGGTACGAACGGCAAAGGCACGACCTGTACGCTGATTGCGAGCGTGCTGCGTGCCGCGGGTTACCGTACGGGCCTGTATACCTCGCCGTACGTGCTCGAATTCCGCGAGCGCTTTCGTATCAACGGGGAAATGATCTCGAAAGAAGAGCTGATCGAAGAAGTTGAACGCGTAGCGCCGGTTGCCGAACGATTGGAGGCTGCGGGCGAGACGGTCACGGAGTTTGAATACATCACGGCCCTCGCACTCGACTGGTTTGCGCGGCAAAACTGTGACTTTGTCGTGCTTGAAGTGGGTCTTGGCGGCCGTCTCGATGCGACGAATGTGATCGGCGTGCCGGAGGCTGCGGCGATTGTTTCAGTTTCTCTCGACCATACGGCGGTGCTCGGCGATACGCTCGAGCAGATTGCGTTTGAAAAAGCCGGTATCATCAAGCCCGGCGGCGACGTCACGCTGTATGCGGATAACCCCGCGTGTGTTGTACGCAAGATTTCCACCATCTGTGCTGAACGCGGTGCAAAACTGCATATGGCCGATGAGCGCCGCATCAAAGTGTGCGGGACTTCGCTCGAGGGAACGGCGCTGACGTGGGACGGTCTGCCGCTCACGACGCCGTTTACCGGCGCGCACCAGATGCACAACGCCGCAACGGTGTTGACCGTGATCGAGATCTTGCGCAAAAAGGGCGTGCAGATTTCCGATGCAGCGTTGCAGGAGGGCTTTTCCACGGCCTACATCGCCGCGCGCATGGAGCGGCTGAGCGAAAAGCCGCTGGTCCTGCTCGACGGCGGACACAACCCCGGCTGTGCGGCGGCGTTGCACGAAGTGATGGAAACCCATCTGGGCGGCCGGAAGATCACGGCAATTATGGGCATTATGTCCGATAAGGACAGCATGCGCTTTCTCGCCGAGGTCGCACCGCGTTTTTCGAAGATCGTCACGTACGCGCCGCACAATCCGCGCGCGCTTTCGGCCGAAGCGTTGGCCGACGAAGCACGGGCGTTCTGCAGCGATGTGACTGCGGCCGGCTCGATCGACAAGGCGCTCGCACTTTCAAAGGTGGAGGGCGACGAGGTGCTTGTGATCTGCGGTTCATTCTTCCTCGCGAGCGAGATTCGCACCGCGGCGATCGCGTACTATACAAAATAATCCTGCCGACAGATTGCGGCAGAAAATACGGACGGGTTCCTGTAGAATTTTCTACAGAGGCCCGTCCTTTTTGTTTTCGGCAAGGCGGTAAAGGAAGCGGCGCACCGCAAAAGCGCCGCCGAGTCGGGCGGCGGGCCGGCGCAATTCAAAGTAAAGGAAGGATGCAGTTTGAACCTGCAAATTGAATTGAAAAACGGGGTGATGACTGCCGTGCTGCGCGGCGATCTCGACCATCACGCGGCGGATCGGTTGCGCGAGCAGATCGACGATACCGCGCGAAAGGTGAAGCCCCGTGTGTTGCGGCTCGATTTTTCCGGCGTGCCGTTTATGGATTCCTCAGGCATTGGCCTGATTCTCGGCCGTGTGCGGCTCGTTTCACTCTGGAACGGGCGTGTCGCGGTCAGCGGCCTTTCGCCGCAGCTTCGGCGTATGGCGGAGCTATCCGGCATTGCATCGCTTGCGTCGCTCGAAGAGGAAGAAAAGGAGGCGGTCGGCAAATGAAGCAGGCAGTCAATAAAATGGAACTGAATTTTCCCTCGCGATCGGTCAATGAATCGTTTGCACGCGGCGCAGTAAGCGCCTTTGTTCTTGGGCTGGATCCACTGGTGACAGAGCTCAATGATTTGAAAACGGCGGTCAGCGAAGCCGTTACCAATGCGATTGTGCACGGCTATCGCGACACAATCGGCACGGTGTACATATCGGCCAAAATTTTTGCGGATAACCGCGTCGTTGTGAAAGTTCGCGACCGCGGTTGCGGAATTGCAGATATTGAAAAAGCCATGGAACCGCTGTATACGACAGGCGGGGAGGAACGTGCCGGCCTCGGCTTTGCGGTGATGCAGAGCTTCTGCGACCGTGTACGCGTGTCGTCGGCGCCGGGGCGTGGCACGACCGTCACGCTCACCAAGCAGTTTACGGCGCGGGAAAATGGAGAATAGGGAGGATTTCGTCGCGCGCAACGTGGGCCTGGTGCGTTCACTTGTGCCGCGTTTTCTCGGGCGCGGCATCGAGTACGACGACCTGTTTCAGGCCGGCTGCATGGGTCTGATCAAGGCGGCGGACCATTTTGACGCGTCCCGTGGCTTTCAATTTTCTACCTATGCCGTGCCGGTAATCCTCGGTGAAATGCGCCGGCTGTTCCGGGATGGCGGTGCGCTCAAGGTTTCGCGCAGTCTCAAGGAGCTTTCCATGAAGGCGGTGCGCACAGCGGAACGCATCACAAAGGAAACGGGCGACGCGCCGAGCGTTTCCGAGCTGGCTGAAGCGCTCGGCATTTCCACGGAGAAATGCGCGGAAGCGCTGAACGCCGGAATGCAGCCCCTTTCGCTGACCAGTGCGGAGGACGACGGTGAAACCGATGTGCCCGTGGAATCGATGGAGGAACGGATTTCGGATCGTCTGGCGCTGCGCCAGGTGATGGAAACGCTGCCCGACGCGGATCGCCGGCTGCTCGAATACCGCTATTTCGGCAATCAAACGCAGGTGGAAACGGCGAAACGGCTCGGTATCACACAGGTGCAGGTTAGCCGCCGTGAAAAGAAGCTGCTGTTGCGCCTGCGGGGCCTTCTGTTGTGAGAGAACGCAAAAACGCCGCCCGGCCATCCGGACGGCGTTCGGTCGTTCAGTTTTCCACAAGGTCGAGCAGCGCGGCTGGCGCGTCAATTTTCGGTGTATTTTCCACATGGCCGAAGCCATAGGCCGCAAAGATGAAGGGAACACCGGCAGTCGTGGCCGCTTCGTAATCCCACTGCGTGTCGCCCACATACACGGGGGTGCGCAGGTGGTTGCGCTCCACAATCAGCCGAATATTCTCGCTTTTTGGCTTTCCGGTGCGTCCGATGCACTCGAAATCGCGGATATAGCGGGCGGTGTCATGCGCCGTCAGAAACGACTGGATGTAGCCGTCCGCGCAGTTGCTCACGATGAAGAGCGGGCACAAAGCAGAAAGTTGCGCGAGTGTTTCGCGAATTTTCGGGTACAGTTTTGCGCCGTGCTGCGTCAGGTATTCGCATTCGTAAACGGCGCACTGGTCGAAGATTTCGAGCCGGCGCTCACGTGAGAGATACGGAAACAGCTTTTCGGTCAGTTCTTCTGCGCCGAGACCCATGACGCTTTCGAGTGTCTCGCGGCTGGGCAGCGCCGGAATATCCGGCTGCTTTTTAAGAACTTCCCCCCACGAAAACCGGATTTCCTCAGAGGAATCCCAGAGCGTGCCGTCCAGATCAAAAATAATGCCGTCGTACTGCATGGTCATTGTCCTTTCTATATATAAGGAAATCGTAGAGCGTCAGACGTGCTCGAGCTGGTTCAAGTCAAACGGTGTCTGTTGGTAAACGTAGTAGTTCAGCCAGTTCGATACCAGCAGGTGCGCGTTGCTGCGCCAGGTGAACGGCGGCGTCTTTGTGTCGTCGTCGTTCGGAAAGTAGTTGTACGGGATTTTGGGGTTGAGCCCTTTGTTGATATCGCGGAAGTATTCCTTGGCCAGTGTGTCACGGTCGTATTCGGCGTGCCCGGTCACAAAGAATTTCCGACCGCTCTTTTCGGCGATGATGTGTACGCCGGCAAGGTCGGAGATCGCGAGCGGAATCAGTTCGTCGTGCGCCTTGATGTCTTCCAGGTGCACCTCCGTGTAGCGCGAGTGCGGTGCGAAGTAGTTGTCATCAAAGCCGCGCATCAACGGGTGATAAGGGTTCAGCACGGTATGGTTGTAGATGCCGGAGATTTTCTCGGGCAGCATGTACTTCTGAATGCCATAGTGGTAGTACAGGCCAGCCTGCGCGCCCCAGCAAATGTACAGGACAGAGTAGACATTCGTTTTGCTCCACTCCATGATGGCGCACATTTCCGGCCAGTAATCGACTTCCTCAAACGGCATCTTTTCCACCGGCGCGCCGGTGATGATCAGACCGTCAAAGCGCTGGTCGCGCACGTCGTCAAAAGTCTTATAAAAGGTGTTGAGGTGGTAGGAGCTGGTGTGGCGGCTCACATGAGAAGCCATATGCAGCAGTTCCACATCCACCTGCAACGGCGAATTGCTCAGCAAACGCAGAATCTGTGTCTCCGTCTCAATTTTGGTCGGCATCAAGTTCAAAAGCGCAATTTTCAGCGGGCGAATGTCCTGTACCGCCGCGCGCTCGTGCGTCATAACAAAGATATTTTCAGATTCCAGAACCTCAATGGCCGGCAAATCGGCCTGAATGCGAATGGGCATTGAATAATCAGCCTCCATATGGTATACTACAAATAATACACGGGAAGCAGAAAGCCTCCGTTTTTTAGAGTATAGCATACTTGCGGCCGTTTGTAAAAGCCATTGCGAAAAATGCGCGTGCTTTTTTACAATATAAAATGTTTTTTAAAAAGATTTTTCCAGACGTGTCGCAAAAGCGCGAAAAACAGCGGTGGTAAAAACGCCGAGGATAGTGTCAGCGTCCAAAGACAGACACAGTATCTTGTGCTTTGAAGCAAAGAAAAGAAAAAGTTTAAAAAAATCGAAAAAAAAGTGTTGACATTCCGAGATTCCCGTGGTATTATATACAAGCGCTCGAGAGAGAGGGCAAAAAACGGAAAGCGAAAAGGCTGGAAGTAAAGAGCCGGAAAGAGCGCATAGGACCTTGAAAATTAAACAACGAGAGAAAGAATGGAACCTGTAATTTCTTTGAGTAGATCAAAGAAACTTACGAGAAACAGAACTCAAAAATCTGTGACAGACGTCAGAGACGTCGAGTGAGCTAAGAGCTCTGAAAGCGATTTAAATGCGAAAGCGTTTAGATACAATTTTTAGAGAGTTTGATCCTGGCTCAGGACGAACGCTGGCGGCGTGCCTAACACAT
>DBPP01000013.1:0-205 GCA_002305575.1 Ruminococcaceae bacterium UBA1417
CACGCTGTATGACGGCTCCTACCACCCGGTCGATTCGAGCGAAATGTCGTTCAAAATGGCGGCGACGCTCGCGTATAAAGCGGGTATGCCGCAGGCGAACCCCGTTCTGCTCGAGCCCATCGGTGAGCTGAAGGTTACCGTGCCGGACGCCAACATGGGCGACATCATGGGCGAGGTCAATAAGCGCCGCGGCCGCGTGCTGGGC
>DBPP01000013.1:281-6877 GCA_002305575.1 Ruminococcaceae bacterium UBA1417
CCAACGTGGCGCAGAAGGTCATCGAGGCTGCGAAAGCCGCCGGCGAAGTCGAATAACTGAATATTCCCCTGTACAGCAGCGCGGGCGGTTTCTCCGTCCGCGCTTTTCTTTTGCTTTTTTCCTTTGGAGAAGCAAAAGCACGCTGTCCCTGTGCTATACTGGCTGACAAATCAACCGGCGCGTGCGCCGGNNCGGAAAGGCAGGTGGCATCGATGCCGGAACAGAACGATCGCGCGCTCCCCCAACAGGCGGAAGAGAAGCCGCAAACGAAACGGATATTTTGGAAAGGGGAACAAAAATCATGTGTAAAACAGAAAAATCCATCGACAAAGACGTTTTGGCGGGCTACAACGCCGGCATTGAGCGCGGCCGCCTGCACACAGGCATCGGCCTGATTGAGCTGGAACGCACAAAAGAGCTGCTTCTTGAACACCTGCCCGCGCCGCCGGCCGTGCTCTACGACATCGGCGGCGGGTACGGCGAATATGCATGGTGGCTGGCATCGCGCGGCTACGACGTGCACCTGTTCGACCTTGCGGAAACCAACATCCGCCTGTCCGCAGACCTCGCCGCTGCATACCCCGGCGCGTCACTCTGCGCGACAGAGGTCTGCGACGCGCGTTCGATCGACCGGCCGGACGAAAGCGCCGACGCCATCCTGCTGATGGGGCCGCTGTACCATATCCCGGAAAAGGCGGAGCGCATCGCCGCGGTGCGGGAAAGCCTGCGCCTTTTGAAGCCCGGCGGCCTGCTCTTCACCGCCGCCATTACACCGTACGCCACCATGCTTTGGGCGACGACCGTTTTTGGCCGGGACAACCGCCTGCTCGCGGAGGAAGCCTTCCTGCACATGGTGGAGCACGAGCTGGAGACCGGCGAGCACATCCGCCCCACGGGAAACACAGCCCATCGAGGCATCGGCCGATCGCATTTCCACACGGCCGACGCGCTGCGCGCGGAGCTGGAGGCCGGCGGCTTTGCGGACAACACGGTGCACGGCGTTGTCGGCGCGGCATGGCTTGCGCCGGACCTGGACACACTCTGGGCCGACCCGGCATCCCGCGAAGCGCTGTTGCGCACGGTTCGCCTGTTGGACGGCCGGGCGGACATTCTCGGGCTGTCCACGCATTTGCTTTGTGTTTCCCGGAAACGGTAGTCAATATTTTTCTTATTTATTCCGCTAAAGAATTATGTTTTTTGGGCAATATGTTATACTTGTGGTGGAGATTTGTGTGAAGGATTTTTCACACCACACGCCCTTGTTGAGAGAAAGGAAAGGGATTCGTATGATGTGTCCGAAATGCGGAAAAAATCTCGAGGGCAGCATTGTGCGCTGCCCGGACTGCGGCGTAGAACTGGACGTGCAGTATTCGCCAGTCATGATGACCGGCGGCAAGACAAAATCCTCCTTTACGCCGACAAATTTCATCATGAAAACCACCCCGGTCGGTCGCAGTGGTAAACGCACGGCAATTTGGTGGATTGCGGCCGCTTTGCTGGTCGCTATGATGGCCGCCGCGGTAATCTTCGCTTTTGTCTTGCGCGCCAATCCCCAGCTGTTCGGATAAACGGTATTTTCGACGATATGGATGAGGAGTGTGTGTGTTATGATGTGCCCAAAGTGCGGAAAACTGATTGAAGGCAGTGCCGTGCGCTGCCCGGACTGCGGCACAGCGTTTGATTTGCAGTATGCGCCGCCACGCATAGATCCCGGCCCGTCCATGATTCAGCAGACGCAGCCGACCGTCATCCCGAAAAACGTGCCCATCAGTAAAATGAAGCGTTCTTCCGGCTGGTGGGTGGGCGTTATTGGACTGAGCGCTCTGGTGATCGCCGCCTTGGTGTTCGCCCTGCTCATAAAACTGAACCTGATTTAGACGCCTGTTGGCATAAAAAAATCCAGAGAATTTGCATTCTCTGGATTTTTTCTTTCCGCATAAACGCCGATCAGGCAAGTTCCACCCAGCGACCGCTTTCCGCAGAGCTGAGGATCGCGTCCACCGCATGCTGGTTGATCCGCCCGTCTTCGATCGTCGCCGCCTTGCCGTCTCCCGTCCCGTTTATAATGTCGGCAAAGCTCTGCATCTGCTCGCTGCGGCATTGCTCGGGAATAGGCAGCTTGGTGAACGCATGGGCCTGCGCGTAAACGTCGCCGATACACACCTCGATCTCATCCGCACAGCCCGGCTGCGCCTCAAGCGTATACACAATGGCGCCTTCGCTGCCGTAGATCTCCATGCGCTGGTAGTTCCCGCGCCCATAGCCGAACCGGGTGATCTGGAAGCTGGCGGAAACGCCATCCTCCATGTCCGCCATATAATTGCAAAAATCATCCACATCGACCGGCCCCATGCCAGGCCCCTCGAGGTTGCGGCGTTCCTGAACGTACGTCCCGGTATGCCCCACAAGGCGCGTGTACGCCTTGCCGGTGACAAAGCGGACCAGATCCAGCGCATGACACCCGAGATCGCCCAACGCGCCCGAACCGGTGCGCGCCTTGATGAAACGCCAAACGCGCGGCGTATCGCAGTGCGGCAGCCCCCACGCCTGGAAATACTGCATATCGACGTGGTAAATCCGGCCGATCTTTCCGCTTTCGATCAGCTCCCGCGCGTAGCGCGCCGCCGCTTTGAACCGGTACGAGAAGCAGACCATATTGGGCAGCCCTTTGGCCTGCGTGGCTTGTGCAAGCTCATCTGCCTGCGCCGCCGTCATGGTGATCGGCTTCTCAATGTCGTACGGTTTGCCCGCTTCCACCGCCGCCATGGCAATTTCAAAGTGCGCGTCGTTGGAGGTGCAGATGTCCACCGCATCCACGTCCGGGCACGCGATCAAGTCTCGATAATCGGTAAAGCGGTGCGCCTCGTCGATGCCGTATTTTTCGCCTGCCAGACGCAGCTTCTCCGCGTCGATGTCACAAATTGCCGCCAGTTCAAGATCCGGGCTTTTGCGAATCCCGGGTTCGTGTACTCCTGTCCAGATTGCGCCCAGCCCCACCGAGCCAATCCGGATCACCTGATTTGCCATACAACTCGCTTCCTTTCCCCAAAACAAATGCTTTTCATACAACCTTTTCTGTACTTTCACGCCGCAACAGGCGCGGAATCCCTTTATTTTTTCTCGTGCAAGCCCTGGATGCTCTCGCCCTCCATCTTCGACGTCACCGGCATAACCGGCTGCGTGTTGCCGTAGACCACCGGCGGGAAATCGATAGGCGCTGCCCAGCGGACGGCGTTGACGATGACCTTTTGAATTTCCGGCTGGTGGTAGATCGGGAACACCTCGTGGCCCGGCCGGAAATAGAACACCTTGCCCTTGCCGCGGTGCCAGCAGCAGCCGCTGCGGAACACTTCGCCGCCCTCAAACCAGCTGATGAACACCTGCTCATCCGGCTGCGGGATGTTGAAATGCTCGCCGTACATCTCCTCGTGCGGGATGACGATCTTTTCGTCCAGCCCCGCTACAATCGGATGGCTCGGGTCCACCACCCACAAGATCTCCTTTTCGCCGTCTTCACGCCATTTCAGCATGCCGGAATTTGTCCCGCAAACCTTCTCGAAGATCTTCGAGGCATGGCCGGAATGCAGCACGATCAGGCCCATGCCGTCCAGCACACGGCGATGCACACGCTCCACCACCTCGTCGGCTACGCGCTCGTGCGCCATATGCCCCCACCAGATCAGCACGTCCGTGTTGTCGAGCACCGCCTGCGTCAGGCCGTGCTCCGGCTCCTCCAGCGTCGCCGTGCGAACATTCATGCCGGCCTCCCGCAAAAAATCTGCGATGCAGCCGTGGATCCCCTTGGGGTACACCGCCGCAACCTCGGGAAACTGCTTCTCATGCAGGTACTCGTTCCATACCGTTACATTGACTGCCATTTTCTTACCTCCCTGTTTGTATGTTAAGAACCACATGCAGCGGCACAACATTATCGCCACCGCATATACCGGAAAACGTTTGCCGCGTGTCCCTTTATTATTAGAGCGGCGCTGTTTTTCGCCGCAAATTCACGCGCGCAACCGCGCAGAATCATTTTCCGGATTTCCGTTTCAATACGCCCCTATTATACGTCCCGTACCATGGAGCGTCAAGGTAAAATTATACAAGATTCCTGCATTTTTTTCCACTTTGGAAAACAAATCATTCCATCTGTCCGATTTTGTCTCCTGATCCAACGTCAAAGAAACACCGGCCGTCCCGGCGCGCCGGCTTAACCTCCGTTTTACACAATACTTTTTCTTTTCCGCTTGACACACCGCCGCAGCCTGCGCTACAATTTAAAAAAAGCTTGAAAGGAACGAAACCATTATGGCTGACATCAAGGCGTTTCACGCCATGCGGTATACCGATGCGGCCGGCTCTCCGGCAGAGCTGACCTGCCCGCCCTACGACATCATCAGCGACGCGGAGCGCGCCGAATATCTCGCCCGCAATCCGCACAACGTCATCCGGCTCGAGCTGCCGAAAGGCGAAGACCCCTATGGCGAAGCCGGCAGAACACTGCGTTCGTGGCTCGCGGACGGCATACTGCACTGCGACGACGACGCGGGCATCTACATCTACGAAGAGGCGTTTCTCACCGGCGTCGATCACGGCGAGAAGCGTTCGCTCAAGGGCATCGTCTGCCTCGTCCGCGTGGAGGATTTTGCCGCAGGCGTCGTGCTCCCGCACGAGGAGACGCTCTCGAAAGCCAAACAGGACCGGTTTAACCTGATGAAGGCGACAAACTGCAATTTCAGCCAGATTTACTCCCTGTATATGGATGAAACCGGCGAGACGCAGCGCCGCATCGACCGCCTTTCGAGCGGCACGCCGCGCTACGAATTTTCCGACGGGCTCGTGACGCATCGGCTGTGGATCGTAAACGATACCGTTGCGCTCGAAGCGTTCCGCAGTGATTTTGCCGCGCGCAAGCTCTACATCGCAGACGGACACCATCGTTATGAGACGGCGATCAATTACCGCAACTACTGCCGCGAAAATGCCGTCTGGGCGCCGGGCAGCGAATTCGTGATGATGATGCTCGTCGACATGGCGCATCCGGGGCTGGTCGTGTTCCCGACACACCGTCTTGTGCGCGATCTCGAGCATTTTTCGGCCGAGCAGGTGATCGAAGGCAGCGCCGCGTACTTTGACACGGAGGCGCTCGCAGACCGCGACGCCGTCGAAGCGCGCCTGAAGGCCGACTACGACGCGGGCAAGAAATCCTTCGTCTTGGTCGCAAAGGCAGACGGCGCGCTCGCCTACACGCTGCTCACGCTGCGCGACCCGGCCGTGATGGCACAATTCATGCCGGAGAAAAGCGAAGCCTCGCGCGGGTTGGATGTCAGCGTGTTGCACACGCTCGTGCTGGAGCGCGTGCTCGGCATCGACAAGGAGAACATGGCGAACCAGAAGAACCTGACCTACACGCGCTCGATCGACGAGGCGCTCCAAAGCGTCGAGACCGGCGCGAGCCAGTGTGCATTTCTGCTGAACCCGACGCGCGTCGAGGAAATCGGCGCCGTAGCCGCCGCCGGCGAAAAGATGCCGCAGAAGTCGACGTACTTTTACCCGAAGCTGATCACTGGCCTCGTGATGAACAACCTCGAAGCGCCGATCGAGGAATAAATGCTCCTAAGCCAAAAGCGAAGACGGGTCCTCCGCCTTCGCTTTTTGCTTTCGTTTCACACCCAAAAATTTTCGTGCCACAGACCGCTGGTTTGCGCGAAAACCGTTTGACTATTGGGCCAAAATATGCTATACTTTTGCAGACTCCAATCGGAGCACAAGAGATATTGGGCTGTCGCCAAGCGGTAAGGCAACGGACTTTGACTCCGTCATCCCGTGGGTTCGAATCCCGCCAGCCCAGCCATCTTTACTGGTCAAAAATGAAACCACCCCGAAAAAAGCCCGGAATTCCGGGCTTTTTTCGCGTTTTGAGGGCAAAAAAAGGCCCGTCACGGCGTGACGTTTTTGAATGAAACCGCACCCCACTGGCGGGATTCGAACCGACGTAAAACCATAAACATTCTTATTTTTGACCCAGTAGAACGGGAGCAGCGAAAAAAAGCAGCTCCCGTTTTTCTTTTCCCCCACAACAAAATATTTTTTCGCAGGGCGATCTGAAAAAAATCAGGTCGCCCTTTTTCTATTTCCGATGAAAGGAGAAAGCCCATGCCCCTCTTCACTACCAAACCCACAGATCAGCTCTTCGAGCGGTTTATGAAACACCATGTCTCGCCTGCCGGCTCGGTCGGCGCTGAACGGTGCCCACCGGGCACCAGCGCCCGAACTACAAACCAGACGCTCCAGAGGCCGACCGCATTCAGGCCGAATTGGACTCAGAAAAAGAAAAGAAAGGAAGATGCCCCGTGATTTACCGAGATGACCGTCACCATCACACCTTTGAGAAAGAGGTTTCCATGCGGCCCGAAAGCACCAGCCGGGCACTGCTGGCCACCTTGTACCTGCTCACAGCGGACAGGAACCTGTGGAGCCAGGTGCGGGACCACATTAGCCTGCGCCGGGTGTATGTGGAGGATATGCGGCCTAAGAACCTCACAGGAACCAGCTACGTCTACTTCGCCGCCGCTAAGGACATTTTGAGCGGCACT
>DBPP01000018.1 GCA_002305575.1 Ruminococcaceae bacterium UBA1417
TGTCCAAATTTATTGTAATAGGGGTGGTGGACAATCCAGTCTATGCCGGAAAAATTGCCTACGGACGCCGGAAAAGCGAGAAAATCGAAGGTACACGCAATGAGTACCATACCGTCAAACAGGCTGAATATGAAATATTTGACGGCAAACATGAGGCCATTATCCCGGATGATCTCTGGCAGGCCGCACGGGCAAAGCGGGGCTTGAACGCCTACAAGCGGGAAAAAAGATACAGCCCGGAACATGCTCACATTCTTTCCGGTCTCGTCAAATGCCCTGTCTGCGGTGCGCCGATGTATGGTGTGGTGAATAGGAAAAAGAAAAAAGACGGTTCCGGCGAATTCTACACAGATATGTGGTACTATATCTGCAAGAATACCAAAACCGTAAGCGGGCAGCGCTGCACATACACAAAGCATATCCGGCAGGACGCGGTGAATGAGCAGGTGCGCCGAGTAGTACAGGAAGCTCTGCGAAATATGGATTTCACAGAGGACATTATGAAATCCATCGGAACTGACGCCAATCTGGACGCTTTACAGGCGGAAGCTGATACTCTCACTGCTGCCAAAAAGAAGGAAGAACGCCAGAAGGCCAAGCTGCTATCGAAGATTATGGAGCTTGACGCCGACGATGAGCTGTACGACGAAATGTACGATGACCTGCAAGGGCTGCTGCGCCAGCGTATGAAGCGTATCGCTGAATTGGACAGCAAGATCAATCAGGTAAATATCGCCATTCAGAACGCCGGGAGCAAGGCTGCTACGGCTGAGGAAGTGTATGCCACCATGCGAATTATCGTGGACATGATGGACATTATGCCGGAGCGTGACGAACAGGAAATCATGCACGCACTGCTGGACAGCGTACAGATTTATCCTGATAGACAGCCGAACGGCCTATGGATCAAAAGTGTTCGGTTTAAGGTTCCCCTTGAATTTGACGGTGTTTCGTCGCAAGATGTGATTATCGACAATGACGATAATTCCCTACCTAACGAAAGTAGTGATGAGACGGTGGCTCTCTTAACCCGAGAAAAATAGGTCAAGAGTTATGCCTATGTGAACATCTCGCCGTCCGAGCTTGGTATGGGCGGCAAGGTAAAGAAGCCGACGTATAAGCAGATTCAATAATACGTTCTGAAGAATCACGGCTTGAAGGTTTCGTCGCTGTACATCGCAAATATTAAAGACGAGCTTGGCTTGGATAAGCAGTTCTCCTAGGAAGAGGCGGATATGTCAGCGGAAAAGTATCCGAAATGCCCGCCCGAGAAGCGCGAGGCGATTCTGGACGCGTTCCGTCACTTCGGTCTCATAGGAGAAGACGGGACGGAAAGATAGAACGCTGTGTTTTGCGTCCTAAGACGGTTTTAAGCCCGTTGGGGTACACGAACCCCTCGGGCTTTTTTGTGTCTTAAAACATCTCTGAAGCGGTCGAGGGATATTCACATCGCGCATCCGCTCGATGCAAGGGTGGCCGCCCTGCGGGCGGCAGTTGGATGTGCGTGGACGTACGGAAGGGGTGCAAAAGAAAACCGCCCCGATGCCTGCGCAGCTTCCGGGACGGCCAAACCTATATATATTTTTTTTAGAACAGAAGTACCGGATATTCAAGAGGATTCGGACGGCCTTTGCCTTTCCGACGAGTGCATAGCGGACATTGTGTCGCTTTGCTCTGAGCAGCCTGTCGCGTACGACGACCTTTTGGAGTATGCGACTCTGTTCTATCTTCAGGGCATCGACGCGGAGAACCCGCCCGCTCGGAGACCATCGAAAACCCTTGGATGGGCTGAGCGCCATCGTTGATTCATTCTTGCGTCGTCCGGGAAGGCGTCGCCTCTTGTTTTGATAGAGCGACAAAAAATGAAGGGAGGTATCCGCTCTGCGGATGCCTCCCTTTTTGGGTGGGAATGGAAGCCTACTCGCGACCGAAGAGAGCGTGTGGGCTTGCGCGTATTTACACGAGCACGTCACGTGCCGTTGTGGTCTCGCCGTTATTAGCAAGCGCCTACATCCCGCTATGCGGGAGTGGTGTTACTGGCGAGCACCACACGAACTGCAATACACGTAGTCCACGTAGGTTTCGGTCTCGTAGTGACCTTGGTCTTCCTTGTGGGAACCAGTCTGAACGGTCTGGGTCTCGTAGATAGTCTCAGTGCGATAGTTCTCAGGTGCACCCTGCATAATCAACTGACGGGCGTGAGCCTTGGCGTCGTTGATGTCGGTAGTGGTGTAACCGTCATAAGCGAAGATGTACTTGTTACCGACAACAACCTGCTGAGTTTCGTAGTCAGGCACATCAACCCAGTTGCTTACCCAGACCTGACGGGTCGCCTCGTGGTTCACCCACGTGTGCGTATGGGTAGGCTGAGAAGACTGACTGGAAGACGAACCAGAGTTGCCAGAGTTACCAGTGCTGGTCGAACCAGAGTTTGAAGAACCAGTGCTGGAAGACTGGTTGCCCGTGTTGGAGGACTGGGAACCAGTGTTGCTGTTGTCCGTGTTGTCCGTCATAGCGGGCGGAGTCGTCTGGGCAGGCGTATCGTTGACATCGACTTCCTTGTCGGCGTCAGTTGCCTCCTGCTTCGTCTCGTCGCTTGCGTTCGGTTTCTGGGCGACATTGCCTTCAAGCTTGTCAAGGATGTCCGTGCCGGCATCGCCCTTCAAGGTCTCGTCGCCGTTCTCAACGGCGTCCTTGGTCTGGTCGATGATGTCTTGAAGCATCTCGTCAGTGACTTGGTCGGCGGGAATCTGCGTCATGTGGCAGTTTACGATGGGCGCGTCCTCGGCATCGGCATCGACGGTGATGTCGACAGGCTCACCCGTGTCGTATATGCCGAATGCGGAACCGGCAGAGTTGACGGGACTGATGAAGCTCACGGTGTAGTTGCCCTCAGCGAGTGCGACGGTGGAAGTGCCCTTGTTGCCTTCGGCGTCAGGGGTCACTGCGTGGTAGAAGTCCACATCGTTGCCCTCGATATGAGCGATGGCGGGTGTGGCGTTCTCGTCCCAGCCGTTGTCGGCTGTGACATTCAAGGTCACATCGACAGTCTTTTGTTCGTCGGTAGCGGTCTTGTCTTGCTGTGTGAAAGCGCCTGATGCTGCGGCAATCGACACGGCTATGACTGCGACGACTACAATTGCCGCTGTATGCGGCTTGTGATTTTTAGCCCATTCGATTGCCTTTCCCATTTAGTCCACCTCTATTCCTTCGGTGTCAGGGGTGTCCAACGTGAAGCCGGCGTGGTCGTCGTTGACGATTGTGGCAAGCCCGCTGAATCCGGCGAATGTCATGTCGTAGACGGTCTGCTTGTTAACAGGCGAAAAAAGCTCGATGCTCTCGTTTCGAATTGCATCCCCGGCTTCGGTAGAGCTTCCTTTTATACCCCAAGTGAGCACGTCGGCTGGGGTTTGTTCTTCGTCATCTACCTGTACTTTGTAGAAGGAATATGAAGGAGCGTCGAAGGATATCGTCTCGCTCTGCGTGTTGTTTCCGGTGCTGTCTGTCTCGATATGAAGCGTGTACGGCTGCGCCTGTGGCTCCTGATACGTGGCCGACTCCGTGGCCGTCTGACCGTCATTTGCCGCATTCAGTGTAGACTCCAAATCGGAGAGCACTTGGCTGTAAATAGACGTCAGCTGTTCGACATCCGCAGAGCTAAGGTCTGACAGCGCGCTTCCACGAAGCCCAGACGTGTACGTGCCGCTATCGTATTCCTCTTTCAGTGTATCGTAGATACTTTGCATGCGCTCAATCGCCTTTGATGTGCTATCGAGGGCGTCCTGACGTTTGGTATCGAATATCTCTTTGTCCTGCTCCTTGGCCATCTCAACGATTTCATCGTCGGACAGACCGTTCAAATCTGCGAACGTTGCGCCGTTGCATTGGTAGGCGGTGACGTTGCCGTTTCCGTCAAAGACCAGAATGCGGTCAATTTCTCCGTCTTTCTCTATTGCGTCATTCTCGTTGTACTGCACCCATACGCTTTCCTGCCCGAAAGCCTGCGATACAGCAAGCGGCTCACGCGCACTCTTTATATCGTCCGTTCCTCCACAGCCTGCAAGTGTGAGTGTGAGCAGGCATGCAGTGGCTACCGCAGCTGCGGTAAGTCTTCTCTTCTTCATGCTGTGTACCTCCAAATAATTAAGATTTTTAGCCTCACCCGCCGCATCGAAATGGATGCGGGTCTAATGATATGTTGGGGCCAGAAGAATATGAAGTGTATAGGCTGAAAAAACTTATACAGGTTATTATATTACACACAATCTCCATACAATTCAAGAGTAGATGAATTGTATGGGCGGTGAAAGAATGAAATACTACGAAATAGGACGGCGCATACGCCGTTATCGCAAGGCGTGCGGTCTGTCGCAGGAGGCTCTTGCCGAGAAGGTGGGCATTTCTGCAACGCATATGAGCCACATCGAGACCGGGAACACCAAGCTGAGCCTTCCGGTTCTCGTAAACATTGCGGAGGCTCTGTCGGTGCAGACGGATGCATTGCTTTACGACTCCACACAATTTTCCAAGACGGTTGCAGAGGATCGCATACAGAATCTGCTGGATGCCTGCACGACGGAACAGCTCTATGTGCTTATTGATACTCTCGAAGCGCTCAAGGTTTCCTTGGGCAAGCACGTTGGGTGATTGAATTGATTCACGGCCTCGATTTTTGAAAGTCCGGTACGAATAACCTGCGGTGAATTTTCACACAACACAAAACGGCCCTGTGGAACCGCCCACAGAGCCGCTTTTTATGCGAATCGCTTATTGATTTTTCTTCCTGTAGTAAACCGTACCGGTCAAACCGGCCATACCCGCCAGCAACAGAAACACCCACATGCCAAGCGATGTGTTGTCGCCGGTCTGCGGTCCGGAACCTGCAGGCTGCTCGAGCGCCGGCGTCTGGCTTTCGCCTTCGTCGCCGGTTTCCGGCGGCTGCGCGTTCGGATCCTTCACGCCGCAAACCGTGCAGACACCGTTTTCAAACTGGTGGCCTTTCTCCCTCAGGACCGTATTTTCCAGCGTGATCTCCCGGGTGCAGGCCGCATCACTGAAGTACTTGCCGCAGTCCGCGCAGTGCCAGTACGCGATGTTGCCCTTCTCCGTGCACGTCGCCGGTTTTTCCGCCACGGCGGTCACTGCACTGTGCGGCGCTACCGCCAGAACCGTGTCCGCCTGCGTGATCTCCTCCGTGCAGGCCGCATCGCTGAAGTACTTGCCGCAGTCCTCGCAGTGCCAGTACGCGATGTTGCCCTCCGCCGTGCACGTCGCCGGTTTCTCCGCCACGGCGGTCACTGCGGTATGGTTTGCCGTGTCTGGCGTACCGTAACTTTGGCCGCAGTCGCTGCAAACAGCCGCTGTTACACATGTGGCCGTGCCGCCTGTGTGGACGTGCGTCTTGATGCTGCAATAGGCATCGTCTATCCGGGAGAGCGTCGTCTGCGCGGCAAACGGCGAATCTGCAATATGTGTAGCGTCCGCTTCCGACGTGCCGGCCTTCACTTCCAGCAAGCTATCTGCAGCCGGTGTCACGGTAAAGGTACAACCGCTCGCCATCGCGATGCCGTTCGAAACCACATTCACATCACCCGAAATCGACAGGTTGCCCCGCGTCCAGATGCCAAGGTCCGCCGTCGCCGTCGCCTGCACACGGCTGTCCGCAATGGTCAGGCCGGCAGCGCCGTACAGCGCAGGATACGTCGAGGTTGCTGTTACATCGGCGCCGTTTTCAATGGTCAGCGCACCGCTCGACAAAATGCCGTTTTGGCCCTGCTCCGACACGGTAAGGATCAGCGTGCCACCGCTGATCGTGATATCATCGGTAGCGTTCTGCAATCCGGTGCGGACGGAATGGATCTCCACATTGGAATCAGTCAGTGAAACCGATCCGGCCGAGGTTCGCATGCCATACGCCCCATCGCCCTGTGCCGTGACGGTGACCGTGCTGCCGGAAATTTCGATTCCCTGCGATGCTTCAAACGCCGAATTGTAGAAGCCCTGCGCGCTGCTCACCGACACCCCGCTGTTTTCGATGCGTATGCCGCCGACAACACCGATACCCTTGTAATAACCATTGGCCGTCAGAGAGGACACGCCGGAAATCACCAGCGTGGACGGCCCGCTACCCCGCATCGTGTTGGCAATGGAATTTCCTCCTGCCGAATTCAGCTCCAGCGTACCGCTGCCTTGAATCGTCAGGTCGTTTGCATAGTAAATGCATTCTCTGCTTCCCGTCGCCGTAATTTGGTTCTCCCCGACCAGTTCGATCACCAGTGGGATGTCTGAATTGATCTGGATCGCGACGGATCCGTAAGTAATGTTTGCGTTCGTCAGCGTCAGCGTTACCTGGTTCGCGTCAACGTCGTACGCCGCTCGCACGGAACCGCCGTCACCCAGAACGTCGTCTTTATTCGCCTCCGTCACGCGGTTACCTGCAACGGATAGGCCCGCATCCTCGACGGTTCCCGCCGCAAACACCTGTACGGACAAAACGCTGACCAGCAGCACAGCGATCAGAAACGCCACCCCGATTGCTCTCAGGCACCTTGTTCCTCTCATGTCTTTCCACCTCTTGCAAATTAAATAATAATCCTAAAAGGTTTAAGGTTTTCTATAAACACTATACAACCGCTGCAAACAAAAGGCAAGAGATTCCGCAAAAAAGCTGCAAGCGGTCAATTTTGACCCTTCACGTCTTACGCTTCAGCAAGCCGCCGCGCGGACTGCTCGAGGTCCAAAAGGAAATCCCCGGCGCTTACATCCTGATCAATCAGTTCCGGAATACCATTTTGCCGTGCAAACGCCCGCACGCCGCGCCAGTTGAGCGCGCCGTCACCGAGCGGCACATGAATTTGATCGAGCGGCAGCGCCGGCCGCACGTCCTTGTAATGGATGGACCTGAGATACGGCCGCACCGTCTCGAGGTAAGCCACCGGGTCCTCACCGCCGTACAACACCCAGCCGACGTCGATCTGCGCGCCCACCTTGCCGCCGCACGCCTCAAGTACAAGTTCAAGCCCCGTTTTGCCGTCAAAATGCGCGCGAATCTCCGGCCAGCCGTTGTGCACCCAAAGCTGCACGCCGACGGCGTCGAACTTCTCCGCCAGATATAGGCAACTTTCAGCAAAGCGCCGGTAGCTTTCCGCCGTTTCGCCGCCCGGGCAGTTGACGACAAGTTCGCGCGCGCCGTTTTCCGCGGCAAAAGCCGCCGCTTTCTCCGCGTCTGCGCGCAGGTCGCCGAACACGTGGCAGGAGGAGAACGAAAGCCCGTGATTTTGAAGCAGCCGGATAAACCCCGCAGCCTCTGCCGGCTGCCAGACCGGGTTCATCCCGTTCTGTTCGAGCGCCGCCGCATCCATCGAGAGTGAAACGCACGGTTCAATCTGCGTGTAGCCGGCTGCCCTGAGCCGCGTGCAAAACGCTTCCGGGTCCGCGCGGAATTCCCGCATACAACCGTAAATCTGTACACCCAGTTTCATTTTCAATACATCCTTCCCATCGGGTTTTTCCCTAGTATAGCAGCCCATTTTGGCCGCGTCAACCAGATGGACCGGCATTTTTCCCTTGCGCACATGTTCTTTTGCATGTATACTAAATATACTAAAGATACTGAACATTGCAGGAGGGAATTTGGATGTTCAAAAGCAAGCGATGGCTGGCACTTGCCGTCCTTCTCAGCCTTGCCGTTGCGGTACTGGCGGGCTGTGCGGCACCGGGCGAACGTCTGGCCGTAAAGTTGAAAGCAAAGATTGCGGTGGAGAGCTGCACGGTGGAATCAGACGATGCGCAACGCACCCAGCTGACCGCCACCGTCTCCCTGCCGGACTACAGCGCCTACATGCTGGACTGCCTTGCGGAAGCGGAACGCACGGCCAAAGATGAAAATGACTTTGAGGAAAAGCTGTACGCGCTGGTGCTGGACGCCGCTGCCGACGCGCCGGACAGCGCGACGCGCGAAATTGCGGTCGATCTGACCGCCCTGGACGACGGCAAAGCCCCGGAGGACTGGACGGAAACGGAGCTGGACGCGGCGGCCCGCGATGCGGCCTTTGACGCCGAGGTCGAGGAATTCTGCCTTGCGCTGCTCACCGAAACGTACCCCGCTGATTTCACGCCGGAGGACGGCGCTGCGGAAAGCGAGGCGAGCGCCGAATGAAACGAATTGCAACGCGCGTTACGGCGCTGGCGCTGAGCTTGCTGCTCCTCCTCGGCGCGCTGCCTGCGCCTGTGCGGGCGGACGAAGCGGCTGAAGCCGCATCATACCGTGCGGGTGTGTTCCAGCGCTACGAGGATTACACCTACGGCGCCAACAACGATTTTTCCCTGCGCAATACCGCAAACTACGCGTACTGTGCCTGGGCCGATGACATCGAATCGCGCAGCGGCGCGGAAAAGGCCATCCTCTGGGCCACACACAAGCTGCTGGGCAAGGAGCTGAACACCGACGCCTACATCAACTACCTGACGAAAATCCTTGCCATGCAGGAACGCGGCTTCACGGAAACGCTCTCCGCACAGGCCGAATACACCGCGAAGGCCAACGCGGTCCAGCAGGCCATACAGCTCGGCAGCGTTTCGTTTTCGGCCGTGCTCGATATGGGCGTGCTGGAAAAGGCCGCCAAAACACTGAAATCGCTCGGCGCGGGCATTGATTTGTTTAAAAGCGCCTCCGCCACTGTGTCGAACGTCTCCCAGGCGCTGGTGCTGCTGCATTTCAGCGAAAGCTATGAGCAAAAGCTGGCGCTGCTCGAGGCCATCCGCGACAACACGGACGACAAGGCGCTGAAGGAGGCTGCCGAGGCGCTCATCGGCACGGCGACGCTGGAATTCTCCTACTTTGTGGAGCAGTTCGCACAAAACGCCTTCGGCGACTATGCGAGCTTTACGCTGAATCTGAACGGCGCCTACGACTTCTCCGAACTGCTCGAAATGGCGGCCACGGAGCTCGCCGACAAATTTGAGCCGTGGGCCAAGTTTGTTTTGACCGGCGGCGAAGATATGGCGGTGGCGCGCCTCGCCGCATTGCCGAAGGCCGCGCTGTACGGCGTCGGGAAATTTGCCGCGGCGGCTTCCTACATCAAGGCCGGCTTTTCGATCGGCGGCGCGGTAATGGCGCTGTTTTTCGCGGATGACGTGGAGCTTTTCCGGGAAATGAAGGCCATGGATGTAACCGGCAACGCGCTGAGCGCGGCGCTTGAACAGCTTTCCGACACCATCGACAACAGCGACGGCGACGAAAAATACGCGGCGATCCGCGATCTGGTCGCAGCGGGCCAGGGCCTTTGCTATGTGCGCCTGCGCGGCGAATACTGCGCGGTGGAGTCCATCCGCGGCAAGGCGGCCGCGCCGGACAATCTGGATGAAATTTTCGGTCGAACGACCGATTTGCTCAATCGCTGCCACAACGCGCTCGCCCGCATCTTCCCCGAAGGGGAGCGGCAGGTGATTGTGACGGTCGACGAGGAGAACACCGCCGAGGCCGCCGCGGAAACCAGCATCGCCCGAATACAGGTCTATGTGTCGGATAACCCCGAAACCGGGGAAAAAATCACCGCCAGCGAGGCGCTGACGACACTTTACGCGGACGCCGCCACCGACCGCGACAACGCGATTGCGCAGGGCCGCCGCTATGCTTCGGGCTACCCTTACGACTACACGCTCAAACTCTTCGACGCGTACGCCACGTCCGGCGCGCTGAGTTTGCAGTTCATGGCTTCGGCCTACCTCGGCGGCGCGCACCCGATGAGCAGCCGATTCACCTACACGTTTGACCTCGAAACCGGTGCGCTGCTCACGCTCGCGGACCTGATCGACGACGAAAACGCGCAGGCCAAAGACAGCCTGATCAATGCGTTTACGCAGGCGCTGCGCAGCGAAATGCCCGACCTGCCCGACCCGGCGGGCAACATCCGCAGCGTGTTTGACGGCACACAGACGCAAACCTACTGGTACTTCACGCGCGACGGCCTGGCCATCACGTTCCCGCCGTACGCCATCGCGGCCTACGGCGCCGGCTACATCACCGCGCTGGTGCCGTACAACGCGCTGTACGGCCTTGTGGACGCGGCGTGGCTGCCGCTGGACCGCAGCAGCCAGAGCTTCCCCGCCGCGTGTAGCTTTTACCCACAGACGGAAGCGATCAGCTGCGGCGACTACACGAATTTCTATGGCACGGAATCGGCCTTCGGCGTCAGCGCCGACGGCGACGCGCTCGACGTGATCGCCGGCGAAGGCTACACCAGCGCGTATTCGACGTACCGCAACAACGTGCTGTTCTATGCGAATTTCCTGACCGCATCGGACTTCGTCTGGCTGCCTGAAATCGAAGCGCAGACCTACATCATTGAGCACATCCAAAAGGTCGACCTGCAGAGCGAAGGCACACCGTTGGCGACGCTTTACACTGTGGAAAACGGCAGCTTCCTGGAAGAGACGGTCCAGCTGACCCAATAACCTCTTGTTTGTATACAAAAACGCCTGTCCGCGGCACCAGTCTGCGGGCAGGCGTTTTTCGATCAATATAGTGGAAATAACCGTCAATCCGGTGGATGAAAACCCGTAAAAAAAGCTCTATGATGAGTAGGGAAACAGAAGGGACGGCTGGTCGCGGAACTGCGTGCGAAACGCTTTGGGCGGGCAGCCGAAACGCTCGGTAAACAGCCGGTAAAACCGGCTCTGGCTGTTGAAGCCGCACAGACCGCCCACGTCGATAACCGGCGTCTCGGTCGTCAGCAGAAGCTCTGCCGCAAGGCCGAGCCGCTTCGCGTTGATAAATGCCGTGGGCGTCGCGCCGAGATACCGGCGGAACGAACGCGTCAGGTGTTCCTGCGACATATTGGCCAGCGCCACGAGCCGCGGCAGACCGGCAATGAAGTTTTCGGGCTCCTCCATTTTTTCAAGCAGCGCGGAAAACCACGGCGGCAGCTGGTGTTCGGGCGCAGGCGCCGTGAGGAACAGGCCTACGAGATACGGAAAAACGCTCAGCATATACCGGTATCCCGCCTCGCGGTCCTCCATACGCCCGCTTTGCAGCAGCTTGCGCTGCACGTCGCTGAGCGCCGTGCCGGAAAGCATACAGTGCGGGGGAAGCGCCGGCACATCGAATACGCTGCGCTCCACCCCGAGATACGCGCAGATGCGCAGAAAAAGCGTTTCGGGAATGCCGATGTCGATGATTTCAAAATCGTCGCTGTTGAAAAATTCATAGCGGTGGATGTCGCCCGGCCGGATCAGCACGAAAGAGCCTTCCGTCAGGAGTTGCGGCCGCCCGTTCACGGCGTGCACCGCGCTGCCCTTGGGCACGAGGAACAGCTCATAAAAATCGTGCGTATGAATTTTATAGGTACCCTGCACGCCAAACTGGTGCAACGCCCGCGCTCCATCGCGGCGCAGCTCATCCTCGGTATAGTGCAGGCGTACAATTTCTTCGCTCACCGCGATCCCCCCCTTAAACCAACTTCATTATAGGCAGTTCGCGGAGAAAAAGCAAGGCTCCGCATCAATAAAAGAGAATTTCAGACTGGAGGTTCCACGCATGTTCAAAAGCAATCTGGAAAAGCTGCGCAACGCCATCGCGTTCACGCGCATTTATAAGGAAAACAGCGATGACATCTACATCCGCGAGGCCAAATGCCTCGATTTCCAGCTGCGCCACATCCTGGTGCCGCTCGATGAAAACGACGGCATCGCCGGCCGCTACGAACACGACTTCGCCGGCTTCACCTCGCAGGTCGGCGGCTACTCGGCGCAGATCGGCTGCTGCTACACGTATTATTTCGACGAGTTTGACTTCCTGCTCGCGATGCGCGAATATGAGGATCAGCTCACCGAGGCCGAAAAATCCGAACTCGCGACCGTGCACATGTTCTGGCACGAGGAGACCACGGCGCGCAAGCTGGACATTGCGTTTGCAAAGCGCTACGGCTATGTGCCGCCGAAGGGCTATCAGGGCGCGGGCGCCGGCAACTGCGACTGCCGCGTGGCCGGCACGAACCTCGATTTCGAAAAGCTGATTGCGCTTGGCTTCGATGGTCTTGACCGCGAGATCGACGCCGCCGCCGAGAAAAACGGCGCCTCTTCGTTTTACACGGCCCTCAAGATGTGGATTGAAAGCCTGCGCGGCGCGTGCGCGCGCTACCGTGCGCAGGCGATCGCTCTGAGCGAAAGTGTACAGAGCGAACCGGCCCGGCGGCGGTTTGCTGCGCTGGCGGACGCGTTGCTCGCGATCCAGCACAACCCGCCGAAAACCTTCCTCGAGGGCGTGCAGCTGATGTGGATCTATTCGGTCAGCTCCGACCTGATGAACTACAGCCGCATGGACGACTACCTCGGCGGGTTGTACGTCGCCGACCTCGAGGCCGGCCGCATCACCGAAGAGGACGCGGTGCAGATCATTCTCGCGCTCTACAAGCATTTTAAGGAGATCAACAAAATCCACGACTGCCGCGTGATCATCGGCGGTCTCGGCCGCCGTCGCCCCGAAGCGGCGGATCGCCTTGCCATTGTCATCATGGAGGCCTCCCGCCGGTTCCGCGAGGTCGTGCCGCAGCTCACGCTGCGCTACTACAGCGGCATGGATGAGGCTGTGTTCCAAAAGGCCATGGAAGTCAACGCTGAGGGCACCACGTTCCCGATCATCTACTCCGACGACACGAACATCCCGGCCATTGAGAAGGTCTACGGCGTTTCCCGCGAGGAGGCCGAGCAGTACGTCCCCTTTGGCTGCGGCGAGTATGTCCTCGTCGGCCGCAGCGTCGGCACGCCGAACAACGGCATCAACGCGCTTAAGGCGCTTGAAATTGCGCTGCACAACGGCCTCGACAAATTCCAGAATGTCCGCTGCGGCGTGCAAACCGGCCCGCTCTCGACGTTGGATACGTTTGAAAAGCTGTACGACGCCGTGCTCGCGCAGCTGCGGCCGATCATCGAACAGTTTGCGGTGCACAAATACCTGAACTACGCGGTTGCCGGCGAAAACGCGCCGTACCTGCACCTGAGCCTGCTGCTCGACGACTGCATCGCGCGCGGCAAGCCGGTCTTCGAGGGCGGCGTGCGCTACCTGAACGCCTCGAGCGAAATGTTCGGCATCATCAGCTGCGCCGACAGCCTCACAGCGATCAAGACGCTCGTCTACGAGCAGAAACGCATGACACTCGAGGAACTTGTCCATATCCTCGACTGCGACTTCGAGGGCTACGACGCGGAACGCAAGCTTTGCCTGGACGCGCCGAAATACGGCAATGACGACGACGCGGCCGACGCCATGGCGGCGCGCCTGTTTACCGACCTCGCCGACCTGACGATCGAGGCGGGCAAGGCGGCCGGTCTCGACCATTACAACATCGTCAGCGTCAACAACTCGATGAGCGCGGAATGGGGCAGCCTGTGCGAAGCCTCAGCCTGCGGCAGAAAGCGCGGCAGCGCCATGGCAAACGGCAACGGCCCGTCGATCGGCGCGGACAAAAACGGCATCACGGCGCTGCTCAACTCGATGTCCAAGTTTGACAACACCAAGCATGTGGGCGTCATCAACAACGTGCGCTTCACAAAGGAACTCTTCTCCGGCTCCATGGATAAGGTTGGCGCGGTGCTCAAGGCCTTTTATGAAAACGGCGGCGTACAGACAAACCTCTGCGTCGTCGGACGGGACGACCTCGAAAATGCGATGGTACACCCCGAAAATTACCAGAACCTGCTCGTGCGCATCGGCGGCTTCAGCGCGCGTTTCGTCACGCTGACACCGGTCGTGCAGCGCGAGATCATCGAGCGCACCACCTACGGCGCATGACAGCGCAACCGCAGAAGGAGTCCCGATGAACAGCTTGATTTTTGACATTCAGCGCTTTTGCGTCTACGATGGGCCGGGCATCCGCACCACCGTGTTTTTCAAGGGCTGCAACATGCGCTGCGCCTGGTGCCACAACCCGGAGAGCTTCTCCACAGCGCCGGAGCTTTTGTACCGCGCGGAAAAGTGTGTGTCCTGCGGCGCGTGCGCGGCGGTATGCCCGCACGGCGCCCATACCTTCGACGACACGGGCATCCACCATTTGGACCGCGCCAAATGCACCGCCTGCGGCGCGTGCGCGGCGGCGTGCCCGAACGGCGCGCTGGAGCTTTCCGGCCGTGAAATGACGGCGGACGAGGTGCTCGCTGTAATTGAAAAAGACAAAAAGTACTATGCGTCCTCGGGCGGCGGCGTCACATTTTCGGGCGGCGAGGCTTCCTTACACTTTGACCTGCTCGTTTCGCTGCTCGAGGGATGCCGCGCACGCGGCATCCACACAGCGCTCGAAACAAATGGGCTGGTGCCGCCCGAGCGCCTGCAAACGCTGCTCCCGCTCGTCGACCTGTTTTTGCTCGACTACAAGCATTCGGATCCGGTCGAACACCGCCGCTGGACCGGTGCGCCGCTCGAGCCGGTGCTTGAAACGCTCCGGGCACTGGACCGCGCGGGCGCCCATGTGGCGTTGCGCTGTCCCATCATTCCGGGCGTCAACGACACGGACGCGCACTTTGCAGCCATCCGCGCGCTCAAAAAGCAGTACGGCTGCATCGAATCCGCCGAGATCATGGCCTACCATGACATCGGCAAAACAAAGTGGGACGCGCTGGGCGTCCCCTACACGCTCGCGGCGCTTAAAACCGTTTCGCCCGAGCTCAAGCGCCGCTGGATGGCGCAGATCGCCGACTAAACCGGCATTTTGGGGAATTATTCAATAACACGGCGCGCCGCAGGGGGAATTCCTGCGGCGCGCCCGTATTTTCCCGGAAAATACAGGAAATAATTTGACAGATTTTGCGGAATACTGTATGCTAAAGGTATCTATCCCAAAAAGGAGGACAGCCTATGTTTTGCATATATTGCGGTGCTACGCTGCCCGAAGGCGCGACCAAATGCGACCTGTGCGGCAACGCGGTCATCCTGTCCACACCGGATACCGCCCGCAGCGATGATACGCCGAAAAAGCCGGCAGCCGGCGATCCGCCGACCGCGCCGGAACATCCCTCGGAAAGCGTTCCCACAGAGGCAGGCGCGGTCGAAGAAGCGTCGGAAGGCACATCCGCCAACGAAGTCGAAAGCGCATCGGAAAGCGCGCCGGCCCCGGCGGCTGAACCTCAACCGGAAAACGAGCCGCCTGAAGCGGACGATTTTCCGGAAGAGCTCTCCTCGGGCGAACAGCTTCCCGATTCGCAGCCGCCCGTATACCGCGAGGGCTACAGCCTTGCCCCGAACGACGCCGTCCCCTATGCGGACCGTTACGTCTACGAGGAATACGACGACGACCGGCCGCGCAAAAAGCGCTCGCTCAAATGGCTTTGGATTACACTGCCGATTGTAGCGGCCATTACCGCAACGGTTGTCGGCATTGCCATATGGTTCAACGCGCCGATGCAGCAGCTGACGCGCGCGCTCGACGCCAACGACTACGATACCGTAACGCAGATGCTGCCGCAGCTTTCTGAGGAAGAGCTGCGCGGCATGGCGAGCGAGATGGAAACGTATGCGGAGACGGTGATCGAGCGCTACAACCAGGGCGAATCCGACTACACGAGCGCCTACGAGCTGCTCGACCGCCTGCGCCGCCTGTTTCCCGACAGCGGGCTGGACGATACCGTAAGCCGCATCGAAGCGCTGAAAGCATCGAAGGACGCATTCCGGGAGGCGCAGACGCTTGAAAAGAACGGCGAAATCGTCGGCGCGATCACCCAATACGGGCTTGTAATCCCGGAAGACAACAACTACGAGACGGCGCAAACGCAGATTGAAGCGGTTAAGGCGGCCTACAAGCAGCAGGTGCTCGATGAGGCGCAGGCGTTGGTCGATAAAAAGGATTACCGCGGCGCAGAGGCCGCCCTGCTCAACAGCAGCGATGTGCTCGGCGATGACGCCGATATCCAGGCAAAGCTCGAGGAACTCAAGCAGGCCGAGCTGGACGACTACGTGGAAGGCCTGCTCGAGACGGCGCAGGGCTTTGTGGATGAAGGCGATTTTGCTGGCGCCATCCAGCTTTTGGAGGACGCCACCAAAGAGGACAAACGGCTGACCCAGCAGATCGAATCGTACAAGCAGCAGTACAAGGAGAAGGTGCTCGAGGAAGCTGCCGGCTATGCGGACAACAGCGATTACGAGGGCGCCGTGGCCGCGCTCGAAAAGTCGAAGGATTTGCTCGGCGACGACGCGGATATTGCCGCGAAAATTGCGGAATATGAGGCGCTGTACCCGGTGCTTTTGACCGATCTTTCGCCCAGCGGCGGCATGGACTGCGCGACCGGCTGGACCGCGACAGACGCTTCGGGCAACAGCTATGGCAGCGGCCTGAGCTTTGCACTGTACCCGGTCATCCAGAAAACGGTGGAGACCGAATATGCGCCGGCCGGCCAGTACCGGCGGTTGACCGGCACATGGGTCATCGAGAGCGACAGCGCGGACGACTTTTTTGCCACCGTGCGCGTCTATGTGGACGGTTCGCTGCAATACGAGGTGACCTCCCTCACCCGCACAGGTTCACCGACCGAAATGAATCTGGTGATCAACAACGCGCAGACCGTGCGCATCGAGGTGGAGGGCAGCTTTGGCTCACTGCGTTCCACCGGGTACGTTTATCTCGCAGACGCCACCTTCCGCAACTGAACAGAAACCCGTATAACAAAAGGAAGCATCCCGCAATCGCAGGATGCTTCCTTTTTATTTGTTTTGTTCCAGCGCCCGGGCAAACAGGATCGGGGTGATCTCGGGATACGTCAGGTTTTCCGGCAAGGCTGAGAACCGGCAGACCGCCTCCATCTCGCTTTCCGGCAGCGGTCCGAGTGCCGTGATCTCCGCACGAAAGACCACGCCGTTCGCACAGCCGTCGTCTCCGGTGACCCGGTAATCGCACAGCGGCTCGATGCTGTACGCCGTCGCGCCCGACTCTTCCCACAGCTCGCGCTTTGCGGCCTCCAGCGGCGTTTCGCCCGGCTCGATGTGCCCGCCCTGCGTCTCCCAGGTGGTCCGCGCTCTGTGGCGGCTCAGCACGCATTGTCCGTCCATAAACGAAAGTACGACGACAAACTTATAGTTTTCCAGTGTGTGCGCCGGGAAAACCGCACAGTGCATCATGCCGCATCCCCTCCTGTTCTCCCAAGTTAAACCTGGCGCAACCGCTTACCGGTATTCCGTGGCGAGGCGGATGCGCTCGTACGGCGTATCGGACTGAATCGAGCAATCTGCGCCGAGGATAAAGCCGCAGCGTCCGGTCTTTGCGCAGATGCGGCGGATCTCGGCCTTCAGCTCGTCATCCGTGCCCTTGTACAGCACGCCGGCTTTCGTATTGTCGAGGCCGCCGAGCACACATTTGACGTTCGGGAAGAACGCCCGGCCCGCGCGCATATCCATTTTTTCCACGTACACGGCCCAGTTGACGGCAGCGGCTTCGTAATCCTGCCACACCTCGATGTTGTTGCGGTCGCCCGCCCAGCCGCAACAGTGCAGGATGTTGAGGTCGCCGAGCGTGTTCGCGTAGTCGAGCACCGCCCGGTCGGACGGCGTGATCCACCGGCGGTATTCCTCCACCGTAAAGCGATTCTTTTCGCCGCCCTGTACACTGTAGTAGACGCCGTCCGCACCGGCTGCAAAAAGCGCCTTTACAAACGCCTTGTTGTCCTCGGCAATCACGTCGAGCGCGTGGCACACGGCCTCGGGGTCTTCCCGCAGCGTGCGCATCACAAGCTCGTCGCCGTAGCCGAAACGGATCGAGGAAAACGGCGCGAATACCGTGTACAGCACAAGCGCTTCCTGCCCAACGGCGTCCACGATCGCGCGCGTGCGCTCGACCTGCTCCCGGAAAAACGGGTGATCCGGGCCCATTGGCTCGATCTTGTACCAGTCTTCGGCCTTTTCCACCTTCAGCGGATTCGGGTAGTCAAAGTAGCTGTCGCACATGATTTTCATCATATCGAGGTTGCACTTCTTAAAGTAATCGACATGCGCGTCGATGGCCCCCTGCCCCTTCGTGGCTTCGCCCGAAAAGTGAAACCAAAAGCCCGCCGGCACGCGATCCGGTTCGCCGCCCCTGAGCGCTGTGATCACGCGTTCTCTTTTATTCATTTCAATACGCCTCCCTGTCCGCACACACGGTGCGGTTGATACTCTTCCACTATAGCCCAGAAATGCGCGTCTGTCAATCCACTTTTTTGGGCACGACGCACAAACGCAAAGCGGCGCGCCCTCAGGAAGGGGCGCGCCGCCGGTTTTTCGGTTACGCTTCGATTTTCCAGACGATGCCCTGCGGCGTATCGGTGACGACGATGTGCCGCGCGGCAAGTGTGTCGCGGATGGCGTCGGCTGTGGCCCAGTCCTTCGCCTTGCGCGCCGCGGCGCGTTTTGCGATCAGCTCTTCGATCTCCGTCGCCTCCGCCTCGGAGACGCCGGCCGGGCGCTGCATCTTCGCCGGTTCCGCCGCCGCTTTCCGCTGCTTTTCCGCGGCGTCGAGCAGGCCGAGCGAAAGCACCGTGTCGAACTCGCCGATCAAGGCGAGTTTGTCGCTGTCGGAAATCTTTGCTTTCAGAACATCGTACAGCGCGGTGAGTGCGAGCGACGTATTCAAATCGTTGCCAAGCGCGCCGCGGAATTTCTCGCGCAGGGCCTCGCAACCGGCTTCGTCGTGCGCGCCGTCCGCCTTGAGCGCCGCAATGCGCGCGACAAGTTTGCGATACGACGTGACGGCGTTGTCAAGGCTTTCAAACGTAAACGTCAGCGGCTTTCTGTAGTGCGACTGCAAGCAGAACATGCGGTACGCGAGCGGCTCGTAGCCTTTTTCCTCGAGGTACGCTACCGTGAGGAAATCGCCCTTCGATTTGCTCATCTTGCCGCGCGCGTCGTTGAGGTGCAGCACGTGGAACCAGTACTTGCACCACGGGTGGCCGAGGTACGATTCGCTCTGGGCGATCTCATTCGTGTGGTGCGGAAACGCATTGTCGATGCCGCCGCAGTGGATATCGAGGTATTCGCCGAGGTATTTGACGCTGATGCCGCTGCACTCGATGTGCCAACCGGGATAGCCGACGCCCCACAGGGAATCCCACTTGAGCTCCTGATCGTCGAACTTCGACTTGGTGAACCAGAGCACAAAGTCGCTCTTGTTGCGCTTGTTCTCGTCCTCCTCCACGCTGTCGCGCACGCCGACGGCGAGGCCTTCCTCCTCCATGTTGCCGAACACGTAGTACGTCTCGAGCTTGGAGGTGTCAAAGTAGACGTTGCCGCCCGCGATGTACGCGTAGCCCTTTTCGACCAGCTTTTCGATCATCTGAATGAACGTCTCGATGCAGCTCGTGGCCGGCACGACGATGGCGGGCTTTTGGATGCCGAGCTTCTCGCAGTCGGCGAAAAACGCGTCGGTATAGAACTTTGCGATCTCCATGACCGTCTTGTGCTCGCGGCGTGCACCGCTGAGCATCTTGTCCTCACCGGTGTCGGCATCGCTCGAAAGGTGGCCGACGTCCGTGATGTTCATCGCGCGGGTCACATCGTAGCCGAGGTAACGCAACCCCTTTTCGAGCACATCCTCCATGATGTACGTGCGCAGGTTGCCGATGTGCGCGTAGTGGTAAACGGTCGGGCCGCAGGTGTACATCTTGACCTTACCGGCCTCATGCGGGATAAACTCCTCTTTCTTCTGGGTACGTGTGTTGTAAAGCTGCATGGCGATCGTCCTTTCTTCAGACTTCTTCGGATTCTTCCGTATGGTTTCATTCTTCGGTACTTTTCTTTTCGATGGCGGCGCGCAAGTGCATCATCTCGACGCGCAGGCGGCACATCTCCTGCGCGATCGGGTCGCCGACGTGGATCTGGTCGAGCGCGCAGTTGACGCGCTGGCCGCCGATGCGCACGACCCGTGCCGGCACACCGACCGCCGTGGCGTCGTCCGGGACCTCGTTGAGCACGACCGCGCCCGCCGCGACGCGCGCGTTATCGCCCACGCGGAACGGACCGAGCACCTTTGCGCCCGCACCGATGAGCACGTTGTCGCCGAGCGTGGGGTGGCGCTTGCCGTGGTCCTTGCCCGTGCCGCCGAGCGTCACGCCCTGATAGAGCGTGCAGTTGTCGCCGATCACGGTCGTTTCGCCAATCACGACGCCCATACCATGGTCGATGAACAGGTTTTCTCCAATCGTCGCGCCGGGATGAATCTCAATGCCCGTGCGCCGGCGCGCGCGCTGGGAAATCATGCGCGCAATGAACTTCATATCGTGGCGGTAAAACCAGTTCGCCCTGCGGTAGGCGCGCACCGCCTTGAAGCCGGCATAGAGGAAATATACCTCGGCCCGGCTGCGTGCGGCGGGATCGCGCTCCATCACGGCGTCCAGCTCCGCTTTCAGCTTCGAAAACAAATGGTTTCACTCCTTTGAAAAAACAAAAACCCCGAACGCACCAAGGCGCTCGGGGGCGAAAATACGCATATACGCATAAAATCCGCGGTTCCACTCCGGTTTATCACTCAAAACGGCGTAACGGGCCGATGCCGTACGCGGCTCACCCAAGGCTCACCGCATCCGCTCGCGAATGCACTTCGCCCGGCGCCTCCCTGCGGCAGCTTTCAGCCGGCGGCCGCCGCTCTCTTTTGGTCGCATTCCGGGGTACTCGTTCGGTCACAGCGTTTCCCTATTGGCCTTATTCTAACACAACCCCATGCAAAACGCAAGCAATCCACCCGCAATATTTTATGCGGCGGCCAAGAATGTGTGCGGCAAAATATCCTCTATCTCCTGCGTTTGTCTATGCTTCGACCATCTAACTCTGGCATTATCTAATAAAATAATTAGATAATGGAGACGGTAATATGATTCGATTAAGGGTATTGGATCTGCTGCAAGAAAAGAAGAAAACCAAATACTGGCTTTATATGCAGCTCGGCATGCGCTATCAAAATTTCAGCAACATGATCAACAACAAAACGAAGTCCATCCGGTATGACCGAATCGAAGTGCTGTGCCAGATTTTTGACTGTTCGCCAAATGATTTGTTCGAAATCCGCAGAGAAGAGTCAGACGGCGAAGTCTAACCCCCTCATCTCACCGCATTTTATAGTGCATTCCAAACTTGCAAGAAAGTAAAGATTTTTGCCTACTCGGTGCAGACGGTTCTGCCTCTTTCATTTCCCAGTTTTCATTTACAAAGAACGCCATTGGCAAACCATAGATTTGCGCAATGGCGTACAATTTATAAATGTCCGGCCGCGTTCGGTCACTTTCATAATACGCATATGTGCTTCTTTCGATGTGCAGGATGTCTGCGAGCCGATTTTGTGAAAGATTCTCCATGCGGCGCAGATATTTCAGTTTTTCTCCCAAGGTCATGGCCGTGCCTCCTGCAAAGTATCTGATGTTTTCATTATATAGTCTTTTCAGCTGTTTGGTTGTCGAAAGATCTGTTAATCCAGAGAATTTGTTCTAAAATCGGCGTATCCCTGCTTACAGAAAAAAGCCTTTCAGACATCATGCCGAAACAAGCTTTTTCAAATAAACCAGCGCCCCCGTAGAGACCTGCGGGGGCGCTTCAGCTTTTTATCAAATTTCCAATCGGCTTACAGCGAGAGCTGCTCGTCCATATACTTGGCACGATCGAGCGCACGCTGCTGGAGCAGCGCGTCGATCTTGCTGTGCGGGTCGAGAAGCGAGCTGATCGAAACGTCGTGGTTCAGCGCGGAGATAAAATACGCGATGTACTTCGAGACGTCGACTTCGTGGAACCACGGGCGGTTGCGCAGCGCGGGGTTCAGGTAGGTCAGGTTGCTGCCGAAGATGCCGTCAATGAGGCCCTGCTCATACGCTTTGTCGAACCTCTCGAGGCCGTTCGTGAAGATGGCGTACGTCGCATAGGCGAAGAAGCGGTTGGCGCGGCGCGCCTTGACGTTCTCGGCAATGTCGAGCACTGACTCGCCGGAAGAGATGATGTCGTCCGCGACGAAAACGTCCTTGCCTTCCACCGAGGCGCCAAGATACTCGTGCGCGACGATCGGGTTACGGCCGTCGACGATGCGCGAATAATCGCGGCGCTTGTAGAACATGCCGAGCTCCACGCCGAGCACAGAAGCGTAGTACATGTTGCGGTTGAGCGCGCCCTCGTCCGGGCTGACGATCATGAAGTCGTTCTTATCGGTCGAAATGTCCGGGAAATCCTTGAACAGCTTTTTGAGCACCTGATACTCCGGCGTCAGGTTATCGAAGCCCATGACCGGTACGGCGTTCTGCACGCGCGGGTCGTGCGCGTCGAAGGTGAGCAGGTTCGAAACGCCCATCTGCTGCAGCTCCTGCAGCATGTACGCGCAGTCGAGTGATTCGCGGTAGCTGCGGCGGTGCTGCCGGCCGCCGTACAGAAGCGGCATCACAACGTTTACACGGTGCGCCTTGCCGCTCGCCGCCTGAATCAGGCGCTTCAAATCCTGATAATGGTCGTCCGGCGACATGCGGTTTTCCGTGCCGTAATAGTTGTACGTCAGGCTGTAATTGCCCACATCCACGATGAAAAACAGGTCGTATCCGCGCACGGTAGACTTGATCATGCCCTTGCCGTCGCCGGAAGAGAACCGGGGGCAACTGTTTTCAATCAGAAAGGTATCATAATCGAGCCCGGCACGTTTTGCCCAACGCACCAGATGGGCCTCCACCTTCTGGGAAAGCTCCTGTGCGCCGGCAAGCGAGATGATGCCAAGCGGGGCGACGCGATTTTCAGCGCTGAAAAATGTCTGTGATTCCATTACCATTGCTAGCTCCTTCAAACTGCATTTTTCATCCTAAGCCGCAGGCCTGTACTGTCGGCATTTGTCAGTTCCAATATAACACAAACTTTTGCACAATGCTACACCTAACCGCAGGATTATTAAATTTTTGTTAATTTGGATAACACGGCAATACCGAACGGTTTCAGTTTGATGGAATTTACCCTTTGATCTGTACCGTACAACTCATAGCCATCGGGCAGAAGCACGGTCTTTTCCGTATCGTTGTAATTCTCGACAAACACGATGGAGCCGGACGCGCCGCACCGCTCGTGCGCCGTGACGCCCGCGGGCAGCGCGGTGTCGATGGCCCGGCGGATGCCGAGCGCCGAGATCAGCCTGCCGTAGAGGTCGGCGAGCAGATCGACGCCGGTGCGCGCCGCAATGTAGTAAGCCGTGCCGCGGCCGAAGCGGTTCCTCGTCACGGCCGCCTCGCCGGCATAGAAGTCCTTCTCATACGTGCCGAGCACCTCGGCCGTGATCGGGTGGATGCGCGCGCACAGCTCGAACGCGTCGTAGCGGCGGTCGTCCAGCACGACGCCGTTGCGCATGCCGTCGGGCAGGCTGTCGATCTCCTCGTTCCACACGCCGAACACGTCCATCATGCCGCCGGGCACGCCGCCCAACCGGCACAGGTCGCTTTCGTCCACGATGCCGCTCCAGTAAGTCGTGACAAGCGTGCCGCCGTTTTCCACAAAGGTGCGCATCTTCTGTTCAAAACCGGCGCGGTACATGTAAAGCATCGGCGCAAGAACGAGCTTATAGCCGGAAAGGTCGCCGTCCATGTCGACGAAATCCACCTGTATGCCCTGATCCCAGAACGGCCGGTAATGGTTTTGCAGCGTCTCAACGTATTTTTCGTCCTTATCCTTGTTGCGCGGGCCGGCCGCCGCGTCGAGCGCCCAGCGGTTTTCCACGTCGTATACGATGGCGACCTCCGGCCGCACTGCGGTGTCGTAGACGTCGCCGCGCGCGTTCATGGCTTTGAGCGCTGCGCCGACCTGCTGCACGTCCTTAAACACGCGCGTGTTCTCGGTCTTCGCAAACTCATACGGCCCGCAGTTGCCGACGTGATCGACGACCGCGCCGTGAAATTTTTCGCAGGAACCGCGGCTCTTGCGGAACTGGAAGTATTGCACGGAATTCGAGCCGTGCGCGACGGCCTGCATCGAAGCGAGCAGGTGCATGCCGGGCCGCTTGAGCATCGACACCGGCGTCCAGTTTGTCATGCTGGGCGTGCTCTCCATCAGCAGGAAATTCTCGTGCTTGATCGAGCGCATCACGTCGTGCGCCATGGCGGAAAACACAGCGATTTCGGTATTATCCGTCGTGTGCCACTGCGGGTAGTTGTCCCAGGAAACGACATCCAGCGCCGGGCCGAACTTGAAGTAATCGAGGCCGTCGTAGAAGCCCATGAGGTTCGCTGTCACCGGAATTTCCGGGTTGACCGCTTTCACGGTGTCGCGCTCCATACGCATAAAGTCGACGGTCTGGTGCGTCACAAAGCGTTTCCAGTCGAGCGTGAGGCCGTGCACGTTCATTTCGCCGTTCGGTACCGGGGCGTGGATCTGCGCCCAGTCGGTGTATGTGTGGCTCCAGAAATCCGTCCACCACGCGTGGTTTAAATTGTCGAGCGTCTTGTACTTCGCGCGGAGCCAGTCGCGGAACGCGGCCTGGCACAGCGGGCAGTAGCATTCCCCACCGTATTCGTTCGACAAGTGCCACAGAATGACGCCCGGGTGGTTGGCAAAGCACATTGCGAGGCGGCGGTCCATCTCGCGAACCTTCTCGCGGTAGACGGGCGATGTGTAGCAGTGGTTGTGCCGCGCCCCGGAGAGATCGCGCACACCGTTGGCCTGCACGCGGCGAATCTCCTCGTATTTCTCGCTCATCCAGAGCGGCTTTGCGCCGGACGGCGTCGCGAGCACAGTATAGATGCCGTTTGCATACAGTGTGTCGATGATTCCCGCAAGCCAGTCAAAGTCGTAGACGCCCTCCTGCGGCTCAAGGTGGGCCCACGAAAAAATGCCGACGGACACGCAGTTGATGTCGGCCTTTTTCATCAGCTCGATGTCGGCCTTCAGAACCTCGGGATAGCGGAGCCACTGCTCCGGGTTGTAATCGCCGCCGTGCAGCAGCTTCGGAAATTTCGGTGTAATTGCTCTCATTTTTGGAAGCCTCCAGATGGAAATCGTTCTGCCTACAGTATAGCCGTTGAAACCGGAGAATGCAAGAAAAGACCTGAAAAAATTACAGACAAAAAGCCCGACGCACCGACGGGCTTTTGAAATTTGCAGGCGGCTTTACCGCGATGCTGTGGAAAGCGTGCGGCCAAGCTTTTTCATCCGCACGAAATACGAGACAACGAGCAGCACCGCCGCGCCAGTCCACGCCGCCACCTCGGCGTAGAAGATGCCCTCCTGACCGAGCGCCAGCGGCAGGAACAGCGCCACGCTGATGCGCATCAGGAATTCCACAACGCCCGAAACCATCGGCATTACCGTGTCACCGAGGCCCATCAGCGCGGAGCGGTAGATGTGCAGCATGTACAGCACCGAAAGGCAAATGCTCATGATGTTGAGATAGTGCACGGCCACATCGGTGGAAAGCGCCACCTCCTCCGGCGTGCCGGAGATAAACAGCCCCACCGCAAAGCGCCCGAGCAGCAGCATCGCCACCGTGATGACGGCCGAGGTCAAAAGCGCGATCCAGGTGGCCGCGTGCATGCCCTTACGGATGCGGGCCGGCAGGCCGGCGCCGAGATTCTGTCCCACATACGTCGTCACGGCATAGCCGAACGACGTCGCGGCAATCTCCAGAATGCCGTACAGCTTGTTCGTCGCCGTGAAGCCCGCGACGAACAGCACGCCGTAGCGGTTCACGACCGACTGTACCACCATACCGCCAATCGCAATGATCATGTTTTGCGCGGCAACCGGCAGGCCCAGCCCGAGCAAGCGGCGCGCCATGACCGGCTCCGGCAGGAAATACGCCTTTTTCAGCCGGATGATGCGGATGCGCAGCACCGCGCGCAGACAGTACAGCCCGGCGAAAAGCTGGGCAATCAGCGTCGCAATCACGGCGCCTGCAATGCCCCAGTGGAACACCATGACGAAGAGCAGGTCGAGCGCAATGTTGATCGCGGAAGCGATGAGCATCGCGTACAGCGGCGTCTTGCTGTCGCCGAGCGCGCGCAGAATGCTCGCGAGCACATTGTAGGCCATGATGACCGGGATGCCGGCAAACATGATGCGCAGGTACGTGAATGCCCCGCCAATGACCGCTTCAGGCGTGTTCATCGCGCGCAGAACAGGCGCCATCGCCGCCTGGCTCACGACAAGCAGGACGACGGAAATCGCCGCCGCAATCGTGATCGTCGCGCCGATCGAGCGGTTCAGCCCATCGGTGTCGTCCGCGCCGAAGCGCTGCGCCATGTAAATGGAAAAGCCCTGCGCAAAGCCCTGAATCACGCCGAGCACCAGCCAGTTGAGCCAGTCCGCCGCGCCGAGCGCCGCCAGCGCGTTGACGCCGAGCGCCTGCCCGACAATGGCCGTGTCCAC
Organism: Ruminococcaceae bacterium UBA1417; assembly: GCA_002305575.1. GTDB lineage: Bacteria > Bacillota > Clostridia > Oscillospirales > Acutalibacteraceae > Hominenteromicrobium. Next base: position 26,318 of record DBPP01000018.1, read on the forward strand.
CACCGTGTAGAGCTGCTGGCAAACATTGCCGAGCATCAGCGGAATTGCAAATGCAAAGATCAGCCGCGCCGGGCCGCCCTGCGTCATATTCTGAATGCGTTCTGTTTTCGCCATAAACTTATCCTTTCTGCCCAGATACTTTGGAAATACGTGCCATGCGGATGTAGTACGCGGCGCAGAGCAGCGCCGCCGCCCCGGCCCACGCCGAAACCTCCGCAATGCAGATCGACCAGAAGCCCAGCGCAAAAACCCGGGCAAGCAAAAGCACGACGGAAATGCGCAGCACCAGCTCCAGTGCGCCGGAAAACATCGGGATTACCGTATCCCCCATGCTCTGCAAAGAAAACCGGTAGACAAACAAAAGCCCGAGCACCCACAGCAGCACGCCGATCGTGAAAAGGTACGGGTAGGAGGCCTCGATCACCGCCTGCTCCGCGCCGGAGACGAACAGCGCGACGAGCTCTCGCCCAAACAGCACGAGCGCCGCGCCGAGCACCGCATTGATCAAAAGTGACATCGCGATTGCACGCCGCACGCCGCTGCGGATGCGATCGAGTCGGCTGGCGCCGAGGTTCTGCCCCACATACGTGCCGAGCGCCATCCCGATGATATTCCCCGGCTGCTCAGCAAGCGCCAGAATCTTCGCGCCCGCCGTGTACGCCGCGACAGTCGCGGAGCCAAAGCCGTTGACAACACCCTGCAGGATCATGCCGCCCACCGCGGTGACGGAATTCATCACGCCGACCGGCACGCCGAGGCGCAAAAGCGCGCCGAGCATCTCGGCGTCGGGCCGCGCGTCGCCCTTTTGAAAGCGCATGAGCTCCATACGACAGAGCACAAAAAGGCACATGAGGCCGGAAAGCAGCTGGGCGAGCACCGTCGCCCACGCCGCGCCCGCCACACCCCAGCGGAACACCATGACGAAAAGCACATCCAGCCCCACATTCACCACCGAGCTGATCAAAATGATGACAAGCGGCGAAACGCTGTCCCCGAGCGCACGCAGGACGCTCGCGAGCACATTGTAGAAGACCGTCGCAAAGATGCCGATGAAGATCACGCGGATGTAGAGCAGCGCGTCCTCAAAAATATCGGCGGGCGTCTGCATCAGCGCCATCAGCGCGCGCGAAAACAGCAGGCTCAACGCCGTGATGACCGCCGAGGAAATCACCGCGAGATAAGCGGAATTGGCCACGGCGCGGCGCACGCCGGCTTCGTCTCCCGCGCCAAACCGCTGCGCGATCAAAATCGAGTAGCCGTGCGTCAAACCTGTGATGAAGCCGAACACCAGGAAATGCACCGAGCCGGTCGAGCCGGCAGCCGCCAGCGCCTGTACACCGACGCCCCGGCCCAACACGACGGCATCCACCACCGAATACAGCTGCTGAAACACATTGGCGACCATGAGCGGCACGGCAAACGCCAGCAGCAGCCGCACCGGCTCGCCTTTTGTCATATCCTTGACCATGAGAGGCCCTCCCCGTCCTTTTGCCGTCCCCGGTGAACGGCGCAATCCATTCCCCTACAGTATAGCACTTCACTAGGCCTGGCGCTATCGGAATCCTGACGAAAAATGCAAGAATCCTAACCCGCGGGCGTGCGAAAAGCGCCGGGCGTCCCGCAGGGCGTCCGGCGCAGCGCTTGGAGCCGCCGGTTATACGATGTAATCGACCGCGACCGCCTTTTCCCGCACAGTGGCGACGTACGTCTTCACAACATCGCAGTGGTACGGATCCTTCTGATAGGCCTCGAGCGCCTCCGGGCTCTCGAGCGTCACATAGAGGCACACGTCGAAGGAGCGGTCCGAATGCAGGAAATCCGCGCCGGCCTCGACGTCAATCACCTGCGGCACGCGGCCCTTCATCGTGAGAAACAGGTCGCGCAGCTTTTCGCATTCCGCCTGCGCGTTGTCCTTGAGCTTAATCATCAGAACATGCTTGACCATTTTGTATCGTCCTTTCCAATTTTCGGGCACGCGCCCGTTCTTTGTTTTTTATATGGCGTATACGCCCGACACCGCGCGGTCTAAGCCGCCCGTATCCCGGTGGATACGAACATCCGAAAGCCCGGCCGCCTCAAGCAGCGCCGAGACTGCCGCGCCCTGCGTCTCGCCGATCTCCACCGCGAGCACGCCGCCGCGCCGCAGCTTGCCCGCCCACAGCGCCGCAATCGCGCGGTAGAAAAGCAGGCCGTCCGCGCCGCCGTCGAGCGCCGTTTCTGGCTCGCGCCGCACCTCGCGCTGCAGGCCCGGCAGCGCCGCCGTCTCAATATACGGCGGGTTCGAGACGAGAAAGTCCTGCCCGCCGGGAATCGACGCCGCAAACGACGCGTCGAGCACGTCGCCCTGCACCGCCCGCACCGCAAGCTGTGGATACCGGGCACAATTTTCGCGCAGGTACCCGAGCGCGCCGTCGAACTTTTCCACGGCGGTGACCGCCGCGCCCGCGTCGCGCGCGAGCATCAGACCCACAGCGCCGGTACCGGCGCACAGATCGAGCCCCTTCGGCGCTTGTATGCCGGCAAGGCGTGCGACCGCCGCTTCCACAAGCACGGCCGTGTCATCGCGCGGGATCAGCACGCCCGGCCCACAGCGCAGCGTCAGCGCCATAAAATCCCACTCGCCCAGCAGATATTGCAGCGGCTCGCCCGCCGCGCGCCGCCGTATGGCGTCGCAAAATGCGCTTTCCGCTTCGGCAGACGGCACGCGCTCCCCGTGCGTCAGCACAGCCGCACGGTCCATACCGAAAAAACAGCGCGTCAAACAAACCGCTTCAAAGGCCGGATCCTCGCAAACCGCCGCAAGCGCGCGCCGCGCTTCGTTGTACAGCTCCCGCACGTTCACCGCACCAGATCCTCCCCATTTTCCGGGATGACCGCTTCCATCGCGGCGATGGCGGCTTCGATCATTTTGTCGTCCGGTTCCTTGACGGTCAGCCGCTGGAACCAAAGCCCCGGCGCGGCAATGATATGCGTAAGGACATTATCGTACCGCCCGCAGAGCTTGATCAGCTCGTAGCCGATGCTGACGACAACGGGCAAACACAGGATCTTGCACGCCGTGCGCAGGATCGGATTTTCAAATGGGATGAAGAATCCGACAAGGATGCCGATGAGCAGCATCAGAATCATAAAGCTCGAGCCGCAGCGCGGGTGGAAGCGCCTTTGCACGCGCACGTTTTCCACCGTAAGCGGCAGCATGTTTTCGTAGCAGAAAATCGTCTTGTGCTCCGCGCCGTGGTAGCGGAAGGTGCGGTCGATCTCGGGCATCTTCGAGACGAGCACAATGTACGCCGTGAAGATCAGGATGCGCAGCACGCCCTCGAACACGGACCGCCAGCCGGCGAACCAGTCGCCGAGCAGCGGCTGCACCGCGTTGAACAGCAGCGTTGGCAGCAGGAAAAACAGCACGATGGCCAGGGCCGCGCCGAGCACGCCGCCGACCGCCACGACCGCATTCATAATTTTATCGCCGAATTTTTCGGAGAGCCACCGGTCAAATTTCGACTCACTCTCTTCTTCGTCCATGCCCGCCTTCTCGGCCGAAATCGTCAGCGCCTTCATGCCGAGCCGCATCGTGTCGATCATCGCAAACACGCCGCGCAGGAACGGCTTTTTCAAAATCGGGTATTTTTCCCGCAGCGAGGGCGCCGTGATGTCCTCGGTGGTGATGCAGCCATCGCCGTCGCAGAAGGCGGCCGTATTCTTTTTCGGTCCAACCATCATAATGCCTTCGAGCAGCGCCTGGCCGCCAATTGAGGTTACGCGTTTCGTCATATTTCGTCTCTTATGTCCTTTCCAAAACTCAGTCGTCGCGCTTGCGCTCGACCACCTGCACCCGGCCTGTGACGGACGGAATGCGCGTTGTGTTCGAAAGCTCCGGATTCGTCTCGAGCTTTTTCATCGTCGGGATGGTGATGATCACGGTCGTTCCAATTCCTTCCGCGCTGTCGATGTCGAGCGAGCCGGAATGCAGCTCCATGATTTCGTTCGCGACCGCCAGACCGATGCCGTTGCCGCGCACGTTCTGATTGGCTTTGTAGAACTTGCGCTTCACATTCGGCAGATGCTCGGCGGGAATACCGCAGCCGTTATCCTTGATGACGACGCGTATGAAACCGTCGTCCTCATACGCCGAGACGCGCACGATGCCGCCCGGGTTCGTATATTTCAAAGCGTTGTCGATGATGTTGATGAAGACCTGCCGCAGCCGGTTGACGTCGCCGAGGATCGGTGAAAGCATCGTGTCCTCCTCGTCGTAAATCAACGTCTTGTGCTCGGTGCGGGCGCGGTCCGTAAACATGTAGACCGCCTCGTCCAGCTCCGCGAGCAGATCGATCTTGTTGAGGATCAGGCGCATGCGGCCGCTCTGCATGCGGGAGAAGTCGAGCAGCTCCTCGACCATGCTCGACAGGCGCTCCGATTCGCGGATGATGACGCTCATGCCCTTCTCATACGTTTCCCGCCCGACGCCGCCGCTCTGAATCGTCTCCGCCCAGCCCTTGATGGCCGTCAGCGGCGTGCGCAGCTCGTGGGAAACCGAGGAGATGAAATCGTTCTTCATTTTTTCCGAAGCGCCGAGCTCCGCGGCCATATCGTTGATGGATTCGCACAGCGCGCCGATCTCGTCATTTTTGTCCTTTTTGACGCGCACGTCAAAATTACCCTGCGCAATTTTCTCCGCCGTGGCGTTGAGCGCGCGGATTGGCCCGACGATCGAACGCACAAAATACATGCCCGAGAGCGTGACGAGCGCGATGATCAGAAGGCCGACGCCCACAAGGCACAGCACCACGAACACGATCTGCCGGTCAGCGCGCTCCATGGAGACGACGTAGCGCACCGTGCCGAGCACCGCGCCGTTCGAGCTGCGCACCACGCGCGAAATCGCCATGACCTTTTCCCCGCTCGTCAGCTTGCCGATCCAATAGCCGTAGCCCGAGGAGGCGGACAGCGCCTCTTCGTAATCGGGCATTTTCTGCGTCTGGTCCGGCGCGAAGCCCGTGGAGGTGGAGAGGATCTTCCCCGTACGGCTGATGGCCATAACCTCCATCAGGTTTTTATCCGGAAAGTTTTCCGTATAGCTGCGGGCGGCGGCGTTGAATTCGGTCACCGTCTTCATGCCCGAGGAGAGCACGGTCGGCAGCTCGTCGCTGCGGCCCACGAGCGTCATCTGAATGCCGTTGTACGCATAGCTCTGCACGACGAATGAAAGCGCCGTGATGCACGCCGCAAGCAACAGAATCATCACGCCGAGGCTGTTCACAAGCCATCGGCGGGCTATTCCCCTCCGAAACACGGCGTTTCCTCCTTTCCGCGTGTTTGGCCGCTTTCGCGCGGCTTACTGGTCCCAGCGGTAGCCGATGCCCCACACCGTCACAATATGGCGCGGGCTGCTCGGCTCGTCCTCAATCTTCATGCGCAGTCGGCGAATATTGACGTCCACAATTTTTTCCTCGCCCACGTAGCCGCTGCCCCACACATGCTTCAAGATGTCGATGCGGCGCAGCGCCTTGCCGGCGTTCGAAATGAAATACTTCATAATCTGGAACTCCACCTGCGTCAGCTCGACCGGCCTGCCGTTTTTCGTAAACGAACGGTTGCGCAGATTCAAAACGAACGCGCCGGAACGCAGCTCCTCCGAAAAATTCGGCTCCGCCGCATGGGAGAACTGCGCCACGCGGCGGTATACCGCGTCCACACGCGCCACGAGCTCCGATGGGCTGAACGGCTTCGTCACGTAGTCGTCGGCGCCCATCATCAGGCCCGTCACCTTATCCATCTCCTGCGTTTTCGCCGTCAGCAGGATGATGCCGATCGAGCCGCTCTGCTTGCGCAGCGCCTTGCAAACGGCGAGGCCGTCATATGCGCCGGGCATCATGATATCGAGAATGGCTACGTCGAAGTCGCCGTTCGCCTGCTCGTAGAGTCGCAGCGCCTCCTCGCCGTTTTCCGCCTCGACCGCCTCATAGCCGGCGCGCTTCAAATTGATCACCACGAATTCGCGGATGTTCTGTTCGTCCTCCGCCACCAGAATTTTTCTCATATCCCGTGTCCTTTCCACGCTTACTCCGTCAATATTTTAAAGTTCTCGCGCACGGTGCGGATCAGCGTGCTGTCCGCCGAGAGCGAATCGTCCAGCAGGGTCAGCGCATACACTCGGCCACCCATGCTGGTGAGATAAATATCGTCTTTTGCCGCCTGCGTATCGGCGCGCGCCGCCCACCCTTCGTCGGAATACGCCGTCACCGCAAAAAGATCCTCGCGCCCGATCGGCGTCGTGCCCATCCGCTGATAGCGGAAGAAGGTGGCCGTCCGCGTGACCGGGTCGTTTGTACAGGCGATTTTTTCCTCGCTGTCCGGCAACACGACGACGTAGTTTTCCGTTGTGTTGATGATGCTGCTGCACACCGGCGTGAGGGTATTGTCCGTCAGGCTGTAGGTGTTCCAGGTCACCGTGTACGCCGTTGAATCGGCTGTGGCGCCCTCGGCCGGCACCAGCTGGAGCGACGCCGTGGGGATTTCCGTTATGCCGTCCCCGTTGATGTCACGCGCCGCCACCGCCACCGCCGTATCGCGGTCGGTGGGATTGACGCCTTCGCTCTCGGAGAGCGGTGCGATCAGCCGCACAGCCACCTCGTCAAAGCCGATGACCTGCGTGACCATGCGCCCGTCGGCCTTCACGCCGTCGAGCACTACGGCGCTGCGCCAGGTATTCACCTTGGTGAACACCGCGCCCGCATAGCGCATGACAGCCGAATCCAGCGGCACGGTCAGCGCCACATACGGCTGTTCCCCGTCAAACCGGTAGAGCTGGCCCAGCGGGGCGTTGCTCGCCTCCTCGCCGGAGCCGGTTTGCGCAAGCCCCATCACGAAAAGCTCCTGCACGCTGTCTTCGTCAAAATCTGTCAGCAGCATTTCGCTGTAGGAAACGGCGTTCATCGTGAGCTCCTGCACCGTGCCGTTCTCCAGCCGGTATACGGAAATGCTGGACGTCGCCGTCTGCGGATCGCCCCAGCCCACGACGATTTCCTCCGTGCCGTCGCCGGTCAGGTCGCCGAAGAAGACCCGATCCACCTGCGTGGACGCCGAAGTGAACTGCGCGAGCAGCGCCCACGTGCCATCCGCGGCTTGCGACATAAATTGCAGGCGGATGCCGCCCGCGTCGCCATTTACGCAGAAACCGGCCACCTCATACAGGCCGTCTCCATTCAGATCGCGCGAAATAATCGCCGAGCGGTAATCGCCGTTTTTGGGATAGACGAGGGAGACGTCTTCTTCCTCGCCGCGCATCAATTCGTAAATGGCCTGTCGGTCCGCCGTCGTTTTGGGCGGCGACATCAGCGCCTGCGCATCCAGGCCTGTGATCTCGCTGCACGCCGCAAGCGAAGAAGCCAGCGCGGCGGCGGCGAACAAGGCCGTCAGTTTTTTCAGCATTTGCCGCATTGCCGTCACCTCCTGCGGGCAAATCCGTGCCGCCCCGCGCCTTAGCGCGAAAACGGCCATACGTGTACAGTATACCATACTCGCCAAGCCGTCGCAAGGTTTGCGCACGCCATTTCGGGGCGTCGGAAATTATTAAATTTTTGTGACGCCATTGTGCCGCGGGCCTGTGCGTGGTAAAATTTCTGTAAACCGCACAGCAAGGGAGGGCGCGCCGTGGAAAAGGAAAACCGTATACACCGCAGCCGTCGCGCCGCGCTGGCGCTCGGGGCGCTCGTCGTCCTGACGCTCGCCTTCATTTTCGGCAACTCTCTGCAAAGCGGCGAAGCGTCCAGCGCAGCGAGCGGGTCTCTGCGGCAACTGCTTGAAAGCCTGCTTGACACGCCCGTCAATGAATTCCTGCTGCGCAAGGCCGCGCACTTTTCCGAATATGCGCTGCTTGGCGCGGAGGTATCCCTGCTGCTGCGGGCGCTTTCCGGCTGCTGCCTTCGGCGCACAGCGCGCGGGCGCAACCTGCTCGACTTCGCCGCCTTTGGCTTCCTGGCTGCCGCGATCGACGAAACGATCCAGATTTTCACCGGCAGGGGTTCGTCCCTGCTCGACGTGTGGCTGGACACCGCGGGCTATCTCACGGGATTTTTCCTGTTTTTTCTGCTCGCCCAATGGATTTTACAGATAAGGAGCAAACGCCATGAAACACCGTAAACACCTTGCCATTCTGACGACCGCCCTGCTGCTTGCGCTGTGCCTCGCGCTGACCGGCTGTGCCGGCCGGCGCAGCGTGACCACCGAGGATTTCACGGCCGCCTGCGAAGCCGCCGGGCTCACGGTGACGGATTCCATCGATAACTTCGACCCCTCCACCGTGGTGACCGCCCTGACCGTGGAGGACGAGAACATCACCGTCGGTTTCTTCGTGTTCGCCACGGCAAGCACCGCGCGCTCAAACTACGCGCAGATGCTCGACGACGCCAAGACCGGCCGAAGCGGAGAAAAATTTGTCGATTCGAGCGAATACAATCGCTTCTATTACAGCGACGGCGAGGCCGCGACGCTGCTCTATCGCAACGGCACAACGCTGCTCTACGCTGTCGGCGATGACGTGCAGACGCTGGACGCGCTGATCGACGCGCTCGATGTGTGAAACAAATTCGTTGTGTATCTCTTTGGTGTTGCCGCGCATCGCCCATGCTTTGGCGCAAAGGTTGCGGACGTCTCCGTGTCCCGCCCTGTAAGCGCGCCACCGGTTTTCCTGTTTTGAAAAGACCTTTGCAAGATATTTTGACGGAAAGGCCTTCTGGTGTTGGACGGTTGCTGTGGACCGACCGCAACTTTATCTGCCGGAAGGTTTTTGTCGCCCTCTGGTTTTCACGCGCCCCGGCTCAGCCGGGGCTTTCTTTGCGTTCCAGCCAATAAAAGAGGAGTGGACGGCATAGCCGCCCACTCCGTGGAAAATCAAAACCGATGGACCCCATGTTTACAATGTGTCCTTATCCTGCATCCTGCGCCGCCAAAAAAATGAAGCGCCACGTTGTGCGGAAAACAATCCGAAGCCGCCGTGTCAGGCCTGCAGATACCGGCCCATTTTCCGCACGGCGTCCGGGGTAAACGACTCGGCGTGCTCGCCGATGTACGAGGCGAGCAGCCAGCCGGCCCCTACAAACGCGCCGTATTCGGAAAACAGGCTGCGCGCTGCGATGCGCTCCGAAAAGCGCACCGTGATGCAAAGGAAAAAACGACTGCCGATGCGCCCGAGCGCCGACGACAGAATGTGCAGCGTATGGATGGCCCGGCCGACCGCGTCCAGCAGATGCCCGGCGGACTCAAAACAGAACGCAAACGGAACGGGCGGTGAGAGAATCCGGATGGTACCACCCCTTTTCCCCGCGCTGTAACCCCGCATACCTTGCACTACGCTATAGTACGCAGCCCGCCCCCTTGCCGTGCTTGGCCGGGGCGGGCTGTTTCGCGCTGTTATTTGATTTTATTTTTGAAGCGCGGCAGAATGACCGACGCCACAATCCAGAACATTTCGTAGATGAAGAGCGCAAAGGCGGAAATCTGGCTCACACCGGCGATGAAGGTGAGGAACGCAACCAGCACGAAGCCGATGACCACGGCGGCGTTCTGCATCGCGACAATGAAGCTGATGCTCTTTTTCTCGTCGATACAGGCGGAAACGGCGCGCATCATCGATTCCACGCGTCCCTTGGTCGCCACGTAGGCGTCCGCGCGCTCCACGCGCCCGGTCACGAGACGGTCGCAGGCGCTGTCGGTTTCCGCGCCGATCACGTTGATGGCCGAAGCGTCGATGCCGAACAGCCGGCCGATAAACTGCGGTGTAAGGTTCGCGTCCGAAGAGCGCACGAGCAGGGAAACGCCGTTGAGCTCCAGCTCGCCGATCTCGGCCTTTTTCTTGCGGTCCGCATTGTACACCAGAATGAACATTGCGCAGAGCACACCGTCGGCCGCAACGTACAGCACCTGACGGTTGCCGGTCGCATAGCGGCTTTCGAGCGATTGGTCCGGCGCCTCCACGCCGTGGGAGACGAGCAGTGCGCGCGAGCCGATGAGCAGCTCGCTGCCGTCCACCGTGCCCACAACGCCGTTTCCGGCTTCAAAGCGGCCCTTTTCCACCTCGGGCAGCTCGCCCTCGTGTTCGCTGAGCACCTGCTCAAAAACGCCGCACAGCGGGCCGCCGAGCGCCTGCATCAGCGCGCCGGCCTTGAGAATGGCCTCCTCGAGCCCTTCCTCCGTAAACGGCTTGACGCCCTTGAGTACAACGGTGCCGCGCGGGAACAGGTCGGCCGAATCCACCAGCACCGCGTTCACAGCGCTCATGCGCTTGATGCCCTCATAGCCGGAAACCATGGCGCCCGCCCGGCGCAGCCGGTGCGAAAGGCGGCTGACCGGCAGGTTGACCGCCAGCATGTTGGTCACGGCAACGCAAACGCAGCACGACGCCGCAAATGCGGTGATGGCGAGGGACGCGTCCTTTGTCATGATCAGCGCCACAACGCACAGCAGAAGCGACGCCACAAGCCCCACCGGCGCGAGCAGCTGCGAGGCCGATTCCGCGGGATCCGGCTCATAGGAAATTTGCAGGAAGCGCTTCAAGAATCCGGCCTTTTGCTGGTAGGCGATGGCCGGCTGCGAAACGACCGAGGAGCCCGCAAGCTTCAGGGACGTGTTGTAATCGTCAAAGATCCGCACCACATACTTTTCCTCACGCGAGGCCACAAAACGGAAATTCGAGTGGATACGGCGGACCATGGTCAGCTTACCAAGGGAATTCAGGAACAGAATGCCCGCGGCAATCGCCGCATACAGGTGGATTTTCCCCATCGCCAGCGATGCCGAGGAAAAGAGCGCGCTGAACGTCTGAATCAGCACGGCCACACAGGCCACCGCCGCCGCACTGTCCGAATTCGCGCGGAATTCAAACAGCGCGCGCAGGCCATTGAGCAGCGATTTGGCACAGAAGCCGACCGCAACCAGAAGGAAGATCAGGGAAACGATCGTGTAGCCGACGGCGCCGCCCGTTTCCGTATTGTTGGGATTGAAGCCGGACTCCGCAATCAGCGAAGCCAACAGCAGGACCGCCGTGCTCACGCCGGTCGCGAGCATGCGGATCGTCAGCTCGCGCATGGTGGCGCGCAGGTCGTGCGAAACGCTCTTGGCATCGGCCGGGCCGGTATAATCATCGAGCTGCTCATCGCTGCCCGTCTGCTGCGCGGTCGTTTCGGGCGCCTCCTCGAGATCGGCATCCTTGTCGCCAAAGCGGATCTTCAGGCGGTGCTTGCCCGCCGCAGCCGCGCCGTCCTCCGTATAGACGCGCGCCTCACTGAGCAGCGCGCTCTGCAGCACGTCCGCATTGATGATGTGCACGGGAAGGTCGCGCTTTCTGTATTCGGTCACGTTGCTGACCGGTGTGGAAATTTTAACCGGCTGCTGCGGCGCCTGTACGGGTGCCGGCCCGGCTGCTTTTGTCGTTTCCGCTGCTTCGGCTGTCTCGGCCGTCTGCGCCGCTTCCTGCGCCTCAGGCGCATCTGCGGCAGCCGCCTGCATTTCCGCCTGCTTTTCCTCCGAAAAGCTCGAGACGTCGTCGAACTCTTCGACCGGCTGGTTCTCCTCCGGTTCTTCCGACGCCAGGCGCACCGAGCTGATTTCCTCCATATTCTCCGGAACAGGCGGCGCGTCCTGCGGCGATTCCTGGACCGTTTCCAAAATGCGGCGCACGGAATCCTCACTGACCTCCGGCACCACCTTTGCCTGCTGCACGCCGAGCGTATCGCTGTTGGGGTCGAGCTTGATCTCCATCGTGCGCGTCTGCGCGTCCTGGAGCATCGCCTTCTGGAACTCCGGCAGGCCCGCATCGCCCGCGCCGGACTCCACATCGATGCCGTGCTGCTTCGCATAGGGGTCGCCGGCAAAAGCGGAAACAGGAACGGGCGCTACAATGCCCAGCTCGTTCTCCACCTCGTCGATGTTGACGCCCGCGTTTTCCACGGCCTCCGCCACACGGCGGCGCCGCTCCCGTTGCAGGCGCTCAAAATTCTTCGCCACCTCGTCGTCGAGTTCCGCGGTGTTTTCGTCGAACAGCTTTTTAAAGCCCTCGTCCCCCATGGTGACCTCACCGGTCGCGTCAAAGCTGCGCGTATACTCGTCGATGGGCTTGAGCTGGATGCCGTAGTACATGTCCTCTGCGGCATCAAACGTCTCCTGCTCCGCCTTCTTTTTCTCCTTCTTCTCTTTGCGGCGGCCGAACCAGCCGCGCTTTTTCTTCTTTTCGCGCTGCGCCTCCTGGCGCTCTTCCTCCGTGTACGGCGTTTCCACCGTCTCCACGGGCGCGGGCGCTTCCTCGGTCTCAGGCGCCGACTGCGCCTGCGGCTCCGTTTTCTCCTGCGCTGCCTCCGGTTCCGCTGCGTCCTGCGCCTGCGGTGCGGGGTCCGCCGTCTGCGGCTGTGGCTCACCCGGCTCCTCAGCGCCCTGCCGCGCGCGCCGCTGTTCTTCCAAAATATCCTCCAGTGTAAACCGATTATCCGCGCTCATTTTCATGCGCCTCCTTTTGCGCTGATGCCCGCCCGCTGCCGCGCAATCTCATAGCAGAGAATGCCGCAGGCCACCGAGGCGTTCAGCGAGTTGATTCTGCCCTTCATCGGCAGAGAAACTATGAAATCCGCTTTTTCCCGGACCAGACGGGATACGCCAAAGCCCTCCGACCCGACGACCAGCGCCGTCGCGCCCGAAAAATCCGTCTGGCACCAGTCGACGCCGTCCATATCCGCCGCGTAGACCCAAACGCCGCGCGCCTTGATCTCCTCGAGAAACGCCGCGAGGTTCGGCACGCGCGCCACGGGCAGATACTCGACTGCGCCGGCAGACGCCTTGCCCACCGCGGCGGTGAGCCCCACACTCCGGCGTTTCGGAATCACCACGCCGTGCGCGCCGGCGCATTCCGCCGTGCGGATGATCGCGCCGAGGTTGTGCGGGTCCGCAATTTCATCACAGACAATCAAGAACGGCTTTTCGCCGCGGCTTTCCGCCAGCGCGAAAATGTCTTCCACGTCGGAAAACGCGCGCACGGCCGCGACCGCCGCCACGCCCTGGTGGTTGGCCCCGCCGCACATCGCGTCGAGCTTGCGTCCATCCGCTTCCTTCACCGTCACGCCGGCATCCTTTGCCATGCGCACGATCGCGTTCACCGAACCCGTTCTGTCCCCGCGCCGCACGTACACGCTGTCGATCGGCCTTCTTGCCCGCAGCGCTTCCAGGACGGCGTTGCGTCCGGCAATGATATCCTTTTCTCTTTCGTTTTCTTCCACCATAAGGCCGCGGTTTCCTTTCCTTTGCGCATACGATCTCAATATACTATATTGTGCATTATACCATACCCGGCAGGCGGATTCAACCGGTATCCAAAAATTCCTCCCCCGCCCGGCGCGCATTTTCCGGCTGCACCGCCCGCCGCGCCAAAAAGGACCGCCGCCTCTGCCGCTGCGACAAGCCGCGAATAATTATCCGTTATTTTCACAAAATACGCGGCCGGCTTCCGACAAAATCCCTCTATACGCTCCGTAATATCCCGCCTTTTGCAGACGTTGACATAAAGCTCCAACCTAGTTTTCCGCACCGTCTGTGGAAAACTCTGTGGAAAATGTGGAAAACCCGCTTTCCATATGGAAAACGGTTTCCACAGCTTTTCACAACCCGATACATTATGTAAACGTCACGGCCAAAACCGCCGGTTTTTTCCGGCGGTAGCGGCAACCGCGCTGTGTAAACCGTTTGTAAAATCCCCCGCAAAACACTAGTATTTGAAAAAATTAGGGCACCAAGATGTTGTGTTTTGAAGCAAAAAACGCTTTTATTTCTTGTGGGGAATCAATTTTAAAAACACGGTGTTCCACCTATGTGGAAAGACGCGCCAAATTCTGCGCGGGATTTGCGGAAAACCGGTTGTATTTTTCCCCGAAATCGTGTAAAATGGAGAAAAGCCAGCGGAAAGTGGCTTGTTTTTTAGTCCGCTTTTTGGTTTTTCCCCCGGATTCTGTCGAAGCCGGGGCGGTTTTGTCCGCCGTTCTTTACCACACAACGCTATGAATAAATACACGGAATATACACACGTTCCAGACAGCGAAAGGATGAGTCCTGTTATGCGCGAAGACATTTGTTCCATCCCGATCAGTGAAATTTTCGAGCCGAAAGACGGCTGCCCGTTCTGCCGGATGCGCGACATGCTCGAAGACCGTATGGCGACCTACATCACCGGCGCGGCCATGATGGAGCCGGACGTGCGCGTGGAAACGAACCGCCTCGGCTTTTGCAAGGATCACTTCGAAATGATCCTCCAGCGCGGCAGCCGTTTGTCCGTCGCGCTGATTCTTGAGAGCCTGCTCGATGAAATCGGGAACGATATTTTTCCCGAGGAGTCCAAGACGCCGCTCAAAAAGGTCCTCGCCGCCGCGGACCGCCGCCGGCACGCGTGCTTTGTGTGCGAGAGCCTGGAGAGCAACATGCGGCATCTGAGCGAAACCGTCATCAAGCTCTGGCAGAACGAGCCGGAATTCCGCGACCTCTACGCCGCGCAGACGCACATCTGCCTGGAGCACTACAGCTTTATTCTCAGCGCGGCACAGAAGATGCCGAAAAAGAATTTCATCCCGTTTGCGGCCGAAACGCGGCGCCTCGCCAAGGGCTATCTCGACACCGTGAAAGCCGATACCACGCATTTCTGCCGTATGTTCGATTACCGCAATAAAGACGGCGACTGGGGCAACTCCCGCGACGCAATCGAGCGCTCGATCGCGTACATCACGGGCCGCGTGCCCAGCGTGACCACGAAAACCGAGGGCAAAAACCGGTGATCCGCGCCGCCGAAAGAGACGGCGGCACCGGCGCGGCTTTTGACCGCGCCCGACAAAATTTCAGATATAAACGCCAAACCGACCTCGCCTGCGGGGCCGGTTTTTTTGTGCAGATTGGCGGTTTCAAGCCCGGCATTTACGCGCAGTATTGCCGAAATAATGCACAGATATTCATATTTTGTTTATGGACTTCCGCCTGTTTTTTATTTATAATGAAGCTGTATAAGGCATATATCAGCATAAGGAAATGCGGGAGGAACAGACCTTGAGCGTATTTGTGCGTTTTGAAAATGTGACAAAAATATACAAAACCGGAGACGTTGAGGTCAAAGCGCTTTCCGACGCAAGCTTCGACATTGAAAAGGGCGAATTTTGCGTAATCGTCGGCGAATCCGGCGCGGGCAAAACGACGCTGCTCAACATTCTCGGCGGCATGGACACGCTGACGAGCGGCCGCGTGCTGATGGACGGCGTGGAAATCAGCAGCTTCGACCGCACGAAGCTGGAAAATTACCGGCGCTTTGACATCGGCTTTGTCTTTCAGTTTTACAATCTGATCCCCAACCTGACCGCGCTCGAAAACGTGGAGATCGCAGCGCAACTCTGCCCGGACCCCGTGCCGGCGGACGAAATGCTGCGCGCCGTGGGCCTCGGCCACCGCCTGAACAACTTCCCCGCCCAGCTTTCGGGCGGCGAACAGCAGCGCGTTTCGATTGCCCGGGCGCTCGCCAAGCGGCCGAAGCTCCTGTTGTGCGACGAGCCGACCGGCGCGCTCGATTACGAAACGGGCAAATCCATCCTGAAGCTTTTGCAGGACACCTGCCGGCGCGACGGCATGACCGTTGTGATCATCACGCACAACGGGGCGCTCTCCGCCATGGCGGACCGCATCATTCGCGTGAAGAGCGGACGGATTCACTCCACACACATGAACGAGCACATCATTCCCGTCGAAGACATCGAGTGGTGACACGGCGGTCCGTTCGGTCCGTCTCCCGGAACGCAAACGGAAATGGCTTCTGCCCGCCAGAAGCACGGTGATTTTTATGACGAAAGCATTAAAGAAAAACATACGGCGCAGCGTCACGGGCAGCATGGGCCGATACATCGCGATTCTGCTGATCATCACGCTGGGCGTCGCGTTTCTCACCGGTCTGCGGCTCACCCGCCCGGTGATGACCGCCACGGCAAGCGCGTACATAGAGGAAACGGCGCTGTACGACCTGCGCCTGCTCTCGACCATCGGCTTCGACGACACCGACGTCGAGACCGTGTCCGAGGTGGAACATGTGACCGCGGCCGCAGGCTCCGCTTCTACGGATTTTGTCGTCGTGCAAAACGACGAGGAGCTCGTCTACCGCGCGCATATGCTCACGGATGCCATTGACGAGCCACTGCTCGCCGCCGGAAACATGCCCACACACGGCGACGAATGCCTGGTCGACGCCAAGCGGTTCAGCGAGGACATGATCGGGCAGAAAATCACGGTGGAAAAGACCGACGACGATTGTCCGCTGGCCTACGACACCTATACGATAACAGGTCTCGCCTACTCGCCGCTGTACATCTCCATTGAGCGCGGCACCACCTCGCTCGGCGACGGCAGTCTCGACGCGTTTGTCCTGATCCCGCCCGAGGGCTTCGACCTCGAATATTACACGGAGATGTATGTGAAGCTCGACGGCGAATTCCCGCTGTACAGCGACGAATACGAGACGTTTGTCGACGAGATCGCCGATACGGTGGAGGACAGCGCGCTCAGCGCCATAAACACGCGATTCGACGACCTCGTCGCGGACGGCGAGGCCGAAATTGCCGACGGGGAAAAGGAGCTGGCCGAGAAAAAAGCCGAAGGTGAGCAGGAGCTCGCGGACGCCAAGGCCGAACTCGACGACGCGGCGCAGGAACTCGCAGACGGTGAAGCGGAGCTTGCGGACGCCAAGGCCGAACTCGACGACGCCAAGGCGCAGCTGGACGACGGCGCCGAACAGCTGCAGCCGGGCTTTTCTTCCTGGCAGGGCGCGCTGGACGCCGGCTGGGCGCAATATTACGACGGCCAGAACCAGCTGGACAGCGCCATAGCCGCCGGGCGGCAGACGCTGGATGAAAGCTACGCGCAGCTCGCCGCGGGCGAGGACGCCTATCAGGAAGGCAAGGCGCAGTACGACGCGGGCAAGGCCGAATACGAAGGCTACGCTGCGCAATGGGAAGACGGCTGGGCGCAGTACAGCGCTGCGCTGGATACGTACAACCAGAATTACGCCGCTTACACGGCCGGTCTGGAGGAATATGCGGCAAAGCGCGCCGAATTTGAGGCCATCCGGGACACGCTGCCGGAGGAAACCGCGGCGCAGATCGCCGCGGAGCTGGAGCAGACGCGCATCACGCTCGAGCAGACCGGCGCCGCACTGGAGGCCGGCAAAGCGGAACTCGATGAGAACGGCGCGCAGCTTACGGCCCAGAAGGAACAGCTGGACGCCAGCAAGGCCACGCTGGACGAAACGGAGGCGACGCTCGCCGCCACGCGCGCACAGCTGGACGAGGGCTGGACCGGGTATGACAACGGCGTCGCCGCGCTCGAAGCACAGCAGACAACGCAGCAGGCCGCGCTGGATGAAGCCCGCAGCGCACTCATCGATTTTGAAAACGGTATCGAGGCCTACGAAGACGGCCTCAAGGCATATGAAGACGGCGCCCAGTCGCTCGACGAGGGTCGCGCCGAATACGAGGACGGCCTCAAGGCATACGAGGATGGCCTCGCGGAATTTGAGACGGAGATCGCCGACGCCGAGGCCGAACTTACCGACGCCAGAAAAGAGCTGGACGATCTCACCGCGCCGGAGCTTTACGTTCTCACGCGCGATACAAACACCGGTTATGTCACCTTTGAAAGCGACTCGCAGATCGTCGAAAAGCTTTCCGCCATCTTCCCGATCTTTTTCTTCCTGATCGCCGCGCTCGTGTGCTCGACAACCATGACCCGTATGGTCGACGACGAGCGGACGCAAATCAGCACGCTGCGCGCGCTCGGCTACAGCCGTGCCGCCGTCAGCGGCAAGTACATTCTTTATGCCGGCAGCGCCGCAACGATCGGCTGCCTGATCGGCTATTTCGGCGGCGGCTACCTTTTCCCGTACGTCATCTGGATCGCTTACGGGATGCTGTACCACATCCCCGGCTTTGTCAGCCTGTATGATCCCGTGCTGTTCCTCATTTCGCTGCTCGCTTCGCTTGTGTGCTCGGCCGGCGTCACCTTCCTCGCCTGTCGCTATGCGATGGACAGCACGCCGGCAGATCTCATTCGCCCAAAGGCGCCCGAGCCCGGCAAGCGCATTTTCCTCGAGCGCATCACGCCGCTGTGGAAACGCCTGAAATTTTTGCACAAGGTGTCCCTGCGCAACATCTTCCGCTTTAAAAAGCGCATGATCATGATGATCCTCGGCATTGCAGGCTGCACGGCGCTCGTGCTCACCGGCTTTGGCATCCACGATTCCGTCGCCAACATCGCCAACTACCAGTTCGACGACATCCAGAAATACGACCTCGCCGTAACCTTTGACGACCCGCTGACCGACGCGTCTATCGAGGCGCTTGAGACGGACCATGCGGGTGAGCTGGAAACCGATGCCGCCGTCCTGATGGGTACCGGCGAAATGACGGGGCCGAAATCGACAAAATCCGTCTATTACATCGTTTCCGACGACCCGGCCATCACCGAGATCATCGACCTGCACCGCGGCGAAACAGCCGTACCCTTCCCCGGCGACGGCGAAATCGTCGTTTCGGAAAAGCTGGCGGAGCTCACCGGCGTGCGCGTCGGCGACACCGTAACGGTCTCCGTTTCCGACACAGACAAAGCGGAACTTCAGGTGGCGGCACTTGTCGAAAACTACGTGCAGAACTACATCTACATGACCGGCCAAACGTACGACCAGGCGTTTGACGATGATTTCGAACCCACCACGTTGCTGATGCGCATGGCGGAGGGCGCCGATGCGTACGGCCTGGCAGCCACATTCTCGAGCGAAAACGACGTGGCGTCCGTCTCCGTCGTCACCGACACGCGCCGCATGATCGACAATATGATGCAAAGCCTCAACTATGTCGTCGCGCTTGTGCTGGCTTCGGCCGGCGCGCTCGCGTTCGTCGTGCTTTTCAATCTCGGCAACATCAACATTTCGGAGCGCGTGCGCGAGATCGCGACGATCAAGGTGCTCGGCTTCCACGCGCGCGAGACCGGCGCATATGTTTTCCGCGAAAACGCGATGCTCTCTTTGATGGGCGTCATCGTGGGATTGCCGCTCGGCGTTTTGCTGCACGCCTTTGTCATGAATCAGATCAAGGTGGATATGGTTTCCTTCAAATACGTGATTGCACCGGTCAGTTACCTGTTGACCGTGCTGTTCGTGCTCTTCTGCACCGTCGTGACCGACCTCATCATGCGCCGCAAAATCGCCCACATCGATATGGCCGAATCGCTGAAATCCAACGAATAAATTTTATATATCTAAAAAACATTCATAAAGCCCTTGCTGTATTTGAAGTATATACAGCAAGGGCTTTTCTTATATTGCTTCGCATTTTAAAATGACTTTATAAACCGTATATCTCGCAAATCATTGTCTTATGGCATCAAAACCTGTGCAGCACGCCGCAATGTTATCCATGCAGATCGTCCCCGTTTCTCCACGGGAAACGGAGAAAAGCGGAGCAGGCCTTGAATTTCCAATAAAACTGCATACCGACTTTTTTCCTTTTTTGGCCAAAACACCTCATCCACACACAACGCCTCTCCATACGCCGCACGTAAAGCTGCAATTGGTGTCTGCTGCAAGTTGTATTGACGGACTTCACCTACAGTAAAAGCCGCTTCAACCGCGCCTGCTGCGCGCTTGATTAAAACAACGTCGCCGGAAGATATACAGCCATATGGTGCGATCCGGTTTCTGGTAAAACGGGATTCCAGCATTTTGCGCCCATCATAGATATACCCCAAATAGGGTTCCTGAAAAACGCCGATATGGATACCGACCGTTTCGGGTAGGGAAACGCCTGTCGCCTCACACAGATATTTTAACACCGCGTGCACCTGCATTTCCTATCCTGTCTCCCCTTCAGACATCTCTAACATCCTTTTTAGGTAGAATCTCCACCAGAATCGCGTTTGATACGAGGAAGCCCTCTGCCGTCAGCCGGATACAGTCGTCGCCCGCTTCCACCAGATGGCACGGCAGACGCGCCGCCGCCCGGCGCACCGCGTCAAACTGCGCGGCGCCATCCGGAAAACGCGCGGCGCAGGCGTCGCGGCGCAATCCTTCACACAGCCGCAGCGCGAGCATCGCGTATTCTGAAAACCCGCCGCCCGGGCCGTCGTCCACCGGTTCCGCACCGGCGAGGAAGCCCGCGAGGTCGCGCGGGAAATAAAACCGCCGCCCGCCGACAAACGAGTGCGCCGCCGGACCGATGCCCAGGTACTCCCCACAGCGCCAGTACTGCAAATTGTGCCGGCTTTCAAAGCCCGGGCGCGTAAAATTGCTGATCTCATACTGCGCGTAGCCGTGCGACGCAAGCCGTTCCACCGCAAACAGGTACTGGTCCGCGGTGCCGTCCTCGTCGGGCAGGCCGAGTGTCTCCGCACGCGACGCAAAGGCCGTGCCCGGCTCGATCTTCAGGATGTAGGCCGAAACGTGGGCGGCGCCGATGTCCGCGCAGAAATCAATGGAACGCCGCAGCGTCTCACACGTGGAGTGCGGCAGCGCGAGCATCAAATCGACCGATACGTTTCCTATGCCCGCCGCGCGCGCCGCCTGCACCGCCCGGCGCACCGTTTCCGCATCGTGCCGGCGGCCCAGCACCCGCAGCTCGTCGGCATTGGCCGACTGCATTCCCATTGAAATGCGGTTGAACCCGCCGGCGCGCAGCGTCTCAAAAAAAGCGCGGTCCACGTCGCCGGGATTGCATTCGGCCGTAATTTCTGCGTCCGCGCACACAGCAAACGCGGCTTTTACGGCGTCCAACACGCGGCAAAGCCGTGCCGCACCGAAAACGCTCGGCGTGCCGCCGCCAAAATATACCGTTCCCACCGTCCGACGCCCGTATTTTTCCGCATAGGAAAAAAGCCGTGCACAGACGGCTTTTTCATACTGCCCGAGCACGCTTTCCTCCCGCGGCTTTGCGGAATAAAAATCGCAGTACGGGCATTTGGATTTGCAAAATGGAACGTGGATGTAAATCGAAAGCATCTTTCCTCCATAAAATACGCCCACAGAGCGCGCCCAAAGCGCGCGGCCTGCGCGGACGTTTCCTTCCCACGCGAGCCTGTGCAAGCACAGGCGATCCCGCGGAAATCCGCCGCGGGCCGNNCCCGCCGGGAGCGCCCTGAGCGCGCGACCTGCGCAGCCGTTTCCTCCCTACACGAGCCTGTGCAAGCACAGGCGACCCCGCGGACGCTCGCCGCGGGCCATGCCCGCCGGGAGCGCCCTGAGCACGCGACCCGCGCAGCCGTTTCCTCCCTACACAAGCCTGTGCAAGCACAGGCGACCCCGCGGACAATCGGCGCGGGCCGTGCCCGCCCGCTATTCGTCGAGCTTGAGAACAGCCATGAACGCCTCCTGCGGCACCTCGACGGTGCCCAGCTGACGCATGCGCTTCTTGCCTTCCTTCTGCTTTTCGAGCAACTTCTTTTTGCGTGTGATATCGCCGCCGTAGCACTTCGCGAGCACGTCCTTGCGCAGGGCCTTGACGGTCTCGCGCGCGATGATCTTGCCGCCGATGCACGCCTGCACCGGCACCTCGAAGAGCTGGCGCGGAATTTTGTCCCGCAGCTTTTCCACCATCTTGCGCGCGCGCGGATACGCCTTGTCCGCGTGGATGATGAACGACAGCGCATCGACGATCTCGCCGTTGAGCATGATGTCGAGTTTCACGAGACTGCTCTTCTGGTAGCCCGTGAGCTCGTAGTCAAACGACGCGTACCCGCGCGTGCGGGACTTGAGCGCGTCGAAGAAATCGTAAACAATCTCGTTGAGCGGCAGCTCGTAATGGATGTCGACGCGGTCGGTGTCGAGGTATTTCATATCCTTAAACACGCCGCGGCGCTCCTGGCACAGCTCCATGATGTTGCCGACAAATTCGGTCGGCGAATAGATGTGCGCGTTCGTAATCGGCTCCTCCGCGAGCTGAATCTGGCTCGGGTCCGGATAATTCGTCGGGTTGTCGATCGACAGCATCGTGCCGTCCGTCTTCGTGATGTGGTAGACGACGCTCGGCGCGGTCGTGATCAGATCGAGGTTATACTCGCGCTCCAGACGTTCCTGAATGATCTCCATGTGCAGCAGGCCGAGAAAGCCGCAGCGAAAACCAAAGCCGAGCGCCACCGAGGTCTCCGGCTCAAAGGTGAGCGAAGCGTCGTTGAGCTGCAGCTTTTCGAGCGCGTCGCGCAGGTCGGCATAATGCGCGCCATCCGCCGGATAAATGCCGCAGAACACCATCGGCTGCACCGCGCGATAACCCGGCAGCGCTTCCTGCGCAGGATTATCCACGCGCGTGATCGTGTCGCCGACGCGCGCCTCGCGCACGTTCTTGATCGACGCCGTGATGTAGCCGACCTGTCCCGCCGCAAGACAGTCCGACGGCTCGAGCGACGTTGCGCGCAGATAGCCGCACTCGACGACCGAGAATTCGCTGCCAACCGCCATCATGCGGATCGTGTCGCCGGGATGCACGCTGCCCTCCTTGATGCGCACATAAGCGATGACGCCCTTGTACGCATCGTAGTAGGAGTCAAAGATCAGCGCCTGAAACGGCGCGTCGGGATCGCCCTCAGGCGCAGGGATGTCCGATACGATCTTTTCCATGACCGCCTTGATGTTGACGCCCGTCTTCGCGCTGATGCGCGGCGCGTCCTCGGCCGGAATGCCGATCACGTCCTCAATCTCCGCCGCCACGCGGTCCGGGTCCGCGGAAATCAGGTCGATCTTGTTGAGCACCGGCACAATCTCGAGGCCGGCGTCGACCGCGAGATACGTGTTCGCGAGCGTCTGCGCCTCGATGCCCTGCGACGCGTCGACGACGAGCACCGCGCCCTCGCACGCCGCGAGCGAGCGGGAAACCTCGTAGTTGAAGTCCACATGGCCCGGCGTGTCGATCAGGTTGAACGTGTAGTCCTCGCCGTCGTCGGCGTGGTAGACAAGCGTGACGGCATGCGCTTTGATCGTGATGCCGCGCTCGCGTTCAAGCTCCATGTTGTCGAGCAGCTGGTCCTCCATGTCGCGCAGCGCGACGGTCTGCGTCTGCTCGAGAATGCGGTCCGCCAGCGTGCTCTTGCCGTGGTCAATATGTGCAATGATGCTGAAATTCCGGATTTTGCTCTGTTCCAATGTCTTTCATCCTCTGTGTGGATATTTCGAATCGATACTGTTTAGTATAGCATTTGCGCGCGATTTGCGCAAGATAAAAGTCCGCGCAGGGATTGCGCCAAAGCCGCAAAACGTGTACAATAAGGGTGATTGCGGCGGCCTGCAGAACCTGGCAGACGCGCCGCGCCACAGGAAGGGGAAGGTTTTCATGCCGAGATTTTTCACCACCGCCGTGCAGTGGGACGAAACGGCGCAGACGGGCGCCGCGGTGCTGGACGGCGAGGATGGCCGGCACATCGCCCGCGCGCTGCGGATGCGGCCGGGCGAAGCCGTCACGCTCTGTGACGGCGCGGGGTTTGACTTCGACGGTACGATCGAATCGATTGCAGGCGATACCGTGTCGGTGCGCATTTTGCAGAAAAAGAGAACTGTGAGCGAGCCCACGCTGCGCGTCACACTTTACCCCGGCATGCCGAAAGCCGACAAGCTCGAGCTTGTCGTGCAGAAGGCAACGGAACTCGGCGTCGCTGCCATCTGCCCCACGATGACGGCGCGCTGCGTCTCGCGCCCCGATGCGAAGGCCGCGCAGAAAAAGCAGGAGCGGCTCGGGCGCATTGCGCTCGAGGCCGCGAAGCAGAGCGGGCGCGGCGCCGTGCCCCGGGTGCTGCCGCTCACGGATTTCCGAGATGCGGTATGCAGCGCCAAGGGCGCGAAAATCCTCTTCTACGAGGGCGGCGGCGCGCCGCTTTCGACCTGCGTGCCTGCGGGCGAAACCGAAGTCTCGATTTTTATCGGTCCGGAGGGCGGCTTCGATGCAGAGGAGGTCGCGTTTGCCAGGGCGCACGGCGCGGTGGCGGCGACGCTCGGCCCGCGCATCCTGCGCACGGAAACCGCACCGCTCGCGGCGCTCGCCATTCTGATGTTTATGACGGGGAATATGGAATGAAAACGGTACTCATTACAGGCGCATCCGGCGAAATCGGCGCGGCGGTCGCCCGGCATTTTGCCGCTGCGGGCTATGGCGTCGCCCTGCACGGCGCCAGACATTTTGAAAACGCCGCGGCGCTCGCCGAAACGCTCCGGCAGGCAGGCCATACGGCCTGCGCAGTACAGGGCGACCTCGCCGACCCCGCCACGTGCGCGCGCGTCTGGGCCGAATCCGAGGCGGCGCTCGGGCATGTGGACGTGCTCGTCAACGGCGCCGGCGTTTCGCTCGTCGATTTTTTTGACGCGGTTTCCCCCGCCGCCTGGAACGCGCTCGTCGGCGCCAATCTCTCCTCAGCCATGTACCTTGCGCAGTGCGCCGCAAAGTCGATGATTCGCCGCAAGTCGGGTGCGATCGTCAACATTTCCTCGATCTGGGGCGTTTCGGGCGCCGCGATGGAGGTCGCATATTCGGCCGTGAAGGCCGGGATGCTCGGCCTGACGCGCGCGCTCGCACTGGAGCTTGCGCCGTCCGGCATCACGGTGAACGCCGTCGCGCCCGGGTACATCGACACGAAAATGAACGCCCACCTCAGCGACGCGGACAAGGCTGCGCTCTGCGCCGAGATTCCGCTCGGGCGCGCGGGCACACCCGCCGAGGTGGCCGCTGCCGTGCGCTTCCTCGCTGAAAGCCCGTACATCACAGGCGAAACGCTCGTCGTCTCCGGCGGGTGGCGCTGACGCATATTTGCCGCGCTTTTGCAAAGGCTAAATCCATCAATAAACAGCCGGACAGGCGTTCCGGGCGATTCCGGGCCCCGCACCGGCGGGAAAGGATGAACACCATGGATTTGAACAAGCTGGACAGCGCGGCGCGCGCCTTTTTTGACACGCTTACCCCGGCGATGAAGGAGTCGATCATGCAGACGGGCGCAAGCCTTACGACGAAGAACGACCTCGAACGCTTTCTGCAAAACACCCTGGCGGACGCCCAGAACGTGCAGGTCCACCTCGAATAATCCACGCTACCCCACGCCGCTGCGGCGGCTTACATACAAAGGAGATTTCCATGGAACCGAACCAATCGATCGACGCGCGCGCCTACGCGCTCGGTGTCTGCGACGCTTTCTGCGAGGTCGTGCGCGCCGGCGTGAAGCGCATTGCGCTGAGCCATCCGTTTACGCAGGATGCGCTCGACACCGTGCTCGGCGCGGATTTCATCCGGGACTGCGCGGCCATCGCGGCCCGGTACGGCTGCGGTGCGCACCATCAGGCGGAGCCGCTGCTCACCGACCTGTTTCCCGTTTCGATGAACCGCGGCAAGCAGAACATCGTGTTTTACCGCGACCCGGCCGACCTCGAGGCCTTTTTGGCGATTTTCCGGGACAAACGCGCGCTGGTTGCATCCGGCGCGTACACGGGCGAAGCGCGGCGGGCCATCGCGGTGCGGTTTGGCCGGCTGCTCTCGTACAGCGAGGATGCGATCGACCGCCTGATCGCGCAGAACACCGAGCGGGAAGAGACCGCCCCGGCGGTCGGCGCCGCAGAGGAACCGGCCATTTCGGCGCCGCCATACAAATTTTATATTGCGGGACGGGCGCGGAACCGCGACAACATCCTGCGCATTTGCCGTCTGTTCGACGATTTGCACATCCCGCGCTACTGCTTCCTCGAAAATGAAGCGTCCCACCGGGAGGCGGGTCTGGACGCAGCGGACCCGCAGCTTGCAGACACGGTGGAAGCGCTCGACCTCGACCACCCGAGTGTGCGCGCGTTGTTCGAACACGACCTGCGCGGGGAACGGGATTCGGAAAACTTCCTGCTTGTCCTGCCGGCCGGAAAATCCGCGCACATCGAGGCCGGCATCGCTTACGGGCTCGGCAAGCCGTGCTACGCCGTCGGCCCCTACGACAAAACGGATACGCTGTACCATATTTTTGAGAAAATCTTTCGGGACGAACGCGAATTGCAGGCTTTTTTAGCCGATTTCTCCCGATCGTGTTAGCATTTACATACCCAAAGGAGTCTTTCCCATGTCCATGACCATCCACAAAGCGTTGCCCAACCCGGCGGCACTCAAGGCCCAATTTCCGCTTTCCGAAGCCATCCGGCGCCTGAAGACCGCGCGCGACGCGGAGATCGCGGCGGTGTTCCGCGGCGAATCCGACAAATTCCTCGTGATCATCGGCCCGTGCTCGGCCGACCACGAGGATACCGTGCTCGAGTACACCGGGCGGCTCGCGCGCATCCACGAGCAAGTGAAGGACAAGCTCATCTTGATCCCGCGCATCTACACGAACAAGCCCCGCACGACCGGCGAGGGCTACAAGGGCATGCTGCACCAGCCCGACCCCGACAAAGCGCCCGACCTGCTCGGCGGGATCATCGCGATCCGCAAGCTGCACATGCGGGCGATCGAGGAAACCGGCCTCACCTGCGCCGACGAAATGCTCTATCCGGAAAACCGCAGCTACCTGGACGACCTGCTCTCCTACGAGGCGATCGGCGCGCGCTCGGTGGAAAACCAGCAGCACCGCCTGACCGCAAGCGGCATGGACATCCCGGTCGGCATGAAGAACCCGACTTCCGGCGACCTCGCCGTGATGATGAACTCGATCCGCGCCGCACAGACCGCGCACAACTTCATCTACCGCGGCTGCGACGTGACGACAACCGGCAACCCGCTCGCCCACGCGATCCTGCGCGGCGGCGTCGACAAATACGGCACGAACATCCCGAACTACCACTTCGAGGATCTGACCCGCCTGTGCGCGCTGTACGCGGAAAGCGGGCTGCAGAACCCCGCGTGCATCGTCGACGCAAACCACTCGAATTCCGGCAAGAAATACAAGGAGCAGATTCGCATCGTCAGCGAGGTGCTCCACAGCCGCACCCACAACGAGGGCGTGCGCACGCTCGTCAAGGGCGTGATGGTCGAAAGCTATCTGATCGAGGGCGCGCAGAAGATCAGCGACCACATGGTGCGCGGCCAGTCGATCACCGACCCGTGCCTTGGCTGGGCCGATACGGAAAAGCTGCTGTACATGATTGCGGACCGTGTCTGACCGGCCGCCGCACAGAAAGGAGAATTCCCCATGAAGTTGTACGTTACGCGCCACGGTGAGACGCCGATGAACGCCGCGCACCGCGTCTGCGGCCGCACGGATCTGGACCTGACTGAAAAGGGCGTGCAGCAGGCGATTGAGGCCGGCAAAAGCCTTGCGGGCTGCGGTATCCGGCGCATCATTGCCTCGCCGATGGTCCGCGCCCAGCACACCGCCCGGCTGATCGCCCGGGAAATCGGCGTGGAAACGATTGAGACCGAGCCGCGGCTCATCGAGCAGGACTACGGCATCTATGAAAATACGGACTGGGACGGCGAGGCCTTCAACCGGAACAAGCGGCAGTTCGCCGTGCGTTACCCGGGCGGCGAATCGATGCTCGATCTGGCCGGGCGCCTCTACCCGCTGCTCAACGAACTGAAAGCGCAGGGCGGCGAGCCGACGCTGCTCGTGTGCCACGGCGGTATTTGCCGCATGATTCGCACATACTTCCTCGATGTACCGAACGAGGACTACGCCGCGTTCAAAATGACCAACTGCGGCGTTTTGGAGTTTGAGCTGTAAGCTTTTGGGAAAGGTCGTTACCGCAGATGCAGTTTATTTTAAATGAGAAAGGGAGCGCCGCGCCGCCTGTTCCGGCCGGCATACCCTATGTGGAGGTCCTGACGCGGGCGGAATTTGACGCGCGTTACGGCGATCTTGTGCAGGATCCGCTGCTGATGCGCAGCATGACGCACACGCAGCATTGTAAAGCCGACCTGTACCGGCGGTATGTGCTCGGCACGCTGCATGTACCGGATAAGCAGGATATTCTCCAGCGCGCCTGGGACTGCGGCTTTTATCTGGATCCCGTGCGTCTGCTCCTGGTGAGCGACGACCCGGAAGTGGAAGCCATGGTGCGCGATATCGAGCAGCGGCAGATCACCGATTTGCACGCGCCGGCGCAGGCCCTTTTTGAATTTCTGGAAGCGATGATCCACGACGACGAGGATTTTACGGACGCTTATGAGGACCGGCTCGAAGCGCGGGAAGGCGAAATTCAGGAACGCGTGCAAAGGATTCCCCCGGATTTCGACCGCGGCCTGATGCGTGCAAGGCGGGAGCTGATGGTGCTCAGCCGCTTTTACAAGCAGCTCGCACAGATCGGCGACCAGTTCGCCGAATGCCCCAATGATCTGATCGACGCGGAATCGCTCCATCTGTTCCGCCTGTTTTCGCACCGGGCCGAACGCCTGCACGCCGACGTTTCCGCGCTGCGGGAATACGCGCTGCAGATTCTGGACTTGTACCAGTCGAGAATCAGTGTCCGTCAGAATCGGATTATCCAGATTTTGACGATTCTTTCCGCCGTCTTTATGCCGCTGACGCTGATCACCGGCTGGTACGGCATGAACTTTGCAAACATGCCTGCGCTGCGTTCGGCCTATGGGTATCCGGCCGTTTGCCTGCTTTCCATCGCTTTTATTGTGGTCGAATGGATTGTTTTCAAAAAGAAAAAATGGATGTAAAGCGCGCGGCGCCTCTTAAAATAAAATTAAGAATTATTTTTATTTTTTACTTGCTTTTTGCCCAGTTCCGGTATATAATGGAATCAACATACAGGCCGGTGCATAGACCGGTGCAAACCGATAAGACTAAGATTAAAAAGCAAGGAGGAAAACTGGCATGAAAGATCTCAAAGGCACAAAGACCGAAGCGAACCTGATGGCAGCCTTCGCCGGCGAATCGCAGGCGCGGAACAAGTACACCTACTACGCATCCAAGGCGAAGAAGGACGGCTACGAGCAGATCGCCGATCTCTTCACCGAAACCGCCAACAACGAGAAGGAGCACGCGAAGATCTGGTTTAAGCTGCTGCACGACGGCAATGTCCCGGATACCATCGCCAACCTGAAGGACGCCGCCGAAGGTGAAAACTACGAATGGACCGATATGTACAAAAGCTTTGCCGAGGACGCGAAGGCCGAGGGCTTCGACCACATCGCCTACCTGTTCGAGCAGGTCGCCGCGATTGAGAAGGAGCACGAGGAGCGCTACCGCAAACTGCTCGCGAACATCGAAAACGGCATCGTCTTCTCGAGAGACGGCGACACGGTCTGGATCTGCCGCAACTGCGGCCACATCCACATCGGCAAGGATGCGCCGGAGGTCTGTCCGGTCTGCGCCCATCCGAAGGCTTATTTTGAGCTGCGCGCAAAGAATTACTGATTGCCTTACACCCCAACCACAAAAAGGATCGCCACAGCGGGCGATCCTTTTGCTTTGCCAATTTTCTTTTGTGTTGTGTTTTTGTACCCGTCCCTTCACGCTTTTCCAGCGGAAAGCGTGGTGTGCGCGGCGTCGTGCTCGCGCCGGATGCAGCGGTCCAGCCACCGGAAACGGGCGTAGTAGGCGATGAACACCAGCGCCGTCACCACCCAGGTGGCCGGGTAATTCATGGCGACCATTTCCATCGTGGGCCAAAACGGCACCGCGATCACCAGCCACAGAATCCGCAGGCCGCACACGCCGAAGCAGGTGATCAGCATCGGTTGCAGCGCTTCGCCTGCGCCGCGGATAGCGCCGGAGAAAATCTCGATAAATACGAACGTGAAATAAGACGGCGCGAGAATCAGGAAAAAGTTCGCGCCGATGCGCACCACCTCGTCGTCTCCGGTGAAGAAGCGCAGCAACGGTTCGCGGAACACAAAGAGCAGCGCGCTGAGCGCGATCGTCGTGCCGAGCGCCATCAAAAGGCCGACCCGCGTGCAGCGCTTGACGCGGTCGTACCGGCGGGCGCCGAAATTCTGGCCGACAAACGTCGTCACCGCAATGCCGAACGCGTTCATCACCATCCAGATGAAGCCGTCAATTTTGCCGATGGCCGCCCACGCCGCAATCGCATCCGTGCCGAAGCCGTTGATGCTGGCCTGAATGAAGATGTTCGAGAGCGAATACATGACGGATTGCAGCCCTGCGGGCAGGCCGATGCGGATGACGCTGCGCAGGATCCCCGCATCAAAGCGAATTTTTCGCAGCTCCACGCGGTAGGACGCGCGCGTGAGCATCAAGCGCACGAGGATCAGCCCGGCGCTGACCACCTGCGAGAGCACCGTCGCGAGCGCCACGCCGAACACCGCCCAGTGAAACACAATGACAAACAGCAGGTCGAGCACAACGTTCACGAGGCAGCATACGATCAGCACATACAGCGGCATCCTGGCGTCGCCGATTGCGCGCAGAATGCCGGTGCCGACGTTGTAAATCATGTTGGCGATAATGCCCGCGTAATACACGTACATATAGAGCAGCGCGTCTTCGAGAATATCCGCCGGCACCTGCATCGCGCGCAGCACCGGCCGCGCCGAAACGAAGCCGATCACCATGATCACCACACCGCCCGCGAGGGCCAACGCGATGGACGTATGCACGGCCTTCGAGACGTTTGGCCCATCCTCCGCGCCGAAGAACTGCGAGACGATGACCGTTGCGCCCGACGAGACGCCGACGAAGAAGCCGACCAGCAGATTGATCACCGTGCCGGTCGTGCCGACGGCCGCAAGCGCCTGCTTGCCGACGTACTGGCCAACGACGACCGTATCGACCGTATTGTACAGCTGCTGGAAAAACGTGCCGATCAGAATCGGGAAGAAAAACAGCAGAAGCTGCTTCCAGATCACGCCGCTGACAATGGAGTTTTCCTGCTTAACCACCTGATCCACTCCTCCCCCCCTGCGGGGTTCCAAATTTGCCGCGCAGTCTGCGCGCATCGCGGCCTATTGTAACACACCGCGCGGCGATTTTCAACCGTGTTTTGGGTCGCAGCGCACCATTTCACCAATTTTTTTGAGACGTTCCCAGATACAGAAAGGGCGGCACGCGCAAACCGTGTGCCGCCCTGTTTTTTTCCGTATTGGCGCTGTTTTTTACAGCAGACGCTCCACCGCGCGCTCGGCGTCCGAATTGCCTTCGTTGCGGTAGTTGCGCGCCATCGTCTTCAAGGCCTGCTCGGCCCGATAAGTCGATCCATTGTCGATGCAGGAAATGGCCTCATCGATTAAATCCTCCTGATAGCGGGGCAGATAGC
Organism: Ruminococcaceae bacterium UBA1417; assembly: GCA_002305575.1. Taxonomy (GTDB): domain Bacteria; phylum Bacillota; class Clostridia; order Oscillospirales; family Acutalibacteraceae; genus Hominenteromicrobium. The sequence continues at coordinate 57,534 of DBPP01000018.1, forward strand.
CCGCGCGGTCCAGCCAGTTTTTCAGTGCTTTCAAATCGCTTTTGTCCATGGTGGTTACTCCTTTCATTTTGAACAGGGCGGCACGGAAAGCGAAGCCGCTTCCGCACGCTCTGAAAATTACCGGTTCTCCTTGCGCTGCTCAAATTTGCCGCATGTGCAAATCGTGTCGTTCTTGCGCTCTTTGGTGATCTGGCAAACGCCGTGTACCCAGTACACACATTTGCTGCAGGTGTCGTATCCGCTCATTTGCCGCCTTCCTTTCTCGCTGTCGTGGATGTTCAGACCAGACTGTGCATGCTGCGCTCGGTGATTTTGCCGCCGGGCAGACACGTCAGATTGTCCGATTCGTCGATCACGCCGGAAACCTCGAAATTGACGAACTGCCAGTAGCCGCCGGGCCGCGCAGCCGGTGGCTGCAGGCCGAGCTGGGCGTACGAGATCTTTTCGCCGTTGCGGCCGGTCGACCACTGCTGGAAGCCCTTCGGGTTGGCGACATCCCACTCCAGCCGGAAGCCGTCGTCCTCAAAGGTCAGGTATACGCAATTGTTGCGGTTTTCTTTCAGGCGGATCCGATCCTGCAGCGCCTGGCCCGCGCTCAGCTTTTTGAAATACGCCTTGAGGCCGTCGAGGAAGCTGTCCTGTCGGTACCCGACGCGCGGGTAAAACTCGGTGGGGCCGATCTTTTCGATGTAGACGAGGCAGTCCGCATGACCGGCCGGGATTTTTGCCGCAAGGCCCGAAAGCTTGGCGTTGAGCGCGACGGCTGCCGGGATGCCGCTGATCGCCAGACAAAGCCAGTGCTCGTCGCCGGACACCCGGATGACGGTCGGCTTGTGGTCGACCATTTCGCCCGCCAGCTTGCCGTCCACAATGATTTTGATCGGCGTATTTTTCAGCAGGAAGCTGCTGGCCTTACGCAGCTTGGTCCCGACGTTTTCTGAATAGAAAAACAGCGCAATATCCCGCATGAATCCAGTCTGCTGCGCGCTGCTCACCGGCTTTTTTACGGGCGGCGCCGGCTTTTTCATCGGCGGCGCCTGATACGGCGTGGGCGGCGCCGGCTTTTTCACTGGCGGCTTGCCGTGGTCAATCAGGCCCACGTTACTGTTGAACAGAAAAACCGTTTTACACTTCGGACAGGTTGCCGAAATCCTGCCGCGCCCCGCCGGAAGCCGCAGCTTGCAGCCACAACTCGGGTTGGGGCACAAAATAATATAATCGTTCATACGTCAAACCCCTCCATGTTCTATTGCACCCTGCAGGGTATCGATGGTTTCCTGCAGCCATGTCTTCTGTTGCTCATCCGTCAACACCGGCTGTACGCGCCGCAAAAGGTAAAGCGCGTACTGCGGGTCGTGCGGCACGGGATACTGCGGATTTTCCACGCCGTGCGTATAGTACAGCGTGTAGTAGCCATAGGCAGAGCGCAAAATATCCTCTTCAAACACATACCGCACCGACGGCTGGAGATTTTGATCCATCAGCTGAAACAGTGCCAGCGCCGATGGAAAATACGGGTCGTAGTGGTAGTCGCGCAGCAGGCTGAACTGCACGGTGCCCAGCAGCGCGAGGTAGACCGCGCCTCCGCGTCCGTCCGGGATTTTCTGCAGCCATTCCAGCGCATCGAACATATTGTCCCGCATGGAATGGGCATAGGCACAGATCAGCTGCGTCTGCCACAGATACTGCTGCATGGTTTGGCGTTCGGCCTCGGACTGGGCACGCACAGTATCCGATTGCAAATGCTCCTCATACCGTTCCGCCGCAAGGCTTGCGAGCGCCATGGCCTTCTCCGGATTATACGCTTCGTTGACATGCCACAGCGCCAGCATATGCGCATGAATTGCCAGAACGCCCGCATACGCGTCGCATTTGTTGTCGTAATACGTCTGGGTCAGGGTCAACAGTTGGTCGAGCGTTTCGCAGGCCGCCTCCGACCGATTGCGCAGATACTGGGAAGATAGATCAAACACACGGCGCGCGTGCTGCGTCGCCTGTACCGCATACGTGTTTTCCATCGTGGTTCCCCCTTCAGTTGTCAAAATTTGTTTTCCGTTTACACCGAATACGCAAACAGGCGCAGCAGATACTGCACATCCTTGTTATCCAGCCCGTAATTGGCGACCAGCTGCTTCTGGATCTGGCGCAGCGCCTCCTTGTCCTTGCTGTCGTTCGCCGCTAAAATCGCCGACTTGTAAATCTCGTATTCTTTGGCCGTCATGGTTCTTGCCATCGTATGTCCCCTCCCAAAATAAAATACCGCGGCACATTGCCGTCCCACTCGCTTTTTGTCAACTGGGATAACGGCGAAAAGCCACGGCATAGATTAAAAAATCCTTGAAATAAATTATACCAGAAACGCGTGTTTATTTCAATTATTTTTTAAAATTCATCTGTTTTTTGTTTATCTGTTTGAAATTATCGGTAAATTTGGCCAAATTTCTCTGGATTTCCCGCACCAGATGGCGCAAAAAAAGGGAGGCCGCTTTTCCGCAAAGCGCCTCCCTGTCGGTTGTCATTCGATGATCGTGACCGGGTATTTCTTATCCACCGGCTTTGGCTCCGCCGCCGCGTAGCCGAGCGCCGCCATGCCGTACACCGCATGGCCTTCGGGTACGCCGAGCTCCGTCAGCACCGCGCGCACACCGGGGTCGTCGCACGTATCCGACGCCTGGTTGATCCAAACCGACGCGATGCCCAGCGAATGCGCCGCGAGGAAAATATTTTCGAGTGCGCAGGCGTTGTCCCACGTCTTGATGAGCCCCGTTTCGTTCGAGGGGATGATCAGCGCCGCCGGGCAATACAGGTTGTACGCCGGGCTGCCGAGCGCTTTGCCCATTGCGGCCGCGAGTTTCTGAATCTTTTCCCGGTTCAGAACCGCGGAAAAGTGCCACGTCTGGCGATTCATCGCGCTGGGTGCATGGACCGCACACTGTAACAGCGTCTCGATCGTCTCGCGATCGATGGGCTTTTCCTGAAACGCACGCACGCTGCGGCGGGTCAGAATGTTTTCAATCACTGCATTGGTCATATTTTTTCCTCCCAGATCAAATTGTATTGCAGGCCGACGGTCAAAATTTTGCCGCCAGCAGATCTGCCACTTTTTCTACAAACCTTTGCTCCCGTTCGGTGAAACGGTTTTTCACCGGGCTGTCGAGATCGAGCACCGCCCGAATTGCGCCGTTTTGGACCACCGGCGCGACCAGTTCCGAACGGCTCGCGCTGTCGCAGGCGATGTGCCCCGGAAACGCGTGGACATCCGGCACCAGCTGCGTCCGCCCAGTCTCCAGCGCCGTACCGCAAACGCCGCGCCCGCGCGCAATGCGCACGCACGCCGGCTTGCCCTGAAACGGCCCGAGCAGCAGGTTACCGTCCGCCTCCGCCGTGTAGAAGCCCGCCCAATTGACGCGGTCAAGCGTCTCAAAGAGCAGCGCCGCAAGGTTCGCCATGCACGGCACAGGCGCCGGCTCGCCCTCGAGCAGCGCCGCCGCCTGCAAAAGCGCCTCCTCGTACCGCTTGCGCAGCCGCGCGTCAACGACCGCCTGCGGCTCCAGCACCAGATACGGGTACACATGGCTGAAGCGATAGCCGAGCTGCTGCGCGAGGTGCAGGCTCTCGAGGTTTGCCGCATCCCACGAGGGGTACAGACCGCGCGCGAGACAGTCGAGCACCAGCTGTGCCGCGCAGGTGCGCGCCAGATGCCGCCGGCGGTGCGCTTCCTGCGTCGCGATTTCAATCTCTATACCGCCGTCGAACGCCGAGTACGACGATGCGCCGCAGACGATCTCCCCGTTTTGCAGCGCGAAAACGCCGGCCGCCTGCGCCGAAAACGCCTCGTAATCGGCAAAATTCGAGTTGAAATCGCGCGCCCAGCCCCCAATTTTCTGAATCTGCGTCCAGATTTCCGGCGTCATGCCGGAAAGCGTGTAGCCATCCGGGAGTGCCGACGCAAAGCGGCGCAGCGTTTCGCGGTCAAACGTCCCGGCCGTTTTGCCCGTCGCATACCGCACGCCGGTTTCCACTTCGCCGACGAGCGCTTTGCACCGCGCAAAAAGCGCTTCGTCCCGTGCGACGAGCAGCAGCGCGTGGTCCGTGCGCGCCTGCAGATCCGCGAGCAGCGCCTGCACCGCGTCCAACGCGGTTTCCTCCGCTGCAAGGAACGCGAAATCGCCGAGTACGGCGCAGGCCACCGTCAAATTTTCATCCGCGTAGATGTCGCCCATCGTGCCGTCGAGCGCCGACCAGACAATCGTTTCGTCCCAGCCGTCAAACAGCGGGAGCGCCGCCGCGGGATCTGGCAGCCTATGGATGTTAAAACTCATCTTTTATACTCCTTGTAAAAAGCCCGTTGAGCTCCGCGTTTATATCCGCGTTTTTATACAGAACGTTGTATACCGCGCGGCAGATTGGCAGATCAGCGCCGACTGTTTTGCCAAGCCGCAGCAACGCATCCACCGTATAATAGCCCTCGGCGAGGTCGGTGTACGGCTCCTGCTTGACAAACTTTTCGCCGAACATCCGGTTGTGCGAATACGGCGAAAACAGCGTCGCCTCGTAGTCGCCGAGGTGGCACAGGCCGTAGGCCGAAAGTTCGTTGCCGCCGAGCGCGTCGATCAGGCGGGCAATCTCCCGCGTGCCGCGCGCCATCAGCGCGCCCTTGAGCGTCGAAAGGCCGAGGCCGTCGAGCATACCGGCCGCAATGCCGATGACGTTCTTGGCCGCCGCGCCGATTTCGTTGCCGATGAGGTCCTGCCCGTAGTAAAAGCGGATCAGCTCGCTCGAAAACGCATCGACCAACGTGTGCTTCACGTCTTCGTCCACACTGTCGATGACCATGCAGTTCGGTACACCGGCCGCAAACTCCTGCACGTGGCCGGGCCCCACCCAAACCGCCACGCGGTTTGAATTGTCGCAGCCCGCGGCGCAGACCTCCGAAAGGCGCATGCCGGTTTCGATCTCCACGCCCTTCATGCACAGCACGAAGATCTTGTCCCGCAGCTGCAGCGGCTGAAGCTCCTGCATCAGGGCGCGCAGGCCCTGCGCGTTGACGGAAATGACGACGACGTCGCTCTGCGCCGCACAATCGAGCGACGTTGTCAGTGTCAGCGACGCGGGCATCTCGACAAGCCCGTTCGAGCGGGTTTCCAGAAGCGCGCGCATTCGCGCGGAACTGGCACGCCCATACAGCGAAACGCTGTGCCCGATTTTATCGAGATACCACGCGATGAACGAGCCCCAGCGGCCGCAGCCGATTACGGTAATTTTCATAGTTTCAGCCTTTCCGGCGGCGCCCCGCTTGTCCCCGCGGCGGGCCGTCTTTGTATCGTCTCACAGCTTCCCGGCGCGCCGCGCAGGCGAGCCGAAAGCCACATTGCACCGTTTATTTTTCGCGGAAAAGCGCCGCGCTGTCCTTCGCGTAGATGACCCCGGAAACGACGGCAAGCAGCGCCGCAATGCCCATCAGCGCAAAACCGACCCAGCCGAACACGACCTGCAGCGTATCACGCACGGGCAATGCAAGAATGCCCAGCCCGTCGAGCTCGAGCAGATACTGCAAAAAGAAGATCACACAGATGGCGATGATTTGCGAAACGGTTTTCGCCTTGCCCCAGTTGTTGGCCGGGATGACTTTGCCGTTTTCCACGGCGATCAGGCGGATGGAGGTGACGGCGAACTCGCGCACCATGATCAGCAGCACAAACCACACGTTCGTGAAGCCCGTCGAAACGAAGCAGACGAGCGCCGACATCACCATGATTTTGTCGGCAAGCGGGTCCATCAGCTTGCCAAAATTCGTGATCAAATGGTCGCGCCGGGCGATTTTGCCGTCGAGATGATCGGTGTATGACGCCGCGCCGAAGATCAATCCGGCAATCAGCAGATGATGCGGAATGAAATCGGCCAACGTGAAAAACACGAAAAACGGCACCAGCGCCATGCGCAGCATCGTCAGCTTATTCGGTAAATTCATTTCTCTTCCCCTTCCGCCATCAGACGCGCGTGCCGAACAGGTCGCAATCGACCGCTTCATCGATGTGCACGGTCACAAATTCGCCGAAATACGGCTTCTTCTCCGCCGTGAAAAACACCTTGCCGTCGATGTCGGGCGCATCCATCGCGCTGCGGCCGAACCAGCATTCGGCGTAGCGGTCGAAGCCCTCGGTCAGCACCTCGATGTCGCGGCCCACCTGCTTTTCGCCGAGCCGATCCATGATATTCATTTGCGAATCCATGATGAGCTCCGCGCGATGGTTCTTCACGTCCTCATCGATCTGGTCGGGCAGCTCGGCGGCGGGCGTGTCCTCCTCCTGGGAATAGGCGAAGCAGCCGAGACGTTCGAACTGCACATCCTTCACAAACTCGGCGAGCTCGGTGAAATCTGCCTCGGTTTCGCCCGGGAAGCCGGTGATCAGCGTCGTGCGCAGCGTGACGCCCGGAATTCTCTCGCGGATTTTTTGCAGCAGCGCCGTCAGGCTCTCTCGGTCGCCGCGGCGGTTCATGGCCTTCAGAATCCTGCCCGATGCGTGCTGGAGCGGCAGGTCAATGTATTTGACGATCTTCTCCTCCTCGGCGATTGTGTCGAGCAGCTCGTCGGTAATGGCGTCCGGGTAGCAGTAGAGCACGCGGAGCCAGCGCAGCTTTTCGATCCTGCACAGGCGGCGCAGGAGCTTTGCGAGCGCATATTCGCCGTACAGGTCAAGCCCGTAGCGCGACGTATCCTGCGCGATCAGGATCAGCTCCCTCGCCCCGTTTTCAACGAGCGCGCGCGCCTCCTCCTCGATGCTCTCCATCGTGCGGCTGCGAAAGCCGCCGCGAATCAGCGGGATTGCGCAGTAGGTGCAGCGGTTGTCGCAGCCCTCGGCGATTTTGAGGTACGCAAAGTAGCTCGGCGTCGAAAGCTCGCGGTCGCCGCACAGCGGCATTTTTTCCTTTTCGGGGAAGCGCTCAGCAAAGCCCTGCATCACGCTTTCGATGCACGCGGCGATATCGCCGTTTGCGCCGATGCCGAACACGCCGTCCACCTCGGGCAGCTCCTTGTGGATTTCCTCGCGGTAGCGCTCCGCAAGGCAGCCCGTCACGACGAGCTTCTTGATGCGGCCCTCTTTCTTGAGCGTCGCAAGCTCCAGAATTTCATCGATCGATTCCTGCTTTGCGCTCTCGATGAAACCGCAGGTGTTGACGATCGCAACGTCGGCGAGCGCCGCATCGTCGCTGAGCTCGAAGCCGGCGTTTTTGAGGCTCGCCATCAGCATTTCGCCGTCCACCTGATTTTTCGCGCAGCCCAGGCTGACCATTCCCACTTTGATTGCCATATGTAAAAAGTCCTTTCCCTTTGTTTTCAGCGGTATTTTCTTTTTATTCTAGCAGAAAACGGACGGTTTTTCAATCGAAAAGCCGTCCGTTCATAAAAAACGTACAATGCAGACCGCACAACGTCGAATCGCCGGTCGTTCAGCGCATGATCCAGCCAAATTCACTGTACGGGATGCCCGCTCGGAAATTTTCGAGCGCCGCCTTCCGGTCGGCCAACAGCGTTTCCGGCAGCGCGTCCAGCGGAAACCACCGAAGCGCCGCGCATTTGTCCTGCTCACAGATACGCGGCTGCGCCTCTCCGCATTCCGCATAAAAAAACACATTGATATACGTCGTGCCGTCCGGCGAAGTTTTATGTACGAACGTTGCAAAGTGCAGATCTGCATAGGAGAGCGACAGCCCCAGTTCTTCCGCCGCTTCCCGCGCCATGGCAACTCGCATCGTTTCGCCTTCTTCTACATGCCCGGAAGCGCCGCAATCCCACATGCCGTCCGCATACCCGGTATTCTGCCGTTTTTGCAGCAAAATTTCCCGTTTACCCTTCTGCGTGCGCAGCAGGAGCAGCATCACCGCACTTGCTGTTTTATATCGTTCGCCCACCGTTGTGCCTCCCTTACAGTTGCAAAAATCCCTTCGGCCACGGCCAAAGGGATTCCGCGTTTCTTATGTGTCCGGCGCTTCCGCATTCAGGACGCGAAAAATGTCCTCGAAGCCGTAGCCGTACCGCTGCAAGGCGGCGACGGCGCGGCGGCGCGTTTTCTCATCCGTCCACGCGGCGGGGTATTTTCGCTCTAAAATCGCGCGGATATTTTCCGCTGTTTCGTCGGAATCTGTGGAAAACTCCGCGAGCACCGCTTCGATGATATCGTCCGCAATCCCCTTCTGGCGCAGCGTCTGCCTGACACGGCGCGCACCGAAGCGCTTGACCGTAAACAGCGACTGTGCAAGGCGGCGCGCATAGTCCTCGTCATCGACGAGCCCGAGCGCCTCCATGCGCTCGACCGCGCGGTGCGCGGCTTCACGGTCCATTTCCGCGCGGACAATTTTGTCCTCCAGCTCCTTTTTGGCGTGGGCACGATGCTCGAGCAGGTAGAGCGCCTTTTCCTGGGCACGGTGCTCGGCGGAGGCCTTCATAAGCGCGTGCAGCGTCTCGTCGTCCAGCGTGTCGCCAACCGCCAGCCCGCTGCGCGCGAGCGTCTCGGTATCGACCTGCACCGCCGCTTCGCCATCGATGTACAGCTGCGAAAGCCGGTGGCGGCGCGGCCGAATATCGGTCAGGATCATTCGTCGTCATCGACGGTGATGTCGATGTCCGCCTTGACTTTTCTCGAGTCGACCGGCTTTTCCTCGGGCATTGCGGCCGTCTCCACCGGCGACACGACCGGCTTGCCCTCGCCCTTGCCCGTCTTCAGGTAGAGCTTATCGGCATTCTGCTTGACCAGCGCGGTGATCTCCTCAAATAGGTCGGGGTTATCCTGCAGGAATTTCTTCGCGTTCTCGCGGCCCTGGCCGATGCGCGTGCCGTTATAGGAGAACCACGCGCCGCTCTTCTGCACGATGTCGAGCTTTTCGGCGAGGTCGAGCAGTTCGCCGACGCGGGAGATGCCCTGCCCGTACATGATGTCGAATTCCACCTCGCGGAACGGCGGCGCCACCTTGTTCTTCACGACCTTGACCTTCGTGTGCGAGCCGATGATGTCGGTGCCGTTCTTGATGACCTCCTTCTTGCGCACATCGATGCGCACGGAGGAGTAGAATTTCAGCGCGCGGCCGCCCGGCGTGACTTCGGGGTTGCCGTACACGACGCCGACCTTCTCGCGCAGCTGGTTGATGAAGATCGCGACGCAGTTCGATTTCGAAATCGCGCCGGCGAGCTTCCGGAGCGCCTGCGACATCAGACGCGCCTGCAAGCCGACGTGGCTGTCGCCCATTTCGCCCTCGATTTCAGCGCGCGGTACGAGCGCGGCGACGGAGTCAACGACGATGACGTCGATCGCATTGGAGCGCACAAGCGCCTCGGTGATCTCGAGCGCCTGCTCGCCGGTATCCGGCTGGGAGACGAGCAGCGAATCCACATCGACGCCGAGTGCGGCGGCGTATACGGGGTCGAGCGCGTGCTCCACGTCGATGAACGCGGCATTGCCGCCCATCTTCTGACCCTCCGCCACGCAGTGCAGCGCAAGCGTCGTTTTACCGGAGGATTCCGGCCCAAAAATCTCGACAATACGGCCGCGCGGCAGACCGCCGATGCCAAGCGCGAGGTCGAGCGAAAGCGAGCCGGTCGGGATCGCCTCCACCTGCAGCGCGTTGTTCTGGCCAAGGCGCATGACGGCGCCCTCGCCAAACTGCTTTTTGATCTGTGTCAGCGCGGTTTCCAGCGCCTTAATTTTATCCTCGGGCTTGATTTTATCGTTGCCCTTTGCCTTTTCAGACACTTTCGCGTTTTTTTCAGATGCCATAGTTCTGCTCCTTACCTTTCCTGTGCGGCGTATGCTTTTTCGGGAGACGCGGGCGGTTCGAATCCGCGTTTTGCAGACGGGTGCAGAACCGCTCCGCCCGTGCCGGCCTCCCGGAACACTCGTTTTGTTGCTTTCATTATACTAAACGCCGCGCAAAAAAGCAATGGATTTTCCGCACATTTTCGAACATATTTTCTAGTTTTGCTTTCAATGCCTTTGAGGTGGATCGTTAAGATCCATAGGCCCTTCATTTTCGACTATATTTTTTGATAATTATGCGGAAAAAAATGGACAAATTGTCGACCGCGTGGTATGCTGAAATCGGATAATGATGCAGCCTCTTCCCACAGTTTGTTTTATTGCAGAAAGGAGCCGCACCATGAAAAAGGTCATTCGCAAAACCCCCATTTTTCTCGTTTTTCTCTGTCTGGTCTTCATTCTGGCTGCGTGCAGCGCGTCCCCGGCCGAGCCGATTTTCACCATCGAGACGCTCGAGTGCAACGACGACGGCGCGTTCCTCTTCCCGGGTCTCGCCTGGGGTATCAGCCCCGAGGAAGCCGGCGAAGCGCTCGGCGTAGACCTCGGGGAGCCGACGCTCTCCGCCTCGGCACAGTCGCACACCGTCTACACGACGCCGGACGGCTACGCGGCGATCAACGGCCACAAGCTGCCCCTGCAGGTGGAATTCCTCGACGACGTGCTCTACTCCGTTTTCGCAACCTGGTCAGCCGGTCCCGAGGCGGCAGGGTCGCCCACCGAGGCGGACTTCGACGCGCTGTACCAGAAGGCCGTCGAGCTGTACGGTGCGCCGACCCGATCTACAGAGGCCGAACCGGTCCAGCTGAACGACATGGATCTGGGTATCCTGCGTACCGAATACGTCTGGGTCGTGGAAACCGGCGAACAGATCCACCAGCTCCACGTCTCAATGCTCGCGAGCGATACGTCGGTGCATTCCATCGACATCACGATCAACACACGATCCGCGGAAACCGCGGAATGATACGCGCCACAGAATACCGCGCCCTGAAACAATGAACAAGGCAAGACGCCCGGCAGGCATCGTTTCCCGCCGGGCGTCTTGTATGTCAGGCTGCTTGTGCCCGTGCACGTGCCGCCGCTTGCGCGCCGAGCGCCACATACGCGGCCGCAAAACCGATTGAAACGGCCAGCCCGACATAAAATTCCGGGAACGCCAGCCGCACACTGCTCTGGAGGCTGAACGCGCCGGTGATCGTCTCGATGTGCCACGTGAGGAACGTGTAGACCTCCGCAGCCACGATGCCCAATGCGCCGACGCCGCCCAGCGCCAGCCGCGCGGCCGGCCCCTGCCGCGGCGCCCACACGCCGAGGACAAACAGCACCGCCGAAACGACGGCGATGGGGTTGAGTAAATTGATCAGGCCGCTGATTTCCTGCACGCCTCTCGCTCCGCCGTATTGATGCAGCAGCATCGGCAGCAGGCTCACCGCAAACGCCGCAGACCAGCAAATCTTTCGTTTCATTTTTTTCATTCTCCTTTTCCAATTTTCTTTTTCATCCGCGATGTATTCGCTTTTTCGGACGGCCTTTCGAGCTTCTCTGGATGGACGCCCGCGCTTGCCGCATAAAAATCGGCGGCAGGCCGTCGCGACCTGCCGCCAAAATTGTTGCACGCGTCCCGGAAACCGGGAACCGCCATTTTTCGAATTACAGGCCGAGCAGCGGATTTGCAGCTTCCTTCATCTTCGCGATGATCGCCTCGGAATCCTCGCGCGTTTTGCCCTTACCGGAGAGGTAGATCTTGATCTTCGGCTCGGTGCCGGACGGACGCACGATCAGCTTGCTGCCATTCTCGAGGCGATACTCGAGCACGTTGGACTTCGGCAGCGTAATTTCCGTCTTCACGTCGCCGTCGGTGCGCACCGAAAGCTTGTAGTCGCTGCGGCCGATCACCTTGAAGCCGGCGATCTCCTGCGGCGGGTTCTTGCGCAGATTGTCCATAATGGCATTCATCTTCTTCATGCCGTCCTCGCCCTCGAAGGCAAAGTTGCACAGATCGTTCTTGTAATAGCCGTATTTCTCGTAAAGGTCGTTGATCGCGTCGACAAGCGTCATGCCCTTGTCCTTGTAGAAGGAGGCCATCTCGCAAATCAGCATGCTGCCGTTGACGGCGTCCTTATCGCGGACATAGCCGCCGGAGAGGTAGCCGTAGCTCTCCTCAAAGCCCAGCAGGTAGCGCTCCGGATGCCCCTCGCTCTCGAGCAGGGCAATCTGGTCGCCGATGTACTTGAAGCCGGTGAGCACGCGGCGGATCTCAATGCCGTAATCCTTCGCGATATCGTTGACCATGTCGGTGGAAACGATCGTCGTGACGGCAACCGGGTCCTTCGGCAGATTGCCCAGCTCCGTCTTGCACTGCGCGATAAAGTTGAGCAGCAGGATGCCGACCTCGTTGCCGGTCATCAGCTGGTAGTCGCCGTTCTGGTTGACGGCGATGCCCACGCGGTCGCAGTCCGGGTCGGTTGCAAGCAGCAGGTCGGGCTTCACCGTCTCGCAAAGCTCGAGGCCCTTCTGCAGTGCCTCGCGGATCTCCGGGTTCGGATACGGGCAGGTGGGGAAGTTGCCGTCCGGCTCGCTCTGCTCGGGCACAACCGTGACGTCCTTCACACCGATTTTGTCGAGGATGCGCAGCACGCACATCTTGCCGCTGCCGTTGAGCGGGGTGTACACAATCTTGAGGTTATCCGCCGGCTTGCCGAGAATGCTCTCCTTGTAAACGTCCTCGATAAACGCGTCGACGGTCTCCTGACCGATGTATTCGATTTTGCCCTCCGCGAGCGCTTCCTCAAACGGGATTTTCTTCACGTCCTTGAAAATATCGAGCGCTTCGATGGCCGCCATGATGCCGTCGGCCATGCCCTCGGTGACCTGGCAGCCGTCGCTGCCGTACGCCTTATAGCCGTTGTACTTCGCCGGGTTGTGGCTCGCCGTGACGCAGATGCCCGCGTCGCACTTCAAATGGCGCACCGCATAGGAAAGCGCCGGAGTCGGCATAAGCTGCGGGTAGAGATACGCCTTGATGCCGTTCGCCGCGAGCACCGCCGCCGATTCGCGCGCGAAGAGCACGCCCTTGTTGCGGCTGTCGTGCGCGATGGCCACCGACAGATCCTTACCCATACCGGTCTTAATCAGATAGTTTGCAAGACCCTGCGTCGCCTTTCTGACGGTGTAGACGTTCATGCGGTTGGTGCCAGCGCCGATTACCCCGCGCAGGCCGCCCGTACCGAACTCCAGATTTCTGTAAAACCGGTCGTTGATCTCCTCGGGCTTATCCTTGACGGAAAGCAGCTCTTCGGTGAGATCCTTATCGTCGAGCTCCACGCTCAGCCATCTCTCATATTCAGTCATATGCTTCGTCCTTCCATGAAAATATTTTTCACATGTGTTGTCGCTGCCCCTGGCGATGGAAGTGGTTTCCGGTGCAACCACGCAAAAGAGGGCACGGCATTTTCCCGCCGCCACAGCGACAGGCAAGCCCCGTTTCCCCTGGAAAACCATGCGGCTGTGCCCGTCAAAGGCAGAAAAGCGCATGCAAAGGTCTATAGAATAAGATTACCATTTTCCATGTACAATGTCAATGATGAATTCTCCGGAAACCCATCATTTTCTGTATATAATGTTTGTAAGGATTCCGCGTTCAGACGCATCGATCCACGCATAGGATGCGCGGTAACCGGAGGCCGAACCGGGATTTACAAGGTAAAGCCCGTTGTCGTACAGCTCGAGCGGCTGGTGCGTGTGTCCGAACAGCGCAAGTCCCGCCCCGCGCGACCGCGCCGCGCAGTTTATCCGGTAATAATCGTATTTCACGCCGTAATTGTGCCCGTGCGTGCAGAAGATTTTTACACCGTCGAGATCGAGCACCAGCTCGTCGGGCAGATCGATTCCCAAGTCGCAGTTGCCGCGCACGGCGTAAAACGCATGCTGTGGGAACAGCGCGCGCATCGTTTCAAAATCGCGCGCACCGTCGCCGAGAAAGATCACGGCGTCCGCCGTGCGGTGGCGCGCAATGGCCTCCTGCATATACAGGCTCATGCCGTGCGTATCGGAAAACACGAGCAGTTTCATTTTTTCCCCTTTCCGTCCGGACGGAATCGCGCCGCCCTGGCATTGTTTTTCAGTATTGTGCATATTCTGTAAGGAAACCAACCCAAAAGGAGGGAAACGCCCTTGAATGAAAACCAGTTGCAGTCGCTTTTGAAGTTCGCGGCCCAGCGGCTGAACACCACGCCCGAAGCACTGCGCAGCGCCGCCGAAAGCGGCAGCCTGCAGGACATCACCGGGAACGCGGACAACGCGCAGGCCGAACAGCTGCGCCGCGTCCTGAGCGACCCGGAAGCCGCGAAGAAACTGCTTGCCACCCCCGCCGCCCAAAAGCTGCTTGAGGCGCTCGGCGGGCAAAAATAGACGCAGAAGGAGGTCCGCGCCATGGACGATCTCTCCTCGGCGATCCGCTCCGTGCTGAACGACCCGCAGAGCATGGCGCAGATCCAGAGCATCATGCAGTCCCTCGGGACAAATGATACGGCCCAAAGCGCCGCCGGCCCGTCGCCGGCCCCCGCATCGGGCACAGCGCCGGCCGCTACGGCAGGCGCACTGCAATCGCTTCTGCCCGCGCTCGGCGGCAGCGACGCGCCTGTGATGGCCTCGCTGCTCCGCGCCGCGCCGCTGCTCGCCACCGCCAACCAGGAGGACGACGCGACGCGGCTGCTCGCCGCGCTCCGGCCGCTGCTCGGGGAAGCGCGGCGCAAGAAGCTCGATGAAGCCAGCCGCATTTTGAAGCTGCTGCGCCTTCTGCCGCTTTTGCGGGACAGCGGCGTTTTGCAGAACATTCTCTGAGGAAAGGCGGGAACCCCATGCCCAACAACATGCCGGATGCGCGCGCGATCAACGAGGCGCTGCGCCGCGCCCGGGAAATGCAGTCCCGCTCGGAAGCGCCGGCGCAGCCCCAGGCGGAAAACGCGCCGGAACACAAGCCGGATGCGCCGGCGCAGCCCGCGCCATCGTCCGCCGCGGAAAGCCCGCCGGCCTCGCTGCTCGACCACCTGATGCAGGACAAGGAGCGCACGCTGATTCTGGCGCTCCTCATCCTGCTTTCCGGCGAAGGCGGCAACACCGAGCTGCTTTTCGCACTGATGTATCTGCTTATCTGATCTGGCCGTCACCGTGGATTACATACTTATAGGAGACGATTTCCTGCAAGCCCATCGGGCCGCGCGCGTGCAGCTTCTGCGTGGAAATACCGATTTCCGCGCCGAGGCCCATTTCGCCGCCGTCCGTAAAGCGTGTGGAGGCGTTCACGTACACCGCCGCCGAATCGACGTTGGCCGTGAACGCTTCCGCCGCGCGCAGATCGCGCGTCACGATGCACTCGCTGTGCCCGCTCGAATACCGCGCAATGTGCTCGATCGCCGCTTCCAGGTTTTCCACGACGCGCACCGCAAGGATGTAATCGAGATACTCGGTTTCCCAGTCGGCCTCCGTGGCCTCGACCGCCTCGGGCAAAATGGCGCGCGTGCGCGCGTCGCCGCGCAGCTCCACGTGCTTTTCGCTGAGCCGCGCCGCAATCACCGGCAGCGCCTGTTCGGCGATTTTCTCATGGACAAGAATGGTTTCGATGGCGTTGCACACCGAGGGGCGCGAAGTCTTGGCGTTGAAAATGATGTCTGCAGCCATGTCGATGTCCGCCGTTTCGTCGACGTACACGTGGCAGTTGCCGACGCCCGTCTCGATGACCGGCACGCGCGCGTTTTCCACGACGGCGCGGATCAGTCCGGCGCCGCCGCGCGGGATCAGCAGGTCGAGGTAGCCGACGAGGCCCATCATTTCGCGGCTCGATTCGCGGCTCGTATCGCGGACGAGCTGCACCGCGTCGCGCGGCAGCCCGGCGCGCGCGAGCGCATCCTGCAAAACCGCCGTGATCGCCGCGTTCGAGTGGAACGCCTCCTTGCCGCCGCGCAGAATCACCGCGCTGCCCGCCATCAGGCACAGCGCCGCCGCGTCGCTTGTCACGTTCGGACGCGCTTCAAAGATGATGCCGATCACACCCATCGGCACTGTAATTTTTTCGATCTTCAGGCCGTTTGGACGCGTCTCGCCACTGAGCACGCGGCCCACAGGGTCGCGCTGCGCGGCCACATCCTCCACGCCCTGCGCCATCGCTTCGATGCGCGCTTCGGTGAGCGTGAGGCGGTCGATCATCGCTTCGCGCATCCCGTTTTCACGCGCCGCCTGAAGATCCTGCGCATTGGCCGCGAGAATCTCCGCCGTGCCCGCGTGCAGCGCCTGCGCCGCTTCCAAAAGCGCGCGGCGCTTTTTTTCGCCCGCCGTGCGCAGTACCGCAGCGGCCTTTTTAGCCGCCGCCCCCATCTTTTGCAGCTCTGTCATCACTGATCTTCTCCCTTCTGTATTGGTATACCGCGCCTTCAGCACGCGAATACCGTGCCGATGCCCGCGCCTTCAAAAACTCGGTACAGATTTTCCGGATCATCCCCCGCGATGATTGCGGTCGGGATATGCGCCTGCACCGCGATCTCTGCGGCGCGCACCTTGGTCGCCATGCCGCCGGTGCCGCGGCTCGAACCCGCGCCGCCCGCCATCGCGCGCACCTCGTCGGTGATCGCGCGAATCACAGGGATACGCTTGGCGTCCGGGCAGGTCTTCGGGTTTTTGTCGTACACGCCGTCGATGTCCGTGAGGATCACGAGCGCGTCCGCTCCGACGAGTGTCGCGACGATCGCCGAAAGCGTGTCGTTGTCGCCGAAATTGCGTCCCTCGAGCTCGTCAACCGCCACCGTATCGTTTTCGTTGACAATCGGGATGATGCCCATCGAGAGCAGTTCGCGGAACGTGTTGACGACGTTTTGCCGGCTGCTTTCCTGTGCGGTGACGTCCGCGGTGAGCAGCACCTGCGCGACATTCTGATGGTACTCGCCGAAGAACTTGTCGTAGATGAACATCAGCTCGCACTGGCCGACCGCCGCGAGCGCCTGCTTTTTCGCCGTGTCGTCCGGGCGCTTCGAAAGCCCGAGCTTGCCGACGCCGACGCCGATGGCGCCCGACGAGACGAGCACAATCCGCCGCCCGCTGTTTTGCAGGTCGCTCAGCGTGCGGCACAGCTGCTCGATGCGCCGCAGGTTGAGCTTGCCGTTTTCATAGGTGAGCGTCGAAGTGCCGATTTTCACCACGACGATATCCGCTTTTTGTAAATCCATGTTCTAAAACCCCATTTCGCCCCATTCATTTTCCGCGGCATCCGCCGTCCATGTACGGCGAGCCCGGCACAAAGGCCCCTTCTTTTGGTCATTATACAGGTTTTCCGCTGAAAAGAAAAGCCTTTTTACGCAAATTCGCCCGTGCCTGCCCCCGGTGGAAACGCAAGCCGCCGCTGTCCGCGTGTGCCGGACAGCAAAAGAGCCCGCCCGCTTCTGCAAGCGGACAGGCTCCTGCGTCTTGTATTTATCGTCTGTCGCGTCTCGGGCGGTCGCCACGCGGACGGTCGCTACGCTCACGGCGAGGCTTATCGGAAAGCGTGTTCTCCGGCACAGCGCCGTCGAGATCGATCAGCGCGTCGCGGCGGGAGAGGTTCAGGCGGCCCTTGTCGTCGATCTCGAGCACCTTGACCTTGATGATGTCGCCGACGTTGACAACGTCCGTAACGTTCTCAGTGCGCTTGATGTCGAGGTGAGAAATGTGCACAAGGCCTTCCTTGCCCGGGGCGATTTCCACGAACGCGCCGAAATCCATGATGCGCGTGACGCGGCCGCTGTAATACGAACCCGGCTCCGGGTCGTTGACGATCGTATCGATGATGTCCATGGCGCGGCGGCACTTCTCGATGTCGATGCCCGCCACATAGCAGTGGCCGTCGTCCTCGATGTCGATCGTGACGTCGCACTCGGCGCAGATCTTCTGGATGACCTTGCCGCCCGAGCCGATGACCTCGCGGATCTTATCGACCGGTACAATCGTGGAGAGCATCTTCGGCGCGTACTTCGACAGCTCCGGACGCGGCTCGGCGATGACCGGCAGCATGACCTCGTCGAGGATGTAATTTCTCGCCTTGTGGGTCTTCGCGAACGCTTCCTTGATGATCTCCGGCGTAAGGCCCTTGATCTTCAGATCCATCTGAATGGCGGTGATGCCCTTCTTCGTGCCGGCGACCTTGAAGTCCATGTCGCCGAAGAAGTCCTCGAGGCCCTGGATGTCGACCATCGTCATCCAGCGGTCGCCTTCGGTGATGAGGCCGCAGGAAATACCGGCGACCGGCGCTTTGATCGGCACGCCGGCGTCCATGAGCGCCAGCGTAGAGCCGCAAACGGAGCCCTGCGAGGTGGAACCGTTCGACGAAAGCACCTCGGAGACGAGGCGGATCGTGTACGGGAATTCCTCGACCGACGGGATCACCGGCAGCAGCGCGCGCTCTGCGAGCGCGCCGTGGCCGATTTCGCGGCGGCCCGGGCCTCTCGACGGCTTCGTCTCACCGACGGAGTAGGACGGGAAGTTGTAGTGGTGGATGTAGCGCTTCGTCTCCTCGTCGTCGATGCCGTCGAGCAGCTGGTTGTCGCGCGTGGAGCCGAGCGTCGCGACGGTCAGCACCTGCGTCTGGCCGCGCGTGAACAAGCCGGAGCCATGTACACGCGGCAGAACGGCGACCTCCGCGGCCAGCGGACGAATCTCATCCATACCGCGGCCGTCGACGCGCTTGTGCTCGTCGAGCAGCCAGCGGCGCACGACAAATTTCTGTGTCAGATACAGGCACTCGTCGATTTTCGCGGCCTGGTCCGGGTAAATCTCATCAAAGTGCTCGTGCACCTTTTCATAAACGGGCTTGAGACGCTCGTCGCGGACCGTCTTGTCGTCGGTGTCGAGCGCAAGCTTCACGTCCTCCACGGCGAAATCGCGGATCGCCTCGAACATCTCCGGCTCCGGCTTGTTCGACGGATAGGAGAATTTCTCCTTGCCGATTTCGGCCTGGATGCCCTTGATGAACGCGATGATCTTCTGGTTTTCCGCATGGCCGGCCATGATGCCGTCGAACATATCCTCATCGGAAACCTCGTTGGCGCCGGCTTCGATCATCGCGATGCGCTCGCTCGTAGACGCAACCGTAACCGCCATTTCGGAGCGCTTGCGCTGCTCGGCCGTCGGGTTGATGACGAACTTGCCGTCGACGAGACCGACGGACACGCCGCTGATCGGGCCGTTCCACGGGATATCGGAGATGGACAGCGCGATGCTCGTGCCGACGAGCGCGGCAATTTCCGGCGAGCAGTCCGGATCGACAGACATGACGGTGCAGACGATGGAAACGTCGTTGCGCATGTCCTTCGGAAACAGCGGGCGGATCGGGCGGTCGATCATACGGCAAACGAGGATCGCCTTATCGGAGGGACGGCCCTCGCGCTTCAAGAAGGAGCCCGGGATCTTGCCGACCGAGTAGAGCTTTTCCTCAAAATCGACGGAAAGCGGGAAGAAGTCGATGCCGTCGCGCGGCTTTGCGGACGCCGTCGCCGCGACATGGATGGTGGTCTCGCCATAGCGGACGAGGCATTCGCCGTTTGCGAGCTGCGCCATCTTGCCGGTTTCGATCTTCAGCGGACGCCCGGCAAATTCTGTTTCAAACACTCTGAATTTTTCAAACATTGCGTATTTTCCTTTCCTCCTGAAAAAAGTTTGTGTCCTACCGCCTGCAAACCGCTTAACAATAAAAGGAACGCGCAGCGGGTGTGCGCTTTTTTTACTGCTAACCAGCCTGCCGGCAATCGGTGCGTATAGCAGAATCGGCTGCGCGGGCCCGCGCAGCCGAAAACAGACAAAAAATTACTTGCGGATACCGAGCTCAGCAATGATGGCTCTGTAGCGCTCAATGTCAACCTTGGTGAGGTAGTTGAGAAGGTTTCTTCTCTGGCCGACCATCTTCAGCAGGCCGCGGCGGGAGTGGTGATCCTTCTTGTTCGTTCTCAGGTGCTCGGTGAGGTCGTTGATGCGCTTCGTGAGCACGGCGATCTGTACTTCCGGAGAACCGGTGTCGCCCTCATGGCGGGCATACTTCTTGATGATTTCTGTCTTTTCGCTCTTCAGCATTGTGTTTTCCACCTTTTCTGTTTATTTCCTCGCTCACAGGTCGGGGTTGGTGTTTTCCCGGCGAATTGGTTTTCCTGCGGGTTAGTCCCTGATCCGTGGACGGGCACTACAGTAGTATAACACAGTTAGGCGGGCTTTGCAAGCAATTTTTTCGGAAATCTCTCCCGCCGTATATTGACAGGAGCGGATTTTCCGTATAGTATAAATAGCATGAACGGCCGCGTTTTCCGCATGGGGCCGCGCCGCCAAACAGAGAAAGGATAGAGCTGCCATGAGCCGAATTGCAGTCGTTACCGATACAAACAGCAGTATGACCCGGGAAGAGGCCAAAAAACTCGGCGTTTTCCTCCTGCCGATGCCCTTTATGATGAACGGCGTCGAATATTTCGAAGGCGTCACCTGCACCTACGAGCACTTCTTTGAGATGCTCGAGCAGGGCGCGGACGTCTCCACTTCGCAGCCCGCGCCCGAATCGATCACCGGCCTGTGGGATGAGATCCTGAAGACCTACGATTCCATCATCCATATTCCGATGTCTTCCGCGCTCAGCGGTTCCTGCGGCACGGCCAAGGCGCTTTCCGCCGAATACAACGGCCGCGTCTGCGTCGTCGACAACAAGCGCATCTCCGTTTCGCAGCGCGAATCCGTGCTCGATGCGCTCAGGCTGATCGAAAAAGGGCTGACCGCTGCGGAAATCTGCGTGCAGCTGGAAAACGCCGCCTTGAACTCCAGCATCTACCTCGCGGTCAACACGCTGGAGCTGCTCAAGAAAAGCGGTCGCGTAACCGCAGCGGGCGCTGCGCTCGCCACGCTGCTCGGCCTCAAGCCCGTTTTACAGATTCAGGGCGAGAAGCTCGACGCGTTTGCCAAGGTGCGCGGTATGGCCGCCGCCGAAAAGACGATGCTCAAGGCCATCGAAAAGGACCTCGCCACGCGCTTTGCCGGCAAGCCGGTGCATCTGGCCACAGCGTACTCGGGCAACCTCAAGACGGCGCTTGAATGGCGCAAGACCGTCCGGAAATATTTCGACGACAACCGCATCGAGCTGTACAAGCTGCCGCTGAGCATCGCCTGCCACGTTGGCGCGGGCGTCAAGGCCATCGCCTGCATCGAATATTTCGAATAAAAAGTGCCAAATAAAAAAACGGCGGACGCCGCGCACATGGTGCGCTGTCCGCCTTATTTTTATGCCTGAAACGCCGCAAAAATGGTCCGCGCCTGTTTTTCGTTGCGCCGAATCTCCGCCCTGAGCGCCTTCAGGTTTGCGAACTTCTTTTCATCCCGGATAAACTCCAGCAGCTCGAGCCGCAAGCTTTTGCCATACAGATCGCCCTTGAAATCGGGAATCCAGGTTTCGGAAAGTGCGCGGTCGGAACCGACGGTGGGCTTCACGCCGACGTTCGTCACGCCGCAGTACGTTTCCCCACCGATATGCACGCGGGACGCGTACACGCCAAAGCGTGGCAGGATGAAATGCTCCGGGAAATGCTGGTTGATGGTCGGCGTGCCGATCGTGCGGCCGATGTGGTTGCCGTGCACCACCTCGAACGCAAAGCCGAAGGGCCGCCCCAGCATCGCCGTAACATCCGCCATTTCGCCGCGTTCAATCGCCCCGCGGATGCGCGTCGCGCTGATGCGCTCGCCCTTGTAGCAGACCGTATCGACCACATGCAGCACAGCGCCGCGCTGCGCACACGAGCGGGCGAGCCACTCCGTATCGCCCGCCGCAAATTTGCCGAACCGGAAATCCGACCCGCAGGAAACCGCGGCGGCTGAAAGCCCGAAGCGCAGCACGTTCAGAA
The DNA here is from genome assembly GCA_002305575.1 of Ruminococcaceae bacterium UBA1417. Taxonomy (GTDB): domain Bacteria; phylum Bacillota; class Clostridia; order Oscillospirales; family Acutalibacteraceae; genus Hominenteromicrobium. The sequence goes on from DBPP01000018.1 coordinate 79,237, forward strand.
AACGCTCGGCCGGCCAATCGGCGACATCGGCAAAGTCCGGCATGATAACCGCCTCGACGCCCCATGACTCAAAAATATGCAGCCGCTCCTCCACCGTCGTCAGATATCGGCAATCCCCGCCGAGGTGCTCGGCGGGATTATCGCGGAACGTAAACACCACGGGCGTATGGCCGCTCGCCTGCGCGGCGCGCACCACCGCCCGGTGGCCGATATGCAAACCGTCGAACGCGCCGAGCGCCACCGCTGTTTTCCCGCAGCCAAGAAGCTGCTCCCTGATTGTCTCCGTATCGCGAATCACGCGCATGGTATAACCTCCGAATTGATTTGAATTCCTTGTTCTTGAAGCCCCAAACGCCAGGGCTCATATGTTTTCTGCGAAAGCCTTCACGTACCGCAGCGCACCGCCGTCGAGCGCGGCGAGCCCCAAAAAGCGCCCCCCACTGTACACGGCGACGCGTTCACCCGTGCCGGGTTCCGGACCGCACGAACGGCAGCGGGCAAAATCGAGCGCGCCGCCGTTCAGATACCGCTTGCCTTGCGCCGGCGTGACGTGCACAGCCGGCAGCGGTGCAAACAGCTTTTCCACCGGACGCAGCACGCCGGAAAAATCCCCGGTCTCGCGCAGCGCTTTCAGCGCGTCGAGCGAAACCGCATCGTCGAGCGTAAAGCCGCAGGCCGCTGTGCGCCGCAGCGCCGTCATGACGCCGCCGGTCGAAAGCGTCGCCGCAATATCCTCGATCAACGTGCGGATGTACGTGCCCTTCGAACAGGTGACGATGAGCCGCCCCGCGCGCTGCGCTGCGTTGTAGTCGAGCAGCTTTAAGGACGCGATGTGCACCGGGCGCGCCGCGCGCTCGATCTCCATGCCCTGCCGCGCAAGCTTGTAGAGCCGCTGTCCGTTGACGGAAACCGCCGAGTACATCGGCGGCACCTGCAAAACATCGCCCGTAAACTGCGGCAATACCGCTTCAAGCGCCGCCCTGTCCACCGGCGTTTCATCCGTTTCGAGCAGCGCGCCGGTGCTGTCGCCGGTGTCGCGCCGCTCTCCAAAGCGAAAATCCGCCGTATAGCTTTTGTCCGTATCGGGCAAAAGCGACGCCGCCTTCGTCGCGCGGCCGAGCAGCAGCGGCAGAACGCCGGTCGCCATCGGGTCCAGCGTGCCGGTATGGCCGATGTGCCGTTCGCGCGTCAGTCCGCGCACGACGGCCACCGCGTCGAACGATGTAAAATCCTGTGGTTTATCGAGCACGATGATCCCGTCCATCCGGCCCTCCTTTCGCGTATTTCCGGGCTTAAAGCCGTGTGTCCACTTCTCCGATGTGTTCGAGCGCCGCGCCGCACGCCGCGACGATCTGCGCCTGCGCGTCCGCGAGCGTCCCGTGAATCGTGCAGCCCGCCGCGCCCTTGTGCCCGCCGCCGCCAAACTGCTTGCAGATTTCCGCGGCGTTGGCCGGCTCCACAGCGCGCAGGGAAATTTTATACTCGTTTTCGCCGCGCTCGCGGATCGTAAGCCCGAGCACAACGCCTTCCACCTGCCGCACCATTGCCGAAACACCGTCGAGGTCGCTTTCCGTCGCGCCCGTCTCATCGATGAGCTGCTGCGTCAGGCAAAGCACTGCGCAGCGGCCGCCGTGGAAAAACGCCATGTCGCTGTACACGCGCTTTAAAAGCGCGATCGCCGTGCGGCTCTTGGTATCGAACATCACGCGGTTGATCTCCGCCGCGCGCGCACCGTGTTCGAGCAGCATGGCCGCCGTGCGGAAGGTTTCCGGCGTCGCGTTCGCGTAGCGGAAGCAGCCGGTGTCGGTGGAAAGGCCCGTGTAGAGACAATCCGCGATCTCGGGTGTGATCTCCACGCCGAGCGCCGGAATCAATGCCGCCATCATCTGGCAGGCCGCGGCCGCCGTACCCTCCACCCAAGCCTCCTTCGCAAAGGGGCGGTGCGTCGCATGGTGGTCGATCGCAAGGTCGGCCTGCTCGCCAAACGGCTCCAGCGTGCCGAGCAGCGCTTTATCCGCCACATCCACCGCAACGATGTGCGCCGGCTCAAAATCGCCGAGCGCCACGCCGCGGAACAGGTAGCCGAATTTTTCCGGCACCGCGTCGGCGCAGGCAAAGCGCACCGATTTGCCGAGCGCAATCAGCGCGCGGCAGAGCGCCGCCGCACAGCCGAGCGTATCGCCGTCCGGCGAGCGGTGCGAAAGAATCAGGATGTTATCCCACGCTTTCAGCCGCGCCGCGGCCGTTTCTCTGTCCGCCATTTGAATCCCCGCCCTTTCCGTTTATGCCTTTATTTTTTCTCCAGATCGTGCAGAATGCGCGAGATGTTCGCACTGTATTCGATCGAGTCCGTCGCCTTAAAAATCAGCTCCGGCACATGGCGCAGCCTGAGCCGCGCGCCGAGCTCCCGACGGATAAAGCCCGCCGCGCTCTTGAGCCCCTTCACGGCGTTTTCCGCCGCGGGCATTCCCTCCATCGCGCTGACGTACACCGTGCAGTACGACAGATCATTCGTGACCTCCACGCGCACGACGCTCAGCATAATCCCGCTCACGCGTGGATCCTTGAGCTCGCGCAGGATCGCCGAAATCTCCCGGCGGATATCCTCCGTGGTTCTGCCCAGCTTATGACTTGGCATGGTATCTCTCCTATTACAATAAATTTGGACAGG
>DBPP01000016.1:0-56490 GCA_002305575.1 Ruminococcaceae bacterium UBA1417
TATGCGGAGATCAAAGCCCTCTGTACCGGTAACCCGCATATCAAGGAAAAGATGGATTTAGATATTGCCGTGCAGAAGCTGAAACTATTGAAAGCCAACCATTTGAGTCAGAAGTACGCTCTGGAAGATCAGATCATCAAAGATTTTCCGCAGCGGATTTCTTCCCTGGAGCAGCGCATAGAGGGCTATAAGGTAGACATGGCGCACCTGACCAAACACACGCAGCCAAACGAAGATGGATTCTCGCCTATGGAAATTGAAGGCACCGTCTTTACTGAAAAGAAAGCAGCCGGCTCCGCTATCCTGGAAGCCTGTCATGCGATGACCAGCCCCGATGCTGTGCCACTCGGCCAGTACCGGGGTTTTACTATGGAGTTGAGCTTTGACAGCTTCAGCCGGGAATATAAGATTACGATGAAAAATGAGCTCCGGCACACAACTTCTATTGGCACGGACATCTTTGGAAATATTCAGCGGTTGGACAACTCGCTCAGTGGTTTTGAGGAGCGACTTCACATTTGCGAAGAAGAGCTTGAAAACAGCCGTGCCCAGCTGGCTAATGCCAAAGAGCAGGTCCAAAAACCTTTCCCGCAGGAGGAGGAACTAAAAACCAAGTCCGCCCGTCTGGACGAACTCAACATCATGCTCAACATGGACAAAACCGAAAATGAAATTGTCGATGACGAGCGCGAGGAGGACGAGCCGGACGGGCGCAGCTCAAAAGAATACGAGAGATGAGACCATGCGGGCAGCAAAAAATGACACCAAGTCAGCATAGAATCCCTGCTCATAATAATTGAGCAGGGATTCTATGCGCAGAACTCTGTGCCACTATCGGCCAAAACAGCTCTACCCGTTATTGCGCTATGACAAAGTATGTTGAATATTGCATTGACAAACTGGATATACTTGAATATAATGATAATTGAATAATAGTATTATTTAATTGTTGGTTCATAGGAGGCGCACCGCATGTCAGATATGCTTCGTGAAGATTTACTGGAACGACTGGATAGACTTGATGAAGATGCCAGTCTGATGTTTGATGGCGACGAGCGGTTTCATCTGGTAATTGTGGGCGGCGGCGCACTGATTTTGCTTGAGCGCATATCCAGAGCTACGCACGATGTGGATGCTATTTCAGCCTCTCATGAAATTCTTGAACTGCTCGAAAAATATGATATAAACTGCCGGGTTCAAACCTACATCAATAATTTCCCATATAACTATGAGGACAGACTTGTGCCTTTAAGCGTTGGCGGCAGAAAAATTGATTTTTATACTGCGTCGTTGGAGGATATCGTAATTGCAAAACTTTATTCAGCCAGGGCTACGGATATCCGAGATGTTGAAAGTGAAAAAGTTGTTGAGGCTATTGATTGGAAGCTTCTCGAAAAGCTAGCTGTTGAGGAAGATGAAGCTAGAGCCAGCGCTTTGAACGACAGATGCTATGCTGATTTCAAAGCAAGCTATGATGATTATGTAAGGAGGTATCGGCCATGAGAGAACTGACCTTTACAGGTTTTTTGAAGAGTTATGTCCGGGCGCTTTCAGAGGCCGAGACGAACAGCTTATACAAACTAACTAAAGAAGCCGCGGATGAAAATCCAAGGCTTCGTGAACCGCTTCTTCTCTACGCCAAATTTACAGACAATACAGATGTTTTGCTCCGAGCCGCCAAAAAAACTGCGCTGTATTCGGAGTATAAGAATCTGGCAAACAGATATGACAAAGCGGGTTTCAAAGCGGCGCTTCAAGATGCGTCTTCCCCCTTGCCGGAGGAATATAAGAAAGTATGGAGAAGTTATCTCAGCAAAAAAAATCGGCTTCAAAATGATAACCATACGAAAGAGCTTATGCGAAATAAGGTTGTCAAGCTCCAGAAGGCCAAAGGCGTATCCAACTACAGGCTCTATGCTGATTTGGGATTGAATCCCGGAAACTTCAACACTTGGCTAAAGTATGGAGATCCCAGTAAGGTAAGCCTTGACACTGCTCGTCGGACCGTTAAATACCTGGAAAATACACCGCAGCCCCGATTATAAAACAATGACCAACCCCGAGGCTGTGCCTCTTAGCCAGTACCGGGGTTTTGCTATGGATTTTAGCTCCGATAGCTTCAGCGCTTAAAATGGACAAAACTGAAAATGAGATCGTCGATGACGGGCGCGATTAGAACGAACTGGATGGACGCAGCACAAAAGAATACGAGAGATAAAACATCGCGGCAGGTGTGTGCCTGCCCTAATCTCTCACTCGTACATTTGCCAACTGCGACCACAACATGTATCATGGGCGATAGAGGTGTTCCAGATGATCTATATTACAGGTGATACCCATGGCAATTTTGCTCGCATTGATACTTTCTGTCGTAGGATGGAGACGCAGAAATCTGATACTATGGTCGTTCTCGGCGACGCCGGTTTCAATTATTATCGCAGCGTGAAGGACGATGGGTCCAAGAAGTTCGCCAGCAAATTCCCAATAACGCTACTCTGCATCCACGGCAACCATGAGATTAGGCCGCAGAACATCCCAACTTATAAAGAGACCACATATCACGGCGGCAAAGTGCTCTATGAGGAGGAATATCCGGATATTCTCTTTGCCGTTGACGGTGAAGTTTACGATTTGGATGATTTCAAGTGCATAGTCATCGGCGGTGCGTACAGCGTGGACAAGTATTACCGTCTTGATCGTGGCTTCGGCTGGTGGCCGGATGAGCAGCCTTCCCCGGAGATCCGGGCGCGCGTGGAAGCGGTGCTGGACCAGCGTGCCTGGCAGGTGGATGTGGTCCTGTCTCACACCTGTCCCCTGCGGTATGAACCGGTGGAGGTCTTTATTTCCGGCATTGACCAGAGCCAGGTGGACAAATCCACCGAGACATGGCTGGGACAGATCGAAGCAAAGCTCCACTACAAGCGCTGGTACTGCGGCCATTACCACACGGAGAAAAAGATTGACAGGCTCCGGTTTATGTTTGAAGACTACGCCCTTCTCCCTTACAATGCCGCCGCTGAACAGGAGGACGGGGCAGCCGATGCCGGCCATCGGCGAAATCCAGCGCCGTGATCCCTACCCCACCATGCGAACCGGAAAATACCGGCAGATTTTTACAGCCACAGGCAACCAAAGGACGCCTGCGGCTGTTTTTATGCCGTCATGAAACGCGGGCATTAACTTCTGTGCGCACCTCCGAACCGCGCCGGACACGGATATCCCCAGGCACGTGACGCGGAAACCCGTCCGACAAAGGGCATGCCAAACGGCGTCGGCGGTCCCCATGCATCCGCGCGCACAAGAAAAGCGGCGGCTTTTGGGGCCGTACCGGGGGTATTTTTGCTTTTTGGCTCGATCAGCAGTGTCCGCCGTAACCTCTATCGCATAAGATAAAGTTGGAAATCCATTCCCTTTTCAGCTTATGATGAAGAGGCAACACCATGGGTGTTACAAGTTCAAACAAGCAAATCGATCGAAATCGGATCGATTGCGACGGATCATTAAAGGTGACGCTTGCCCTTTCCGAGCGCCGGATATTCTGTCCAATCCCACCGACATTGTCCTGGTGCTGGACCGTTCCGGCAGTATGGCGGGCAGCCCACTTGCCAACATGAAAGCTGGGGCAAAAACCTTTATTGATATCATTGATGAATCGACCGACGGCTCTCCGGACGGCAATATCGGTTCCGGCAGCCGGATCGGGATTGTCAGCTTTGCCGATACAGCCACGGTTAACACACAGCTGATCACCTCCGTAGACGCACTCAAAAGTGCGGTAGACAGCTTGACGGCGGGCGGCGCCACCAACCATGCGGACGCTTTTGCCAAGGCAACCCAGTTGTTTGACCCGACGTCTGCAAACGCAAAGGTGATCGTTATGTTCACAGACGGGAAAACCACCGTCGGGCCACCTGCGGCCCCGGTGGCCGCCGCTGCGAGAGCATCCGGCGTGATCATTTACTGCATCGGCCTAATCGGCTCGGACGGCATCGATGTAAGCGTTCTGAACGATTGGGCCACCGACCCGGACGCTTCTCATGTGGCCGTCACGCCGGATGACGCCGACCTAGAAGAACTATTCAAGGATTTGGCGGCGAATATTTCCAAAACGGGCGCCACCGATATCGTGATCGACGAAATGGTCTCCCCCGATTTCTCCATTACAAGCGTCATCCCCCCCCAACAAAAGGCACCGCCATGATGATCGATTCGAAGACCATTCAGTGGAAAATGGATGAGCTGGGCGTATCCGCAAACGAAGGCGCCTCTTTGGAGTTTTATGTCAAACACATTGCGCAGAATTCCGGCGAAAAACCGGTGAATGCGTCCATCACCTATTCGGACAACGAAGGGAATACAGTTGTTTTCCCCAATCCTACGGTAACCGTGGAATGCGGCGTCATCGTTAACCCCGAACCCTGCCCGATTCCGGTGGATCTGACCGTGGACGGATGCCAGGATTCTGTCGTCATCGACGTCGGAGACATCAATCTGGAATCCCTGGGGTGCATCCTACAGCTGGACGTCACAGTCAAAAAAGTCTGCCCTGGAAAACGGGTTGTACTGGCGGTCATCCTCACCGAAGTGGACGCCAACGGCGTCGAATATCCGCGGGGTATGAAAGCCATTACACTTCCCGCACACAACTATCCGAATTGCCGGGATGTGCTGGTCAAATGCATCAAGTTTGTGCTTCCGGAGGATCTGGACGTATCCGGTGGAGCGCCGAACGCCCTGTGCAACGCCAGAAACTTTAAAGCGCGCTTTATCGCACACAACATTGACACCGATTACAAGTGCTGTGATTCGGTTATTACCCTGTCGTAACCCAGCGGAATTTCCCGTTGGGGCCGCAATTCAATAATCCCTCAAATATGGACAACCCGTGAGGGAGGCACAAATTCTTTCATCTGCTCCCCGTGTCCGCGGGGCAGATGCACAATATGCCCCGGCCCGGTGTCTTCCGACGCACCTGTACGTCGTGAAGCGCCGGGCCGGTTTTTCCTTGAATTTTCCTTTTCCTTCTTACGCCGCGCTTCGATGGAATGCGGTACACGCCGGTCAAATCCGTTCGTGAGCTTGAACGCCGGCGGCACCCTGCGCGCGGCCTTTTTTCAGGCGCGCAGTCCCATGCATGATGGCCGAAACACAGGTCAGAATAAAAGGGAAAGAGGGATGTCGTATGAGCTTTCTCAAGCTTTGCCTGGTGGCCTTAGGGTCTTTTGGCGCATTGTTTTTGGTGGCCAAGTGCATTGGACACAAACAAATCGCACAGCTGGATTTTTTTGATTACATTACGGGAATCACCGTTGGTTCCATCGCGGCCGAAATGGCCACCGAACTGGAGAATCCCTGGAAACCGTTTACCGCCATGGTGCTGTACGGAGGCATTACGGTACTGCTGAGCGTGATTTCCAGCAAATTCCCCCGAACACGAAAATACCTGAATGGCACCCCGACCATTTTGATGGATCGCGGAAAGCTGTACTATGAAAACCTGAAAAAAGCCAAACTGGATCTGAGCGAATTCATGGTAATGTGCAGGCAACAAGGATATTTTGACTTGACAAGCATTCAGACCGCAGTTTTTGAATACAACGGAAAGCTTACAATCCTGCCGGTAAGCAACCAACGTCCCGCCACCCCAAACGACATGGATCTCTGTCCGGAACAGGAGCTCCTATTCACGGAGTTGATCATGGACGGGCGCATTTTGGAGGACAATTTAAAGCGCATGGGATTGGATCGGATTTGGCTGGATAAGCAGCTCAAGCAGCGGCATATTCACTCCCCGCAAGAAGTTGTTCTGGCCGTTTGCGACCGGAATCTGAAATTTATTCTGTACAAGCGAAATCCTTCCGGGGATTAAGGGGCGGCCCATCCAAACGCGGCCCAAACCCCAACAGTCCCGCACATACCGGCCGGCCGCACATATACTGGCATGGGGTGAATTTCTCGTGAATTCGTGTGAATGGACAGCTTCCATCACGGCCATCGCCAATGCACTCGCCTGCAGGCTGACCGAGGATGAATTGAATCTGCTGGGTGTCACCTTGACACAGCTCGCCGATACGCTGTTTACCATTGCAGCGCAAAGGGGCATCTGCTGCCGCAAAAGCGGCCAAAATCCGATGCTTGAAAATCGTGTCGGATGATGACGGTCATTCGCATGCGCAGCCCAAGCTGTCGACCGCTTCTACGGCTGTTTTTCTTTTGAACCGGCGCGTCCCGTGCGCTTTGACGTGCCCGATAGCCGGGCATCCCGGTTTTGCGCCCGCTGCCGCCTTAACAGCTCCAAACCCTGGACAATATCTCTTTTGATCTGCTCATCGGTATAGTCTGTGGGAAAATACCGGCAAAAATCATCCCAACGGAGCTTGATTTGCTCCCTTTGATTTGGCTTTTGCTCTGCCATCATGGCATAGATATCCTCTGCACGCAGCCGACCCGCCTGCGACAGCTTCTTGAGTCGTATGCTTTGCGCGTGAGACGGCGTGCAGTCGTTTTGCTCCATCGCGTCGAGCAGCATCGCTTGCTCGTCTTTGGACAAATAGGAGAGTTCTACGGCGGGGCTCATGGCGATTTGACCCGCGTCCACCCGCTCCAGCAAGGCGGGCAAAAGATTGGTCAGACGGATATAACGCTGCACCTGCGCCTCGCTGGTGTGCGCGTCTGCTGCAACGACACGGCGGGACACCATCGGCGCGGAAGCTTTGCCCTGATGCTTGATGGCGTCCAGCTTCATTTTGTAGGCGAACGCTTTTTCGCTGGGCAGGATCGTCTCCCTTTGCAGATTCGCATCGACCATGGCGATCACCGCTTCATCATCGTTCATCGCGCGGAGAATTACCGGCATGGTTTCCAGCCCCAGCGCCCGGCACGCGGCAAGCCTTCTGTGCCCGGAGATCAGCTCATAGCCGCCGTTTGGCAGGGGACGGGCCAGGGCCGGCGCAATGGTGCCTACCTGACGGATACTCTCGATCAATCGCTCGAGTTCCGCGTTGTTGTCTGTTTTAAACGGATGATTGTGAAACGGGCGCAGTTGTTGCAGCGGGATATTTTGCACGATCTCCTGTTTCGCGCCGTCGCGCGCCTTCCGCACAGGCAACGCAAGATCGGATTTTGGTTTTGTCATCGGTCGAACCGCCTTTCGATACGCGGGCGCAAAGCGTTCTGCCCTCGCCAAATAAAAATTACAAAAATTGCCAGAAACATTGTACGATTCCCCCGTAACGGCAAAGTCGGCCGCCTTTCAGGTAAGGCGTGGCAAAGGACCAAAGCTGCCGGTACGGGAGCCACGCAAAACGAATGGGACGACAGCGGTTTTCCAAGACCACTGTCGTCCGTTTTGGTGTTTTTTAGGCGCTCCCCGCCCCTGTTCTGTTTCGGCATACCGCGGCGCTTTGGCGCACCGAACGTATCCGGACATGCCCAAAATATTGAAAAATCCAGCTGCGTTCTAGCCTTACCGCGCACAAGCCCTTATTCGCCGAATTCCGCCGCCGCTTTCTTCATCATCTCGCGGATCGGCAGATTATAAGGACAGCGGGTTTCGCAAAGGCCGCACGACGTGCAGGCCGAGGCCTTTACCTCCAGTCCCGCGTACCGCGCCCGCGCCCAGTCCTCCAGGCCGTACCGCAACAGATAGCCCTCCATCAGGAAGACGTTTGGAATCGAAATTCCGGCCGTGCACGGCGCGCAGTAATTGCAGCGCCGGCAGAACTGCGTGCCGAGCGCTTCGCGCACAGCCTCCACGCTGCGCTGCTCCTCGGCGGTGAGCGGCGCCGTATTCTCGGCTGCCGCGAGGTTTTCCTCGATCTCCTCGATCGCCGCCATACCCGGAATCACAACTGTGACGTCCGGATTGCTGACAATAAAGCGCATCGCCAGCGTGGCGTCCTCAATCGCGCCGCCGGCCAGCGGCTTCATATCGATAAAACCGATATTCTTTTCCGCGCAGGCGTGGATCAGCGCCTCGCCCTGCGTTTCGACGATATTGTACGGGAACATAATCGTCTCCACCCAGTCCATTTCGAGCGCTTTTTCAAAAACTTCCTTCGAATGGGCCGTCAGGCCGATGTGGCCGATCTTCCCTGCGGCCTTCGCCTCCAGCAACGCCTCCAGCGCGCCGCCTTCCCCCACAACCTGCTCGAGCTGCGCGAGATTCGGGTTGTGCACCTGATACAGGTCGATAAAATCCGTGCGCAGGTTTGCAAGGCTCGTTTCAATATCCCGCGCCATGGCCGCCTTTGTACGGGCCATGCTCTTCGTGGCCAGCACAAAGCTGTCGCGCATGCCCTCGAGCGCCGCACCGAGATACGATTCGCTCACCGTATAGCCGCGCGCCGTATCGATGTAATTTACGCCGGCTGCACGCAGCTTTTCCATCAGCGCCCGCGTCCCCTGTTCGTCGATGCGCTGAATCGGAATGCCGCCGAAGCCCATGCGCGAAATCCGAAGCCCTGTTTTACCCAAAATGCGATAGTCCATTGTTGTCTGTCTCCTTCCCCGCAGGCAAAAGCCTGCACGCAATCTTTGTATTATTTATAAGACAAGCCCCATGCAGCGGCCAAAACCGCCGCCTGCGCAAAACGCCCGCGGGCCATTAGCGCACATCCTCGATCTTGTGCTCGAGCGGCTGCTCCAGAAGCGCAGGATTGCTGAGAAACTTTTTGAGCAGCTTCAAAGAGCGTGCAAAATACAGGCCGTCGCAGAAACGTTCGTCCGCAACGAGGCCGAAGCCCATTCGCTTTTCCGAAACGATCTGCGTCCCCTCCACAACCGGCTCGTTTTTCTCCTTGCCGATGGCAATGAACAGGCCCGTCGTGCCAAATTCATACACATGATGAAAAATGTGGTTGATGCCGAGCGAGCGCAGATTCGTGACAAACAGCGAGGTATGGAACGGGCTTGCCTCAATGACGGCCTTCGGCAGCGCATTGTGGCGGTCCATAAACATCAGCGTGTTGACCACAAAGCGGATCAGCGGGCCGGGGATACCCATGATCAACGCGGCAAGCTTATCCGTTTCGTTTGATTCATTCTTCTGTGTCGTCTCCTTCAGGATCGCCGCGTTGATCTTCTCGACGATCTCCAAAAGCCCTTCCGTACCCTCAAAACACAGCTTGATGGTCGTGCCGGCGTCGTCGCTGCGCAGGTTCTGGTGCACGACAAAGCTGACCCAGATTTTCGGCCGCGTGTAAATACGGCCCCGCACGACAAAGCGGTTGAGTTGTGGCCGAAGCGCCACCACCCGCACGAGCGCGGCAATCACCAGATGCAGATACGCAAGCTGCGCGCCCTGCGTGCGCGCGGCACGAATATACTGGTCCATACCCGTGCAGAGAATGCTCTCCTCAAACATATTCATCGAATCCGTCCGGGTCCGCATGATGTACGGGATAATGCGCTGAAAGGGTTCCACATCATGCACCCGGCGGCCGTCCGATCGTTTTCCAAACATAGTTCTGTCCTCTTTTCCACCCACTGGTTTCGCAGACACCCGCCGTTTCCGCAAAGCAGGCGCCCTTCTTATTGTACACAATTTTACAAAAAAGCACAAGATTCTACACAAAAGAAATGGCGGAATTCCACCCGGACGCCTTTTTCTGCGCTTGACACCGTAGGGGCCGCGCCCTATAATGAAAAAAATTCCTCTCAAAGGCTTGGTGATTGCATGACCACCACGTATTACAACGGCCGAATCTACACCGGGGACGGCTTTGCGGACAGCTTTACGGTAGAAAACGGCCGGTTTACCCGGGTCGGCCACCGCATCGCAGACGGCGGTGTAGCCATTGACCTGGGCGGCCGGTTTGTCTGCGCCGGCTTCAATGACTCCCACATGCATCTGCTGAACCTCGGCCAGACGCTTGCCATGGCCAACCTCTCGGCGCACACCGGCTCGCTCTCGGACATGCTCGACTGCCTGCGCGCTTTCATCCGCGAAACAAATCCTGCGCCCGGTGCCTGGGTGCAGGGCCGCGGTTTCAACCAGGACTATTTCTCGGACGTGCACCGCTTTCCAAACCGTTTTGACCTCGACGCGGTTTCCCGGGAGTACCCGATCTGCATCTCCCGCGCGTGCGGACACATCTGCGTCGTCAACACCAGAGCGCTCACACTGCTCGGTATTGACCAAACCACGCCGCAGCCCGCAGGGGGGCGGTTTACCGTCGACGAGCGCGGCATGCCGCTCGGCCAGTTTTTTGAAAACGCACTTGAACTCGTTTTCGGACGAATGCCCGCGCCGGATGCTACCGCCCTGCGCGCCATGCTCCAGGCCGGGTGCCGCCACCTGAACGCGCGCGGCATCACCTCCTGCCAGAGCGACGACTACACCGTATTTCCGCAGATCGGTTACCGGCCCGTGATGGATGCGCTCGAATCGATGGCCGCGGATGGCTCGCTGACCGTGCGCGTCAACGAGCAGGCGCAATTCACAAATCTGCCGGCCCTACAGGCTTTCGTGGAATCCGGCGACTTCCGGCGCGGAGACGCCCTTTTCAAAAACGGTCCCCTGAAAATGCTCGGCGACGGTTCGCTCGGCGCGCGCACCGCTTACCTGAGCCGCCCCTATGCCGACGCGCCCGAAACGCGCGGCCTGCCGGTCTACACGCAGGCGCAGCTCGACGCAATGTGTACTTACGCCAACGCGCACGGGATGCAGATTGCCATCCACGCCATTGGCGACGGCATTCTGGACCGCGTGCTCGACGCTTACGAAAAGGCGCTCACCGCCTGCCCGCGTGTGGATCACCGCCACGGCATCGTACATGGTCAGATCACACGGCACGACCAGCTCGCGCGCATGCAAAAGCTTGGGCTGCACGTATATTTGCAGTCGATTTTCCTCGATTACGACACGCGCATCGTCCTCGACCGCGTCGGTGCGGCGCTGGCCGCCACGAGCTACGCAGCGGGGTCGTTGCTGCGCAGCGGCATCACGATTTCGAACGGCTCCGACGCGCCCGTAGAGGATCCCGCTGTGCTGCGCGGCATCGAATGCGCCGTCACGCGCCGCAGCATCGGCACCACAGCGGCGCCCTACCGACCGGAGGAAGCGCTTTCGGTGCGGCAGGCGCTGGACAGCTTCACACAGGGCGGCGCCTACGCTTCCTTCGAGGAAAGCTACAAGGGCTGTATCCGCCCCGGCATGCTGGCAGATTTCGTTGTCCTCGAGGGAAACCCTTTTGAAACACCACCCAATCGCCTGCACGAAATTGCCGTGTGCGCGACCTATCTCGGCGGGCGCTGTGTGTATGGAAACGGTGCGCTTTTGCGCGGGGCATGAAAAAAACACAGGCTGTTTTCCCAAATGGGCAGCCTGTGCTTTTATTTTTTATGGGTCAAACGTAGTGGTATTGCCCGCGCTTAATGACAAAGAAGAACAGCGTTACCGCCAGCGCGAGCAACTCCGCAGCAACAATGGCAAGCCAGATGCCATCCAGTCCGATCAGCGCGGGCAGCAGCAGGACGACGACAACCTGGAATACGAGCGTGCGCAGGAAAGCGATCGCCGCGGAAACCCCGCCGTTGTTCAGCGCGGTGAAAAACGCCGAGCCGAAGATATTGACGCCGGAAAGCAGGAACGAAATCGAGTACAGCATAAACCCGCGCACCGTCAGCGCATAAAGCCCCGCGTCGTAACCGACAAACACCTGCGTCAACGGCTGTGCGAGCAGTTCCGCCAGAACGGTCATAACGACGCCGGAAGTCGCGACCAGCGTGAGACTGCGCCGGAAAAGGTTCTTCAGCTCCGCGTGATTCTGCGCCCCGTAGTGGTAGCCGACCACCGGCGCAGCGCCGATGGAATAGCCGATGAAGACCGCGGCAAAAATAAAATTGACGTACATCACGACGCCGTAAGCCGCGATGCCGTCTTCGCCGGCCAGGCGCATGAGCTGAAAATTATAGAGCATCGTGACAACCGAGGCCGAGATGTTGCTCATCAGCTCGGAGGAACCGTTTGCGCACGTGCGCAGTAAAATACGGCCGTCGGGACGCGCACGCGTCAGCCGCAGCAGACTGTTGTTCGGCCGCGCGAAATACAGAAGCGGCACCACGCCGCCGACCGTCTGGCTGATCGCCGTGGCAACGGCCGCACCGGCAAGCCCCCACTGCAACGGCACGATGAACACGAAATCAAGCACCATGTTGGTCAACCCGGCCGCCACAGTGACGCCAAGACCCAGGCGCGATTTTTCTGCCGTGACCATGAAGCTTTGGAAAACATTCTGCAACATAAAGGCCGGCAGCGCGAGGAGGATAATCCGGCCGTACAACACGCAGCTTTCAAGCATTTCGCCCTGCGCGCCGAGCAAGGCTGAAACCGGACGCAGGCAAAGTTCGCCCAAAGCCGCCAGAACTGCACCGCCGATAACCGTCGTATAGACGAGCATCGAAAAATAGCGGTTGGCGCGTACCGCGTCGCCCTCGCCGAGCGTCTTCGCCACAATCGCGCTGCCGCCGGTTCCCACCATGAAGCCAAGCGCACCGAGCACGATCAGGATCGGCATAATCAAATTGATGGCTGCGAACGGTGTTTTTCCTACAAAATTGGAAACAAACAGGCCATCCACCACGCTGTAGATCGACGTGAAGATCATCATGACAATGGAAGGCAGCGTGAACCGAATCAGACGGCCGTAAGTAAAATGGTCGGACAATTGGATGCGCATGGCGCTCTCTCCTTTCAAAAAATTGCGTTTTTTGTTTGATGGGGCTACACAAAAAAAGCGCCCGGCCTTTTCAACCGAGCGCACCTTCTCTCCGGCTGTATGGCTGCATCCATACGCCCTCCGGTGACGGTTATTCCTCTTGCAGCAGCGCCGCTTTCATCAGCGCGTTATACTTGGCGGTCAACGACACCAACGCAGCGCGCTCCGCCTGCGGCATCCGGTTCCACACCTCCGCCTCGAGCCGGAAAACGCGTTCCAGATGGCTATGCATGAAACGCCAGCCGTCCTCCGTCAGCGAAATCCGCTTGACGCGCAGGTTGGTTTCGAGCGCCTCCATGGCAATCAGGCCCTTCTTAACGAGCACCTTGCACGCGGAATTCACGGTCTGCCGGCTCGCGCCGATTCGGTCGCTGATCGCGCTTTGCGTCTCCACCCCTTCGTGCAGCGCAAGGAGGATCCAGTATTCCATTTCAGACAACCCGCATTGCTTGGCACACAACCCGTACAGGGCTTCCGCTTCCCAATATGCTGCGCGGTACGCTTCGACAGAATCCGCTGCCGGTTTCTTCTTTTCCATGGCTTCGCCCCTATTCTCCGAAATCATATTATCCGAAATCGGATTAAATAAAGTTTATCAAATTTTTATCGGTTTGTCAACGCTTTTTTTCTGCTTTCCCGGAGAACCGCTTGCTTTCCATTTGGTATAGTGATACAATAATTTTATAAATTCCTTTGAAATTCCGTGCAGATTTATTTCATTGCAGGAAGGAGTCCTATCATGCTGGAAAAAATTGATCTGTCCAAAAAAATCAGTAAAAAAGAATTCAACGCCCTAATGCGGGAGCTGGACGCAAAGCTCGGTCGCCTGCAGCGCAGCTGCAAGGAAAAGCGCATTCCGGTCATCATCGCCGTGGAGGGCTTTGGCGCTGCGGGCAAGGGCACGATGATCAACCGCCTGATCGAGCCGCTCGACCCCCGTGGCTTCAAGGTCTATACGACGCAGCGGGAAACCGAGGAGGAACGCTACTACCCGTTCCTGTGGCGTTTCTGGAATACGATGCCGGGGCGCGGGCGGATTACGATCCTCGACCGCAGCTGGTACCGCATCCTGCTCAACGACCGCTTTGACGGCAAGAGCGATGCAAAGAGCCTTGCTACCGCGGCCGACGAGATCAATTCCTTCGAACAGCTTCTGACCGACGACCACATCGTGCTGATCAAATTCTTTCTCGTCATCTCGCAGAAGGAGCAGAAAAAACGGCTCAAAAAGCTTGCGGACTCGAAGGAAACCGCATGGCGCGTGACGGACGGCGACTGGAAGCGCTGCGAGCACTACGACGAATACTTCCGCCTGACGGAGGAGGCCCTGCAAAAGACTGACCGCGACAACGCGCCGTGGACGATCATCGAATCGGAAAACCGCGAATATGCGGCGGCCAAGGTGATGTCCACCGTCGTCAAGCGGCTGGAGGAAGCCATCGCGGACGCCGACCGGCGTGCGGCGGCGCCTAAGGAAAGCCTGGAGGAAAGCGCAGCCATCTACCCGGACGCATTCCGCGCTTCCGCGCTCGCCGGGGTCGATCTCACAAAATCCCTGACGAAGGAGCAGTATCAGAAGCAGCTCAAAGAACTGCAGGGCAAGCTTTCCCGCCTGCACAACGAGGTATACCGCAGGCGCATTCCGATTGTACTCGCCTTTGAAGGCTGGGACGCCGGCGGCAAGGGCGGCGCCATCAAGCGGCTGACGCAGGCGCTCGATCCGCGCGGCTATGCTGTGCAGCCGGTTTCCGCGCCAAACGATCTGGAGAAATCGCACCACTACCTGTGGCGGTTCTGGACCGCCATGCCCAAGGCCGGGCATTTCACCATTTTTGACCGCTCGTGGTACGGCCGCGTAATGGTGGAGCGCATCGAGGGCTTCTGCTCCGGCGACGAATGGCGGCGCGCTTACACGGAAATCAACAACATGGAGGAAAGCTGGGCAAACAGCGGCTGCATCGTGCTGAAATTCTGGATGCATATTGACAAGGACGAGCAGGAGCGCCGCTTCAAAGAACGCCAGCAAAATCCGGATAAGCAGTGGAAGATCACCGACGAGGATTGGCGTAACCGCGCGAAGTGGGACCAGTACGAGGTGGCGGTGGACGAAATGCTCGTGCGCACCTCCACCACCTATGCGCCGTGGATCATCGTGGAAGCCAACAGCAAGTATTACGCGCGCATCAAGGTGCTCAAAACCGTGGTGAATGCGATTGAGGATTACCTGAAGGAACACAAATAAGCGCAGAAGGGTCCGCGCTGCAATCTGTTTTGCAGGGCGGACCCTTTTAATTATATCGATTTCATTTTTTGTCAGCGCTTCGTCGGCGAGCCATCTGCCGGCGTCTCACGCTCGTATTCGGCGACTGCCTCGTTCAACGCCGCGATCTCTTCGGCAGTCAGCGTCCACGCGGTGGCCGCGCAGTTTTCTTCTGCCTCGTGCTTGTTGCGCACGCCCATCAGTGCGGTATCGACGAGCGGGTGCACCGTGATCCAGTTGACCGCGACCTGCGCCACCGGCACGTTCCGCGCCGCGGCAATGCGGTCGAGCGACTGGAGCAGCTTCTGTGCTTTCGAGAATTTCGGCTCCTTGAAATAATCGTAGAATACGAAGCGCATGTCCGAGGGATCCCAATCCGGCAGCTTGCGGATCGTACCCGTGAGCATGCCCGCACCGAGCGAGCCGTATGTCATGACGCCGATGTCGTGCTGCTTTGCAAACTCCAGCACGCTCCGCTCACGCTGGTCGATCATCGAAAACGGCGGCTGGATAACCTCGACGTCGCCGTACCGCATGCATTCCTCCGTCTGCTCGATCGAGAAATTCGAAAGGCCGATGTGGCGGATCTTACCGCTCTCTTTCAGCTTCATCATCGCGCCCATCGTGTCTTCAAACGGCGTGCCGAGAAAATCCGGCTTGTGCACGTGATAGATGTCGATGTACTCGACGCCCAGCCGGCGCAGCGAATCGTCGATCTCCTTCAGAATGCTCTTGCTGGAAATGTCGCGGCCGCCCTTGGGCGCGCCTTCTCCCCACACGAGGCCGCACTTTGTGGAAACGATCAGCTTTTCACGGTCATAGCCGCGGATGGCCTCGCCGACAACCTCCTCCGAGTAACCGCAGCCGTAAATCGGCGCCGTGTCGACAATGTTGACGCCGCTGTCGAGCATCGAGCGGATGGCCTCAATGGAATCCTTCCGATGGACTTCACCCCAGCCAGACCCGCCGATGGCCCATGTGCCGACCGTGGCGACGGAAACCTCCAGCCCGGTTTTGCCCAAAGTGTTGTAACGCATACCTCTTTACTCCTTTACTTTTCAATACAGATTCGCCCTCCCGCATATCGGAAGCCACGTTACTTACACTTTAGAAGAAACCGCAAAAAAAGTCAAGGGAAAAAGCGCGGATTTTCGGTAAAATCATCGGCTTTTTTTGTAAAAAGCCGGCGCCCGTAGAGATAACAAGTTCCGCGGTGCGGGCTTTCAAAAAAGAGAAATGGTCTCAGTCGTATTGTAAATACGCAAATCATCCTGTATAATGATCCTGTGCATAACACGATCGTCACAGCCAACTGCCAAGCTTTATATGCGTAACGGAGGTGCTGCATGGAAAGAATCAAACTCTTGAATCGGTATCAAAAGAGCATTCTTCTTGGGATGACCGTTATGGTGTTGGTGTTTTCCGTCCTCTATCCCATAACCCTCGCCCGCATTGGTTTCGCGTACAAGGATGCGATTCTTGTGCCCAGCCGGGAAAATGACAGCACAGTGTATGCCGGAGAAATGAATGGGAAACAAGCTTTCTTTACGGTATTCGCAGACAAAACCGTGGAATTTCAGTACGACGGTAAAATCTACGGTCCCTATACCGCCAAGGAGGACCCAACCGCTGTACCGAAAGATACACAATGGGCTGACCAGCTGACCGGCGTGGAGCTGCGCTGCGGCGATGCGCTGCTCTTTCGCGGCGGCGTGCTGGATGACGGCAAAACCCTCTGGCTGTTTGACGAAGCCGGCAATCCGGACGGCTTTGACCTCTCGGTGACAACCAGCTCCGGGGTTACGCTGGATGAAAACGGCAACGAGATCGACCCTTTGGCGCCTTCTGTCTACACGATCCTGGAGTTGATGGGTACGCCGGCGCTGACGCATAAAGGCCATTGGGGCGCATGGCTCGGCGGCATACTGATCTGCCTGGTCGCTGCCGTTCACATTGTGTTTGCGGACGAGCTCTTCCGCCTGTATTTGAGCTTCCGAATTTACAACGCCGAGCAGGCAGAACCATCGGACTTGGAAATGGCAAGTCGATATATTACGTGGACCGTATTGCCAATCCTGGCAATCGTGCTTTTTATCCTGGGCCTTTCCTAACGTAAGCCGCGATTTTCCATCCACGTAGGCTTGCTGCTTACAGGCGGGCCAATGCATGCCGAGCAGGCACGGCTGAAGTCTCTTCTTCTCCCCGTACATTTTACTTTTTAAACGGGCGGTTTTTTCTTTCAGAAAAAGCATCCCATATATTCAGCAAGAAGCGCACAAAAAAGACCCAAGCGACATGGTCGCCTTTGGGGGAAACCCGTACCGCGTCGTGCGGAAAACCGATCATATTGAGCCAGACGGCAATGCGCCGCCATGGATTTTGGAGGGATACCCAATGCCAACCGTACTGTTTCACACGAAAGACGAAAGCAAAAAGGCGAAGATTCTCGCGCTGTGCCGCACGCTGGATCTCTCCGGCCGTGCCGTCACGGATGCGGAAGCGGGACACACCGTCGGCGCACTGGCGGGCCTTTCAGCGGCAAAAGCGCCGGCCGAAACACTTCCAGCAGACTACGCTCTGCCCGAAGTGCTCGTGTTCTCCGGCGACGCAGGCGAAGCGCTCGACCTGTTCCTTGCCGCTTACCGGCAAGCCGGCATCGAGCCCATTGCGCTCAAGGCGGTCGTCACGCCGCACAACGCTGCCTGGAGCCTGCGCGCGCTCACGGCGGAACTCGAGAGAGAGCACGCCGCCATGCTGCTGCGCTGGAAGCCCAAGCAGCCGTAACGCTGCAAGGCTATCTGGCGCCACACAAAACAACGCCAAACAACAAGAAAGGGAGATGCGCCGCCCGGCACGTCTCCCTTTTTTCGTTTGCTTGGTTTATTCATCCAGCGGATTCGGACCCACACCCACATCATAGACATAAATGTAATACCGCGAATCCGACACGAGCAGCGCATACGCATCGTCGTAGCTGCGGATCGCATAGAGCGTGTTGTAGGAATCGATCACGTCGCCGTTTTCGAGCTGCTGCACACCGAGCCGGTACGTCGTCTCGGTGATACGCGAAGCCGCGTCCTCATAATCGCCTGCGGCCTTGAACTCCTCAAGCGCGCCGGCGTAGTCCGCTTCGGCATACAGCGCCTCCGCCTTCAGGTCGTGCACACGCTGGATCTGCTCGGGACAATCCTCGTACGCCCCCAGCTTTTCAAAGATCGCCATGGCCTCGTCGTACGCCTTCTCATCCACCAGCGTAAGCGCGCGCGCGTAGTACGCGGCGTCGATCTTTGGCAACAGGGATTCCTCGGTCACAAGATCAAAATACGCCTGTGCGTGCGCTTCGTCGCCCGCGTTATAAGCCTCAATGCCCTTTTCACAGAACGCCTCCTGCATCTCCACGGCGTGCGCCTCGTTGACGTGCGCATAATTCTCCTTGGCCGCCTCGATGTCGTCCGCTTCCACCGCCTTCATACCGAGCGAAAAGTAACACTGCTCGATATTTTCCGCCGCATCCTTGTAATCCTCAATCGGCTCGAGCTGTCGCAACGCTTCGTTGTACGCGCCGGAATCCAGTGTTTTCAGCGCTTTGCGGTACTGCGCTTCGGTGATCTGCTCCGCCGCGTCGCCGTAATCGCCGAGCGCTTCAAACGCGGCGATCGCCTCGTCGTATTTGCCGTCCTCCAGAAGCAGGCACGCCTTGCCGTATTCGGCCTCGGTGATCCGCTCCGTGCTGTTGCTGTAATTGCCGAGCGCCGTAAACGCCTCGATGGCCTCGTCATACTTTCCGCCCTGCAGCAACGCCGCCGCGGAATCGTAGTGGCTCTGCGGGATCAAATATGTAATCAGAACGACGACAAATACCGCCGCCAGCGCGAACAGCGGGATGGAAATCGAAAGGAAAATCTTGCGGTGCAGCCGCTTTTTACGCGCGCGCTCTTCCGCGGCAGCTTTTTCCTCCGCCGCACGCCGGGCCGCTTCCTCTGCCGCGGCCTTTTCCTCAGCGGCACGGCGTTCCGCCTCCAGACGCGCCTGCTCAGCCTTTTCGGCCTCCGCTTTTTCATAAGCTTCCAGATTGGCCTGCAGCTTCTCCCGATCGTCCAGCAACGCCCGCTGCGGCGCATAAGCCGCACCGCACACAAAGCATTTTTCTTCCTCCGCGTGGTTGATCTCGCCGCAGGCACAGAACCAGAGATCCTTGCAAATTTCCGGCACAAAGTCGGCCTGCGTGCTCGGATGTTCCGCGATTTCCGCCTCAAAATCCCGGCGGTACTGCGCCAGAAGCTTTTCCTCTTCCGGCGAAAACGCGTTTTCCAACGGCTGCGGTGCGGTGATCGTATCGAAAAGCAGCGACGCGCTGCCGTTCCAGACATCCTCGCCCTCAAATTCAACCTTTTTGATCGCGACGGAAAAGCTCTTTGCGGCCGCGCTGGCCGGAATCTCCTCCTCGCTGCCGAAGC
Organism: Ruminococcaceae bacterium UBA1417; assembly: GCA_002305575.1. Taxonomy (GTDB): domain Bacteria; phylum Bacillota; class Clostridia; order Oscillospirales; family Acutalibacteraceae; genus Hominenteromicrobium. The sequence goes on from DBPP01000016.1 coordinate 19,437, forward strand.
GTTCGTCGCGCGCGGCCACCGGCACCAGATACCGGCGGTCGCGGATGACCTCAATTTCGTTGTTGACCTTATCGAATACGTGCAGGTCGACGAACAGGGCTGTGACCGCGCGGCTGTCAATATTGCGGAACGTCAGACGCATCACGCTCTGCAATTCCGACACTTCCGGCGCCTCTTCCTGCTCCGGCACAGCGACGGGCACCTGTACCAGCACGCCGCTTTCCAGAATGACCGGACACGTTTCTTTATATAAGTTTTCTTTCAATGCAAACAGCGGCTCAAAATCCGGCATCATCAATCCACCTTTAATCTGCCTACCGGCATGCAAATCCGTTTCTGCGCGCCAAGCGCAAATTTCACATTCACGTATGTGTTTATTATACCTGATACACCGGAAAATGCAAGAAAATTGAGAGGACTTTCCGCAATTTTCTTTTTTCCAAATGAAGAAAAGCGTGCAATCTGACGAATTTTCTCGTATAATGATAGAGGAAAGATCATTTGTATCCAATAAAAAAGGAAAGGATGTGCTTTATGCGCGAACCCATCAAAATCCGTTGGCTCGGCCACGCCTGCTTCCAGATTGAAAAGGGCGCCTATAGCCTCGTAATGGACCCCTACGCCCCCGGCAGTGTTCCGGGGCTGAAACCCATCCATGCAGACGCCAATCTTGTGCTGTGCAGCCATGGCCACAGCGATCACAGCTGTACGGAAGCCGTCACGCTGCACGACGCAGGCGTCTGCCCGTTTCTGATTTCCAAAATCCAGACGTTTCACGACGACCGCAACGGCGCGCTGCGCGGGCCGAATACCATCCACATTCTGGAGTCCGACGGTGTACGCATCGTGCATTTCGGCGACCTCGGCTGCCCGCTGACCGACGAACAGGCCGCTGCATTGCAGGGCATTGACGTGGCGTTGCTCCCGGTCGGCGGATTCTACACCATCGACGCGGCTGCGGCAAAGGCGACGGCAGATCGCATTGGCGCCAAGGTTGTGATCCCGATGCATTACCGTACGGCGCAGTTTGGCCTCAAGCCCATCGGCACGCTCGACGATTTTCTCGCGTTGTGCCCGTCGGCAGTACGGCTGGGTCGCGACAGCTTTACGGTCGGCGAAATAGACCGCGGTGTCGTGGTGCTCGACTGCCCCACATAATTGCCCGAAAGAAAGAAGCCCGCACGGCTTCTTTTTTTTTGCACTTTTCGCAAAGTTAACTTGACATTTTACGCAAAGCGTACTATACTAAAATTGCAAAGTTAACTTAGCATAATAAACCCGGAAAACGGGAGAAAGGCGGCGCACATGAAAACACGGATTCGCGAGCTGCGCAAAGCACAGAAGCTGTCCCAGGAGGAACTGGCCGACGCCGTCGGCACCACACGGCAGACAATCACCTCCATCGAAGTCGGCAAGTACACGGCTTCCCTGCCGCTCGCATACAAAATCGCCCATTTTTTCGGTTTGACAATTGAAGAAGTCTTTGATTTTTCGGATTTGGACGCGTAGTGCAAGCCGCGTAACGCAGAAAGGAATGTATTGCTCATGGAAAAATACAGAAAAAGTCTTCGGATACAAAATCTCCTGATTCTGGCCAGCATCCTGTGCCTGGTCGTCATGCAAATTCTGGCGTGCAGCGGCGTGTTTTCTCCTGCCGTTACCGACGTGCACTGGCGCGATATGTATGCCGGGTTCATTGCCGGCGCCGCCTTTGCCATGACGATCCTTTTCGTTATTGGTCTGGTGAAAAACCTGCGCGCGCTGCGCAGTGAAGCGACGCTCAAAAAGCTCTACGCCAAGGAAAACGACGAGCGCTGGGCGCAGGTTTGCAGCCGGGCGCAGAGCGGTGCTTACCGTCTGTGCACCATGATTCTGCTGGTGGCCATCATTGTCACCGGGTATTTCAGCATTCCCGTTTCCCTGACTTGTCTGACCATCGTGCTGGCACAATCCATTATCGGCGCGCTTTTCAAGCTCTACTGGCACCGCAAGCTGTGAACTTCGTACAAAAAATGGAGCAGCGCCGCTTGCGGCACCGCTCCGGTTAAAACACGATATTTTCGGCCAAATGCCCTGTTCCAGCACCCGATTACTTCAGGAACGGGAGGGAGCCGATCAGCGCAGCGTCCTTCGCCTTGCCGCTGCATACCTGGAAGAAGCAGATGATGCGCACGACAAAGACAACCAGCATCGCGATACCGCCGAGAATCGGAATGATAAAGGTCCAGATAAGGATCAGAGACACGATGAGCAGAAGCTGATTGACAATCTCCAGCTTCAGCGCCTGACGCGAATGGAAGCTCGCATACCGGGATTCCGGCGCAGCAAGCAGCGCAATGATGATGCCGATAAAGCCGAGCATGTACGCCGCCATCGCAATGACCTTGTTTTTCGAAATGTCTTCCGCCTCAAATTCCGCCGTATGATCCGCCGGATTGAACGCGGGTTGAGCCGGCTGCGTGTAGACCGGCTGCGCATAGACCGGCTGCTGCACCGGCGCAGGCTGCGGAACAGGGGCGGGCTGCGGAGCCGGCGCAGGCTGTACCGGCGCTGCGGGCTGCGGAATTGGTTCCGGCTGCGCTGGCGCTGCCGCCTGCACTACTGGCGCACCGCAAGCCGCGCAGAACGTGCCGCCTTCTGCGATTGGATTACCACATTTTGCACAAAATGCCATAGTTCTGACCTTCCTTTCACCGCGACAGCCTCAGAGAACCGCCGCTTTGCCATGGATTACTATATTTAAAATTATACTCCTCCTGCGGCAAATTGTAAAGCGTCACAGGAAAAAAATATCGAAAAGCTGTATAAAATGCCGAGTTTTGCCGCTTGCGCCACCCACATGGATCTGTTATACTGGAATACACATTCTGGAACCGGAGGGACCGTGCCATGCAAAACACCACAAAATCCGCTTTCATCCTGATCGATATGGAAAACGGCTTTATCACGCCGGATTCCGCCCACTGCATTGCAGGCGCCGCCGCTACGGTACCAACCTGCGCCGCCGCGATCGAAACCGCCCGGCAAAAGGGCATCCCCGTCTTTTTTGTCAAGCGCATCTACCGCGCAGACGGCTCCGATGTGGAATGCACGCGTCACGCCGCCTGGCTGAGTGGCGGCCGGAGCATGTCGCCCGGCTCCTTCGGTGCGGAGGAACCCGAGGCGTTGCGTCCCCGCCCCGGCGACTACACGATCATCAAGCCGCGCTGGAGCGCATTCTTCCAAACGGAGCTCGATCTCATCCTGCGCCGGCTTGGCGTGCGCACGGTGATCCTTGCGGGCACCACGACGCCGAACTGTATCCGCACCACCTGCTACGACGCAAACGCACTCGACTACAACGTCGTCGTGCTCTCGGACTGCACCTCCTCGCAGACCGAGGAAATCCAGCGCGTGAACCTCGAGGACATGGCGCGTATGGGTGCGCATGTGATGACGGCGGCCGAGTTTACGGGGTACAATGAAGACACCGTCCCGGATCTCGCTTGTGCGATCCGCAGCCAAATTGAAGAAAGCCTGTAAGCGGATGACGCGGCAGGGCATCGCGCGTGTTTACGGGCGCGAGGTTTCTGCAAACGACGGATAAAACGCAAGGGCGCCCGACCGGATTTGCTTCCCGGCCGGGCGCTTTCTGTCTTACAGCTCTATGTTCAGTTTCTTAGCCAGACCCTTGATATGCTTCGTCGCTTCGATGTAGTCGATTTCCTCGGTCATGTGCTCAAGCATCATGCAGGCGCGGTCGTCGAGCTTCGTCATGCACTTGAGGTATGTCTCGTAGTCGAGCGCGCCGAGACCCGGGCGGCACTCGTCGAGGTGCACGGTCAGCTTACCGCTGAGCGTGATGTCCTTCGCGTGGCAGCTGCGGATCTGCGTGCCGAGCTTATCGAACCATTCCTGAATGACTTCGCCGTTGCGGTAGTAGAGCTGCGGACTGCAAATGACGTTGACCGGATCGAGATGTGCCGCAAAGCCCTTGCGGTCGATGGCCTCGATCAGCCGCAGATAGGAATCCGCCGTATCGGGATACATCCACGGCATCGGCTCGAGCGAATACGCGGTGCGCTGTGGCTGTACTGCATCGATGATGCGCTGCGTCGTCCGCACAATTTCATCAAACGCCCTCTCCGTCAGGTTGTCCGGGTGTGGGCCATCCCACTGCGTGCTGTAGGAACCAGCGATGTTGACGCAGCAGTTTGCGCCGACATAATCGGCCAGCTCCAGCTGGTGGATTGCACGGCTGATTGCCGCCTCGCGCTTCGCCGTGTCGCGCTCGAGCACATTGTTCCACACGCCGATTTCGCAGATCACGAGGTCAGCCGCCTCGGCGGCGTCCTTGTAGCCGTCGATCACCTTCTGGTCGGCCGTATGATCCACCGGAAAGTACACGGCCGAATACCCGGCCTCCCGTGCGGCCTGCGCCCATTCCTCCGGCGTATTCCATTTTTTAAAAATAAAACCTCCAAAACGCATACCCATACAACTCCTTTACAAATTCACCCGGACGACAGGCACAGCCCCCATCCATCGTCCAAAGTATACTACGATTTTCTAAAAAAGCCAACGGTGCATATCCGCACGATATGCACCGATTTTTTGCTTTACCCCAAATCGACCTCAACCCATGTTCCGGTTTCGGAGGATTTTTTCGCCGCTTCCAGGCAGGCAAGCGTATTGCGCCCGTCCAACCCGGTAACCGGCGGCGTTCCACCGGTTTGGATGGTCTCGATGAACGCGTCGACGATGCCGGAGGAAATCTGGTTGGCGTTGGTGCTCATCCGGCCCACATGATGCCGCGCACTCGTGCCGTCGCGCAGGTCGACGACGATGTCATCGAGCTCGCTCGCAAAAATCTTCATCGTTCCCTTTGTGCCGTACACAACGGTGCTGTTGTCCTCGAGGCCGTAATCCGTCCAGCTGACGATCATCGTGCCGGGAATGCCGCTGCGCATTTTGAACACGCAGATGGCGTTGTCGTCGAGATCGATCAGGTTGCCGTCCGCGTCGCGCTTGTCGAGCGTTTGCAGCGTCGCGAAAATACGCTGGATCTCGTCGCCGAGCAGATACCGCACCAGATCGAATTTATGCGAGCCGAGGTCGCCGAGCACGCCAAAGGCCGCCTTGTTTTTTGAAAAAAACCACGTGCCGCCGCGCTCCACGCTCCAGCTCTCCGGGCCGCTGTGCTTGAAGTTGGTCTGAATCGACAGAATGTCGCCGATGGCGCCGGATTCCAAAAGCTCTTTGGCGCGGATGTGCGTGCGCACGAGACGCTGGTTGTGCCCGAGCATCAGCACATGCCCGGTTTCGCGCTGCGCGTCGATCATGCGCTGCGCCTCTTCGAGCGTTGCCGCCATCGGCTTTTCGCAAAGCACGTCCTTTCCTGCCCGAAGCGCCTGGATGGCGTGCGGACCATGCAGGAAATTCGGCGTGCAGACGCTCACGGCCTCCACGCGCGGATCCGCGAGCAGCGCCTCGAAGCTGTCGTAGGCGACGCCGCCGTACTGCGCTGCCAGCGCTTCGGCGCGCGCCGGGTCCATATCAAAAAAGCCCACGATTTCCGCAAAGGGGTTGGCCTGATACTCCGGCGCATGGCGCGTGCGGGCGATCTGCCCGCAACCGGCGATGGCGACGCCGATTTTTCTTTTGGTTTCTGCCGGCACGGTACTCACCTCACAGGCTTGATGTTCAGGTTGACGCCGAGGCTGTCCTCCCCGTCGACGATCGTCCAACTGCTGCCCGGGTAGTAGCCGACCGTTCGGTCCGTATCATACCCCGCAGCTTTGAGCTCCGCAATGATTTCGTCGCGCTTGTCGCCAACCTCGAAACCGATGTGGTGCACGCCGTTGCCGTGTTTGTCGAGGAACTCCTGGAAAGAGCTCTCTCCGCCCGCCGGCTCATGCAGTTCGATGACAAAATTGCCCATCTCGATGTTGCAGACCTTCAGGTCGCAGGAAATCGGCTTGCCGCGGTATTTGTAATGTTCGTTGCCCTCGAGGTGGTTTTTGTGGATCGCCGGCTTTTCGATGCCGAGCAGATCCGCCCATTTTTCCGCCGCCTTTTCGATATCGGCTACGACAATGTTGATCTGGATGAATCCGTTTTTGTTGACCGGTGTTTTCATACCGTATTACAACTCCTTTCAGATATTGGGCCTATCAGCCCTTGACGCTGCCCATCACGAGGCCCGTCGTGAAGTATTTCTGCAGGAATGGATAGACGCAGAGGATCGGGATGGTGGCGAGGAACAGCTGCGCCGCGTTCGTCGTGCGTGCACTGACAAGGTTTAGGAAATTGCCGAGCTCCGCGCTGATGTTCGTCGCGTTACGGAAGAATGCCTCCGGGTTGATCACGATCGTCTGCAAGTACGTTTGCAGGGGGTATTTGTCGACGGTGTTCATGTAGATCATACCGTCGTACCAGCTGTTCCAGTGGCCGACAAACGCAAACAGCGTAACCGTCGCGAGCGTCGGCGTACAGACGGGCAAAATGACGTTGAAAAGCGTCTGAAAATGGCCGGCGCCGTCGATGTACGCGGCCTCCTCCAGCTCTTTCGGGAGACTGCGCATGTAGTTCATAACGACCAGCATGTTAAAAACCTGTACCGCGCCCGGCAGGATCATCGCCCAAAGCGTGTTCATCAAGCCAGTGTATTTAACGACCATGTAAGTCGGGATCAGGCCACCGGAAAACAGAATGGTCACAACAAAAAACCACGAAAAGATGTTGCGCAGGCGGAATTCCTGCGTGCTCTTCGAAAGCGGATATGCCGTGAACACAATCAGCACGATGTTGATCAGTACGCCGAGCACCGTCCGCTGTACGGAAATCCAGAGCGCGCGCAGGAACTGATCATTGCTGAGGATAAACTTGTAGGCTGCCACGTTGAATCCGACCGGCCAGAACGACACCTCGTTGGCCGCAACCGCCGTTTTGTCCGAGAATGAAATCGCCAGCAGGTTGATGAACGGCAGGACGCACATCAGGGAAAGAATCACCAGCACAATGTAATTGACGACAAGAAACACTTTTCTTGACGCAGAAGTTTTCAGCTTTGCCATGGGATAGGCCTCCTTTCCTGCACCCGCTAAAAGATCCGGTAGCCGGCGAACCGATCGGCCATCCAGTACGACACAACGATGAATACAAACGAAACACCGGATTTGAAAAGGCCGGCCGCCGTGGACAGGGCAAACTGCGCGTTGTCGATGCCAAGGCGGAACACGAAGGTGTCGAGGATGTCGCCGGTCGCATAGACCGCCGGGGTGTACATGTTGTAGATCTGATCGAAGCCGCCGTTAAGGATATTTGCCATGCTAAGTACGGTCATCAGAACAATGGTGCTCAGAATACCCGGCAGCGTGATGTGGATCGTCTGCTGGATGCGGCCTGCGCCGTCAATCTGCGCAGCCTCATACAGATTTTGGTCGATGCCGGTCAGCGCGGCCAGATAGATGACCGAGCCGAAACCGAACCCTTTCCAGATGTCCGTAAAAATCATGGTAAATGGGAACAGCTGCTGGTTGCTGAGGAAGCCGACAGGCCCGATGCCGATTGACTGCAAAGCAATATTGACCACGCCGGTCTGCGAGAAAATATCCTTGAAGATACCGGCTAGAATGACCCAGGAAAGGAAGTGCGGCAGATAGACAAGCGTCTGGAAGGTACGCTTAACCGTGAGGCGGCCGACTTCGTTGAGCAGCAGCGCGAAAATAACCGGCACAACGATGCCGCCAATCATTTTGCACAGCGAAATGAAAACCGTATTGTAAATGACCTGTCCGATGGTTGGCATCGTGAACAGATTTTTAAAATTGTCGAACCCAACCCACGGTGATCCAAAGAAGCCCTTTGTCGGGTTGAACTTTTGGAAAGCGATGACCGTGCCCACCATAGGACCGTAGCTATAAATGGCCACAAGAATCACAGCTGGCAACAGCATCAGCAAGAGTGGAAGCTCCCTGCGGAATCTTCCCGGCGCTTTTTTCTTTTTTTCCATACTCCCCACCACTTTAAAAGAAATACCCGGGACGAGCAAGCTTTTGCCTTCCCCGCCCCGGGGTTCTGTTTCCTTACAACGTAACTGTAAGCTGCGTTTTATTCCGCCGGATACATTTCATCGAGCGCGTCCAGCGTCTCCTGGCCGCCGGCGTTGAGCCAGTTCTCTACAAACGTGTCGAAATAGTCGACCGGCTGGTTGCCTACAATGATGTCTACGAAGGTGGTGTCCACCATGTCGCCGAGCACGGACGAGTTCTGCATCCAGATTTCCGGCTGCTCATTTTCCATCAAGTTCGTAATCGTCCAACCCTTGTCCTTGTAGTCGAGGTCAATCTTCATCGAACCGCCCTGACCACCGATGTACATCTGGCCCCAGGTACCGTACGCATTGGTGTCGTCCGCCAGCGAGCCGTCCTCGAAGCCCACAACATAGTTGTAGTACTCGAGCGCCGTACCGTTCAGGCCTTCAGACGTGCCGGCCTCGAGCGCTTCATGCAGAACCGGTGCGAAGAGCTCGGTCGGAATGCCGATATAAGCCGGGCAGAATCTGTACTGCTCGTTTGCCCAGTAGGTCTGGAAATCGTTCGGGTCATCGGAGCTGATGGCCACCTGCTCGTAGAGGTTCAGGATCTTGACGATCGCTTCCGGATGCTCGCAGTTTGCACCAATCATGAACAGGTCACCGGTCTTTGCAGACTGGATGCCAATCTTCGGCTCGTAGCCTTCCTCCGTCGGGATCGGATACGGACGCGTGATCACACCGTCTGCCTGATAGGAGTAGTTGAACGGATGCCAGGTGCCCCAGCAGGCGTGGTACATCATGCCAATGGTGCCGTTCGTAACGTCTTCTTCCATTGTCGCGACGTCCTGCGCGGTGAATTCCGGATCGATGTAGCCTTTCGCGTACATGTCGCGCACGATCGAAAGCACTTCCTTCATTTCCGGCTGAATCCATGCAAATGTCATTTCGTTATTTTCATCGCGGTAGAAAATACCGGTATTCGTAAAGCCCGGAACACCGAACGCATTGGCAAGACCACACAGTGTACCGTAGTTGTTCTGCACAACGCTGCCCGCCAAACCGAAACCGTAGGTGTCATCCACACCGTTGCCATCCGGATCTTCTTCCGTGAAGATTCTGGCAAGCTCTACCATCTCTTCCACGGTGGTCGGCGGGGTGGTGTTGGTGTTCTCCAGCCAATCGTCGCGGATCCAAAGGTTGAACGCCTGATGGAAATTATCGTTCATGTACGGGAAAGCATAGAGCACGCCATCGATGGTACCGCCCTCAAAGGCTTCCGCATATTTGGTCTGATATTCCTTGACCGCGTCCGTCGCATAGGCATCAAACGCCGGACCAATCGGCTGGATATATCCGGCTTCCTGTGCCTGCTTAAAGAAAGTTCTGTCGCTGTAGCGCAGAACATCCGGGAACTCGCCGGAAGCAAGCAGCACATTCATTTTCTGGTTGTACGCATCCGTAGACGTATCTGCGGAAAACGCAACCTCAAGATCGATGTTCAGCTTTTCTTTAATTAGTCTGGACCACACATTGTCTTCGTACGTATCGCCGTTGAAGAACTGTTGAACGGCAGATGCCTGTACCGCCCAAGAGATCGTGACCGGCTCTTCATACGGCGTCAGTGGCCCGTCATTTTCGGCAACGCTGACTTCGCTTGTCGAAGAATCGCCGCCCGCAGACGTCTGCGACTCTCCGCCACCCGAGCAGGCCGTAAGCCCTACGAGCATTGCGAGCGCAAGCAGCACCGCCAGAATACGCGTGATGTTCTGCTTTTTCATTACTTTTCCTCCACTCCTAATAAAGGTTGTATTGCGTACAGCCAAACGGCTGTGATCACCGGAAATGAATCTCTTCCAGTCTGTTTTACCGTCAGACCTCCTGCCCACGAATACGGTAGCGGACAAACGCAAACTTTTTGCTGTCCGGTGACCAGGAATTCACGTTGATCGTACCCTGTCCGCCGAAAAGTTCCACAATGGTTTTGACCGGACCGCCTGCGGCGTCCATCAGCCGCAGCTCCACGTATTTGTGCGGTACATGCTCGTTGGGCTTCACGTCTCCCTTGCGGTAAGCCAGCATGACCACCTTCGTGCGGTCCGGCGAAATGTGTGGAAACCAGGTGTTCCAGTTTTCGTCGAAGGTCATCTGTGTCTGCTCGGATCCGTCGGCCTTCATGCGCCACGCCTGCATCAGACCACTGCGCACGGAATTGAACCAGATGTACTCGCCTGCACTGTCGTATTCCGGTCCGTCGTTCAGCCCGGGCGCGTCCGTCAGACGTGTCTCCTCGCCGCCGTCCACCGGAATTGTGTAAATATCGAACTCCCCATTGCGCTCGGCACAATACGCGAGCGTTTTGCCGTCCGGCGACCAGCCATGCAGATAGCTCGGCGCGAGCGGCGTAATCAGACGCGGCACACCACCCGTCAGCGGCACCGTGTAGATTCTCGATTTATGGTCCTCCTTCGTGCCGTGGCTCACCGCGATGCGGTCGCCTTCCGGTGAAAGAACGTGGTCATTGTTGCAGTTTGTGACAAAATCCGTAAAAACCGCCGTGCTTTCCTTCGTCTCCAGATCAAACCGGAAAATCCGGCCGTCGCTGTTGTACGTGAGGAATTTCCCATCCGGCGACCAGTTCGGCGCTTCGATCAGATAATCGAATTCTTTCAGAACCGTACACGCGCCGCTTTCCACATCGTAGACCTCCAAAATGGATTGGTCATCGTCGCGGTACCAGGGATTGGATTTGTCGATTTTTCCCGCCATTGTGTCTCCTCCTTTGCTCGGCATGGCCCTTATGCCTCCCGTTCGCTAGAAATATCATATCATAGTGAACACGTGTTTTCAAGTATATTTTTTGTTTCTTCTAATTTATACATATAAAAATGAATTTATATGTATAAATTTAACAAACACTGTTGTTTTTAAAGGATTTTCTTCCTTTTCTATTGACAGATTAAAAGATAAAATGCTAGTATTTATCTTAGTGAACTTGTGTTTACAATTATTATGAATTTTGCTGTTCCTTCCCAAGTTCCTCAGTGTATTTGCGCGTTTCACGCTTTACTTTTTTGCCCTACTGTTTTACAATACAAAGTAAAGGCGATTTACGCGCGCTGCGTTTACAGAAAGGATTGACAACGTGAAACGGATCAACAGCAACGACATTGCAAAGCTCGCGGGTGTTTCCCGCAGCACCGTCAGCCGCGTGGTCAACGGTTACCCAAATGTCCCGGAAGAGACGCGGAAGAAGGTCATGAAGGTCATCAAGGAACACCGATATTATCCGTTGCTTTCCGGGCAGCTGCTCACCGGCAAGAGCACTAAAACACTTGGTTTGTTCTGGGTGGGAACTGCCGGCATTGCGCATGACTCTCTCACGAGCAGCTACTTCATGCATATCGTCGACGCCGCCGCGCGGCGCGATTACCTTGTTCTGGCCTGCGTCCTCGACAACATTTCGGAAAAACACAATATCAATTACGTGCGCAAGATTTTTATGGAAGGCCGCATTGACGCCGGTATTTTTGTTGGCACAAGCAACACGGAGCCGTTAGTCGACGAACTGGTTGGATTTGACAAAATTGTCGGCTTATTCGACTATTATCACGAAAATGAAGATGTTCCAAACCGGATCAGCGTCAATTTTGATCGTCATTCGGGCGAAAAAACGATCGATTACCTTTATGGGCTTGGGCACCGCAAGATTGCTATTATTGACGGCGACCTCAGCCGGTTGAGCTGCATTCACCGCCACGAAAGCTACATGCGCGGCATGATCAAACACAGCCTGCCGTTGCAGAACAAATGGCTGACATACGGCGGCATTGTGAAGCAGAGAGGCTATGAAGCCGCAAAGAAAATGCTCTCCGCCTGCATGGATGACCTGCCCACCGCCATATGCGCCAACAACGACGGCGTGGCTTTCGGCGTATACCAGGCCTGCGCGGAGTTGGGGCTGCGCATTCCGGAGGATATTTCTGTCGTCGGCGCGGACGGTCACGAAAGCGGCCGGCACATTTCCCCCACGCTCACAACATTCAGCTTCGATTTCAAGGAGATGTTCACGTCATTGGTCGACCGCGTGATCGACACGATCGAACACAAGGAAAATGTCCCGCAGAGCGTTTTTATTGAAAGCCAGCTGGTGGAAGGCGGTTCATGCCGCCGCATCGATTCCTGATGGCACACCGAAAAAAGACGAGTTGCCCGCATTGGGCGGCTCCTTTTTCAGGATTTTTGTAAACACGTGTTAATCCGGTGGTAGACCGCCGGTTAATAAATTTTTTTGGAGAGAGGATTGTAAAAATGGCAAATCCAGTTTTGGCCAACAGATTGGCACAGGTCGGCTTTATCGTACGCGACGTAGAGGCGTCCAAAATCAAATTCGCGGAATTCTTCGGCGTACCGGTCCCGCCCACGTGCGATGGCGGCAAATTTGAGGTCACCGGCACGACGGTCAACGGCGAGCCCGCGCCGGATGCCAACTGCCTGATGGCGTTCTTTAATCTGGAAAACATCCAGCTTGAGTTGATCCAGCCCAACGGCGTGAAAAGCACGTGGCAGGACTTTCTCGACACGCACGGCGAAGGCATCCACCACATCGCGTTCCCGGTCAAGAACACCGACGAAAAAATCAAGGCGGCGGAAAAATTTGGCGGCGTATGCGTGCAGCGTGGCAAATATGGCGGCGGCAACGGCGAATACGCCTACCTCGATTTCACGAAAGACCTGAAGTGCATTATGGAAACGCTGGAAAGCTACTGATCCGCAGGCTTTGGCCGGCAACTTTTCCGAAAGGACTGAATCATCATGAATTTTGCTGTGATTGGCGCGACCAAAGGCCTCGGTCTCTGCCTGACAAAACAGCTTCTGGAGGCCGGGCACCGCGTTGCGGCCGGCGCCATCGTTATTTCCGACACGCTCACAGCGCTTGCTGCGGCCTACCCGGAAACGCTCTGCGTATTGCAGGCCGACGTAACCGATGAAGCACAAATGCAGGACGTAGCCAAGCAGGCCGCCGCATTTCTCGGCGAGATTGACGCGCTGTGCAACGTGGCGGGCGTCCTGCTCGACCAGGACCGCGTCAAACTGCTGCATGAGTGCGACATCGGCGAGTTGCGCCGCTCGCTGGATGTCAATACCGTCGGTCCCGTCATCGTGGTGAAGTGCTTCTATCCCTATATGAAGAAAGGTGGAAACGTCTTCACCGTCACCTCCGAGGGCGTGGGCATCCGCAGCTGCGGCACCTGGGTGCCATGTTACGGGCTTTCCAAGGCAGCCGCGACGAAGGTCAGCGGCATTCTGAACGCCTCGGTCGCCGATGTCAACTTCTTTTCCGTCCATCCCGGCCGCATGAACACCGATATGGGGCGCACCACGGCGCAGATCGAGCCCGAGGAATCCGCAGCGGGCTTCTGCCGCCTGATGACTGGTGAAACGCCCGTTTCCCGTGAAAACTGGTACATCGATTACAAGGGCAACACAATGGACGCCTGATTTTTGATTTTCGATTTCCCCCTGATTGCGACAAATCTGAAATAAACACCTCGGAACCCCCGTGGCCATCAGCCTGTTTACAAGGCCGGCCACGGGGGTTCCGGGTTTTTTTGACGGAATCTGAAACAAAGCTTTACACAACCTTGATGCACGGCGTGCCAAAGTGATTTAGAATAGACGCGTACAAATTGCAAACATTCCCAAAATGAAACCGGAAGAGGAAGGAAAATCCGCATGAAGAACACTGTTTCCATGACACAGTTTACGGCTACGGTCGCCGGGTGCATCGACATTGCAGCGCCGGTCGAAGCCGCGGCGCCGTTTTCCCTTGTGAAAACACTGCTGCGGGAAGCCGGCATCCCGCGCGCTGAAAAGCTGCTGATCTACAACCCCGACGCCGTCGGCATGTGGCTTTGGCAGAAATATACCGAATGGTTCGCGCCCGTACTGCGCCGCACGCAGCTCGCCGTGCCGGTCTGCACGGTTCTGCCCTCGGTGACACCCGTCTGCTTCGGCACGATGTACACCGGCGTCGAACCGGCCAGACACGGCATCCAAAAATACGAGAAGCGCGTGCTCGCGCAGGAATCCCTGTTCGACTGCCTCGCACAATCCAGCCTGAAGACAGCCGTCGTCGCCGTGCAGAATTCCAGCATGGCAATTCTTTTCGGCGGCCGCAACGTGGATTACTACATCCTGCCGTACGACGGCGAGGTAACCGACAAAGCCGAAGCCCTGATCCGCGAAAATGACTACGACGTGATCGTCGTATACAATCAGGAATATGACGACGCCATGCACCGCACGTTCCCCGAATCCGAACAAGCGCTCGCGGCGTTGCGGCGCCACATCGCCGCGTTTGACCGTCTCTGCGCCGCCACGGAGCAAAGCTGGAGCGGCTTTGACCGGATGGTATGCTGGGCAACCGACCACGGCATCCACACGAACGCGGAAGGCCACGGCACACACGGCAGCGATCTGGAGGACGATCTCAACGTCATGCACTTTTTCGGCGTACAGCCAAAGGACGCAAACACCGGCCTGAACGGAGAAAGGAAAGAATCATGAACAAAATTGAACTGCGCGACGTCGTCAAGACGTATGACGGCAAAAAGAACATCTTGGAAGGCATCAGCCTCGACGTGCGCGAAGGCGAATTTTTCATCCTCGTCGGCCCGTCCGGCTGCGGCAAAAGCACGCTGCTGCGCATCATTGCCGGCCTCGAGAAAATTTCCTCCGGCGCGCTGATGATTGACGGTAAAATTGCGAACGAAATGCCGCCCAAGGACCGCAACCTCTCGATGGTTTTTCAGAACTACGCGCTTTACCCGCACATGACGGTGCGCGACAATATCCTTTTTGGCCTTGACGTGCGCAAGGTCCCGAAGGCGGAGCAGAAGGAACGTCTGGCGGAAGCGGCGGAAATGCTCGGCCTCACCGAGTACCTCAGCCGCAAGCCGCGCGAGCTCTCCGGCGGCCAGCGCCAGCGCGTGGCCCTCGCCCGCAGCGTGTGCAGCCACGCCCCCATCTGCCTGATGGATGAGCCGCTTTCAAACCTCGACGCCAAGCTGCGCGGCCACATGCGCACCGAGATCCGCCGTATTCAGCGCCAGCTCGGCCTGACCGTCATCTACGTCACGCACGATCAGGTGGAGGCCATGACGATGGGTGACCGCATTCTGGTGCTGCACGACGGCAAAGTACAGCAGACCGGCACGCCGCTCGAGCTGTACAACACGCCGGCCAACACCTTTGTAGCCGGGTTCATCGGCTCGCCGCAGATGAATCTCGCCGAGGCGGAACTGCTCGGCGACACGCTCGTGCTCAACCATTCCCTGGCGGTTCCGCTCACCGACGCGGAACGGCGAAATCTGCCGGAGGGAAGCCACTGGAAAATCGGCGTGCGCCCCGAGCAGATTGAATTTGCCGCGCCGGACAACCGCGCAGCTTCCACCGTCACGCTGTGCAGCACGGAGATGATGGGCAATGAGACGCAGATCCTCTTCTCAGTTGGCGCGCATACCTTCACAGCGCGCTGGCAGGGGCAGTACCTGCTGGAGAACGGGCGCGCCATCCACGTGCAGCTCTCGCCCGACACCTTCCATTTCTTCGACGATGAAACCGGCGCACTGCTTCGCGCCGCCCTGACGATCAAGGGCAGCGACATGCAGTCGGCCTGAGGAGGAAAACGCCATGGAATACGTACACGCACCACTCCATACCGTAGAGGCGGCACCGGCCGTTCAAAAAAAGCGCCTGCCGCTGTGGATCATTTATCTGCTCCCCTCGATGCTGATTTTTCTGATCTTCACGTTTTACCCGTTCGTCAAAACACTGGTCACAAGCTTTTTTGCCACGACAAATACCGGCGCGCTGACACAGTTCATCGATATCCAGAACTATGTCACACTCTTTACCGACCCGAAATACCTGCAAAACCTCGGCAATACGTTTCTGTATTTGCTGCTGACCGTTCCGCTGACGGTGATCTTTGCCCTGCTGCTCGCGGTGCTCTCGTGCAGCAACCTGCCGGGCATGGGCATTTTCCGCACAATCTTTTCCTCCACCATGGGCATTTCTGTCGCGGCGGGCTCCGTGTTCTGGAACCTGCTCTTTCACCCGACGGCCGGCCTTCTGAACCACATCGTCACAGCCTTCGGCAGCAAGCCCGTCGGCTGGCTGACTGACGCCAACTGCGCGTTGCTCTCCGTTTCCGCGGTGTCAATCTGGATGAACCTCGGCTTTTCTTACCTCGTGTTGATGGGCGGCCTCAAGAACATCGACGACGCGCACTATGAAAGCGTCGAAATTGTCGGCGGCGGCTTCTTCTACCGCCTGTTCAAGGTCACCATCCCGCTGATCTCCCCTTCGCTGTTTTTTGTCTTCACGACGGCGCTGATCGGCGCGTTCCAATCCTTTGGCCTCATCGACATGCTCACGGCCGGCGGACCGAACAACAGCACCAATCTGCTCGTATATCGCCTGTATAAGGACGCGTTCGTCAACTTCCGCATCGGCTCAGCCTCGGCGCAGGGCGTGGTGCTCTTCCTTCTGATCCTGCTCGTCTCGCAGTTGCAGACAAAGCTGACCGAAAGGCTGGTGACGTATCAATGAGAAAGGCCCAGATCTCCATCACCTACATCATCCTGACGGTCGCCGCCGTTCTGGTGTGTTTCCCGATCCTGTTCTCGATCTGCCTGAGCTTCTCGGACCTGAACGACATTTTGCAGGGCAACTACATTCCCTCCAAGCTCGATTTCACAAATTACATCCATGCATTTCAGACACAGCCGCTCCTGCGGTACATGATCAACTCCGCAATCACCGGTGTGCTCTCCACGACGCTTCAAATCACCTTTGCACTGCTCGCGGCCTACGCGATCGTATTTATCCCGTTCCGAGGCAAGAAAATCATCTTCCTCATCATGATGGCGACGATGATGATCCCCGGCGAGGTGCTTGTGATCTCCAATTTCCAGACGATCCGCGCGTGGAACCTGCTCAACACCTTCCCCGGTCTGATTTTGCCGGGCGTCGCCTCCACATTCGGCATCTTCCTGTTCCGCCAGAACATGATGCAGATCCCGCTGGAGCTCAAGGAGGCTTCCACCGTTGCCGGTGTCTCCGATTTTGGATTTTTTATCCGCGTTGTCGCGCCGATGGTGAAGAACACCGTCGTCACGCTTGCCATCTACTTTTTCCTCGTCAGCTGGAATTCCTACCTCTGGCCGCTGCTCTCCACCACGGAGGACACGGTGCGCACCGTACAGATCGGCCTGCGCCAGCTCAAGAATACCGAAGCCGTCAGCGATTACGGCATGATGGCCGCCGGCGCGATGATTACATCGCTCCCCACATTGCTTTTAATCTTCTTCGGTCAGAAACGCCTGCAGGAAGGCATGACCAAAGGGGCATTAAAATAAGTTGTGTCTGAAACAATCGGACACGCTCCAAAATGAAAGGATGAAAAAAATGAAAAATCGTGTAAGAAAGACCGCGCTGCGCGTTATGGCCTGCGCAGCCGCCGCCATGCTCGCACTCACCGGCTGCGCCAGCAGCACGGACGGCAGCTCGGCTGCCAACACTTCCGGCAGCAGCACACAGAGCAACACCGCTGCGGAGAACGGCTCCAGTGCGGACAACACCGCGGGCAATAAAATCCAGATTTCCTTCTGGCATTCGATGAGCGGCGCCAACCAGGAGGTGCTCGACAGCATTGTGGCGGACTTCAACGCCAGCCAGGACCAGTATGAGGTCGTAGCCGAAAACCAGGGTTCCTACGACGAATCGACCGGTAAATTCTTCAGCATGGCCAACGGCGACGGCTCCGCCGACATCATCCAGATCGGCGAACAGAACCTGCAGTCGATGGTGGATTCCGGCATGGTGCAGTCCGTTTCCGCCCTGATTGAAAAATACGATTTCGACGACAGCGACCTGCTCGAGCAGGCGGTAAACTTCTACACCGTGGACGGCACACTCTACGTGATGCCCTTCAACTGCTCTTCTCCGGTCGTGTACTACAACGCACAGCTTTTCAAGGATGCGGGCTATGAAGAATTCCCCACGACCTTCGAGGGCATCACCGAAGCCGCTGAGAAAATTGCCGAAAGCGGCAGCAGCGTGATGCCGGTCGGCATGTATGCCTACGGCTACGCGCTCGACCAGATGGTCACAAACATGGGCGGCTATATCATCAACAACGAAAACGGCCGCAGCGACCGCGCCACGGAGGTCACTTATCAGGAGCAGATCACCACGATTTACAACTGGATCAAAGATCTGCAGGACAAGGGGCTTCTGCTCAACTACGGCTCCGACGGCACGAACACGCTGAGCGGCTTCACGCAGCAGCAGATCGGCATGTACATCGCTTCCTCCGCCGGCGCACGCAACGTCATCGATACCTGTGATTTTGAAGTCGGCATCGCCATGCTGCCGGTTCCGGAAGGCACCGAGGCGCAGGGCGTTTATGCGGGCGGCGGCGCGCTGTGTGTCGCAGCCGGCATCGACGAAGCCACGGAAGCCGGCGTTATGGAATTCTTCCAGTATGTGACTTCCCCGGAGGTACAGGCCACCTGGGCGGCCGGCACAGGTTACTACCCGATCTGCAACGGCGCCTATGAGACCGAATCGATGCTTGCCACCTACGAGGAATACCCGCAGCTCAAGGTTTCCGCCGATCAGCTTTTGAACTCGAAGGTCAACTCCATCACGGCCGGCCCGCTGCTCTCCCAGCTTCCGCAGCTGCGGACGGATCTGGTCGCGGCGCTGGAATCCGTCTTTAACGGCGGCGACGTGGACGCAGCGGTCGAAGAGGCCGTGCGCAGCACAAACGCGGCCATTGAAAGCGCCAACCAGGGCGTCGCTTAAAATCGCGTACAAGTTTTCCTTTCAACCTAAACAGGGAGAGGACATCCGCTCGGGATGTCCTCTCCCCTTTTTTCCGTCAGAGCCGCGCCATAAACGCCTGCGGCGTAAGGCCGGTCTGTGCTTTGAACGCCTTGTAAAACGTCGAGTAATCCGAAAAACCGCATGCGCGCCCCGCCTCCGCCGCTGTAGCGCCCTCGCGGAGCATCCGGCGGGCGTGCGTGATGCGCAGCGCCATCAGATAGGCGTAGACCGTCGCGTTCGTGTACGCCTTAAAATGGCGGTTCAAGTACGATTTGCTGATAAAAAAGCGAGCCGCCAGATCGTCGAGCCGCAACGGCTCGCGGAAGTGCTCGGTCAGATAGCGGATCACCTGCGGAATCACGGCGGTCTCCGCGCGCGCCTGCGTTTTCAACTGGCCGTACGCCTCCGCAGCATTCAGCAGATAGAGGCGGATGGCCGACGCGGTGAACGCCGCAGCCGTGCCGCGCCGGTGCATCGCCACAATTCGCCGAAACAAAGCGGACATGAAAATGAGGTCATCCCCGCGCAGGGGTACGCAGTAACCGTTCTGCCCGACGCCGCGCAACGCCGTTTGCAGCGCCCCGTCCGCGCTGTCGATGCGCGCGAGGTAGTCGAGATCCACCCAAAGCACCATGCGCTCATACGCCGCGCGCTCGTTGGCGATGACCGGCCGGTGCATCCGGTCCGGCGGGATGATCAGCAAATCGCCCGGACACAGGTCGTACGCCTGGTCTTCGATGTAATACGTCACGCTGCCGTCGAGAAACAGATACAGCTCGAGAAAATCGTGCGCGTGAAATTCAATCGTCCGAAAATACGGGTCCCGGTTGTGGTGCGCCTCAAAGTCTTCTTCGAGCATCACCTGGGTTTTATCTTCTCTGCGGCCCTCCATATGCGCGCCCCCTTTGGGGAGAGCATAGCATAAAATGAATCGATTTGCAATGTATCCGGCGTCATGCTTTTCAAACGCCTTCGTTCGATACCCGCAGGGAAGATTCCGCATTCCTTGGCTTCACGCTTCTCCGGCTCTGGCCGAATCAACCGGAACGCCGCCCGTGTCCAAGTTCGCCGCATGGTGCCGGCTTCCTCTCCGCGCCGGCGCTGTCCATACTTTGGCCCGCTCACATGAAGCGCGCAATCTCCGCGATTTCCTTTCTTTTTCTCGCCGCCGGGTGCTCGTCCGCATAGCCCAGCGGCATCAGAACAACCGGGTTTTCATTCTCATCCGCGTCGAGCGCTTTCCGCATTTTATCGGGATCAAAATGCGCCATCCAGCACGTGCCCAAGCCCTGCTCCTGCGCTTCCAGCATTGCGAAGGACATGGCGATCGACACGTCCACCGTGTCGCTGTTGTGCTTGTTTGTCATGCACTCATGCGTCGTACCGCACCCCACCAGAATCACCGGGACACGGTACAGCCAGGGGAATATGCCCGCTGCATCCGCGACCCGCTGGATGCGCTCGCGGTCGCGCACGACATAAAACACCCAGCCCTGCCGGTTCAGCGCCGAAGGCGCCAGGCGAATCGCTTCCAGAATTTTCTGAATTTTATCTTCCTCCACAGCCGTTTCCTTGTACTTTCGAATGCTGCGGCGCTTCACAATCAGGTCCATCAATTCCATTTTACTTTTCTCTCCCTTTCTCCATTGTTCTACCAGGGGATTTCACAGGAAAACGCATCGCGCAAAACCAGTCGGTTTTCGTCGGAATGCTTCGGGTCCTCTGGCTCGTAGCTGCGGTCGCGGGTAAAATACTCGGCGGCGTACCGATAGTCGCCGTCCGCACAGTACATGCGCATCGTATAGCCCTGCGGCCGCAGTTCATTGAACAGCAGGCTGGCAAACATATGCACAGCCGCCAGCACGATCCTTTTTCCGCTTTTTCCCGTTTCTCGGCACATCTGATTGCTGCCGTCGCGGCTGGTAAGAAAGGCGATTCTTTTCTGTTCCCCTTTTTGCAGCAGCGGCAGAAGGTCATGGACAACCTGAACGGTCCCGAGGGCATACCGCTCATATTCTCCGAGCAGGGCGTCATACGCCGCTTCGTCGGGCGCTCCGGCAGTTTCGGGCGAGGCATCCCATTCCAGCCCGCAAACCAGCAGATCCAGCTTGCCCGCACGCCAGACGCAGTCTTTTTGGTCGTTTGTATACACCGCATACCCTTTGGCGGAAAGATCCCGGGATATACGCGCTGTTCCTTCAGGGAAAACCCCCGTGATATACGCTATTTTACACATAAGCTCCTCCATCAAAACGGCCAGGCCTGGTTGTAGCAGTCCAGCATAACCAACCGGTCTTCCCAATCGCGGTCTTCCAAAAACTGCGAGACGGCAACCCGTGCCGATTCCTCCGCTTCAATCTTGCCGACCGTGCTCTTCTTTCCCGACATATACGTGCGCATCCAGCCCGGATGATACAGGCGAAACCGGTACCCCTGCGGCTGCAACCGGTTAAAAAGCAGACGTATGCCCATATTCAGCGCCGTTTTCGACATACAATAGCCGGAAAAACCATTTCGTGCGCAAACACTGATGGACCCCGCTTCCGAAGAGATGAAGCAGAGCCGCTTTTCCCCTGTCTGCATCAGCGGCAGCATATGCCGCACCATCTGCATGGTGCCGAGGCAATTGACGCGAAAGGCGTCGAGGCTTCTGGAAAGGTCCATCTCCCCGCCTATAGCGCCCTCCCCACGGGCGGTGATACCCGCATTGTTGATCAGAATATCCACGACGTCCGTGCAGTTCCGTATTTCCTCCGCCGCCTTCGCCAGCGATTCGGGATTCCCGACATCCAGAGCAATCAATTGCAGCGCATCCGGATATTGGAGACGGAGCCGGTCGAGCTCCGGCCATTCCGGCATAAACTGGCCCGCAAAGACGCGATACCCTTTTTCCAGAAATTCCCTGCAAAGCGCCAGACCGAGACCCCGGTCCGCGCCCGTAATGACAACGGTTTTCATATTTCATATCCTCCGCACCAAAAAATGGCGTTTTTCAGCATGATTTGATATTCCTTATTGCGCCAGACGGGAAGTGTATGCCCAGGCGTCATGACGCAGACACGCCCTTTGCCCTGCTGCCGAAAATACCCGGCCGGCTGCACCCCAGCCGCGGAACGGCTTTCCAGGAAAATCTCGGCGTCCTGCGCATCAAACCGGAGAAAATAGTGTTCGTCCTCTCCGGCAAAAGAATGTGCATGCTGCGTTATCGGCGTTTCTTTCGTCACAACATACTGTACCGCGCACTGTTCCGGGTGATGGTCGAAGACACACCCGGTCAATTCCCGCAGCAGTGGCGCTGTTTTGGCTGCGGTTGTACCCGCATGCAGCACCAGCAATCCCCCGCCATTTTCAACGAACGCCACAAAGCGCCGCTGCACCGCCTCGTTCAACCATTCCCCTTCTTTTTCCGCAGAGAACCGGTTGGCTTTGCACAAGCAAACCACGCGATATCCCTCCAGATCCTCCGGTACAAAGCCGGAAGTATCCCAGCGAAAATCGAACGAGATCGCCTGCTCCTCCAGAGGCTTCAACCCCGCCTCCACGATTGCCCCGCTGTGGTAAAGGTCATCGCAGAGCACCAGTGTTTTCATTTTTCCTCCATCCTTTCTCACAATATTGTTCCGCCAGCATAAAAAGCGCTGTTGCGACCACAAGGACAGCCATTCCGACGTAATACATCGTCCGGTATCCAAACGTTTCGATGACCCAGCCTGCCACGCTGTTTCCTACAATCCCACTCAATCCGAAATACACGGCATAAGCGATCGTTTGATACGTTGCCCGGATATTGGGGGGCGCCAGAACATCCAGATAATACAAGGTTCCTATGGTAAACAGCGCATACGACGGACCGTCAAGGACCGCGATCGCCGCGACCTGCCATGGCTCAGCCACAATCGAATAAAGAAATTGCCAGATCACAAAAAACACAGAAGAACACAGCACGATTGTAAGCGGCTTCCATCTGGTCAACAGTTTTCGGGAAAGGAACAGAAAAATCCCCTCCGAAACAAACATCACCGCACTCGTATATCCCACCATGTCCTTGCTACCGCCCAATTGGGTAATCAGCAGTGGATAAAAGGTATAGGCCGCCCGATGAGGAAGCTGCCCGAAGAAAATAAAGGCCAGAAACAGCAGGAACCGCTTGTCCAGAAAAATACTTTTCAAATTCAGTTTCTTCAGCGGCATGGCGTTTGGAACGCCCGCGCCTGTTCGCACCCGGGACAGAAGCAACCCGATCGCTATCAAAACCATCGAAAATACGGGAAGGATGGCCTTGGTCGAATACTGGCAGATCACCAGCCCGGATACAACGCTGCAAACGGCATACCCCAGGCAGCCCCACAGCTTGAGCTGTCCCACCGCTTCCTCCTTTCCCACTTCTTTCAGGCTTTTCAGGCTCCAGGTATCCAGTAGAGGCCCTTCCGGCGAGGAAAAAAAGCCGTACAAACAAAAACAGGCCGCCACAGGAAGAAAACCGCTGCAATAAATCAAGGTCAGAGAAAAAACAGCCTGAAAAACCATGCAGAAGACCAACGTCTTTTTTACAGAACCCAATTTGTCTGAAACGATTCCCCAAAATGGCTGGGACAAGACGATAACCAGCGAGTTTGCTCCCGTCACAATGCCTATTTTTTCCGGGGACAACCCGCTTTCCTGCAAATAAACCGTAACAAACGGGTTGAAAATTGCCCTGGCGGACAAAAAGAGCAAGTAAATTACGGAAAAAGCCGCCATAATTTTTTTCGTACGATTCTCCATAAACCCTGTGCTTTCCACCTTTCTTCCTGCGCTATTTGCCCTTTACCATACTCTGCCGGTATTCATTGGGGGTGACGCCGTTTTCCTTTTTAAAAATCCTGGAAAAATACGCGCCACTCGTGTAACCGCACATTTTTGCGATTTCCGATATCGGCCACTTTTTTTCGTCGCAAAGGAGTTCTTTTGCCCTGTGCATTCTCGCGGCCGCAATCATTTCAGCCACGCCATACCCTGTGTGCTGCTTGTAGATTCTGCCGAGATAGGCGCCGGTCAACCCAAGTCGGTTGGCGATAACATCCAGGCAAAAATCGTTTTCCTGATAATCCCCGGCAATCAGCGCATCCACGCTGCGGACAAGATCGCTGTGCCGGCTATTTTTGCGGTCCGAAAGATACGTGCAAATTTCTTCGATGATCTTCGAGAAATGCCCGACAATTTCCCCGACCCGTTCCGCATCCTTGGCATAGAACGCATATTCCACCTTTTCCAGAATTGCATCATCGGAAAACGGCTGATTCTTTCGGATCATTTGAACCAGTTCCGAAAAAGCCAGAGTCAACCTGGACACGACGAGATTCAACACGGCATACGAATACCCCTTCGTTTCCAAAATGATCTGTTCCAGCCATTCTTTGGCTTTTTCCTCATTGCCTTTGAGTACCTCGCTGCACATGCTTTCCTGCAGGGCGATCGGATAATCATAGCTTCGCGCCCAACCTGCAGAAGCGGTTTCTGTAAAAACAATGCTGCCCGGATCCGTAAACAGTGTGAGAAACGTACATTGCTGCAAAAAGTGGAAAGCGGAAGCCATCTGCTTAACACCCAAAAACGGCGGCCCGATGAGCACCGAAACACTTTGCCCCAAATGGCGCAGGATCTCCGTTTGAACCCGTTTGGAAATCTCATGGACCTGCATGTCATTTTTTTGCCCCGACAGAATCAGGAAGATCTCCCGGCCGTCGCCCTGCGTGACGGCCTTGGCCACACCGCGGTCCGAATAGAGCTCCTCGGCCATATTCATCATGCCATAGCGCAGCAATTCCCGATCGTCGGCTTTCGTGGTGGACAGGAGCTTTTGGAAACCGTCTATCTGAATACAGAGCAGGCGGTACGTTTCATTGGAATTTCCAACAATTCCCAACGCGTTTTTCTCGCGGTCCGACAGCTCGCTTCCCGTCAGCCATGACCACAGACGGTGCTGCGCCTGCAAATATTGGACGCGGCGGTTCTTATCCTGCTCGTCGCGCAGAGAATCCGCAATGTGTTTTACAGGCACGTACAGCCGCCTGGAGATTCTCCAGGAAACCAACGCGCCGAATACGATCATCAGGGAGATGACCGCAACGGTAAGCTGCAAAATTTGATTCAATGTATTTTTGACCTCGGAATAGGGCGATAGCCGCATGTAGATCCAACCCGTTTCGGCGTCTTTCATAAACGTAACCAGCATTTGCACGTCGTCCACCACATCCACAAAACTCCCCTGGGAAGAGGCGCTTTCCCGCGCTGTCCGGCAATACGCGGCGTCCGATAAGTCGGCGCCAATACCGGAAACGCCATCCAAAACGGTTTTGCCTTCGCCATCCAGAATCACCGTGCGTTCCGGTCCTTCCTGTGCATTGTAGAGGAAATCACTGGAAAAGTTCACAAACACCATGGAAGTCGATTCTTCATTGGACAACCCCTGCAGGAAGAAGAAGGTATACACATCGGTTTTTTCCGCGCTGTCCGTGGGGCTCGGTATTCTTCTCGCAATGGGATACTTGCGGTTATAGCCGTCGATATCGTGGATGAGCGCGATGATCTCCTGATCGTAAAAGTCGCAGTCTGGCTCAAAGATCTGGATATTGGTCCGGGTGTATTTGGGGGAGTCGACGGTCAGCTCCCGTGTTTTCCCGTTATAGACATAGATAGACTCCAAATTGGGTATGGTCAAGCGGTAATTGTCCAGCTGGACAATGCCCGCCCGCAGCAAATAGGGGTCAAAGCTCTGGCCATACAAAAAGTACGTCGTATTCCAATCCTGAAAAATCTGTCCCGAGAGGCTCACCGCCTGCTCATACATGGTTTCCATATTTCGTTTGCTGTCTTTCAGGATCTGCATATCGGATCGGTACATCTGATCCTTCACGACGTCCTGACAAATGGCATAGGAGCCCAGAGACGTCAGTACAATGACCAACACAATAACCAGAATGAAGGCAACCAGCATCACCCGATAGAACCCTTGCGGCGTTCCTCTTCTCTTTTGCGCGTTTTTTGCCGACATTGCCATCACCTGCCAAAAGTAATAGGAGATGGTGACCGCAAACGCAACTTTGCAGCCACCTCTCATTTTCAAACCGATTATTCTACTTCAATCTTAACGGGCTTGATGTCGTTGTCCTCCAAATAGGAAACCCATTGCTCCGTAAAGCTCTGCTGAACCTTCTCGAGCCCGGCCGCCTTGGCTTTTTCCAAAAACTCATCGATCGCCACGTCCACGTCATCGACCAGTCCCGCCTGGATCGGCGTGAGATACTGTGAAACTACATTGAACAGTGCCGCGCGCTCCGTCTGATAAGAGGTTGGATCTTCCGGGAACGCGGTGTAGAGGTTGAGATACGTATAGTCTTTCGACGGTTCTTTATACTCCCGCTCGATTTCCGTAATTCTGGTGGGAATGGAGAACTTATCGACACTCCAGGACCACGCACGCAAAGCGCCGGACGTAAAACCGGAATCCTCCGAAGAGCCAATGAGTTCGTAATACCCATCGTCGTCAATCGTATAGTGGGTCCCTTCAATACCGTAATTGGCCAGGCGGTTCCACTGCTCATCCGTCATAAACTTTTCATTCACGGCCAAAGCGCGCTCCGGCTGCTCGGCGGTGATGGTAACGGACATGCCGTCCTGTGTGGGATGCTTGGGGATCGCCAGTTTCTTGACGGCCTCATAATTCAGGCAGCCGGCTTCCCAATCGGGATGGTTTTTCTCAAAGTAGTCCACCATTTCGGCATAAGTGCCGACCCAGCCGTTCAAGCCGCTGACAATCGCCGCTGTCTGGCCGTTGCGGAACAGGGAAATGTGATCTTCATTGCTGGAAAGAGAGCTTCTGGACCAGAATCCCTTGTCCGCCCAGCGCTTAAACATTTTCATATCCTCGCGGAAATCGTCGGACTCCCAGTAGCTGGTAACATTGGTGGGATCGTGATAAGGAATCATCAGGCCATAGGGCATACGCCAGTCTACCCATTGATACTTGAGGTCCAAAGCGCCCCAGGCGGTGAAATAGGAGCCCAGATTTCCTACAGAGGTAACGCTCTGGCTTGTGGGCATCATATCCGGCTCATTCTCCGCAATCGTTTCCATGTAGATCTCCATGGTTTCCAGATCTACAATCTCGGGGCAGTCCCACTTTTTCCGCAAATCCTCCCGGTACACGAAGGCGGGAGACTGATAATCGTTCGACGTCGTGGGCATCATATAGATTTTTCCGTCGACCCGGGTGGCGTCCCAGATCTCTTCAGGTATGGATTCGTAGAGCGTCGGGGCATACACGGGCAGCAGATCGTCCAGCGGCACAAACGCGCCTTTGCGGACGTTCGCCGGATAATTCACCCAGCCTGCGCTGTAAATCAGGTCGACCACTTCGCCGGAGGAAAGCAGCATCATGTACTTCTGCTGCGTATCCGAGGAGTTGAAGAAATTGTATTCGATGGTGCAATTCAGCTGTTCCTCCGCCAGCTTGTTGATCTCCCCCATCACCAGATCGAGATCTCTCGGTTCGCTGCCGGTCACCCAGATTTTCACGGCGACGTGTTCCGAAAAATCGGGGCCTGTGCTTTCCGCTGTGTCGCTCGCCTGCTGGCTCGAAGAGGAGCCGTCCGAGGTTTCCGGGCTGTTGCCGCAACCGGAAAAAACACCCAGGACCATGGCCAAAGCAAGGAGCAGCATGGCGATTCTTTTACTTTGCTTTTTCATGTCTGTACCTCCATGAGATAATTTATTATACCACAGCTTGGCTCTGCTGTGACAATAACCAATTTTTTAACCTTTCACAGCGCCAATGGTAATGCCCGACACAAAATATCTCTGTACAAATGGATACAGGAAGATAATGGGTCCCGTAGCGACTACCACCATCGCCATTTTTACCGATTCCCCTGGCACATCCGCCACGCTCACGCCGCCCCGGGCTGCGAGCTCCTGGGCCATCTTCTGAGAATTGACCATATCGTAGAGGAAATACTGCAGGCTGTACAATTCCTTTTTGCTGATAAACAGGGATGTCACATACCATTCGTTCCAATACCCCAAGGCCAGGAACAAACCGACCGTGGCCAACCCCGGCGCGATAACGGGAAGCACCAGCTTGAGATAGATCGTGAAATCTCCGGCGCCGTCTATTTTTCCGGATTCCACAATCGCGTTTGGAACGGAATTCTGGATAAACGTGCGCATTAAGATAATCAGGAACGACGTCATTAAGCCGGGAAAAATACGCGCCATAATCGTATTCTGCAAATGCAGCACTCTGGACAGCATGATGTACCAGGGAACCATACCGCCCCCAAAAATAGACGTAAAATAGATGAGAAACGAAATCGTATTGCGGTAGCGAAAATCCTTTCGCTGCAACACATACCCTGTCATGGAAATGAAGAACAGGCCAGCCGCCGTTCCGGTCACCGTGACGAAAATGGTGCTTATGTACGCCCGGATGATGTCCTCCGGATAACGGAACAGCTGTTGATAAGCTTCCAGAGAAAACTGCTGTGGCAGGAGCGCGTAACCATTGGCCAGCAGTTCTTTGTTGTCCGTAAACGATCCGGACACAATGAGGATAATTGGAAACACACAGAAAATCACGGCAGCCAAAACAAAAGCGTAAGCCATAATGTTAAAGGCAATCACCCTGCTGTCATATTCCCGCTTGGAAAAACGAGACATTCTTTTCCCTCCTTGTCCTTTAAAACAATGCGTAATCCGGCTGCTTTTTCCGGACAATTGTGTTGACCACCATGATAATGATAAAGCCGAAAATGGATTGATAAAGGCTTGCCGCCGTCCCCATTCCGATATCGTAGTCCTGCTTCAGCGCGCGGTATACATAGGTATCCAGAATATCCGTCACGTCGTACAGCACGCCGTTTGTGCCAATCACCTGGTAAAACAGGTCGAACTGCCCGCGCATAATGCCGCCCAGTGCAAACAGCAGCAGCATGATAAACGTTGGAACCAGGAGCGGGATGGTAATGTACCGAATTTGCTGGAAAATATTGGCGCCGTCGATCTTGGCCGCTTCATAAAATTCCTGGCTGATTCCCATGATGGCCGCAAGGTATACAACCGTGCCGTACCCCAACCCTTTCCACAAGTGAAAGAGCACCATCAGAAACGGCCATATATTCGGCGTATTATAGGCGTCAAAAGGTTCTTGCCCCAAGCTTCTAAGCGTTCCGTTCACAAACCCGACCTCATAGTTAAAAAGCGAATAGACGATCACGCTTAAAATCACATAGGAAACGAAGTAGGGAAGGAATATGATCGATTGCGCTACTTTTTTAAAAACCTTTCCCACCATTTGGCTCAACAGAATCGCCAAAAATATTTGAAGGAAATTCCCCAAAAAGATGAACACCAAATTGTAGGCGATGGTGTTGAACGTCAAAGCCCCCAGTTTTCCGGATTGAATCAGGAACTTGAAGTTGTCCAACCCCACAAACGGGCTGTAGAATAATCCACCGGCATAATTAAATTTTGTAAACGCATAATACACGCCGATAATCGGTAGATAATTATTCAAAATGAAAAACAGCGCCGTGGGGACCAGCATCAAAAACAAGATGCGGTTCTTTTTAACCTCATGGAAAAAACCAATTTTCTTTTTTGCGTTTCCGGGGGCGCTTGTGCCATTCTTCGTCAAAATGAACTCCTCTCCTCTCTGTCGCTTGCCGCCATGTTGTCTCGGGCTTCAGCCCTTTAGCGTGCTCTCAGTATAGGTTCTGTCCGGTGGCGCGTAAAGAAGCAAAAACCGATTTTTTTGTACTTTTCTGCTTTTTGCCCTCGGAAATCTCCGTTCTTTTTGCCCTTTTGTGCTTTTTTGCCCCGCGGGGAACCCGCTCTGCCCGCGTGCACCGGACAGGCCCGGTGCCTGACGATGGCTCCGCACAGTCTGCGCGGATGGATCGCCGTGGCCCGTACCGGCTTTCGGGCGTTCCCTTCTCGGCCACCATCTGCCGCAGGCAAACCAGTCGCCATCGCGGAAACGGATGGGCGGTCACCGATGCCGGACCTCACCCGCCCATCCGTTGACTTCCTTTTCCTGGCCGCGTTTGCGGGCAACACATCTTTTTTCACCCAAGCGGTATTTTGGACGTGCCGTTTGGTATCCGCACACGGTCCGGCAGGCGCGGACCTGCGCGTTCGCATACGCCCTGTATCCACATAAAATGAATCGATTTGCAATGTATTCAGCGACATATACCATTTATTTTGCGAATTCCTGTGTTATACTTACAGTATCGAACACAGGAAGGAGTTTTGTATCTATGCGGGAGGATTTGTTCTTGAAGGGCGATACGGCGAAACGCCTGTACGAGGCTGTGCGCTGCCTGCCCATCGTTGATTACCACTGTCATTTGTCGCCGAAGGAGATTCTCGAGGATGCGATGTTTTCCGACATCGCCCAGATCTGGCTCTCCGGCGACCATTACAAATGGCGTCTGATGCGCGCCTGCGGCGTGCCGGAGCGCCTGATCACCGGCGACGCACCGGCGCGCGAAAAATTCCGCGCGTATGCCGACTGCATTGAAACGGCCGTGGGCAACCCGCTGTATGTCTGGTCGCACATGGAACTTGCGATGTTCTTCGGCATTGAGGACGCGCTTTCGGCCGAAACCGCCGACGACATCTTCGACCGCGCGAACGCGTACATCCGCGAAACGGCGCTTTCGCCGCGCAAGTTGGTGTTGCAAAGCCGCGTGGAGCTTGTCGCGACAACGGATGATCCGGCCGATTCGCTCGAATATCACGAACAGCTCGCGGCGGAAAAGGATTTCCCCGTGCGCGTGGTGCCGTCGTTCCGCACGGACGCGGCGGTAAACCTGAAGCGGGCGGATTACGCCGCCTATATGGACCGTCTTTCCACAGCCTGCGGCTTTGAAATCAAAACGCTGGAGGACTTGAAAAAGGCGCTTTCTGCACGGCTCGATTTCTTCTGCGCACACGGCTGCCGCGTCAGCGACGTCGGCATTGAAGCGTTTCCGAAGCGCGACGACGCGTGCTGCGCGAACGAAACCTTCCGTAAGGCGCTCAGTGGCGAAGCCGTTTCCGAGGCGGAATACCGCAATTTTCTCTTTGACCTGTACGTATTCCTCGCCGCAGAATACAAGCGGCACAACGTCACGATGCAGTTGCACCTCAATGTGCGCCGCAACGCCTCGACGCGGTTGTTCGAGGCCGTCGGCCCGGACGCCGGCGGCGATTGCGTGGGGGACCCGATTCCCGAGCGGGACGTCGCGGCACTGCTCGACGCCATGGACAAGGACGACGGCCTGCCCCGCGCCATTCTCTACACGCTCGAGCCTTCCATGTACATGGCGCTCGCGACGACGGCCGGCAGCTTCCGCGGCGTCGTGCCCGGCGCGGCATGGTGGTTTTGCGATCACAAACGCGGCATGGAGGAGCAGATGAACATCCTTGCGGAAACCGGCCACCTCGCGCAGTTCTACGGCATGCTGACGGACAGCCGCAGCTTCCTCTCCTACGCGCGCCACGACTATTTCCGCCGCGTGCTGTGCAACCGCATCGCTGAAGAACTGGACAACGGCACGCTGCTCTCCGAAACGGCGGCGCTGAAACTTTTAAATCGCCTTTGCGTCGAAAACAGCCGCGCGCTGTTCGCATAAACCCCAAACAGAAAGGATGATTTTACGCATGAATATCGTCATCACTGGCGCCGGCGGCGTGCTGTGCAGCGCGTTCGCCAAGGCGCTCGCCGCAGACGGCCATAAGGTCGCGCTGCTCGACCTGAATCTCGCGGCCGCCGAAGCCGTCGCGGCGCAGATCCGCGAAAACGGCGGCGAGGCCGTTGCCATTCAGGCCGATGTGCTCAGCAAGGAGAGCCTTGCGGCCGCACACGAGGAAGTCCTCGGCGCCATCGGCCCGTGTGAGGTGCTCGTCAACGGTGCCGGCGGCAACAACCCGAAGGGCACCACGACGAACGAGTATTTCAATAAGGCCGACCTGCTCGACGAAAACGCCCGCTCATTCTTTGACCTTGACAAGGACGGCGTTTCGTTCGTCTTCAACCTGAACTTTCTCGGCACGCTGCTGACAACGCAGGCCTTTGCGCTCGACATGCTCGAAACCGGCGGCTGCATCGTCAACATCTCCTCGATGAACGCCTACACGCCGCTGACGAAAATCCCGGCGTACAGCGGCGCCAAGGCGGCCGTCACGAACTTCACCCAGTGGCTCGCCGTGCATTTTGCCAATTGCGGCATTCGCGTCAACGCAATGGCCCCCGGCTTCTTTGCGACCAACCAGAACCGCACACTGCTCTTTAACGCGGACGGCAGCCTCACAGCGCGCAGCCACAAGATCATCTCGCAGACGCCGATGGGCCGCTTCGGCGAGCCGGAGGAGCTGCTCGGCACGCTCCGTTTCCTGATCGACAACGATGCGTCGGGCTTCATCACCGGCGTGACCATCCCCGTAGACGGCGGTTTCTCCGCGTATTCGGGCGTATAACCCACACAATATTTTTCAGAAAAGGAGTACCCACTATGATCATCGGCGCACAGGGCTTTACAGTCCGCAACTTCGCGCAAAATGAGGCCGACCTCCGCGTTACGGCAAAAAAGCTGCACGACATCGGCTTTACAACGTTGCAGGTTTCGGCCTTCGGCGACATTGACCCGCACATCATCCGCGAAATCTGCGATGAGAACGGGCTGAAAATCATCATTACGCACACCAACCAGCAGCTGATTCTCGAAAATCCGGAGCAGGTGATCGAGAACCACCGCATTATGGGCTGCAACCACGTCGGCATCGGCATGATGCCGCAGAAGTACGCGGGCTCGCTCGAAGGCATGCGCGCGTTCCTCGCGGACTACGCGCCGGCCGCGGACAAGATCCACGACGCGGGCATGAAGCTGCACTACCACAACCACGGCTTTGAATACGAAAAATTCGAGGGCAAGTGCCTGCTCGACTGGATGGCCGAAGAAACCGACCCGGCCAAGTGGGGCTTTATCCTCGATGTGTACTGGACGCAGTTCGGCGGGCGTTCGCCGTCGCGTCAGATTCTCGACCTCGCCGGCCGCATCGACGTCATCCACTTCAAGGATATGAAGATGCACGGCCACGAGCACCGCTTTGCCGCCGTGATGGACGGCAACCTCGATTTTGACGCGATTCTCGACGCCTGCCGGAAAACGGGCATCCAGTACGCGATGATCGAGCAGGACGACTGCTATGACCGCGACCCATTCGACGAGCTGGCGCTCAGCGCCAAAAACCTCGTTGCAGCGGGCTGCAGCCTGTGAGGAGGGCACGCCATGGCACTCCACTTTACATTTTCCGCGTTTGCCGATGAGGCCGATCCGTGCTTTGACGCGCAGCTCGCGGCCTTGCAGCGCAACCACATCCCGCTGCTTGAAATTCGCGGCGTCGACGGCAAGGGCGTCCTCGACCTGACGGACGCAGAGCTCGACGTTGTCTGCGAAAAGCTCCGCAAGGCCGGCATCGGCGTCTCGGCGGTCGGCTCCCCGATCGGCAAAATCGGCATCCGGGACGATTTCGCCCCGCACTTTGAAAAATTCAAGCGCGCCGTGGAAATTGCCAAACGCCTCGGCACGACGCGCATCCGCATGTTCAGCTTCTTCATGCCGCAGGGTGAGGACCCGGAAACCTACTTTGACGCGGTTGTCGAGCGGGTTTCCGCGCTCGTCGCATACGCCGAGGAAAACGGCGTGCACTGCTGTCACGAAAACGAAAAGGGCATCTACGGCGACACGCTCGCCCGCGTTCAGAAACTGCACGCGGCGATCCCGGGCCTGCGCTGTGTCTTTGACCCGGCGAACTACATCCAGTGCGGTGACGATCCGGCGGTGAACTTCCCGGCGCTCGCCTCCATGATCGACTACATGCACATTAAGGACGCGCTGTTTGCGGACGGCTCGGTTGTCCCGGCCGGCGAAGGCGACGGTTCGGTACCGCAGCTGCTCAGAGCGCTTGCGGAAACCGGAAAACCGTACATTCTGACGCTCGAGCCGCATCTATTCGACTTCAACGGCCTTTCCAACCTGCAGGACGAGGCGCTTACGCACAAACGCGTGTACCGCTCCGGCGACGAAGCCTTCGACGCCGCAGCCGACGCGCTGTACGCCATATGTGAAACCATCAAGCAATAAGGAGTTGTAAAAATTATGAGCGAAACCGTAAAAATGGGCATCATCGGCATCGGCAACATGGGCTCTGCGCATGCGAAGAGCATCCTTGCCGGCAACATCCAGGGCATGGAGCTCGCGGCGGTCTGCGATATCGCGGAATCGAAGCGCCTGTGGGCGGCGGAGAACCTGCCGAACGTCCCGTGCTTTGCCGATTATAAGGAGATGATCGACAGCGGCCTGTGCACGGCGATTCTCGTCGCGACGCCGCACTACCTGCATTCCCCGATCGCGATCTATGGCTTTGAAAAGGGCATGCACGTGCTCTCCGAAAAGCCCGCCGGCGTGTACACGAAGCAGGTTGAGGAGATGAACGAGGCCGCCGCAAAGTCCGGGCATGTGTTTGGCATCATGTACAACCAGCGCACAAACCCGAAATTTCAGAAAATGCGCGAGATCGTGCAGAGCGGCGCGCTCGGCGAGCTCAAGCGCTGCGTTTGGATCATCACGAACTGGTACCGCACGCAGGCGTACTACGACAGCGGCACGTGGCGCGCAACATGGGCCGGTGAAGGCGGCGGCGTGCTGATCAACCAGTGCCCGCACAACCTCGATCTGTGGCAATGGATTTTCGGCATGCCGAATAAGATCAGCGCGCACTGCAAGTACGGTCGCTGGCACAACATCGAGGTGGAGGACGAGGTGACGGCCTACGCCGAGTATCCGAACGGTGCAACCGGTGTGTTCATCACGACGACCGGCGAATGCCCGGGCACCAACCGCCTCGAGATCTCCGGCGACAAGGGCAAGCTCGTCTGGGAGGATGGCAAGCTGACGCACTGGGCACTGGAGACGCCGGAGCGCGAATTCTGCTTCACCTGCCCTGTGGGCTTCGCACAGCCGAAAATGACCGTCACGGAAATCGAGACGGAGAACGTGGAGCTCGGTCACAACGGCATTCTGCAGAACTTCACGAACGCCATCCTGCACGGCGAAAAACTGCTCGCACCGGGCTACGAGGGCATCAACGGCCTGAACATTTCAAACGCCATCCACCTTTCCGATTGGACCGGCAAGCCGCAGGACGTCCCGGTGGATAAGGAACTGTTTTTGAAGCTGCTCAACGAGCGTCGCGCGACGTCGCACATCAAGGAAGCGAAGGACGATGGCAAGATCGCCGATCTCTCCGGCACCTACAACGACCGTTGGAAGGTGCGGTAAACTTCGCCGGGAAACCGAATGCAACAAAAAGGGATTGTCCACAAATGATGAGGTTCCGTAACGAATGTTTTGAAAACAAGCGATAAAGACGATCGGTACGGTATATTGCAGAAAATCTAAAATTTAAAGTTGGAGGAAACTGCAATGAAATCATTATTTGAAGAAACAGGCGGGACTTATACACTGCAAGGCGACTATTACTTTCCAAACCTCACTCTGCCAGCCGAAGAAAATAGGCCCATAGGGATATGGGGACAGCGGCACGCAAGGTATCTTAAACAGCACTATAAAGTTCGGTATTACAACCTACTGACAAGCGGTAAGCTGAACGGTTATCTTGCGGATATCGACAAGCAGGCGGAAGCAATGTTTTCCCGACTGCTAGAACAGATGGCAGAGCATGAGGGCATAACCGAAGAACTGAAAGCCGAACATCCGATGGAATGGATAGGCAGGATGAACGCACTGCGTGAATCGGCAGTGGAAATCGTAAACGCAGAAGTAATTTTCGCATAAACCGAAGCCGATAGGAAAGCGGTGTCATCAAACCTGTAACGCTTTGAAACACAAAAACGAGGGGTAAGGTACAAACACTTTGCCCCTCAAAGTTTATGCCTTAAAAGCAGCTTGAAATCAAGCTTTTTCAGCCTCTATTTTTCGATTTCCAACAGAACAAATATGCTTTCGCATACGAAAGCATATCTCGATGGATTTTCACAAAACAACACAGAAACGAAGGAAGATGACAAAACCCTTGATATAATGATGGAAAATGCGATCTAAACATATTTTACGAGAAATCAGGAAATTCATTGAGATTTCGCAAACTTTGTGCTATACTACCCTTATCATGACAATGAGGTGAACCGTATGGCAGTACAGTATAACAAACTGTGGAAACGGCTGATCGATATGAAAATAAAAAAATCCGCCTTAACTGAAATGGCAGGTGTTTCGGCTTCTACCATTGCAAAGCTCAGCCATGACGAATATGTGAGCCTTGAGATTTTAGAGCGGATCTGCCGGGCGCTTCACTGCGAAATCGGCGATGTAGTGGAGCTCAGTAAGGAGGCAGAATCATGAAGCGGCAGAAAATCACATCCTCAGAGCTGCTTTGCGCAATCTGTTTTGCATTATGCTTTTTTGCCTTTATGCTGACGGAGGCGTTTATCAACGAGCGCTGTGCCGTGATTCTCGGAAGCAGTGCCGTAAATCCCGTATATACCTTTGGGCTTGTCTGTACCGGATTGGGTTTTTTTTCGTTTTCCCTGCTGCGCCGTCTCTGTAAAAAAGAAAAGTCCAGGAAAACGGCGCAGACCATTCTTGGTATTCTGTGCATTGGGGCGGCTATGGTTTTGCTTTTTGCAAACCAGCCGGCACTCTTCCTGACAAGCTCTTCCGCAGCCCTGCTGCTGACCGGCCATATCAGTGGATGTGTGTATTACAATACGGCCATGTATTTTGCCGGGAGCCGGTATACGGGACGTTTGATCGGCATGGGTATGGGGGCGGCGATCCTGTTACAGTTTGTAGTACAGAATTTGATGCCCCAGTCTGTCGCCTTTATCATCAGCATTGTTTTCAGCGTTGCATTTGTCATGTGTTTTATCATAAAAGCGCCGAAGGACTGGATTCTGGAAAATCCTTTGCCCTATTCGGCGGATACCAAAAAAGAGTTCAAAAAAGCGCTGTTTCTGATCGTCGCGGTGGTACTTATGAGTCTTGTAGCCGGAATGATCGACAGCGTGCTGACAGCCTTCAATGCCGAAAAATCTTATGA
>DBPP01000016.1:56530-56664 GCA_002305575.1 Ruminococcaceae bacterium UBA1417
TGCTCTCCTCTGTCTGTATGTTCTTTCTCTCGAATGAAGTCAGTTATTTTGCCGGTACTGCGCTGATGTATCTGTACAGCGGCTTTTATGTGATCTTTTTCACGGTGATGTTTCTGGATTTTGCACCCAAAAGC
>DBPP01000017.1 GCA_002305575.1 Ruminococcaceae bacterium UBA1417
GAGGAAAGCTCTAGCTCTTGATGATCACATTTTAGAGCTCAGGAGAGAGGTAGAGGCAAATAAGGCTAACCTTGAGGATCTGGTGGAGATCCAGAGAGTGAGAGAGAATATTGATGCAGAGGTAGCTCAGTATCTTGATGAAAATGAACAGCTTAAGGTAGAGTTTGTGCTGGAACACTTATCTCAGGTGATTATTTACCCTGATAAGGTGCTGGTTATATTTGATGTATTTGGTGAGGGGGTAATGGTAGAGAAATCTCAGTATGTATCTAGGGAGAAACGGCGCAGGAAAAACGACAACGCTGAAAGCCTGCTGCGGCCTGCTCACGCCGGACGCCGGCGAGATCACCGTGGACGGCATGTCGATCCGCCAAAAGCCGATCGACTGCAAGCGCGTGATGGCGTACATACCCGATAACCCCGATCTGTACGAATTCCTGACCGGCTATGAATACCTGAACTTTGTCGCCGACGTCTACGGCGTTACGAAGGCCGACCGCGAGGCGCGCATGGCGCAGCTCGGCGAGCTGCTCGGCATCACCGATGCGCTCGGCGGCGCGATTTCGGAATGCTCGCACGGCATGAAGCAGAAAATTGCGATCATCGCGGCGCTGATCCATCAGCCAAAATTGATTTTGATGGACGAGCCGTTTGTCGGCCTCGATCCCGTCGCGGCGCATCAGCTGAAAAATCTTATGGCGGAGCACTGCGCGGCGGGCGGCGCAATTTTCTTCTCAACGCATGTTTTGGAAGTTGCGGAAAAACTGTGCAATAAGGTCGCCATCATCAAAAACGGAAAGCTGGTGGCGTTCGGCGCGATGGACGAGGTGCGCGGCGATTCCTCGCTCGAGGAAATCTTTCTGGAGCTGGAGGAGGAAAAAGCGCAATGAAAACTCTGATGAAAGTCCAGCTCAAAAGCCTGTTCTACCGCATGCGGCAGAACGGCAAAAAGCGGACCTCCGGCGCATTGGTCGTCGGCCTGCTGATCTTCTGCCTGTTCGGTCTGGAGATTGTTTTTGTCGCGCTCTGGAGCGGAATGTCCGTGTTCTGCACCATGGGGCTTACGTGGTTCTATTTTTCCATGGCCGGCGTTATGGCGCTCGCCTTTTCCGTGTTCGGCAGCGTCTTTATGACGCAGACGCAGCTCTACGACGCCAAGGACAACGAGCTGCTGCTCTCGATGCCAATCCGCCCGATGCACATCCTTCTGTGCCGCATGGCGGTGCTGCTTCTGATGACCGGGGCGTTTTGCCTTGCTGTTTTGTTGCCGGCATATATCCTGTATGCGGTCCTGTTCGGAGCCACCGCGCAGATGGTGATCGGCTGGGTGGTATCGTCCATAGCGCTGATTGCGCTCGCGCAAGCGATTTGCTGTGCGCTGGGCTGGGTGCTGCATTGGTTCTTGAGCCGCATCAAAAATAAGGCTGTGGTTTCACTGGTGTATACTGTGCTGTTTCTGGCCGTATATTTCTATGTGTATACGAACGCGAACAACCTGTTGACCCAGCTTATTGATAGCGGCGAAGCGATTGCCGCCGTGGTGCAGGGCGCCGCATGGCCGCTGTATGCGATCGGCATGGGCATGAGCGGCTCCCTGCTGCACACGCTGTTCACAGCGGTATTGGGCGGCGGTGTTTTCGCGCTGGTCTGCTGGGTGCTCGCAGCCTCCTTTGCGAAAACGGTTTCCGCACCCCGGCGCAGCGCGGGGCGCAGAAAGCTTGGACGCAACGATACGCGCGCCAAGTCGCCCGTGCAGGCGATCTGCCGCAAGGAGCTGCGCAAATTCCTGACGAGCGCCGTATACTTGACGAATTTCGGTATTGGCCTCGTCATGATCGTTGCGCTGCCGGTTGCGGCGATGATTTTCCGCGGGCAGCTTCTGTCCCTGCTGGAGACCTTTGGCGGCCTGCGCGATTTCGTGCCCGGCATTGTGACGCTGGTGGGCGCATTTTGCATCTCGTCGGCCTGCATTTCCGCGCCGTCCGTATCGCTCGAGGGCAAAAACCTCTGGGTCATTCGTTCGCTGCCTGTCAGCGGGAGAACCGTGCTGCGCGGCAAGCTGCGGATGCACTGCCTGCTGCTCGTCCCTCTTTCGGCTGTCTGCATGCTGGCCCTAGGGTTGATTGTTGACTGTGGCGTGATCGATGCGCTGCTTACAGCGGCGATCAGCGCCGTGTTCGGTTGGTTTGTCGGCGTGGCGGGCCTTGTCTGCAATTTGATGGCCCCGCGCTTTGACTGGATCAACGAGGCGGGACCCTGCAAGCAGTCCGCAGCGGTGTTCCTCACCATCTTTGGCTCGTATTTTGTGATGCTTCTGTTCGGGGCCATTTATGCGCTGCTGTATGCGCAGGGGCTGCCGTCCACCGTTTGCCTCGCGCTTTGCGCCGGGCTTTTGCTGCTCGCCACCTTTGGCCTGCATGCGCTTTTGTTGCGCTGGGGTGGCCGGCGGTTTGAATCGTTTCAGGCCTGACGCGTTTTGAAATCCATGCGCCGCGCACGGTGTTTTGCCGTGCGCGGCATTTTGCATTGAAAAGTCCTGATTTTCGCAGATTTGTCCCTTGTTTTGGCGGGAAAATTTGTATTATAATAAAATTGATATAAATTTTACTCCGGGAGAGATGAAAATATGGATAAGATTCACGGCGTCAATCTGGGCAACTGGCTCGTACTCGAGAAATGGATGAATCCGGCGCTTTTTGAAGGCGTTGCGGCGGAGGACGAGACGGATCTTTGCAAACTGCTGCCGCGGGATGAGCTTGTGGCGCGGCTCAAAAAACACCGCGATACATACATCACGCTGGACGATTTCAAGTGGATCAAAGCGCACGGGCTCAATACGGTGCGCATCCCCGTGCCGCACTTCATCTTCGGTGACGATCCGAAGTTCTGCGACCCGTATGTGCCGTGCATCGAATACCTCGATCAGGCGTTTGACTGGGCGGAGGAGACGGGACTGCGCATCCTCATCGACCTGCACACCGCGCCGGACAGCCAGAACGGCTTTGATAATGGCGGCATCTGCGGCGTCTGTAAGTTCTGGCAGAAGCCGGAGAACGAGGCGCGTGTGGTCAAGGTGCTCGGCATGCTGTCTGCGCGCTACGCAAACCGCGAAGCGCTCTTTGGCGTGCAGATTTTGAACGAGCCGATTTCGCCCGAGATGTGGCCGCACATCGTCGGCCGGTATCCGCCGACGGATCCCGTGTACGCCGCGGGCAGCGGACCGGTGCCGTTTGAGTTCCTCTGCTCGTTCTACAAAAAGGCGTATCACGAGATCCGCAAGTATCTCGGCGAAGATAAGGTTGTCATGTTCCACGACGGCTTCCGCCTGAAAATGTGGAAGGAATTCATGC
Organism: Ruminococcaceae bacterium UBA1417; assembly: GCA_002305575.1. Taxonomy (GTDB): domain Bacteria; phylum Bacillota; class Clostridia; order Oscillospirales; family Acutalibacteraceae; genus Hominenteromicrobium. The sequence continues at coordinate 3,351 of DBPP01000017.1, forward strand.
AGACGGACGAGTTTAAGAACGTCTGGCTGGATACGCACATCTACATGATGATGCCCGGCGAGATGGAGACGAAGGATTACGTCCAGATCGTGCTCGAACGCTGCCGCAATGACATCCGCGAGATGGCGCAGTATTTTCCGGTGGTCGTCGGCGAGTGGTGCCTCTCGCATAACCCGAAGGGCATAAATGAAATGACCGATTGGCAGAAAAAGCTTTCCTACCGCATGATGGCGGACGCACAGCTCACCGCGTGGGACGAAAGCGCCGGCTTCTTCTTCTGGAGTTATAAGCTGATCTCCGAGCCCGCCGGCTGGGATTTCCGCAAGTGCGTGGAAAAGGGCTGGCTGCCGGAAGTGATCGGCGAGTAAAAGCAGAGCGTTTTGGGGTATCCCTTTGTGGGGTACCCCTTTTGCGTTTGCGCGGCGCCGTTCTATTCCGGCCTTTTTGCGCATACCAATCCAAAGCGTGGATGTGCGTCTGCACGTTTCGCGCATTTTTTGGATATGGGGTGATCGATGTGGGAACAGAGCGCAAAAAAACGGATGTCCTTCTGCCGGAACCGGTGCCCGAAGGGTTGCTTTGCATCAATCGTGTCCACCCGGAGGATCGCGTCGCGGCGCTGGCGGGCAACCCAAACGTCGGCAAAAGTACGGTGTTCAATGCCCTGACCCATCTGCGGCAGCACACCGGCAACTGGGCCGGGAAAACGGTTTCGAACGCGCAGGGCTACTGTGCGTTTCACGGGCGCGGCTACGTGCTCGTTGATCTGCCGGGCTGTTATTCGCTGCTGGCGCACTCCGCCGAAGAGGAAGCCGCGCGCGATTTCCTTTGCTTCGGCGGCGCGGACGCCGCCGTCGTTGTGTGCGACGCGACGTGTCTCGAGCGGAACCTGAACCTGGTTTTGCAGACGATTGAGCTGCAGCCGCGCACGGTTGTCTGTGTCAATCTGATGGATGAGGCAAAGCGGCGCGGTTTTGCAGTTGATCTTGAGGAACTGCACCTGCTGCTCGGCGTACCGGTGATCGGCACGAGTGCGCGCAGCCGGCGGGGACTCGAGCATCTGATGGCAGCGCTCGAACGCGTGATGGATGGGGACGCGCCTGAGCCAAACACGGTGGTTTATTCCGATGCGGTGGAAACGGCGGTGGCAAGGCTTTTGCCACTTTTGCAGGAGAATTATCCGCCGCATATTCCGCCGCGCTGGCTTGCGTTGCGGTTGATCGACGGCGACGATTCCATCCGCGCTGCGCTCGGAACCTATCTGAACATCACGTTGGCGCAGGAGGCTATTGATGCGGCGCTCGATGGTTTCGACCGCGCAGCGCTGGCCGACGAGGTCGTTTCCGCCATTGTGCGCCACGCCGAACGCATCGCAGCTGTCGCTGTGCGGCGCATACAGGAGAAATACGACCGGCGCGACCAGCGGCTCGACCGGCTGTTTACAGGGAAGCTGACCGGCTTTCCGATTATGCTCTTGCTGCTGCTTTTTATTTTCTGGCTGACGATTTCAGGCGCCAATTATCCGTCGGCGTTGCTTTCCGAAGGGCTATTCGCGCTTGGCGAGCTGTTGCGAGGGCTGTGTACGGCGCTTGTGCTGCCCGGTTGGCTGACCAGCCTTTTGATTGACGGCGCGTACAAAACGCTTGCCTGGGTCGTTTCCGTCATGCTGCCGCCCATGGCCATTTTCTTTCCGCTGTTTACATTGCTTGAGGATCTCGGCTATCTGCCGCGCGTGGCGTTCAATCTCGACCACGCATTCCGCAAGTGCTCGGCTTGCGGCAAACAGGCTCTGACGATGTGTATGGGCTTCGGGTGCAACGCGGCGGGCGTTGTCGGTGCACGGATCATCGATTCCCCACGCGAGCGGCTGCTTGCGATCCTCACCAACAGCTTTGTGCCGTGCAACGGGCGCTTCCCAACGTTGATTGCGATCATCACAATGTTTTTCGTCACATCGGCCGGGTTCCTGGGCTCCGTGCTTTCGTCGGCGCTGCTGGTGCTCGTGATCGTGCTTGGCGTGGCGATGACCTTTCTCGTCTGCAAGCTGCTTTCCAAAACTGTGTTACAGGGGGTACCGTCTTCGTTTGCCCTGGAGCTGCCGCCGTATCGTCGGCCGCAGATCGGCAAGGTTATCATCCGCTCGGTGCTTGACCGCACGCTGTTCGTTTTGGGACGCGCGGCTGCCGTCGCCCTGCCCGCCGGTGTTCTGATCTGGGTGATGGCAAACGTGACGGTGGGGGAGCGCACGCTTTTGATGCACTGCGCCGGATTTCTGGATCCATTTGCCAGACTGATGGGGTTGGATGGCGTCATTTTGCTTGCCTTTATCCTCGGATTACCCGCCAACGAGATTGTGGTGCCGATCATTCTGATGGCATATCTGGCGCAGGGGTCCCTGACCGAAATGGCGGATTATACGGCGCTGCATACGCTGCTGGTCGCGAACGGCTGGACCTGGGTGACGGCGCTGTGCACCATGCTGTTTTCCCTGTTTCACTGGCCGTGCTCGACGACGCTGATGACAATCAAAAAGGAAACGCAGAGCCTGAAATGGACGCTCGCGGCGCTCGTGATTCCGACGCTGTGCGGCGTGGTGCTCTGTATGGCGGTGAATGCCGTGGCCGCGTTGTTTGGCGCGTAGCTGTCCGGATTTGAACGCCAACGGATTCTCTGCGGGTAAAAAACCGGCTCCGTTCTTCCGGGAGGAACGGAGCCGGTTTTGCATCACACATTCAGGAATTTTTTCAGACTTGTGTAGTCGATGGCAGAGGCGTCTGCCTGTTGCAGGAAAACGAGCAGCTTTTCGGCAAGAATGCGCACGCCGCCCACCGCATTGCTTTCGAGGTTCAGCGGTAAAATCGGGTCGTGCACGCTCATCCGCAGGAGAAACCAGCCGTCGCCGTCCCCGGCCGGGAATGAAATGCGAATGCCCTCGCGGTTGTCCGGTGCGATGGACCAACCGGCAGCTTTGGCATACGCTTCGAGGTCAGAGATCAGTTTTTCACCGACCGGGCGGAAATCCGGCGCGGTGATCGGGAAACGCAGCTCTTTTTCTTCCTTGGCTTCCTGAAGGTCGGCGATCAGGCTTTCCAGCGTTTGCCCATTCCGCCGCAGCTGTGCGGCCTTGATGATGATTTTCGTGACAAGATACGCACCGTCGTCGAGAAAATGATTCTCGCGCAGCGCAGCGTGGCCGCTCGTCTCGATCGCCAGCGGGCAGTTGACACCTTCCGCGTTCAGGCGCAGCGCTTCGTTGATGACGTTTTTGTAGCCGCGCTTGAAGCGGTGGTGGTGGCCGCCGAGTGTCTGCTCGATGTAGGTCTTGAGACCGTCGGAGGTAATCGAATCCGTCACGATCGTGCCGCCCGGATTGCCCTCCAGCGCAATGGCCGAAGCGATGGCGACCAGACGGTTGCGGTTGATTTCCTCGCCGTGGCTGTCCACAGCGCCGCCGCGGTCCACGTCGGTGTCGAAGATAACGCCGAGATCCGCGCCTGCCCGCACGGTCGCTGCGCAGACACTCTGCATAGCTTCCTCGTTTTCCGGGTTCGGAATGTGGTTCGGAAAGTGCCCGTCCGGCTCGAGGAACTGGCTGCCCGTGATGTCTGCGCCCAGCGGCTCGAGCACTTCGGTCGCATAAAAGCCGCCTGCGCCGTTGCCGGCGTCTACCACAATTTTAAAGCCTTGCAGCGGATGGTCATGATCCGACGCATGAACCCCGGCCTTGATCATTTCCCGCAGATTTGCAGCATAGCGCGTCATGTAGTCGGTCGGCGTTACACAGCCGCCGTCTGCCTGCGCGGGAGCGTCGCCGGCTTCGGCGCACGCGAGGATCTCCGCAATGTCCGGACTGTCGAGTCCGCCTTCCGGCGTAAAGAATTTCAGGCCATTGCGGAAGAACGGGTGATGGCTGGCGGTGATTTGTACCGCGCAGTCGCAAGGCAGCTCCAGCGTTGCCATAAACATCGACGGCGTGGAGGCGAGACCGCAATCCAGCACCTGTACGCCGCAGGCGGTGAAGGTGCGGCAGAGCGCCGCCGCAATACGGTCTGCAGAAAGGCGCGAATCGTGTCCGATGGCGACCTTCAACCCGGCTGCCGGCTTATGAAGGTGCTTTTCACACCATATGAGGAAGCCGGCCGCAATGCGCTCGATTACGGGATCTGTCAGGTTGATGGGGGCGTCGCCGCCTTCGCTCGCGACACCGCGAATATCTGTTCCGCTTTTTAAAGACATGTAGGAAAACATGGGAATAACCTCCTTTGTTGCTTCATATCTATTATAATACAAAGGCAAAGCCTTGAAAAGCCCCAGCGTATATTTTGCGGAAAATGCATGTGGATAGAACAGCCCAGCTTTTGCAGGAGGGAGGGCTTGAAAATGCAAAAAACGCAAAAATTTAAAAAAATTTTCAATTTGTACTTGACAAAATGATTTTGAAGTGGTATAAATATTGCATTCAATAACAAAGAGGCCTTGATGAAGAGAAGTACCCGGAGGCCGTTTTGCACAGTGAGCGGGAGAGAGTGGGAACCCCGTGAAAGCGTTCTGGCGAATAACACTTCGGAGCCGTGATCCGAAAGGGCAGCCGAGTAGGTGATCCGTGTGGCGGCGCGTTAAGCTGCGCCTGTCTTGATGGAGACAGTAAAGGTGATCTTATGTAAGATAATTTAGGTGGCACCGCGGATGCGACAGCAATTCGTCCTAAGCAAAGGGGACGAACGGCTGTCTTTTTGTTTGTCTTGAAATTATCGACTGGGAGGTCATCATTATGTGTTCAATCATGGGATATACGGCAAAGGATCTGCGGATGGAAGATTTGATGCACGGCTTTGCACAGACGGCTTCGCGCGGCCCGGATGCGTCGCGCACATTGGAAACGCCGTCCGGCTGGCTTTTCTTCCACCGGCTCGCCATCATGGGCCTGACGGAATCGGGTATGCAGCCGTTCACGCTCGACGGCTCCAGTGTCGTCTGCAACGGTGAACTGTACGGCTTCCGCACGATGCGGGAAGCGCTGATCCAGAAAGGGTACGCATTTCAGAGCGATTCAGATTGTGAGATCCTGCTGCCGCTCTACCGGGAGTACGGTGTCTCCATGTTTGAAATGCTTGACGCGGAATTTGCCCTGATCCTTTACGATGCGCAGACAGACAGTTTCATCGCGGCGCGCGATCCCATCGGTATCCGCCCGCTGTACTACGGTTACAGCGACACCGGGCACATTTTGTTTGCCAGTGAGCCGAAAAACCTCGTCGGACTTTGCGCGAAGATCATGCCGTTTCCGCCCGGCCATTATTATCAGGATGGGAAGTTCGTCTGCTATTGCGACATCGCTGCCGTGGATACGGTTTATGAGGACGATCTGGAAACTGTTTGCCGCAACATCCACGACAAGCTTGTGCGCGGCATTGAAAAACGCCTGGATGCGGATGCGCCGGTTGGGTTCCTGCTCAGCGGCGGCCTCGATAGCTCGTTGGTTTGTGCCGTGGCGGCAAAATTCCTTAAAAAGCCCATTCGCACGTTTGCCATCGGTATGCGTGAGGACGCCATCGACCTGAAGTATGCCCGGGAGGTTGCCGACTATATCCACAGCGACCACACCGAAATCATCATCACGAAAGAGGATGTGCTCGAGAACCTTGAAACGGTCATTCGGCTGCTCGCGACATTCGACATCACGACGATTCGGGCCAGCATGGGCATGTACCTGATCTGCAAGGCCATCCATGAGCAGACCGACATCCGCGTCTTGCTGACCGGTGAGATCTCCGACGAGCTGTTTGGCTACAAGTACACGGATTTCGCACCGAGTGCCGAGGCGTTTCAGGAGGAGGCGCAAAAGCGCATCCGCGAGCTGCATATGTACGATGTGCTTCGTGCCGACCGCTGTATTTCCGTCAACGCTCTTGAAGCGCGCGTGCCGTTTGGCGATCTCGATTTTGTGCGCTACGTCATGGCGATTGATCCGGAGATGAAGCGCAACAAATATAAAAAGGGCAAATACCTGCTGCGCCATGCTTTTGAAGGCGATTACCTGCCGCTGTCGATTCTGTACCGGGAAAAGGCCGCGTTTTCCGACGCCGTCGGTCATTCGATGGTCGATTACCTCAAGGCGTATGCCGAAACGAAGTATACCGACGACGAGCTTCGCCTGCGTGCAGCCCGCTATACGCATGCCACACCGTTTACGAAGGAGTCCCTGCTGTACCGCGAAATCTTCGAGAAATACTACCCCGGACAGTCGGAAATGATCGTCGATTTCTGGATGCCGAACCGCTCGTGGGCGGGCTGCGACGTGGATGATCCCAGCGCGCGCGTCCTTTCCAACTACGGTGCTTCCGGTGAATAACCTATAAAAATTCTTACAAATCCAACAGAAAACCATGTCAGACCTATTTTTTGTTTGTGGCGTTCGGTCATTGTGCATTTGAAATCCGTATGGTAGAATAAGGCCATCATAGGATATTATGGATGGTATAACGGGGTGTTTTGGCGTCCATAATGGTATGAAATCTCAGTTTAGAAGGAGAGATGAATGATGTCTAAAATGATCGAGCTCCACGACATCGATGTCCCCAGCTTTCTGGCTGTTCTGGACAAATGCGTCGGCAACGTCTATCTGATGACGCGGGATGGCGATAAGCTGAATCTGAAGAGTAAGCTCTGCCAGTTGGTCGGTCTGACAAGACTGATTGAGGGCGGTAAGATCGCCGAAGCCTTCGTGATGTGTGATAATCCGGAAGATGAATCGAAGCTGTTTCGATTCAATCTATATAAAGACGAAACGGATGTCTGATTCGTGGAATAGAGAGAGCTGCTGCGTGCGCGGCAGCTCTTTTGCTGTAATGGAGCGTTGTTTTCCGGTTGTGTGTGGGGCCGGGGAAAGGAAGATTGGATGATGGCGCGAAAAAGGACAGTACGCAAAGGGCGCATGGTTTCCGCGGCGAGCGGCTTACTGCTTCTTCTCGCCGTACTGGCATTTGGCCTGCGGCAGATGGAAAAGCCGGAGCAGGAGGCGGTGCCCGTCCCGGCACAGACGGACGGGGAAGCGGCGGTCTATTTCCTCGACGTCGGCCAGGGCGACAGTATTGTAATTCGCTCCGGGACGTATACCATGCTTATCGATGCCGGCGAGCGCACGGCGGGGGATACGATCGAAGCGTCGCTCGATGCACTCGGCGTAGAGAAGCTGGACGCAGTGGTCGCAACGCATCCCCATGCCGATCATATCGGTGGGATGGAGCAGATCATCGAGGCATTTCCGATCGAAACATTCTATATGACGGTGTTGCCGGACAGCCAGACGCCGACCACGGCGACGTACGAGCGGATGCTGGACGCGCTCGACGCGCAGCAGGTACACGTCGAGCGTCTGACGACAGACACGGTGCTGCCGGCGCCAGAAGGCGCGGCGTTCACGGTGCTTTCCCCGCGCGCAGAGGACGTGTTTGAAGAGACAAACGATTATTCCGCCGTGTTGCGGTTCCGCTATGGCGATGTATCCTTCCTGCTCACCGGTGATGCTGAAACCCCGGTGGAGGAACAGCTTGTGGCGGAGGGTGGAGACCTGTCGGCTGACGTGCTCAAATGCGGGCACCACGGTTCATCCTCATCGACCTCGGCTTCGTTCCTGCGTGCCGTGGGGCCGTCGGTTGCGGTGATTTCCTGCGGTGTGGACAACAGCTACGGCCACCCGCATACGGAAACGCTTGAGACGTTGCAGGCGGCGGGATGCACGGTGCTGCGCACAGATCAAGACGGTACCGTCGCCGCTATGACGGATGGCCGTGATTTTACGGTGCACACGTGGAGTCCGGCGGAGGGATTATCGCCGGCCGCGTAATTCCCGCATTGCATTGTGCGGCGCCACATGGTATAATTGTAGTGGAAATCAAATGGCCGCGTCCGGTGAGGCCCTGGTTGCAGGGATGCGGTGGAAAAAGAAAGTAAAGGGTGGATGGATCATGCTGACTGAGAGCAAAAAAGCGTTTATCGAATTTATGATGTCCGCGGATGTGCTGCGCTTCGGTTCGTTCGTGACGAAAAGCGGCCGCAACACGCCGTATTTTGTCAATACGGGAAATTACAAGACCGGCGAGCAGATCGCAAAGCTCGGCAAGTTTTACGCGGCGCTTGTAAAGGAAACCATCGGCGCAGATTTTACCGCGATGTTTGGCCCTGCCTACAAGGGTATCCCGCTGGTTACGGCAACCGCGGCCGCGCTGTACAACGAATACGGGATCTCCAAGCCGTATTTCTTCAACCGCAAGGAGGAGAAGGACCACGGCGAGGGTGGAAGCCTCGTGGGCTATAAGCCGACGGATGGCGACCGGCTGATCATCATTGAGGACGTGATCACGGCGGGCACAGCCGTGCGCGAAACCATGCCGATCCTCTACGACTGCGGCGATGTGCGCGTGGACGATATGTTCATCTCGGTCAACCGCTGCGAGGTTGGCAAGGTCCCCGGTAAGACGGCGATTATGGAGGTCAAGGAGGAGTATGGCCTCAACGTCCATGCGATCGTCACTGTGGAGGATATCCATGACTATCTCGCGCAGTCCGGCGAGTACGACGATATTCTGCCGGCCATGGAAAAGTACATGCGCGATTACTGCATTTTGTAAGCATTCCATAACACCCAAATCGGGAAGGCTCCGGAAGGCGAAACGCTTTCCGGAGCCTTTTTTGCGTTTGCAGATGTTTTGAACATTGTGTGGGATGAGGCCGGGCACCTTGCAGGGCGTCAGCCGCTGCCACCATAACACCGTGTCGGTCATTCGTGTCCGGTAAGGATTTGACGCCGGTGCGGCCTTTCTTCTGTGCTTTGGTCACAAGCAGGGGATAGACTTCTTCGGTGCCATTTGAAAGCCCTTTTTGTGCGACATCCGTCAGCCTCCCAGTAGATTTTGGTCAAAGGCGAACAGCGCCTCGTTGATTTCAAAAATATTGTAATTGCCGTGCTGTATAAAAAACTCGACGATGATGTCGAACCGGTTGGCGTGGGACAGGGCGAAACCGGCTTTCCGCAACAGATCCTCCGTTTCCGGCAGTGAGAGTTCCAGCGCGATGGCAAAGGCGATGACCGTGGGCTTTGAGGGTTTGTAGAGCCGGTCGCTCCGGATCTTTGAGAAGAGCTTGCGGTCAATGTTGGCCTTCTTGTAGCACTCGGCGTCGGTCATGCCACGCTCATCGATCTTGCGCAGGAGCATTTCCGAGAAGCTCTCGTCCATCCGGGCGAGGGCGTCACGCAAGGCGGAAGAGGGGACCGTGGGGAATGGAGCGGGCGCCATGGCCGGTGCGGTTGCGCCGGCCAATATGCCTTGTCGGCGGAACCTTTCCTCCGGAGAATCGGTGTGGGTTTGGACATAGTGGTCGTCGATATACGCGGTGATATCCGCAAACAGCTTTCCGCTGATCTGGTAGGCGGCGCGGTCAAAGATAACAAGGTATACCATCATTTCGTTTTGCAGCAGAAATTCCCCGATGGTGTCCACCGCCACCTTCAAAGCCTGATCTTTGGGATATCCGTAAATGCCGGAGGAGATGAGGGGGAAGGCCAGCGTTTTGCAGCGCTTTTCCTTGGCCAACGCCAATGCGGTGCGGTAGCAGGAAACGAGCAGCGCGCGTTCCCCGTGGTTGCCGCCCTGCCACACCGGTCCAACCGCGTGGATGACATATTTGCACGGCAGCTTATAGGCCTTCGTGCACTTGGCGCTGCCCGTGCGGCAGCCGCCCAGTGCGCGGCACGCAGCCAGAAGCTCGGGTCCGGCAGCCCGGTGGATGCAGCCATCCACACCGCCGCCTCCCAGCAAGGAGCTGTTGGCTGCGTTGACGATGGCGTCCACTTTCATGGTGGTGATATCGTTGCGAACAATTTGGAGAGGCATAGGGTGACCTCCTTGTGAAAAGTTTCGGCCCCGAAGGGCGGCGGTTCATTTTTTATCATACCTGATTTCATCATACCCGAGAGAAAAAAGGGTAATGGCCGAAAGCGCTGTGGGACGGTGTGGCCGGCTCAGGGTGCCAGCAGGGGGACCGTCGTGTCCGCAAACGGTTTATCGTGGAATATCATGCGCCATTCCACGTGCTCCACCGGGGCAAAGTGCAGCGAGGAGCAGGCGGTACACAGCTTTCCCGGCTTGTTCGGTCTCAGAAAGATGGCTATGGGGCCGTCCGCACCGCCGATGATCCCGGTTGCGGCGGCGTCCGGTAGGCCTTCAGACTGACGGGTCGCGCAGGACACTTGTCTGGGCAGATCGCTGTCGGCGCAGTCGGCGAGCGTCATCGCGCCATCGGGTAAAGCCGGCGTGATGGTGTAGTGAAGGGCAACACAGTGGTTGGGATACGACATGCCCCTGTGTGGCATATGGCTCATGTCTATGGTCTGAGCCTCATAATCCTGTACCGTCAAAACGTGCGTTTCGCCACTTTGCGGATGGGTAAAGGTAACGGTGTCTCCCGGGCGATTGACCTGGAAATGGGGGCCGGGACGGGAAATTTTATCCGGCGTCAGGGTCACGGAAAGCGTGCCGATTTTCGGTTTCCGCTTGGTTGCCCAGGGATAGCAGCACCGCTGGATCATCCATCCGAAGTTCGGGTCTAAACCATAGTGGTTCACGGCCCGCTGCCCTTCGCTCTCCAGAATGTACGCCGGCGGCAGACACGGGATATAGGCGGTTCCGCAACCGTGGGTGGTATGCAGTGCCTTCCCGTTTAGCTGTAGCGTGGAATGAAACTGCAGATGCAGCGGATTGTCCAGGTCCAGCAGCATCTGCTGTTCTTTGGAAAAGTGTCGGTGCGTCTCACTTTCTATGTGCAAATCCCACTTCTCCATGAAGTTCCGAATGGCTGACGGTTCAACGCGCATGCAGAAATCGATCACCAGCCCTTTACCGCAAATATAAAGGGAAGGAATAAGCCATGGGTGGCCGGCCCATTCGAAAGTTTTGTGGATAGCCCACTCTTTTCCAGCCTGCCCACCGCCGCGATGGCCCCAGAAGTTGCCGTCAAAGTAGACCGCCCATGCCGGCGTTTGCCGCGGCGTGTCGGGGGTCCCGGTGTGTTCATAGAACGTTTTGGTGTACGGGATCCGGCTGTAATCGAAGGTGGCCTGCAGTTCGTGGAGATACTGCCACGGGTTATCCATCGGAGAAAGGCCGCTCTGCTTTGCAATCTGCGCCAACACCGCCTTTTGCGCTTTCGTGGGTGGATTTTCACGCAAAAAAGCCGCAAACTGTTCTGCGTTCCACTGCCACGCCTGTTCCAGGGCTGCGCTGTCCCCGCAGGCCAGGAGCAGACGCAGAAAATCTGCAAAATTACGCGCCAGCGGATGCACGTAATCCGGTGCGGCATTCATGGGACTGACGGCAAATACCATCTCCCCAAAACCGGGGATGAAACAGTAATGGATGCCGTCCACCCCGGCCCAACCAATTATTGCGGCCCCCTCTGGTGTACAGAAATAGGAGGGAGCATCGGAGCGTTTCTCAACGCCCAAGGGGGCGAGATCCATGTCTTGCTTCAAAAAGGTCTGGTAGGTGTATTTCAAGGTGGTATACCTCCTTCTGCTTGTCGATGTCCACTGGTTTTGCCGCGCCGGCGGAACAGCGCCTTAAGCGGTCCCTTTGCCCTTGAATTTGATTCGAGTATTCTGAAATCTTATAGAAAAAGCCGGGACAACGGCATGAGCCTGTTGCTCCGGACGAGCCGGGCGTCCTAAACCCCAACACATCCTTTAGGCGCAGCGGGTAATCCATAGTCGAGACAGTCTCCTTTTTCTCCCAAAGACAGGTTGGTTGCCGGTTTATAAGCAGTTTCTTGCCCGCGTTCTTCCTGCGATTATCCGAGGCGCGTCCGGTTCTTCTGCATATTTTCTCCCATGGCATATCCACCGACACCGCTTTCCCTGCTTTAGTTATACCAAAATATTTGCAGGAAGGGAAGTACATTTCACTTGATTTGGCCCAGTGGCACTTGCCACAGGCAATTTCCTGATAAAATGGTCTGTTTTTGGCGAAAACAAGGCGTGCGTTTCAGTTTCGGATGGGGAAAATGATGGCGATCTGGCGCTGCGCCGCAATCGCCCATGCCGGATGAAGCAAAATGAGTCTGAACGCCATTGCGCGCCCAGACTCGTCCGGCGGGCCCCGTGGCTATTTTAGCCGCCGGGTGCTGTGCAGGTTTTCCTAAACAAATGATTTAACCACTTCATGCGGGCAAAGGGCATTTTTTCGTTTCCAACCATAGTCTATCGGAAAATTTTTGAAGCGAATTGATCGCATAGATTTTCTATGTATTGGCGCTCGACTAAAGTCGATAACCATTCTTTTGGGATCGCGTCCAAACCATACAGAATTCCGGCAAGCGCTCCGGCAATGGCAGCGACCGTGTCCGTGTCATCGCCCAGATTGACCGCTTTCAAAACGCAGCTTTCGAAGGAATCGGTGGATAGAAAGCTCCAAACGGCGGCTTCCAGTGTGTTCACGACATAGCCGGAACTGCGGATGTCCGTTTCCGGCAATTTTGCAAAGTCCTCGTGCAGCAGTCTGCCGAAATGGACGGCTTCCGCGCGGAATCGGTCGGAAGCTTTATAATAATTGAAAGCGTTGGTTAGGCCTTCGGCCACGGATTCTTTTTTGTGACTGTCCAGCAGAGACGATACAATGCAGGCGTAAATCCCGCAGGCCATTTGGGAGCGGGGGTGCGCATGGGTCAGAGCCGATGTGGTATGGATCATCTCCAGACCTTTTGTGAAGAAAAGAGATGGGGAAAAACAGGCTTTGCAGTAAAAGATTGCCGGCAGTATCCGCATGAGGGAGCCGTTGCCGTTGTCCTTTTCCTCTTTGCCCCCGCATAAAATCGGTTCGGCTTCGCCGCTGATATATCGCAACAATGCGCGCCGTATGGCTACGCCCATATCAAACACTTCGTGAAAAGGCGTATATTCGGCATCGTTGCCCCAGGAACAAAAGCGTTCCATCATATCGCGGTAATCCAGACCGTTTAGCAGACTGTCTATCGTGGCGAGTATCATGCTGGTGTCATCGGACCAGGTCCCCTTGGGGACAGCATGAGAGCCGTATCCCTGCATGCTGGATACGGGATGGCTGTGCAGAAAAGACCGCGATTTAAATTCCACCGGAACGCCCAGGGCGTCTCCGACGGCAAATCCCAAAACGGCAGGTTTCCAATCTTCTTTTAATCGCATCGTTTCACCTCCCGGCTCAATATACCAATGTCGCTGAGTGTCGCACTTTAGCGGGTCGCCCCGTGCAAACGGTCGCGCTCCCGCTGTCCGTACTTTTCCATATTGTACCACAAGGTAAACCCAATCGTCCAGATGAAAAAACGACCGCTGCAAATCACATCCACGCGGTTTTTTGTAAAATCGGAAGATCGATCCTTAGGACGCCCCAGACAAGGGGACACGCCTTGAATCTGGAGGCGGGAGATCATTTATTTGAAGACCTGCTAAAAAAAGTCAAGTAAAATTTTCGAGAGAATGAGCAAAAAAACGAGCGCACAAATCTACGCCGCTGAGCATCTCAAAATCGAAATGGCGGCC
>DBPP01000010.1:0-38523 GCA_002305575.1 Ruminococcaceae bacterium UBA1417
CTTCCGGAGCGGAAAGCAGCGAAACATAGACGTTTGCAGCCAAAATGCCGACTGGCGGAGCCTCTTCTTCCGCCTCGGATAAAACCGCAACAGGGCATAGGGTTTCACCGGTATTGGTATCGCCATCCGGCAAATCGTCGCGGCTGCGGATGCTGAGCAAGGCGCTGTCACAATAGCCGATGGTACCGTCCTCAAGCGCAATGCGCGTCCACGAGTCGCTCGTATATTCCAAAATGCGAACCGTATCGCCGTCTTGAAACTTGGCTGTCACAACCGATAGATCAGAAGGACCGCTGTGCAGGGCATGCGTATTGGCTTCCGCAGCTGCGGCGAATATTGGACATGCGGCGCTCAACAATGAAGCGGCGAGCAGCAGGCTGCCAAGGCGTGCCAGAACAGGTTTCTTCCGCGGCTTCATTTCCCACAACCTCCCATTTAAACAGTTCTATATACAGTATCATTATACTGAAAATCTTCAAATGCGTCAATAAATCTTGATGTTTTGATACAAAGATTACAATTTGGTAACAACCAACAGAGACTTTTCGGTTGCAAACGGCAGGGGGGCGTGGTATACTGAGACGCGAAAATCGGATGAGAAATGTTACGCGTGGAGGAAGTTGGTATGGCAAAAAAGTATTATGCGGTGCGTGCCGGGCGGCAGACGGGAATTTTTGAAACCTGGGACGCGTGTCGGGCCCAGACCATGGGGTTCAAAGGCGCGGTGTTTAAGAGTTTTCCGACGCGCGCGGAAGCGGAAGCGTATTTGCAGGGGGGAAACAGTCCGGCGCAAGCGCTCGATCCCCATACCTCGGAAGGCGCCGTCGCGTATGTGGATGGAAGCTATCACAGCGGCACAAAAGCTTTCTCCTGTGGTGCGGTACTTTTCCTGAACGGAGAGGAAATTCATTTTTCGGAGAAATTTGAGGACGCGGCCCTCGCTGAGATGCACAATGTTGCGGGAGAGATCAAAGGGGCCGAAACGGTGCTCACGTATTGTATGGCGCATGCGGTTCCAACCGTGACCATTTGCCACGATTACGAGGGCGTTGCAAAGTGGGCGACGGGGGAATGGAAGGCAACCAAGCCCGGCACGATCGCTTACCGGAAATTCTGTGAAGAAGCCGCAAAACACATTGCGTTCCGTTTCGTCAAGGTGAAGGGGCATTCGGGGGACCGGTACAACGATCTGGCGGATCATCTGGCCAAGAAAGCGTTGGGAATCGAAGTTTAAGGCAAAAAGATAGACCGTATTGTACACAGCCAATACGGTCTATCTTTTTTGCAGGGAAATTTCTTGAATCTGGCAAGGTGAAATCAGTGAAAATACGCGCCGTTCTTCCGAAGGGTATCGCGCAGCTTTTGAACGTCAACGGCGTGCACATCGCAGGTCTCGGAAGCGGCAAACGCAGCGGCCATACCGGCAGCTTCACCCATAGCGAGACAAACCGGCATGACGCGCACGGAGCCTTGGATGCGCTTGTCGCAGGAAATGGAGCGGCCCGCGACCAGAACGTTTTGAATTCCGGCCGGCAACAGAGCACGGTATGGAATGCCGTGCGATTCCCCAACGCCGTACCGGGCACAGCGCGCGCCGTCGTCGATTTTCCCGTCGGCAAGCAAACGCAGTTCGTCGAGGGTGTAGTGAATGTCGAGATAATAGCTGTTGCGGCAGATCTCATCCTCAAAATCAGCCTTTGTAATGTAATCCTCAACGGTGAGCATATAGTCGCCGACTATTCTGCGGGATTCGCGTATGCCCATCACAGGCGCTGTCGAAACGAGATAGGCGTTGCCGAAGGCCTCGGGGAAATAGGCGGCCAGCGCGTCGCGGTATTGTCTGGCGATACGCCGTCCGCGCATCATGGCTTCTGAAACGGCTTTGGGATCGGTCGAATCCAGACCAAACAGATGGCCGGCGTTGAAGCCGATTGTCCCGGGACCAATGATGTTGTTGCACAGATGTGTATCCAGTATATCAGGAAAACGCGGGTCGGAAGGCAGAAGATGAGCAAAACTGTTCGGGTTATCCGGATGCATGCCGCCGTTGCGCGTTCCAAACTTGGGGTGATAAAGATACGCGTACAGATCCACATTTGAAAGGCTGAAACAGAGCGTGGAAGGCATGGGCTCGCCGTTTTCCCCGAATTCGTATTTGGCGCCGGCCCAAACGGCCAGATCTCCGTCTCCGGTGCAGTCTACATAGACGCTGGCACGGTATGCGTTCAGCCCCGCTTTGTTGGACACCACAATGGTTTGAACCGCACCGTCACAGGCGTCTACGTCGCAGAGAAAGGTGTTGAACAGGACCGTAACGCCATACTCGGTCACAAGCGCGTCGTAGACGCCTTTGAGTCCTTCAGGATCGATGGGAACCCAATCCAGATCGTCCGGGGCAACGTGTGGCACAAGTGCTTTGGCGCGTTCAAAAACCGTTTGCGCCATACCGCGGTAGATGATTTTTTCCTTGTCTGAAAATGGGCACCAGGCTGGCACAAGGCCGGAGGTGCCCATGCCGCCGAGTGAACCGGTCGCTTCAATTAAGAGTGTTTTTGCACCTTCGCGCGCCGCGGATGCCGCCGCTGTGCAGCCGGCAGGTCCGCCGCCGACCACAATCACATCGTAAGATTCGTCGAGTGGAATAGAACGAGATTTGAGCGTGTACATGATATGCCTCTTTTCTCCATTTGGAATCTGCAGGTATCGGCCTGCTTCTGCCTTTATGATAGCGAAGGCGGCTGAAAAAACAAGAGGTACGCGCGTAATCCGTAATATTCTGTATAAAATCGATAGAATGCATCAATTTATTCGGGCGGCTGCATGGTGCGTTCGGCATGGATTTGGGGAGAATCATTGCGCGAGTAAGGAATTCGGATGGTGACTTTGGTTCCGGTCAGAATAGCGGACTCGATTTCAAAGGTAAAGCGGTCATCGTAATAGATGCGCAGCCGTTCCAGAATATTTCCGATTCCGTATCCACCGCGCTTTGTGTTTACGTTGGGTTTATCCTTGCGGGCCAGAATCTCCGTGAGCTTGCTTTTTTCCATGCCAACGCCATTGTCGGTGATTTGAATTTGCACATAACTGCCGATCTGTTCCGCGGTGATTCGGATGAGACCGGTTCGATCGCTCAGTTCATATAGCCCGTGAAACAGGCTGTTCTCGACAATCGGCTGCAAAATCAGTTTCATAATCGGATAATCCTCAACTTGGGGTGCAATTTCCGTTAGCAGCTCCACATCACGGCCGCGGCTTCGGTTTGTCAGTTCAACAAACAGACGCACGTGCTTGATCTCATCGCGCAGGGGCAGAAAATCGCTTCCGTTGCTCAGGCTCAGACGATAAAAGCGCGCGAGCTTTACGACAATATCCACGGTTTCCTGATTACCGCTTGCCATGGCCTTCCAGGTGATCAGATCCAGCGTGTTATAAAGGAAATGTGGGTTGATCTGCGCCTGTAAGGCGCGCAGTTCCATGTCCTTGAGATTTTTGCCGAGGTTATACCGCTCATCCATCAGAAGGCGAATTCTGCGCACCATAAAGTTGAAGCTGTTCTGCAATTCGCCGATCTCGTCTTCGCTGTCAACAATGCAGCTGACGCTTAGGTCTCCGTTTTCGACACGCCGAACCTGCTGTGCAAGCGCTTTGATGCGCCGCGTGCTGTAACGCGCGTAAAGATAAGAGAGGAAGATTGCGGCGATGCTGATGACGATGGTCAGCAGAATCATCTGGTCCTGCAAGCCGGATACCGGTGAGAGCAAATTGTTGATGGAAGCTACGGTGAAAACCCGCCATCCGGAAAAAATAGGTGCGGAAAGGCCATATACGGCGGATCCATTGGCATACACGCCGGAATCAGAACCGAATTTTTCGCGCATTTCCTCCAAATGTGCAGAAACCACATCGTTGGGCAGCGAATCCGTAGAATCTACACCGCATACGATGTTCAAATTTTCATCGACAAGATAAGAAGCGCTTTGTTCCGTATAGTTGTTGCGTTGCAAAATATCCAGCAAATCGCTTTCCAGAACATCGACGCTGACAACGCCCAAAATCTTATTGATGTCTTTCCGGCTGCGAATCAGCGTGACCACAGAAAGAATTTCCCGTGGTTCAGACAACGGTGCCTGAAAGGTGCTTGGCGGCAGAAGTGCCTGGGTCTGGTATTGGTCGATCAGCGCGTTGTACCAGGGCGCGTTTATTACCGCGCTGAGCGGGTAGGTGATGTAATTGCTGCGGCTGTGCACGAAAGAATCGCTGATAAAAAGCCGGATCTGGTATAGCCCCTGCAAGGTCTGTGTCGATTCAATCGTGGTGTACAGGCTGTCCATATCGTCGTATTCTTCGCTGAAACTGATGCCGGTATTCTGCTTTTCCAGAACGTCGTGCACGTCATCCATCTGGGCTACGGAAGAGGACACCGTCGCAATCTTGCTCAGCTCGGATTTCATTTCATTCTGGGTTTGTTGCAGGTACAGCTGCGCAATTTCCATCGATTGCTCCCGGAGAATTATGGTGCTCCGCCATCCGGCAAACACCGTCAGGAGAATGATGGGAATGAAGATCAGAAGGAAGTAGGAGGCGAAAAGCTTTACACGCAGGGAACAGTTTTTATACCGGAGGGTCAGGTAGGATATCGGAGACATCATTCTTCTCCTTCCGGAGCGACAAGCGACAGGCTCCCGTGTTTATTTCGGTAAGCCCGCGGGCTTTCCACGAAATATTTTGTGAAAAGGCGTGTAAAGTAGTTTTGGTTTGCATAGCCAAGGGCGTCGGCAATCTCGCCGAATTTCATATTCGTTTCACACACAAATCGGCGAGCCTTTTTCATTTTGACGTCCAGAATGAACTGGTTCAGGGTGCGCCCCGTGTTTTTCTTGTACAGATAACAAAGATAATTGGGGGTGACGAAGACGCGCTGGGCAATATCGCGGATGGAAAGGTCCTTATCGTAATTTTGCGTAATATATTGTTCCACTTCCAGAACAATCCGGCTTTTGTTGTCCAGGCTTGACATGCTGTCGATATGGCGCTGCAGTTGTTGCAGAAGATATCGACGAACCGTATCGAGATCGGAGGCGAAATGGATAAACTCCGAAACGTAAGGATTGGCAGCTCCGTCGGATTGCCCGCCTGCCTGTTGGTTCAGCCAAGCGGCGATGGAGGCCAGAGACTCTTTGATTTGCGGAATATCCTGTTCCCTGCAGGTGGAAAGATCATCGAGATAACTATTTAGAAAGCTGGTGGCGCTTGTAAAGTCGTTGGCCAGAACGCAATCGTACAATTCTCTTTGCAGATCGTGCGCAGGGACAAACTTTTTTGGCTTAGATCGCGGTAAAAAATAATTCGGCCGTACCCCAAAAGAAAAGCAGCGTGGACAGCAGCGCGCGCCTCATCATAGGCTTCCCGCAGATGTTGCAGGCCGGCGCACAGATTGCTGATGCCCACGACCACATCAGCTTGCACGGCGTCCAGCGTTGTAAGCAGCGGGTGGAGTTTGCTTTCCGCCGTCTGCCGGATCAGGAAATCCGGGGATACGTTTGCGTGCAGGATATATCCCTTACCGACGCAGGACATGATGAATTTTCCTCCGAAAATCTGCGCCGCTACATTGTGAAAGGCCAGATAGTGCCGCGAAGCCAGAAGGCGGTCGTCCAACTGGTTGTCATAGCCGCGATCCGCTACATGGTCGCCACCAGCGTTCATTTGGAGGATCAACGTCACCATCGGCGCATGCACATCGATCGGCAGATCGGATGCCACATCATTTTCGCCGCACTGAAGCAGCGAAATCGCCAGGTCGGCCTCGCGCTGCGGCAGGTGTACCTTTCGGTTCATACATTTCTTTTTGGCCTTTTCCACAGCGCTGATCAACTCATGCAGTTGCAAGGGCTTGTAAAGATAATCCACAGCGTTAAGCTTAATCGCATTTTTCAGGTATTCTTTGTCGGAATAGCCGCTGAAGAAGAGAACCTGCAGCGAAGGATGAGAAGGAAGCACCTCGTTAAGCAGCGCAATGCCGTCGAGCTTTGGCATGCGCACATCACATATGATGATATCGGGATCCGTATCGTGGATCAAAACCATGGCCTCGAGCCCATCCGAAGCCTCCCCGACAATTTCAATATCCATCAATTCCCAGTTTACAGATTCGCAAATTCCCCTTCGGGTCAATTCCGAATCATCTACAACGATCATTTTGAACATATGCCCAACCCCTTCCAAATAAACAACAGTGCTGCCCCAAAACTGCACTGAAAAGCAGCGCATGCGGGCGCTTCCCGCATGAAAAATCCCGAACGGCAGGAAGCCGAACGCAATTTCAGAGTACAGTATAGCAGAGTCCTGCACAAAATTCCAGAAGCAGCCAAGGCAAAAACAAAGTTTTTTAGAGAAAATCACAGAACAAAAACTGAGAATGGATATAAAATTACGATTATTAGCACAATTCTGCTGAGTCAAAAGTGCATGGCAATTTCTTCCTGCTCAATTCACAGGATTTTAGCACGAATCAAAAATGAACATACGGTGATAAAGGATAAAAAACAAGACGATAATTCATTTATTTTTAGGAAGATTTGCGATAGAATGGGGGAGACAAAAAGAGAGGCCTTTGGCTTGAGAAGGTTGAAACAGGAAAGGAAGGATAAGAAAACTATGAAAAAGAAAGGCGGAACGCTCAAATACCTGCGGCAGAATTATGATTTGTATCTGTTGCTGGTCCCGGCGCTGGTGTATGTTTTGATCTTTCATCTGCTGCCAATGTTTGGTATACTGATCGCATTTAAGGATTACAACATGTTCCAGGTACCGGGAAATCCTTTCCTCTCCATTTTGGAAAGTCCGTGGGCTGGGTTCAAGTATTTTGAGCAGGTTTTTAAAAGACCGGAGTTCTTGCAGGCATTTGCCAACACGCTGATCATCAGCGTTTACAAGATCATCTTCACGTTTCCGCTTCCCATCATTTTTGCTGTATTTCTGAACGAGGTGCGGAGCACAAAATTCCAGAAAGGATTGCAGCTCATCGTTTATTTGCCGCATTTCCTCTCCTGGGTGGTAATCTACGGCATCTTCGTCTCCTTCCTGGGTTCCACCGGTGTAATCAACTCCATCATCACCGGCATGGGCCTCGAACCGGTCAGCTTTTTGATGGACAGCACAAAATTTCGCGGCATCCTCGTCATTTCGGATGCCTGGAAGGAAATCGGTTGGAGCTCCATCATTTATTTTGCCGCAATAGCCGGTCTGGATCAGGAATGCTTTGAAGCAGCCGACGTGGATGGCGCGACGCGGATGCAGAAGATCTGGTATATCACTGTGCCGAGCCTGCTGCCGACCATTGTGCTGATGCTGATCATCCGTATCGGCAATATTATGAACGCGGGCTTCGATCAGATCTTTGTGTTTTATAATCCGACCGTATATGATGTTGCGGATATCATCGGTACGTATGTATACCGCATGGGCCTCGGAAAGCTGGAATTCAGCACCGGTACGGCCGTGGGGTTGTTCAATTCGGTAATTTCCATGATTCTGGTTCTTTCTTCGAATTTTATTGCGAGAAAGGCAACCGGAAAGGGAATTTGGTAATACGGGGAGAAAAGGGGGAAGAACATATGGCAAAGGTAAAAAAGCACAAGCGGGTAACGGTATTCGACATTGTGAACGTCACGGTGATGGTTCTCGTCGGTCTGATTATGCTGCTGCCCATTTTGAACCTTGTGGCAAAGGCGTTCAGCAGTGAAGGCAATGTCATTGCGGGCAATGTCCTGTTCTGGCCGGTCGAATTTCAGACCGGGACCATTCAATACGTTTTGATGACGCCGGAATTTAGCACTTCGTTTTTCGTTACGGTAACCGTTACGATTTTCGGCACGCTCGGCGCAATGCTCCTGACCGTTATGGCGGCTTACCCGCTTTCCAAACCGCATCTGAAGGGAAGAAAATTTTTCCTGTACATCTTTGTGTTCATCATGCTGTTCAGTGCGGGCATGGTGCCCAATTACATCCTGTTCCGCACGCTGCATCTGACCAACACCATTTTTGCCCTGATTTTCTCCGGCATGCTGTCTTCGTTTAATCTGTTTCTCATCAAGAACTATTTTGAGACGTTGCCGGAAGTCATCGAGGAAGCGGCGCGCATTGACGGCGCTTCGAACATGCGCGTGTTCTTCAGCGTTGTGCTTCCGATGTCTCTGCCGGTTCTGGCGACGGTGACGCTCTATTACGCCGTCGGCTACTGGAGCAACTACTTTGCCGGCGTCATGTATATCACAGATGCGTCTTTGAAGCCCCTGCAGCAGTATATGTTCGATCTTGTGACACAGGCGACCAGCTTGCAGGATACGACCGGTAACTTCAGCGACGTCAGCCAGGCGATGAATGTTTCCGGAGAGAACATCCGCGCGGCGACCATTGTGGTGTCCACCATTCCGATTCTGTGTGTATATCCGTTCCTGCAGAAATATTTCGTGAAAGGCATCACGATCGGCTCTGTAAAGGGATAATACTTTGTAACACGCAATAGGAAACCTATTGTGAGCATAAAATCTATTAAAGCAAAGGAGTAGAACCATGAAGAAACTCATCAGTCTGCTGATGGCTGCTGCGATGATCCTGTCGCTTGCAGCTTGCAGCGGCGGCACCAACACATCGGATCCGGCATCGGGTTCCGGCGCGGACACTTCCACTTCGGGCTCCTCATCCGAAGAATCTTCGGATGATCCCATCCTGACCGGCGAAAAGCCGGAGCTGAAAATCCTCAGCATGTACCAGGCGTACAACTACGAGGAGCAGCCGGCGTGGAAAATCGACGAGGAAATCACCGGATACAAGACAAAATGGTATGCGCTTCCAGCTGATAACGCGGACCAGAAGCTGCTGCTGGAAATCTCCAGCGGTGCGGATTACGACGTCCTGCTCAGAATCTCGCCGAATCAGTATGCGCAGCTTTCCAAGCAGAATGCGCTGATCGACCTTTCCGGACTTCTCGACCAGTATGGCCAGAATATTAAAAATGCCGTCAGCGATCTGGCGTGGAAATCGGTGACAAACGACGAGGGCGTCATCAATGGTATGCCACATGAGGACATGGTCGCTTCGCCGGACGATGCGTACGGTATGCTGACCGGCGGCATTGGCGTGCGCAGCGACATGCTTGAGGAGCTGGGGATGGAACTGCCGACCAATCTCGAGGACTTTACAGCGCTTCTGAAAGCAGCGAAGGACAAATACGGCATTGCGCCGCTGACCGCCAATAAAACGAGCCCGTTCGTTTCGGTTTTGCTTGCGGCGTTTGGAATGGGCGACCCGGAGTGGTACGATATCGACGGTACGTATACGCACAGAGTCAAGCACCCGCAGATCGCGGACTATCTTGCCTATATGCAGGAGCTTTACCGCGAAGGTTTGATGGACAACGATATGCCCATCAATACGGCGGATAACTCCAAGGAGAAATTCGCCAGCGGCAACGCGATTGCGTGCGCGCCGCTGATGTTCTGGGACATCCCGTCCATGGTCAATGCACTTGCAACCAGCAATCCCGACTGCAAGATTGAATTTGTGACAGATCTCGCACCGGATGCCGATACGCAGCCGTACCACTATATTTCCAAGGGTGCCAACTTTGTTTCCTGCATTTCGCAGAACTCCAAGAACCCGGAACACGTGATCAACTGGCTGAACATTCTCACCGACACCGATAATTTCCGCAGAACGTACATCGGTGAAGAGGGCGTCTCCTATGAACTGATTGACGGCAACTATTATCCGATTTTCGAAGGCGATGACGCGACAAACTTCAACGCATATACAAACTCTGACAAGCTTTCCGGCTTCAGTGACCCGGCGCGCGCTTTCCAGATGTGGCAGGCAAGAGCCAGAAAGACGCCGGAGATGGCAGAAGCGTATGAAGCGATGAATTCCCGTGTAGATGAATATGAAGCGCGCGTGTCGATTGAAGCGTACGGTAAGACTTCTCCTGAAGTACAGGAATACATCACCGCGCTGAATCAGGCCTTCTCGGATTCCTTCCTCAAGGCGATTGTGGAAAACACGGATCCGGAGGAAGCCATTGCAGCCATGCAGGCTGATTGGGATGCAAACGGTGGTCTGGAAGTGGAAGCCGCCATGCAGGCGTTCTACGATACCAACAAGGATTTTGCCAAATAATTCAGCCCAATAATTCAAACAAAATGGAATGGATTCCGCCCTCTGCCATTTGGCGGAGGGCGGAAATTTTTGGAGAGGATGTTTTTTTATGAATCAACTGCAGATGCCGGGCAGAAGCATTCCGGTTGCGGACACATACGATGTGATCGTCGTAGGCGGCGGAACGGCTGGCGCATTTGCCGGGATTGCAGCGGCGCGGCGCGGATGCCGCACACTGGTTATCGAGCAATTCGGTGCGCTTGGTGGTTCAGCCACGATAGGACTTGTTCTCCCGCTGATGGCGACGCATATGCCAAACTATCGCGGGCACTGCCCGCTCAGTGCGGAGCTCGTGGAGCGGCTGCGCGCCGTAGGCGGTGTAGAGGACGACGATTACTACTTCGATGCGGCGATGATGAAGGTTGTGCTCGAAGATATGGCCGTCGAGAGTGGCTGTACACTGCTTTACTACACAACGCTCGTGGAAGCGTTGCGCGAGGGCGGCGCGATTACCCATGTAATCGTAAACAATAAAGACGGTTTAACCGCTTATGCGGCAAAATGCTTTATAGACTGTACCGGGGATGCGGATCTTGCGAAAGCTGCCGGCGTGCCGTATGAATCCGGCAATCATAACCGTATCAACCAACCGGTTTCTCTGCGCTTCGAAATGGCGGGCATTGATTTTGACCGGTTTCATACCTTTATGCGCAGCCTCGGCAACAATGCGCAGAAATATTTTGCGATGAATACGGCTGGCATGAAGGACATTCTCATGAAAGCAGAGGCGGAAGGTGTCCTGACCCAACAGGATGTCTGCTACTTCCAGGCCTTTGGCATTCCGGGAAGACCGGATGCGATGAACTTTAACTGCCCGGAACTGACGACAAAAGAAAATGTTGTGGACCCTGTCTTTATGACCCAGAAGCAGCTGGAAGGAAAGAAGGCCATCTTGCGTTTACGCGCCTTTCTGCGCGCCTATATTCCGGGTTTTGAGAAAGCGTATATTACGGAAATTGCACAGCTTGTGGGCTTCCGGGAGTCGCGCCGGATCCTTTCGGAATACCGCATGACGATTCAGGACATCCTCACCTACCGCAAATTCCCGGATGGCATTGCGGCGAGCCGCTATCCGGTCGATGTGCATGGGGAAGAGGATGTATCCCTGGGCTTGCAGTACGACGATACCGTTCCGGCGACCGAGCGCTATTGGGAAGTTCCCTTCCGCACGATGGTGCCGCAGAAAGTGGACAACCTCCTCGTGGCGGGACGATGTGCGGGTATGGACTTCCGCGCACAGTCTGCGGCGCGCATTCAGCCGATCTGTCGTTCGATGGGCGAAGCCGCCGGCATTGCGGCAGCGCTGGCAGTGGACACAGGGCGCGTTTGCTTCCGCGAGACAGATGGCGCACAGATTCGCAAGGAAATTTGCTTGCCGGAGCGATTCTAAAGCAAAGGTTTGTTGTTCCCGTATTTGTTTCATAGTTCATAAGGCAAAAGGCATACACCGCACGTGGTGTATGCCTTTTGAAATTCCGGTGAACCAAGAGAAAGGGCAGAAGGATGATGGGCCATCCATGTCCTTTGAACCTTTAAATTTTTGACGGGCCGATGTGACATGAATATGGAAAATCAACCGAGCGCGATATCGAGCAGCATCATGAGTGCAAACCCCAACGCGGTGCCAATGGTACCCACATTGCTGTGTGCACCAGCCTGTGCTTCGGGAATCAGCTCTTCCACGACGACGTAGATCATGGCACCGGCGGCAAAAGCAAGAATGTAGGGGAGGATCGGTGTGACAATCGCGGTCAGGAGAATGGTGAGAATCGCACCAAGCGGCTCAACGACGCCGGACATGGCTCCATACAGAAAGGCCTTTCCCTTCGAAAGTCCGCTCGAAACAAGCGGGGCGGAAACCACAGCGCCTTCCGGAAAGTTCTGCACGGCAATACCGACGGCAAGCGTCAGGGCACCGGCGGCGGTGATCGCCGCGCTACCCTCCAGCATACCGGCCAGTACGACACCGACTGCCATGCCCTCCGGAATATTGTGCAGTGTGACGGCCAACACCAGCATAAAGGATTTTCCAAGCCCGCATGGTTTGCCTTCCGGACAGTCCGCGTTCAGATGCAGATGTGGGATTACGGTATCCAACAGCAGGAGAAAGCCTATGCCGAGCAGAAAGCCAATGACAGCTGGCATCCATGGCATCCCGCCTGCCGCTTCCTCCATCTCCATGGCCGGAATCAGCAGGGACCAGACCGAAGCGGCAATCATAACACCGGAGGCAAACCCGAGCATGGCTTTTTGCAACTTGGGATTCAGCTGCCCTTTGATGAAAAATACCGTTGCCGCGCCGAGCAGCGTCCCACACAGTGGCAGCGCGATGCAGAGTAGAACCTTAACCGTTGTGTTCATGGCTCAGCGCCTCCGCATAGGCGGCTTTGAACCGCTGCATGGCGTCCTCCAGCATTTTGGTCGGGCCGGCAAGGTTGATGCGGATATGCCGTTCGCCGCCGCTGGAGAAAAAGCGGCCGTCGTTGCAGTACAGGTCATGCCGATACAAAAGTGCGTGCAGCGCATCGTCGTCAAGACCGAAGATTGCGCAATTGATCCACATCAGATAGGTGCCTTCCAACCGGCTGTAGGTGATTCCGGGGCAATTCTCGTCTATAAACCGGCTGCAAAGCTGGTAGTTGTTCCAGATCAGCTGGAGAACCTCGTCCAGCCACGCGTCGCAGCGCGTGTAGCCCAAGCGGCAGGCCTCCATGCCGATGGCGGCGGCTGCGTTGATGTCGACCATGTCGAGGACGGCCTGAAACTTTTTGCGCAGTCCTTCGTCTGGAATGATGATGTTGGAGGTTTGCAGCGTCGCGAGGTTAAAGGTCTTGCTTGGAGCGGTACAGACAATATAGTTCGGGAGGGGGGCCTTGCAGGCAAGCGGGAAAACCGTGTGCGTGTGGCCCGGCATGATCAGATCGAAATGGATCTCATCGCTGACGACAAGGACGTTGTGCCGCGCGCAGATTTCACCGATGCGGGCGAGCTCATCGCGGCTCCATACGCGTCCCGCAGGGTTGTGCGGGCTGCACAGGATGAACATCTTATTTTCCGGTTTTGCGCAGAGCGTCTCGAAGTAGTCAAAATCGATCGTGTAATACTCATTGTCGTTCAGCAGCGGGCATTCCACGTTGACGCGGTTGTTCTGCTTGATCGAAAAACCAAACGGTCCGTAGACCGGCGGCATGGTGATGACGCCGTCTCCCGGCTCGGTATAGGCGAGCACTGCCGTGAACAGCGCCGGAACGACACCGGCGGTGAGGATAATCTCTTCGGGTTTTATATCCCATTTGTGCCGGCGTTTCATCCACGCGCAGACTGCGTCGTAGTATGCCGGGGTGGGGGCGGTGTACCCGAGGATGTGCGTGTCCAGATAGTCCTTCAGACCTTCGATGATTTCCGGCGGGTTCTTGAGCTCCATGTCTGCTACGGATAGCGGGACGGCTGTTTCAGCGGCATTCGGGTTATTTTGGAGCATCAGTTCCCATTTCAGCGAGCCGCAGTTCCGGCGGGAGACAACGGTTTCAAAATCATGTTGCATCAATATATTCACTTCCCAGTTCTATTTGTTGGATGGCATACAATCGGTTGGCAGCTCAGGATTCAACTTCCAGCGTCGTAAAGGAGAACGTCGTACAGTCCACCAGGCCGCGATTTGTCAGGCGCAGCTCCGGCAGGCAGGCAAGCGGGATGAGCGCCATGGTCATGAACGGCGACTGAATGTCACAGCCGATTTTCTTCCATGCATCTCCGAGTTTCTGCACGAGCGCATCCATCTCAGCGGCTGGCTTCGGGTTCATCAGACCGGCAAAGGGAAGCGGTACGCACCCGAGGACTTCCCCGTTCTGCACGATGACCTCGCCGCCGCCACAGGCAATTAGCGTGTTCGCGGCGAGCGCCATGTCCTCGTCATTTGTGCCGATGACCAGCAGGTTATGCGCGTCATGCGCGACAGTTGAGGCCATGGCGCCGCACTGGACATGGAAGCCCTTGACGAAGCCGACACCGTGTTTTCCGGTTGCATTGTGGCGCTCAAAGACGAAAGCCTTCAGCACGTCCTGCGCCGTGTCGCTTTTGAGTTCGCCGTTTTCTACCTTGAGTTGAACGTGGCGCTCGTAATCGCCGACGCGGACCGGGATGATCTCGATGGCGCGCACTGTAGCCGTATCTTTTTGATCGGTGTAGATTTTAAAGGTATCCGGCGTGATGGTTTCACCGACGTGCATCGTGTCCATCGCCCAGTCGGGCAATTCGGATTGCGGCAGATCGATGGTCAGACGCCCGTTTTCAGCGACGGTTTCACCGTCGATCAGGACGCGCGTGACGCGGACGTCCGTTTCGTTGTCGATGAATACAATGTCCGCACATTTGCCCGGCGTGATGGAACCGAGCTCGTCATCCATTTTGAAGCACTGCGCACAGTTGAGCGTGACCATCTGGATGGCTGTGACAAAGTCGATGCCAAATGAGATGGCGCGCCGAACGATGTGGTCGAGGTGGCCGTCGGCGAGCAGTGTGTGCGGGTGTGTATCGTCGGAAATCATCACGGCGTAACGCGTATCGACGGTGTGTTCGGTGATGGCTTTGGAGACTTCGTGCAGATCATGCCACGCGGAACCTTCGCGCATCATCGCGTACATGCCAAGGCGCATTTTGGCGAGCGCATCTTCGGCGCGGGTCGATTCATGGCAGCAGCGCACACCACTTGCAATGTAGGCGTTCAGGCCGGATCCCGTTTCCGGGATGGAATAGTGGCCGGTCACGATTTTTCCGGCCTTGAGCGTCTCGCCGGTGATGCCGTGCGTCGCTTCGGCAGAGCCGGTGATACCCGGGAAGTTCATCATCTCGCCGAGGCCGACCGTATAGTCGTGGCGCATTTCGGAGGCAATGTCCGCCGGCGTGATTTCCGCACCGGAATCTTCAAAACCGGGCACTGCCGGCACACAGGACGGCGTTGTCAGCATGGCCTTGAGCGGTGTTTTGGCAGCGTCCGCCACCATCAGATCGACGCCCTTGAGGCCGAGGACGTTGCAGATTTCATGCGGGTCGTAATAAATGCCGGTTGTGCCGTGGGGAAGAACCGATTTGGCGTATTCGATCGGCGTCATCATGGAGGACTCAATGTGGATGTGACCGTCGAGAAAACCCGGCGCGATCAACTGCCCTTCGGCGTCAATGACTTTTGTCTTAGGGCCGACGCAGTGCGCGGCGTCGCCGACCAGTGCAATGCGGCCACAGGCGATCGCGACGTCGGTGTGGTCGAGAATCTCATGGGTGCACACGTTGACCAGACGCGCGTTGCGGATTACGGTATCCGCCGGCGTGCGGCCCATCGCCACGTCGGAAAGCGTGCGCGAGCATGCCCAGAGCTGGGTTTTGCAGAACTTGAACATGTAAATCATCTTCCTTTCTGAAAATACATCCAAATACTTTTGGCGTTGTGTTCTAATTGTGTGGGCGGCTCAGCCTTTTTGCACCGGATTTTTGCAGAATGCCCGCATACAGCAGCTTTCGCATTTCGGGTTTCTGGCGGAGCAGACGGCGCGGCCATGCAGCACAGTGCGGTGGCAGAAGTCGTTGCTTTCCTCGGGCGGTAAAACGGCGCGCAGGTCTTTTTCCACCTTGAGTGGAACGGTACTTTCGGTGAGACCCAAACGGTTGGCAATGCGGATGCAGTGCGTGTCCGTCACAACGGCGGGCTTCTTGTAAATATCGCCGACGACGAGGTTGGCCGTTTTTCGGCCGACACCCGGGAGTTTGGTCAGCTCTTCTACCGTGTCCGGGATCACGCCGCCGTATACATCGCGCAGGACATGGCACATATTGAAGATGTCTTTGGCCTTGGTTTTATACAGGCCGCAGGAGCGAATCAGTTCCGCAATTTCCGCTTCGCTCCCGTCGCAGAACGCATCGAGCGTTGGAAACCGCGCGAATAGCGCCGGCGTTACAAGGTTGACTCTGGCATCCGTGCACTGCGCCGACAGGCGGGTGGCGATCAGAAGCTGCAGGGGATCGGTATAGACCAGTGAACAGATGGCGTCCGGGTATTCCTGTTTCAGCGCCTCCACGGCGAGCAGGGCGCGCTGTTTTTTCGTCATGGTGCATCCTCCAGTTAAATTTCTCACAGATTTATAAATTTTATTTTACACCTTTTGTGTTCGATTGACAATACCTCAAAACGGTGCTACATTTAGATTTATCAAACGGCTGGAGGGACAGAAATGTCTGCTTTTACTCTCAAAATGATCGCGCTTGTGACCATGGTGATCGACCATGTCGGGGCGGTTTTCTTTCCGGAACTGCTGTGGTTGCGGTACATCGGGCGGCTTTCGATGCCGATTTACGCGTTCCTTTTGGTGCAGGGATACAGCAAAACGAGGAGCTTCGGTCGCTATGCGTTGCGCATCGGCTTGTTTGCTCTGGTATCCGAGGTGCCATATGACCTTTNNTTTTGTTTCAGGGGCAGGTGCTGGAATTCACGCGCCAGAACATCTTGTTCACGCTGCTTACGGCGCTTTTGGTGATGCGCCTTCTGGATTTGGCAGCCAAAAAGCGGAATGTTTTTCTGTTCATCGGTGCGCTGCTGCTGATTGTTGTCCCGTATTTTCTGCATTTCAGTTATGGCGTTTACGGTGTGCTCACGGTGCTGTGTTTTTTCCTGTTTCAAAAATACCGCGGGATCGACGCCATTGTATTTTCAGCCCTTACGTATGGGCGCTACCTGTACGACGGGAATTTCACACAGGTTTATGCCGTGGCGGCCAGTATCCCGATTTTGCTGTATAACGGCAAGCGCGGCAAGCTTTCCCTGAAATACTTCTTCTACATCATCTATCCCGCACATTTGCTTCTTTTGTACGCGGTGCACTATATATTGGTGAATAACCTATTGCCATTTTGAGCAAAAGCGCGTATAATAGAACCATCTATTTTATGAAGGGATGAATTTGTTATGTACGGTGATCTTCTCAACACGATCGGCTTTGTTTCCCAAACGGACCCAGAGGTCGGCGCCGCCATGGAACTGGAGCTTCAGCGCCAGCGCCGCAATCTGGAGCTGATTGCTTCCGAAAACATCGTTTCGCCGGCGGTTATGGCCGCGATGGGTACGGTGCTGACGAATAAATACGCGGAAGGCTATCCGGCGCACCGCTATTACGGTGGCTGCCAGGATGTCGACATTGTGGAAAACATCGCGCGAGACCGTGCCTGCAAACTGTTTGGCGCCGAACACGCCAACGTGCAGCCGNNTTCGGTGCCGAACACGCCAACGTGCAGCCGCATTCCGGCGCACAGGCGAACCTCGCCGTATATTTTGCGCTTTTGCAGCCGGGCGATACGGTGCTCGGCATGAACCTCGCTGAGGGCGGCCACCTCACGCATGGTTCGCCGGTCAACATGTCCGGTGCGTACTACAATTTTGTCGCCTATGGCGTCGACCCGGTTACACACAGGATCGATTATGAAAAGCTGATGGAGCAGGCCTGCACGGTAAAGCCCAAGCTGATTGTGGCCGGCGCAAGCGCCTATCCGCGCGCCATCGACTTTAAGAAGCTGCGCGAAATTGCCGATGCCTGCGGCGCATACCTGATGGTCGATATGGCGCACATCGCTGGTCTGGTGGCTGGCGGCTGCCATATGAACCCGGTTCCCTATGCGG
This sequence comes from Ruminococcaceae bacterium UBA1417, assembly GCA_002305575.1. Taxonomy (GTDB): domain Bacteria; phylum Bacillota; class Clostridia; order Oscillospirales; family Acutalibacteraceae; genus Hominenteromicrobium. The sequence continues at coordinate 17,876 of DBPP01000010.1, forward strand.
ATGTCGTTACAACGACGACACACAAAACGCTCCGCGGCCCGCGCGGCGGTATGATCTTGTGCCGTGAGGAATTCGCAAAGAAGATCGATAAGGCAATTTTCCCGGGTACGCAGGGCGGCCCGCTGATGCACATCATCGCGGCTAAGGCTGTATGCCTTGGTGAAGCGCTCAAGCCGGAATTTAAGGCGTATGCGGAACAGACGGTGAAAAACGCGCAGGCACTTGCCAAGGGACTCATGGACCGTGGCATGAAGCTTGTCTCCGGCGGTACGGACAACCACCTGATGCTGCTGGATCTTTCCGAAGGCGAACTGACCGGCAAGGAGCTTGAGCATCGCCTCGACGAGGTGTACATCACCGCGAACAAGAACACGATCCCGAACGAAAAGAGAAGTCCGTTCGTTACAAGCGGCGTGCGGCTCGGTACGCCGGCTGTTACGACCCGTGGCCTCAAGGAAGCAGACATGGATGTGATTGCTGAGTGCATCTGGCGCTGCGCGACCGATTATGAAAACAGCGCCGACGCGATTCGCGATCGTGTGACGGCGCTTCTGAAGGCTTACCCGCTGTACTGATACGCACGACTGATACACACTTGGAGGAGAACGCATGAGATCACCGCTTGCCGACCGCATTCGGCCGCAAACGCTGGACGACGTCGTTGGTCAGCGCCATTTGCTGGGCGAGGGCAAGGCCCTGCGCCGGATCATCGAGTCCGGCGCCATTCCGAATATGGTTTTTTACGGGCCATCCGGTGTCGGCAAAACGACCGTGGCGTCCATCATTGCCCGCAATACGAATATGCATTTGTGTAAGCTCAATGGTACGACGGCCTCCACAGCCGATATTCGCGACGTGGTTGCGCAGGTCAATACACTGCACGCGGTGAACGGCGTTCTTCTGTATCTCGATGAGATCCAGTATTTCAACAAGAAGAAGCAGCAGACGCTGTTGGAATTCATCGAAAACGGAAGCATCACGCTCATTGCCTCTACGACGGAAAACCCTTATTTCTATGTGTATAACGCGATTTTAAGTCGATCGACGGTTTTTGAGTTTAAGCCGGTGGAACAGAAAGATGTTGAAGTGGCGGTTACACGCGCGTTCCGGCTGCTCTCGGAGGAAATTGGCGAACCGATCCGCCTCGAAGACGGCGTTGCGGCGTATATTGCCATGGCTTGCGGCGGCGACGTGCGCAAGGCCATGAACGCTGCGGAGCTCTGCACGCTTTCCGCGCAGCAGGACGAAGGAGCGGTGGTCACTATGGAGTTGGCGCGCGAGCTGACGCAGCGCAGCGCGCTGCGCTATGACCGCGGAGGCGACGAGCACTATGATATTGTCTCTGCTTTTCAGAAATCCATGCGCGGCTCGGATCCAGATGCAGCCTTGCATTATCTTGCGCGGTTGCTTGAAGCAGGGGATCTGCCGTCCGCCTGCCGCAGATTGATGGTGTGCGCCTGTGAGGACGTCGGACTGGCCTGGCCGCAGATCATTCCCATCGTTAAGGCGGCTGTGGATGCCGCCATGATGGTCGGCTTGCCGGAGGCGCGCATCCCGCTTGCGGATGCGGTGATTCTTGTCGCCCTTTCCCCAAAGTCGAATAGCGGTGAGGCGGCCATTGATGCCGCCATGGCCGACGTGCAAAAGGGGAAGACCGGTAGCATTCCGCGCACATTGCAAAATAAGCACTTTGACAGCGCAGAGGTGCAGAAAAAGGGGCAGTTTTATCAATATCCGCACGATTTTCCGGGGCATTGGGTGGAGCAGCAGTATTTGCCGGATGTGCTTTTGGGCGCGCGGTATTACCGCTTTGGAGAGAACAAAAACGAGCAGTCGTTCAAAGCTTATTGGGACGGCATAAAGAAACGAAAGCCATCATAAAGATAAAGAAAATCCATTGCACTATGTAAAGTGTTGGAGAGACGGATTTTCCCGAATCCAAAGAAAGGATGATGTTTCGATGAACCCGGCAGTGTTGAGCAATCTTTCATACGGCATGTATGTGATTGGCACCAAGAAGGATGGCAGGCCGAATGCCTGCGTAGCCACTTCGGTCGTGCAGATCTCGAGCGGAAATCCGGAAAAGGTATTGATTGCGCTCACAAAAGATACAACCAGCTGTGCCGCCATTTGCGAGAATAAGATTTTTACCATTTCCGTGCTTTCCACGGATACGCCGGCCAGTGTGATCGGCGCGCTCGGCCTGGTCAGCGGCAAAAATACGGACAAGCTCAAAAATATACGCCATAAGGTGCTTTTGGAGGGCGTACCGGTTGTCAAGGAAAACACCTGCTGCTGGTTTTTGTGTCATGTACTCCAGTCCATGGACGTGGGGCAGGAAATGGTGTTTGCCGCAGAAATTCTTGCTGGCAGTGATACGGCCATGGGTACGCCGATGACATACGAGTATTATCGGCAGAAGATGCATGGCCTCTCGCCGGTCGGTTCGCCGACCTATATCCCACCGGAAAAGACGTTTGATAAGAGCAGCGGAGAGAGCTTCGTGTGCTCCGTGTGCGGATATGTATATAGCGACCCGAATTTCAGTTTCGAGGAGCTGCGGGAGAATTGGACTTGTCCGGTTTGCAAAATGCCGAAAAAGGCGTTTGTGCGTCGAACATAAGCAGGGTGGAACAGAATCAAAAGGAAAAAAGGAAGCGCAAAAAATGGATAACGAAAAAATGCACGTTCTGGTGGTTGCGACCTGGTATCCGAATGGGGCAGATAAGCTGATCGGTGTGTACCACAAGACCTTTTGCCGTGCGCTTGTCAAGAGTGGTAAAGCGGAGGTTGGTATGCTGTATGTGGACCGTCAGGGGATTTCGAGCCTCCCCCGATATCCGATGATGCAGAAAGCCTACATAGAAAAAAACGAAGGCTATACGACGTTTTGCCGCCGCATGCTGGATGTTTCCAAGTTCAGTTTCAGCGTACAAATGCGCGCCTATACACGCACGCTGATGCGTCTTTACCGGGATTATGAGAAGCGTTTTGGCCGTCCGGATGTCATTCATGCGCAGGTTACAGTTCCGGCCGGGTATGCTGCCTGTGTCCTTGGTGAAACAATTGGCGTACCGGTTTTGATCACAGAACACAGCTCGTATTTTGAGCGCTTTTTCAGCGGAAAGGAAGGCAAATTTGGCCGGTATGCGGCGGAGCATGCCCGTATGACCTGCGTCAGCCAGTATATGGCAGACACCATGCGCGATCAATTTGGCATTTCCGCTTCGGTTCTGCCCAATATCGTTGATTTGGCCGCGTTTAGCGCACCGAAGCAGCGCGCAAAGGACGGCGTATTCCGCATCGCGAGTGTGTCGGCGCTGCGTCCCGGCAAGTGCATTGATGAAGCGCTTGCTGCACTGAAAATTCTGCGGGATAGGAAAATGATCGGCCCTTTCCTGTACACGGTTGTCGGTGACGGGCAGGAGGCGGCGTTTTATCAGGATACCGCGGAGAAGCTGGACCTTTCCGCTTGCGTTCGTTTTGTCGGCCGCAAAAATGAAAGTGAGATTGCACAAATCCTTTCCAAAACCGACGCGCTGCTCATTGCTTCGGATGTCGAGACGTTTGCCATTCCGGCGGTGGAAGCGTTGGCGGCCGGCGTGCCGGTGATCAGCACGCGCTGCAAGGGGCCGGAAGGCTTTTTGAACGAAACATGTGCGGAATTTTGCAATGTGCATGACCCTGAGGATATGGCGCGCTCCATTTTGCGCATGTACCATAGAATTGACCGGTTTGACGAGCGAAAGGTTCGCGCCGTGGCCGCGCAGTTTGATTCCGCAGCTGTAGCGGAGCTCGCATTGAGCGTGTACAAAGAAATCTGTAACCAGTAAAAAAGTCCTGCTGCACCGTGCAACGGCCCAGCAGGACTTTTTTTTACTGGAAGTTTCTCAGGCTTGTGCTCGGCAAATCCCCCAGGTTGTTGGATTCCGAACCGTCCGGCAGGCTGCGCAGGTATTCGCTGCCGTTGCGGCTTGCAATGGCTACGCCGCGGATGCCGCCCTGTTTGGCGAGCGCCACCCCTTCCGCTTTGGAAAGTACGGTGCCGTCCGAAAGCTGATAACCGGAAATTTTTCCGTTGTTCCGGATCAGCTTGGAAATGGTTTTAGCATCCTTATTGGGAACCGGATTCATAATATTGATGTTGGCCGGCAGGTTGCCGATTCGTTTGCTCATGTGTGCCATTCCTTTCTGCATGAATTGTTTTCCTGCCCCTATTGTCTCACGGTGCATTCCAAATATGCGCGCATGGAAAAGCGTGCGAAAAATTGATAGAGTACGTTGCAATGTTCGCTCAAATACGGTATAATTAAAAATAAATTAAGCGCCGCGCTGGAAATGCGGCGGTGCAGAAAACAGGAGGGCTTCCATGAATTCGTGTGATAAAAAGCAGCTCAAAATTACGGCTGCAAAAGTCAGACTTGGAATCATCGAAGGCGTATATAACGCCAAGTCCGGTCATCCGGGCGGATCACTGTCTGCTGCAGATGTGTTCACGTATCTCTATTTTAAGGAAATGCGCATTGATCCGGCAAACCCCAAGTGGCCGGATCGCGACCGCTTTGTGCTGAGCAAGGGCCACTGCGCGCCCGGTTTGTATGCGGCGCTTGCTGAACGCGGCTATTTTTCGACGGAGGAGCTGAAATCGCTCCGCCACATCGGCGCAATGCTGCAGGGCCATCCTGATATGAAAGGCACGCCCGGCGTCGATATGAGCTCCGGTTCTTTGGGACAGGGCGTTTCCGCCGCGGTGGGTATGGCGCTTGCCGGCAAACTGGACAATAAGGATTACCGCGTGTATTCACTGCTGGGCGACGGTGAGATCGAGGAAGGGCAGGTCTGGGAAGCGGCCATGTTTGCTGCGCACAAGAAGCTGGACAACCTCTGCCTGATCGTTGATTCGAACGGTTTGCAGATTGATGGCCCGGTCAGCGAGGTTGCCGGTCCTGAGCCGATCGACCAGAAATTTGCGGCGTTTGGCTTTGATGTGCAGATTGTCAACGGTCACTGCTTTGATGAGCTGGAAGCGGCATTTGCTCATGCAAAGACGGTTACGGGCAAGCCAAGCGTAATCATCGCAAAAACGACGAAAGGCAAGGGCGTTTCCTTTATGGAAAACCAGGTATCCTGGCATGGTACCGCGCCGAATAAGGAACAGTACGAAGTGGCAATGCAGGAGTTGACCGCCGCGTTGCAGGAACTGGAGGGCTGCTGATATGGCTGAAATGGTAAAGAAAGCGACAAGAGAAAGCTTTGGCGAAGCGGTTACGGAGTTGGCTGCCGAATATCCCGACGTTGTTGTGCTGGATGCGGATCTCGCGGCGGCTACAAAGACCGGCATTTTCAAGAAAAAATATCCGGAGCGCTTCTTTGATTGCGGTATTGCCGAATGCAACATGATCGGCGTTGCGGCGGGCCTCGCGACGTGCGGGAAGATTCCGTTTGCTGCGTCCTTCGCCATGTTCTCTGCCGGTCGTGCGTTTGAGCAGGTGCGCAATTCCGTCGGCTATCCGAAATTGAACGTCAAGGTTGTCGGTTCGCACGCTGGTATTTCCGTCGGCGAAGACGGTGCAACGCACCAGTGCTGTGAGGATATCGCGCTGATGCGGACGATCCCGGGGATGGTTATTCTGAATCCGAGCGATCACTATGAAATGAAGGCTGCCGTTCGTGCGGCGATCGAGCATAAGGGCCCGTGCTACATTCGTCTGGGCCGTCTGGCTGTGGAAAGCATCAACAACGGGGACGACTATCATTTTGAGCTGGGTAAGGGCATCACGCTGCGCGAAGGATCGGATATCACGATTGTTGCGACCGGCCTGATGGTTTCTGAAGCGGTCAAGGCGGCGAAGGCGTTGGAGGCGGACGGCATCAGCGCAGAAGTGATCAATATCCACACGATTAAGCCGTTGGATGAAGATCGGATTCTCGCTTCCGCGAAGAAAACCGGCCGTGTTGTCACGGTGGAAGAGCACAACATCATCGGTGGCCTCGGTGAAGCTGTTGCGGCCGTGCTTTCTGAAAAATGCCCCACGCCGGTTACGCGCATCGGTGTCAACGATGTGTTCGGCCATTCTGGTCCGGCTGTGGATCTGCTCAAGGAATTTGGCCTTTCCGCAGAGCATATTGCCGCGGTTGTCCGGGAAAAGTTGGGCAAGTAAATTTTTAGCAAGATAACGAAAAGCTGTATCCCTGCGGATGCAGCTTTTCATGTTTGCATAGGACGTATTGGCCGGTAGGATCGCTTCCTGTGTGCAGGACGGGGAGCAGTCGCTGTGCAGAGCAAAGTCCAAAGGGCGAAGCCATAACCGGGATATACGCGGATAATCCGCCTTTTTGGGGCTCGACATGGGCGCAGAGAAATTGTTCTAGGGGGATGCGTTGTGAAGAAAAATATTCCGATGGTTTTGTTGTTGATTACCCCGTATGTTTTGTTGGGCATTGTTTGGAAACAGGGCCTGACCGATGTGGTACCTGCGGCATGGGGACTGGCCTGCCTGTTGATTTTTTTGCCGAATATGGCTTATGCTTTTCTTCTTTTGCGCATGGGATATTCGGAAAAGCAGTTGCTTTTTTGGAATATGCTTTTGAAGCTGTGCAATATTCCGATTTACGGTTTGGTTTTTCTCATGGGTGTTTTGATGGGCGTTTTTGCAATACCCATATTGATTTTTCTCGTGCTGTTCGATTATTCTCTGCTGCTTCCCTCTACCATGTTCGGCCTAAGCGGACTCTTGAAGGCGTATGAGGTGCGCAGAATATCCGTGGCAACACTCGTTGTGCATATCATCATGCAATTTATGTTTTGCCTGGATGTGTGTAGTTCTGTATACCTGTATTTATCCTTGAGAAAGGATAAATAGAAAAGCGTCGGGCGCGGGCACAATTGCCGCTGCGTCCGACGCTTTTTTAAAGAACCCGTTCATATCCAAGACGGATGGCACCGTCTGTCAGATGAATGGTACCGCAGCGGACATAGCCGTTTCTTTCCAGCGTGTGCTGCATGACAACATTGTCCGGATGCGTGTCGCAGCGCAGGGAAGGGACGTTTTCCGCACGGGCAATCGAAGCACAGCACGTGATCAGAGCAGAGGCTGCGCCACGGTTCCTGGCTTCCGGGGCAACGGCAATACGGTGGATAATCCCATACCGATTGGCCTGCGTTTGCCACGTGCCGCCGTAAATCGCGTCGTATGTTGGCTCGTGCCCGACGTACACAGCGGCCGTCGCAAGCAGTGTGCCGTTTTCTTCCAGAACGCGACTGAAGCCGCGTTCGATGTCTGTGCGGATGGCTTCGAGATTGGGGTAACCGTTTTGCCATTGGTCAACGCCGCACATACGCAGAAATTGTTTGGCGGCGTCTATAATCCGAAGGATTTCTGGAATATCGTTGGGGTCAGCGTTTCGAATTTGCATACAGTCCATCCTTTTTGTGTTGATGTCAGTTCGGCTTTGATTATACGACGTCGATACGCTGAAATCAAGACCGCTGTCAAACGGCGGCAATCTCACAAACGCGGGAAGCGGCCGAGCATCTTCGGCGCTATAGGCAAACGGTGCGTAGGGGGGAAAAGCAAGGCGCGGGGGGCAGTGGGAATGCAGTATCCGTCAGCGGTGTAGACCGGCAGTCGATGGACAGCGAATTGGAATCGGCTGTTAATCGAAGGCGGAAATTGAAGATGTGCAGGATTTTCCACGCGTACATACGGATTGCGCCGTTGACAGGCTGTCTGCTGTTTTCCGTTGTTTCGCTTAATCTGATCTTGCGGCATTCTACTTTGTGCGGCAGCGGCGCACGGTGCGGTTTGTACAGATTGGAAACTACGCTGAAGACATTGGGGGCCGAGGCGTTTACATTTGCATTCGTCAGCTCGACGAAATTGCCGGTTGTAGGACCGCCACTGATTTTGGTGTTGTCGTACTCAATTGCGCTGCTTTGTAAAACAGCAGGTGAACCGGCACGCGCTTTCAAGCCCGTATTTTTGTATGTCCCTATATCGTGCGTGGCGGGTGTTGTGTTTTTAGTTCAGCTGCTTTTCTTCGAAAATGGGATGGTAAACGGTCTGTTGCATGCCCGTACGGGAGTATCTTAGCGGGCCGCATGCGTTTTGGATTATGACCCGCCTCTATCTTTGGAAGAGCATGGGATATAGCATGATTCTGCTCCTTGCAGGCCTTGCCACGATTTCCGGTGAGCAGTATGAATCGGCAGAGTTGGACGGCGCATCAGCCAGGCAATGTTTTGGCTATGTCGCACCGCCGCACATGTTGCCCCTGCGTTTTCGGCTCATTCTTTTCCGTCATCAACGCATCTAAATGCTTCCGGGAAATCTTTAAAATTGGTGGGGAACACCCGAGCGACGAGCTGTACATGCTGCGGCACTTTATCAACACAACTTCCAATGGCTTCGATCATCTGAACGATCGGTGCGGGTTTATAAACCATCCTCCGCGTTGCGCTGCCCGGCGATCCCTTCTCGCTTTCTCGCCGGCCATTTGGCAACGTTGCGGTGCTGTCCCAGAATTCCAGAAAAACAGACGGGCGCAGTTGTCGGTGCTGCTCATATTGGCGGGGATTTTGATTGTCATCGGCAAGATTGTGCTGGATAGCCGGCTCGAAAAATGCAATTCAGACCGAGGCCAAGGGTCGCAGTCTGGTAGGGGGGTGATGCGTATAGGCGCTGTTTTATATGGGAAAACTGCATGGAGAAATAATGCTTGCCTTTTTATCCAAAACCGTGTATAATAGTTGCGCACGCAGAAATGTGTGTTTTGAGAACATCCAAAATGGCAAGACGGTTGAAGAGACCGTGGAATATGCGAGCGGACAGGTCTGCGCGGCGAGACACCGTGAACCATGTCAGGCGGGGGACCGAGCAGCATTAAGCGGATCGTCTGGTGCGATGCAGGTCGCCTGTCCGTTCCCATATTCTACGAACAGCCGCCTTGCTTTTTGGTTTATACCACCGGGGAAGGGGGCATGCTTGTGTATAAGGCGCTGTACAGAAAATACCGTCCGCAGCTTTTTGCGGACGTCGTTGGTCAGCCGCAGGTGACTGTTACGCTGAAAAATGAGTTGATGGCGGGGCGTATTTCCCATGCCTATCTGTTTACCGGTTCGCGCGGCACCGGCAAGACAACTTGCGCGAAGATTTTGGCCAAAGCCGTAAACTGTTTGGATCCACAGGACGGCGACCCGTGCGGTGTATGCCCGGTTTGCCGCGGTCTGGACGACGGTTCCATTCTCGACGTGGTGGAAATCGATGCTGCAAGTAACAACGGCGTGGACAGCATTCGTTCCCTGATAGAGGAATCAAATTTTACGCCGGCGAGCGCGAAGTACCGCGTCTATATCATCGACGAGGTCCACATGCTTTCCATTGCAGCGTTCAATGCACTTTTGAAAACGCTCGAGGAACCACCGGCGCACGTGATTTTCATTCTGGCTACAACGGAAGTGCATAAGCTGCTGCCCACAATTCTCTCCCGGTGCCAGCGGTTCGATTTCCGCCGCATTGCGCCGGAAGATATTGCCGAACGGCTGGAACTTGTCTGTGATAAAGAGCATGTGGAAATTGACCACGACGCGGCGATGCTGATTGCTGCCACGGCGGATGGTGGTATGCGTGATGCGCTCTCCATCCTCGATCAGTGTATCGGGCGCAGCACAGGTGTGATCAACTATGCGCTTGTGGCAGAAACGGCCGGACTTGCGGGGCGCGGTCATCTCGAAGAGCTTGCGCGCTGCATTCAGCAAGGCGATCGCTCCCATGCACTGGAGATTATCGACGCACTTTACAAGGCGTCGAAAGATATGGGGCGCCTTTGCGAAGAACTGGCCGGGTATTTTCGCAATTTGATGTTGATAAAGACGATGAAAGATGCGCGTGCCGTGGTCAATGCGGCGGGTGAAGAGCTCGACCGGATGACGAAGCTCGCGCTTTCGATGGATCTCTCTGCGATTTTGCATGGACTGGATGCGTTTCAGTCTGCTTTGTCGCGGATGAAGACGACCAATAAACGCACGGAAATGGAGATGACGATCATTCGGCTCTGTTCGCCGGAGTTGGATACCTCGCCCGAAGCGCTGCTGCGGCGCATTGAAGCGCTGGAGCGCGGCGGTGCGTTGCGTCGTGCGACGGCGCCCGTGCAGGAAGGAGCGGTCGCCGTTCCGTCGCCCGCTCAGGAGGAACCGGAAAAAAGGCGCGAAGAGACGGGAAAGCAGACGCCACGCAGCGGCAGCGCTCCTTCGATTGAGGTGCTTTCACAAAATGCGATGCCCTTTGAAGCGTGGCCGGAGATCATTGCGATCATGAAGAACTATTCGCATTCGGTCGCGGCCGCGTTTCAGGGATCCGCAGCTTATGTGAGCGGCGAATATATGCTGATTGAAGCGCCGCAGATTGCTTTCGATCTTTTGAAACGCGCGAGCCAGCGGGATAAAATGCGGGAGGCCATCCAGCAGGTGACCGGTCGCGTCTACAAGCTTGGACCGTATAAGCCGCCCACCGCATCGCCAGATCGTGCGGGAAAGCCGGAGAATACGCTGGACCAGTTTATACGCGACATGCGTGACGCTGGCGTTGAAATTGAAGAGAAATAAATTATTAAAAGGAGTTTGAATGATGAAAGCACGTTTACCACAGGGCATGGGCGGCGGCGGAGCCGCAAATTTGCAGCAGCTGGCCCGCCAGGCACAGAAAATGCAGGAGAAAATGGAAGCCATTACCGCGGAGCTGGAAGCCAAGGATTACACGGCTACCTCTGGCGGCGGCGCGGTTTCTGTCGTCGTGACCGGTAAGATGGAGGTGAAAACCATCGACATTCAGCCGGAAGTGATTGATCCGGATGACGCGGAGATGCTTGGGGATCTTGTTGTGGCGGCCGTAAACGAAGCGCTTCGGGCAGCGGCTGCGGAAAAGGAAGAAAAGCTCAGTGCGCTTTCGGGTGGCATGAGCATTCCGGGGATGTTCTGATATGGCTGGATACCATGTTCCGCCGCTGGAACGCCTTGTGGACCAATTTGAAAGTTTACCGGGTATTGGGCACAAATCGGCCCAGCGTCTTGCTTATCATGTGCTGAGTCTGAGCCGGGAAGAAGCGGAAAAATTTGCGCAGGCTATTCTCGATGCACATGAAAATATCCACTATTGTTCGGTTTGCTGCAACCTGACTGACGGCGATCTTTGCCCAATCTGCCGCAGCGACAACCGGGATAAATCGATTATCTGCGTTGTGGAGGATCCCCGCGATGTTTTTGCGTTGGAGCGGACGAACGAGTTCCACGCGACCTATCATGTGCTGCACGGTGCGATTTCCCCGCTCGGCGGCATCGGGCCAGATCAACTGAAGATCAAGGAACTTTTGAAGCGCGTGCAGGATGGCACTGTGCACGAGGTGATTATGGCGACCAATCCGACGGTTGAGGGGGAAGCCACTGCTATGTACATTTCCCGGTTGCTTAAGCCACTTGGTATCCGAGTGACGCGTTTGGCCTATGGCATACCGGTGGGTGGCGATCTGGAATATGCAGATGAAGTAACGCTTTCCCGCGCAATTGAGGGCAGACAGGAGCTCTAATCGACTGGTTTCGGTTGACAGAATTCACTTTTTGTAGTATAGTATTTTCCTGATCCTTGATGGAGCGTGAGGTGGGCTTTTATGGCTAAAGCTGAAAATCGCACAATTGCACAGAACAAAAAAGCCTACCACGACTATTTCGTTGAAGAGAGTCTGGAGGCGGGGATTGAACTTTTCGGCACGGAGGTCAAATCTCTTCGGCAGGGGCGCTGCAATTTGAAAGATGCGTGGTGTTCCGTCGTAAATGGCGAGATGCTCTTGAATGGCTGCCATATCAGCCCGTATGAGCAGGGCAATATTTTCAACCGTGATCCGATGCGTGTGCGTCGACTGCTTTTGCACAAGCGTGAGATTATGCGCCTGTTTGGACTCTCAAAAGTAGCGGGGTATTCGCTGATTCCGCTTTCCATGTATTTCAAGGGTTCGCGTGTCAAGGTGCAGGTGGGGTTGTGTAAAGGTAAAAAACTTTACGATAAGCGCGCCGATATGGCTGAACGTGACGCCAAACGGGATATGGACCGGGCAATCAAAGAAAGAAACAGATAAAGCGGTTTTCCGCTTTTATGGGGATGTAAAGGTTTCGACGGGGGTTGGAAGCCCTGGTAAGCGAGTAGCGGTGCGGGACCGCTATAAAATCCGCAAACTTTAAAATTAAACGACAACAATACTGTTGCTGTTGCTGCTTAATTAAGCAGCCGTTCTTACCCGCAGGACCGCGGGCGGGATAAGAGCGTCGATGAGCGGTGAACGTGTGTAGGGTTACGCCTTTACCCCTGCCACGGATAAAAGGCTACCTAAGTGCAGAGCCTGCCGACCGGCGCTGCGCGGCGGGAATTTCAAAAGACCGGATACACTCGTAGAAAGCCTTGGCAACTGATTTTCGGACGCGGGTTCGATTCCCGCCATCTCCACCAAACGGGTATTGGGCGAACACATACTTTTTCGCAGGCGGTTTCGCCGTGAAATGTTCGCTCTGATACCAAACTAGAAAGCACCGTCTTAGAACTTTAGTCTTAAGACGGTGCTTTTTTCATATACGGAATCTGCACATTGGTATGATCCGTTGTCCTTCTGTAAAATGAAATCATACTAAAATACAGGAGGATACTAGAATGGAAAAATCATTATTTGAGCAAATAGGCGGCTCATACACTCAGGCAGGAGATTATCTGCTTCCAAACTTGACAGTTCCAGAAGAACAGAAAGATATCGGTATTTGGGGACAGCGCCACGCACGGTATTTGAAACAGTACCATAAAATTTTGTATTATAACCTGTTGACAAGAGGAAAGCTGAACGCTCATCTTGCTGAAATTGACCGGCAGGCAGAGGATATGCTTTCTTGATTGGTAAAACAAATGGCTGAGAAACAAGGCATAACCGAGCAGCTAAAGGAAACCAACCAAATGCTATGGGTAGGAAGAATGAACGCTTGCCGCAACGCGGCTGCAGAGATTGTGAACAACGAGTTAATATTCGCATAAATTTCAGAAGCTCAGTCAGTCTGATTTAATACAAAGAGCACCGCCTTAGATTTGAAAGTCTAAGGCGGTGCTCTTTTGCGTCATAAACCGCTACAACGGCATTATCTTCTGTTGGAAGATAATGCTCTGTCGTATGTGTTCCTAATTTGTTTTCCGTACTGTCTCCGTGGAGAATCCAGTCTGCATCATAGCCAAATTCAAGGGCGATCAGCTTAGCGAGGGAGGGAGAAATGGTCTTATTCTGTTCCGTATCCGGCCGGCTGTTGCCCGTAAGGATATACACATAGTTCACGGTAATACCAAGTCTGCGGGCAAACTCGGTTTTTGATATGTTCTGCTCGGATACAATCTGATTCAATCTGTCAGCTAATGCCATTTGTTTTCCCCCTTTCTCCTTCTTCCTGCTTCATAATGGCGGCATAACGCAAAAGCTGTTTCAGAGAATGGACATTCAGTTTAGTGTAGATATTTCTGTTGTGAAAACGAATGGTAGATTCCTTCAAGCCTGTCAGCGCTACGATTTCTTTTACGGTTTTCCCGGCAATATACAGATCCAGGATTTCTTTTTCCCTTTCTGTCAAAAATTTGAGACCGTTTTTGAAATCCTCATAATCATAAGGATCCACCTCGTTCTTCCTGGAATATGCCAGCCTCTCGACCTGCTGCATAGTTTCGTCGTGTGCATTCCGGATTTGATCCAGCGAAGTCTGCATATCGGCTTTTTCTTTTCGCATCGTATCAAACGCCGCTTCATTGATGCGGTCCTGCTCGGCAAGAAAAGCGAACAGGTCGTCTATTTCTGAAATACCGGAATTTCTGTCATATTCTTTCTGTTTGAGCTGCTCCAAACTTTTTTTAATCGGCGACAGATACCTGCGTGTAAAGAAATAACTGCATCCAATCGTTGCTGTGAGAATAAGTAAAACGAGCAATATAATTCGTACTGTGTCATCTAAAACCCATCTGTCAAAATCTTGTTTGGGAACAAGAGCTGTTAAATAAAAAGTATCACTGTCTTTACATAGGTTTACTTGCTTTGTTACACCGATATAAGACGAAGTGTCTCCCTGGAATAAGGTCAGCCCGTTGCCGAACGAAGAAGAACGATACGCTTCGTTCGGCGGTAAATAATATCCGTCCGTTATACCGCAGCTGAAACTGTCTGCATGATTTATAATGCCTTCGCTGCCTTTGTTAATCGTAAATACAGCGTGTTCCAGTTTGGACGGCTGGCTGAATGTGTGCCTGAAATAACTCTCGCTGATCTCAAACCCGCACAGTCCGTATACCGTTCCGTCCCTGCCAATAATCGGGAGCGTCATTAGCACGGCTCTTTCCGATGTTCCCGTAAGAGTAAATATATCGGAAAGGCGATATGCACTGGTTAGCGGCAATTTGGAATCGGCCGTTAACTGGGCGTAGTTTGGAAACAAATCTGTATTAAACTCCAACCGCCATTTTCTGTGGGGCATAACGCCGTGTTCTTTTCCGAGCTGTGTAAGCCCCCGATAAAGCAAAATACCGGTATCCGAATAATCTAAAGAACTGCGCTGCAAATACAAGCCTGTGTGAGAGTTTGCAGCTTTATCTGCGTCCGTATTAACCGTTGCATTCAGAACAATAAAGGCGCCTGAACATTTAGCCTCAAGAAGCTTTTGCCTGAGTATATTGAAAGTTGCTTCCTGAACAGCGGCAATGTTTATCTCTGAATCATTGATGTCTGAAAAGCCGATATGATTTTCTGAAAGGTACTTTTCAATAGCATCGGCAATATCGACAGACAACTGAATGCTCATAACGGCCAATCCTTCAATATGGGATTCGATTTGCCTGTAAAATACATCCGCCTGAAAATCTAATGTTTCAAACGTTGTTTGCTCTGCGCCTGTAAATTGCCCTAATAACAGCAGTCCGGAAAACAGCAATGTCAGGACAAGCGCTACGAGGATAAACATATAGGCAAAGAGTTTTCGCTTCATGGATCGCTTTTTACTTGTAAAACCGGGCAACAATTTCATACCGTTACCGCCTTACTCTATCGAGCGAAACAATTCCCATGTTTCGGCTGCCAGCTTGGCGGCGTCTTCACCGTTTGCAAATCTTTCCGTAAGCTGGGGTTGCATCTCGCGCAGCCTGTCATACAAAGCGTAAATTTTTTCGTAATATCCGGCAAAAGACGGCTCTCTGATTGCGGTTGCCGTTTTGTTCACCTCAAAAAGCGTTGTATAAAGATTTTCATATGCTTTGCTTTCAAAAGCGTAATCTTTGATTTTTTCAAAAGAGCCTTTGTTGACAGGCATGTATCCCGTAGAGGCTACAAATTCAAAATTGCGCGCCTCTTCGGTGATATAGCGTGCAAATACAGCTGCAGCCTCTGCTTTCTGCTCGGTAGTCTTGTACGAACAAAGACCGACACCGGCAAGTGTTACAAGCAGATCCGCGTCTTTTGTTTTCGGAAGCGGTACAACCTGCAAATTCATCGGTTCCGTTGTGTTATCGGGATAGGTAATGACATCGTTGTAATAAAGAATGGACGCACTCGAACCGATACCGGCAATCACCTCGCCTGTCATTACCATTGTGTTGGAATAAAGGTCGGAAACAACGATGTGCCCTTTGGAAATCGCCTGGGCAAATTCCATCCAAGATTCCTTGAAAACGGGATTATCAAAGTCGTACCAACCGTCCTCGGTATAAAAGTTTTCGGCGCCTTTTGAAAGTGCGTTCAGCTCAACGCAGCGAATGGGATAATCCAATGCGCAAAAAGGCTTACCGCCGGACCAGGTATAATACTTTTCCGCAACGGAAAAGAAGCCGTCCCAGGTGGAGAGATCGTCATAGGATACATCCATGTCCTTTGCAAAACGGTCAAACTGCGTGCCGGCGACATACAGAACATGAGTGGACTTAGAAACGGGGAATACCGCAAGGACATCTCCGATCTTGCCATCTTCCAAAAAT
Organism: Ruminococcaceae bacterium UBA1417; assembly: GCA_002305575.1. Lineage (GTDB taxonomy): Bacteria > Bacillota > Clostridia > Oscillospirales > Acutalibacteraceae > Hominenteromicrobium. Next base: position 33,901 of record DBPP01000010.1, read on the forward strand.
TCCGGCACATAATTGTTTAATTCATCTTCGGTAAATAAGTCGTTCCAATTCAGTAAATTTGAAACGCCGAGTTCCTCTGCGTTGCTGCTGTGGCAAAAAAACAAATCCGGCATGGAGGGAACACCCGGAACTTCGTCTTGGGCGTCGAGCAGCTTCTGACCGATCTGGGAAGCGTTGGACATCAGGGTAACGTTGATGATGATGCCCTTCTCCGCTCCCACCGTTTTATTGAATTCCTCAATCAGCCGATTCATGGGAGAGTCGGCCTGCTCACCGTACACATGCCACATGGTCAGTGTAACCGGATTGTCAGGGTCCAGCTTTGGTTTGTCAGAACAGCCGGTGAAGGCAAAACATAACATCAGCCCGATTAAAAAGAAAGATAGCAGTTTTTTCATAAGGACCTCCTCGGTGGGGATGCCACCACAGACTACCTATCTGTTTTCCTATCAAAACCGCCCGTAAAAAGACTGAAAACATCATATTCTTTTAATCTGACCTATCAATTCGGGGGTTTTTGACGGGGACAGAACAGGAAAGCGTCTGTATACTTTTATTCGCAAGAGAGTTTTAAGGAGGGTATAAAGTCTTGCTGTTACCTATAAATCGGTGAGGGTACCCCTATTTGCAGGAAACACATCTGCAGAAAGAACTCTGTCTGCGCACCAACGAAGTGCAGAGTTCCGCCCCACCTATTATATAAATTATATCACGAATAGTTGACTTAATCAATATAAAATGATGATTCCCTATTAAAAACCGTAACTCAACTTTTTATCTGAAAGGGGGGCGAAACACAAATGGGGGGAAAAAAGACGGCTACATATAAAATCACTCCGGATACCGGCGGTAACCGTTATCGTTTTTACTGTGACGTTTCGGGAGCACTGGTGTGTATCACATCACCGTATCACGCGGATACACCCGAAGAGGAGCTGATGCTTGCGTGGGAAAAGGAAGGCAGGCAGCATTTTAACCAATGCCGGAAATGCGGCAGATTTATTATCGACGCGGTATATAATCCGGTGGTGTTTGAATGTACCGACTGCGCTCCCTTTGAGTATGAAACAAGATACTGCAAATCATGCGGCGCAAAAATCGACGTAGAGGAAGAGGAACGGTTCTGTCCCGTATGCAAACAAAAATTACATTATGAAGGGAGTGGATAGCTGTGGCAGCGAAAGCGGAAATGAACTGGCTGGAGCAATGCGGCTTCGGCCCGAAGGTAATGAAACGCATAAAGGTCTGCCCCCACTGCGGCACGGTAGTGGACAGTGAGCAGAGCGTATGTCCCGACTGCGGTATGCGGCTTCTGACAAAAACTCTGTATGACTGTTACCGTGAACGACATCTCTGTTGTGACCGCTGCGGTACGGTGCTTGCCGCCGACGCAAGATTCTGCCCCCACTGCGGGCAGCCGCTATATCTGAAAATTTCCGCTGACTGAGATAGACGGCAATCCGATTTGGAGAAAGTAGTTATTCTGTCAGTTGTAAGATCTGCGACAGAACAGATAACAAAAGCTACGGTATTTGCCGAAAGTCGCGGATGAAAACATAATAAAAATTATTTGTGAAAACGATAACTGCCGCAAGGAGAAAGGAAAAATGATAAAGACTCTCCTGCTGCACACACAATGATATATCAATCCCTAATTCAAAAAAGGAAGTCAGCAATGGAATATTAATGATAATTACATCACCTGCTGATTTGAAAATACAGAAGCCAAAGCAGCTGATATATGTCACGAACATAGTCATGAAAATGAAAGTTGGTGAAAAAATGAAAGCGCGTAACAGTTGGCCTTTTCTGGCCGTTTGGTTGCTCTGCTTTGCATTGTTGGCAGGATGTGCATTAAAGCCTGATCCAAATGTTGATCTGCCAAAAGTTTCAGATGCGGAATCAGATGATATGAAAGAGGAAGATTCGGAACTTACTGTGTTAAGAAAAAATATTTTAGACAGCGAAAGTAATATTGGCGTTGCTTTTATCGGCTATGTAGACAGCGAGAGTACAGAAGCGGATCTGTATACTTATCTTGCAGCCAGCGAAACTGGTCAAAAGTATCCCTGTCTCTCAGAAGCGCCTCTTGTTATGGTGGAAGGACAGGAACTATACGCCATTGTACCGCCTAATGAAGAATGGACGGTAACGGTGTATCCTTCCATGATCACTGACGACGGCACCTATGAGGATGTTTTGAACGCTCCAATTTATACAGGAGATCCCGGCGAGGTTCTTTTAGTGCGATGTAATCTCAGCGAGATATATTCCAATGTCTTGATCGTCTCCACCGACGGTGTCGCAGCCATTTCGTTCCGTCCGTCCCTCTCTATGGAAGATGGTCACCTGGTGGCGATCGCAGGAGTATATGATTTTTCGGTGTATGAGGAAGGAGGCTCCATTATAGAGTCAGATGACGAAATGCTGGAAAATCCCGGTCTTAAAGCGCTGCGGGAGGAAATCCTGCAAAACGGCACTTTCGGGGCAGCCTTTATCGGATATGTAGGCTATGACAGCACCGGGGCGGACCTTTACGATTATCTGGAATACAGCGCCACCGGGCAGACATACCCCTTCCTTTCCGATGCAACCCTTTGCATGGCCGAAGGGCAGGAGCTTTATGTCATCGTTCCCCAGGCAGGGGAACAGGTGAAGATCTATTCTTCCACGATAAATGAAAATGGCGAGTATGTCGATGATGTGAGCGACCCGCTGCTCGAAGGGGGTCCCGGCGAGATTGTCCTCCTGCGCTGCAATGTCAGCGAGATCTACTCCGATGTGCGGGTGGTGATCGTAGACGGTTTCGGCGCCCATGAATTCCGACCCTTTATTTCGGGGAGGGACGGCAAGATCGTAGAGTGCGTCGGGCTGTATGGCTTCTCGGTCTATGAACCATACGATCCCGGTGAATATGGCTTCGAGGAGGAGATGGATTACCTCTGCACATTTGATGAGGTCAAAGAAGCGATGAAGCGAGGCATGCGCGTCCTCTACACCGGGCAAACGGTCGACATTGACGGCAACACCTGCAAACTCTTTTCCGTGGGAACAGACCACGAGGAGCAGTTTGTCGACGAATTCCACTACGCTGTCTGCGGTGACCTCGTCTATTCCTACGATGTCGTAAATGATATATGGACACCGCTTGGAATGGGATAAGTCAAAACAGAAAAGCAGCGAAAACAAACCGCAGGTTGCCGGCACGAGCCGGTAAAGAAACAACTTAATTATTCTTAATGATAAGAAAGGAGTCATGATCATGGGACTTATTAAAGCAGGTATCGGTGCACTGGGAGGAACGCTTGCCGATCAATGGAAAGAATTTTTCTACTGTGAGTCTTTGCCCAAGGAGGTGCTCGTCACCAAAGGACAAAAGCGTGTCAGCGGTCGCTCCTCCAACACAAAAGGAAACGACAACATTATCTCCAATGGTTCCGGCATAGCTGTTGCCGATGGTCAGTGCATGATTATCGTGGAACAGGGCAAAATCGTGGAAGTCTGCGCCGAACCCGGTGAATTTACATATGACACCTCTACAGAGCCGTCTATTTTTGCCGGCAGTCTCGGCGAGAGCATCAAGGAAACCTTTAAGACCATCGGCAAACGCTTCACTTACGGCGGTGATACCGGCAAGGATCAGCGCGTTTACTATTTCAACACCAAAGAGCTGATCGATAACAAATTCGGCACGCCGAACCCCATCCCCTTCCGTGTGGTGGATTCAAAGATCGGGCTGGATCTGGATGTGTCGGTGCGCTGTTCCGGCGTGTATTCGTATAAGATTGCAGATCCGTTGCTGTTCTATACCAATGTCTGCGGCAATGTGGAGCAGGAATATACCCGTGACGAGTTGGACGGTCAACTGAAAACAGAGTTTATCAGCGCTTTGCAGCCGGCTTTTGGACGCCTGTCAGATCTGGAGCTTCGCCCCAATCAGATTGTGTCACATAACACCGACCTTGAAAATGCCATGAACACGGCGCTTTCGGAAAAATGGGGTGCACTTCGCGGCCTTAAAGTCGTCAGCATTGCATTAGGTTCCGTCACATTGCCGGAGGAAGATGCCGAACTGATCAAGCAGGCTCAGCGCACGGCAATCATGCGCGACCCGACGATGGCGGCGGCTACTCTTGTGGGCGCACAGGCGGATGCGATGAAGGCGGCAGCTTCTAACGAAGCAGGCGCTATGACCGGATTTATGGGAATGGGAATGGCAATGAATGCAGGTGGCGGCATGAATGCACAAAACCTGTTCGCCATGGGTCAGCAGCAACAGCCGCAGCCTGCCGTGCAGCAGCCGCAGAACGGCAGCGGCATGGAACAATGGAAATGCGCCTGCGGTAATATGGTCTCCGGCAAGTTCTGCCCCAACTGCGGTTCCAAAAAGCCCGAGCCTCAGCCTACGGCAGGGAGTTGGAAATGTAAGTGCGGCGCTACGGCTACCGGCAAGTTCTGTCCTGAATGCGGTTCTCCCAAGCCGGTGGATACGGATGGCTGGACCTGTTCCTGTGGGGCGGTGAACAAGGGAAAATTCTGTCAGAACTGTGGTGCGAAAAAACCGGAAGGAGCACCGTTATACCGCTGTGACAAGTGCGGATGGCAGCCGGAGGATCCGAAGAA
>DBPP01000010.1:38641-40375 GCA_002305575.1 Ruminococcaceae bacterium UBA1417
GAGATTTCCAGCAAGGATGAAAAAGACGATGACAACATGATAACGGGAACGGATTATCGGACGAAACTTTCCTTTGTTGTTGATGGAAAAACTTTTTACGGCAATTATGATTTTTATGCTTCCGCACGCGATTATGAAAAGAAAGCTGCCTATGACCAGCTGAAGAAAGGCGACACCATTTCTGTTGAGATCTATAAGACCTCAGATGGAGAATACAAATTATCGCCGGAAAACAACCCCGTTAACTTCCTTCTTTATTGTGCGGCAATTCCCGTCGGTGCTTTTGTGATCTACGTTTTTGTCAGAGATTTGCTCGGCAAAAAATCGAAGCAGGAGAATAGCAATCCCACCGGAAAGGGCAAAAAGAGCGGAACCGGGAAGGCAGGAAGATAATGGATGAATATTTGGGAAGCATTTCTGTTGGCGGCGGCATTCACGTTAGTCTGTGCTGGTTATGTTGGTAAAAAAGTTATCAAAATCGACCTTTCCGGTCTTTTGCCAAAGAATTGGAAACGGGCAAAGCGCAGAAGACTGCTGGCAGAACGTCGTACCCCATTACAGGGCGCAGGACTTCGCGATGATATCAAAAAATCATTTGAGAACGTCCTTCTCCCTCTGGGACGGGTGGACAAAGGCCTTCTCCCGGCGAGAATGGATAAGACCTTCCGCAGGAATACCGAGCGTCAGCTGGAATTGCTGAAGCAGCGGAAGCTTTGCCGGGAGATCCGGCTGGCGGATGTCGTTCCGGTGCCCAAAAACGACTTCAAGCGATGGAATGATGACGGTCGGGAATGGCGCGAGTCCATTTTGCAGTGCTGTGCGCTGGAGCGCTTTGCTTCATCGGGAGGCGAGAAACTGATCCAGGAGACCTATCACAAAAAAGCCTATGCCCGGATCCTCCAGTCCAGGCATGTCCGCAATGCGGACCGTGTCGGAAAAAAGGAAAACTATTACGCGGACAGAATCAAAATCATCTGCCCTTCCTGCGGCGCAGAGGTGGAGCTCAATAGCCAGCAGACGGTATGCCCCTACTGCGGCGGTGTAATGCAAAGCGATTTTTACGACTGGCAAACCGAGGCATTTGAAGTATACGAAGAAATCGGGGAAGATCTGCAAAGGGCTTTGTATCTGCTGGCGTCGTCGATGATTCTCTTTATCTGTGTGTTCCTTTGCCTTTGGCTCATTCCAGATACACAGGTGTCTCTGGCGGCCGGTTTCGGCGTTGCCATTGCCGTTTTAGCGTCGATTCTTATTATGATCAGCCGCAAAACGGCGAAACAGGAAAAGCTACCTGAAGAAATCGTCCGCTATTCCGAAAACTACCTGCGCTCCTGCATCAATGAGTCGCTGTACCAAAAAATAAGCGATACCGATCTGATGGAGTACAGCGTTGGCAGCATTATATTAAAAAAGGTTGTCAACACGGAAAAAACAACCCAAATAACAGCCCGGGTGTATATCAGTGAAACCTATCTCCCTGAAGGGAAAAAGCCATATACGAAGAAGCATAAAAGGATCCTGACCTTGCAAAGAGCCAGGTATCCCCAAAGGAGGAAATCAGACGGCAGCTTTTTCACAGAAAAGGATTGCCCCTCCTGCGGCGCCAATTTCATACCGGACGCCAACCACTGTTGTTCGTTCTGTGGATATAGTTTACAGGTCAACAATACCAAGTGGATTGTGAAGACAGATGGACAATAAAAAATTATCATGTCGGCTTTTTTATAAACAATA
>DBPP01000006.1 GCA_002305575.1 Ruminococcaceae bacterium UBA1417
TAAGGCAAGGGTCTGCAAAACCCTGATTCCCCGGTTCAAATCCGGGTGTCACCTCCAGAAGCCGTGCAGCAATGCTGCACGGCTCTTTTTTTTCTCATACCCAAAAATATGGCGATGGCCCGGGTTTTTGCCCGGGCCACCCGAATTCTTATTGTGTGGTTCGGTACAGTTTGGCGTAAACGCCGCCCCGCGCCATCAGCTCGTCATGTGTGCCAACTTCGCAGATTCCGGCGTCATCGAGAACCAGAATGCGCTTTGCTGCGCGAATGGTGGACAACCGGTGTGCAATGACCAGCGTGGTTCTGTTTTTAGATAGCGCGTCCAGAGAATGCTGGACAATTTGCTCAGCCTCTGTGTCCAGTGCGCTTGTGGCTTCGTCCAGGATCAAAATGGGCGGGTCCTTCAGAAAAGTGCGCGCAATCGAAATGCGCTGCTGCTGACCACCGGAAAGTCGCACGCCGTTTGGGCCGATATCTGTATCGAACCCCTGCGGCAGGGCCTCAATAAATTCCTCCGCGCCTGCCTGTCGCGCCGCCTTTCGAACCGCGTCCATTGAGGCGTCGGGACAGCCGTAGCGGATGTTCTCCGCCACGGAGCCGGAAAAAAGTGCGACCGCTTGCTGAACGATCCCAATATTTTGCCGCAGAGATTCCAGCGTAACATTGCGAATTGGGATGCCATCTATTGTGATTTCGCCGGCTTCTACGTCATAAAAACGTGGAATCAAGGAGCAGAGCGTCGTTTTCCCCGCGCCGGATGCACCCACCAGGGCAACATATTCGCCGGCCTGAATCGTCAGATTCAAGTTGCGAAAGACATGATTGCTTGTTCCATATCGGAAATCGACGTTGGAAAAGGTGATGGTGCCGTGCACCCGAGCAAGGGAAACTGCGCCGGGTAAGTTTTGAATTTCCGGCTGTGTCTCCAAAATTTCCCGGAACCGTTTGAAAGCAGTCCGCCCTTCCTGAATCAGCCGCGAGGTGTTTACAAGGCTCTGAATTGGCTGGGTGAAATGGCCGATATACAGCAAAAACACCACGAGCGCCGAAAGGCGTAGACTACCGGCCAGAATGGAAAATCCGCCGGCAATCACGACCGCAATGGGGATGAGGCTTGCAAAAGCGCTCATTCCGCCGTAACACAGCGCTTCCGCGCGATACCCGGCCTTGCGGTTGCGGAGAAACATATCGTTCAGGCGGTTAAACTTACCGGCTTCTATCGCTTCGTTGGCAAATGACTGCACCATGCGGATAGCGGAAAGCGAATCCGCAGCCTGTGCGTTGATGGCGCCCATATTGCGCTGGCCTTCGGCAAGAGCAGCCGCCATTTTTTTGTTGAAATACAGCGTATAGGCGAGCATGAACGGCAAAAATGCCAGGATTACCAGCGTCATGGGCCGATGGATCCCCCAGAGAATTACCAGAGCGCCGAGAAACTTGACGCCGTTCACGAGAAGATCTTCCGGTACATGGTGAAAAAACTCGGCGAGCGCAAGAGAATCGTTCGTAAGTCTCGACATCAGATCACCCACCGGGCAACGGTCAAAATACGAAAAGGAAAGGCGTTCACAGTGTCGAAAGAGCTGGGCGCGCATATCCCGCTCCATCATTGCGCCCATGGCGTGGCCGCGGTAATCCATGTAATAGCTGCAAAGTGCCTGTACCAATACGAGTGCCAACAGGAGAATCCCTGTGTATAGAATTTTCTCCGATGCGTTGGCGCGGGAGCCTTGCAATACGTTTTCGGTAATATATCCCGCTCCGAGTGGGAGTACAAGTCCGATGGCCGCTGCAATAAGCGAGCAAAGCAGATCGGCCAATAAAAGCCATTTATAGGGTTTATAAAAGCCGAGCAGTCGAATATGTTCTTTTTTCAAAAAATATCCTCCTTTTGTGCAGGAGGGGTTAGCGTGTGGGCTTCCTCCTGCCGTTGTAAAAACTGGTGATTAAAGCATTGTTTGTTCTCATACCGCATCTTCCTTTCTCCATTGAATTTCCTCCAGTCTACCACACGGGAAACGCGCAGACAAGAGAGGAAAATATATTTCTGAAAAAATTCCAAAATTCACAAAAAAGCTGTTGACAATTCACAAGCCTGCGAAATAATTTATTTATTAAATAAATTATTTAATAAATAAGACTTGTCAAACAAGGCAAAGCAGCATCCAAGCGAAGAGGTGCTTGGATGGCTTATGAAAAGCGAAAAGGGGAGGGAGACTTGTGCAGGGAATCACCGCAACAGATATGAAGCGAATCAATCGGAAAGTGGTTTTTGATCTGGTTCGACGGAAAAGATCCATAACACGTGTCGAGCTTTCGGAATTGACGGGACTGAGTGGTCCCTCCATTTTGGCCATCGTGAACGAATTTCTGGAAAAGGGCATTCTAACTGCGACCGGAAAAAAGAACGGCTCGGTGGGACGCAGCCCGGTAACCATGGTGTTCAATCCGGATGTGCTGCTTTCTGTGGGATTTGAATTTGATGGAGACCGCCTTTCGGCTGGTCTTGTGAATCTGGATGGCAAAATCCGCTTTCCATCCACGGAGCGTGTCCCGGCCGACCTGGGAGAGAATTTTTTTGAGATGCTGTGTCGGAAAACAGCGGATTTGCAGCGGCGGGCGCAGGCGGAAGGCCTGCATTGCACCGGCATTGGACTGGGAGTTCCCGGTGCGGTTGATGTTCGCAGGCGGGTCGTCCGCTTTGCACCGAACATTGGCATCCAAACCCCAGTTGATATTTCCAGCCGTATAGAAAGATTGGAAAACCAGTGCGGTCTGCCGGCATTTATTGAAAACGACGTCAATGCCAGCGCAATCGGCGAGTTTTATAGGAGAAAAATTCGGGAGGAAATCCCCGATCTGCTGTATGTTTCGATTGGCGCGGGCATTGGTGCAGGCTTGATCCTTGACGGCCAACTTCGCCACGGCGCGCATGGGCTTTGTGGTGAAATCGGGTATTCCCTGCGTACTGTCGGGGAGGCGGTTTCCCGGCAAAATCCTGGATGGCTCGAGCATCACCTTTCTCACGAAGCGCTGGCTGAGCACTTTGGCGCGTATCGGGAGCGCGGTGGGGCCAGTGCGGGAATGGTCCGCTATGTGGTTGAGATCCTTTGCCCAATCCTCGCCAATTTGGTCAACGCATTGGATATCCATCTGGTCGTGCTGGGAGGGCAGCTTCTGCTGGATGGCGGGGAGCGACTGCTTTGCGGGATACGCGAACAGCTGCAAACGCTCACGCTTTCCCCGATAGCGCTTGAGGAGGGCGATACCGCAGATGCAGGTATTGTGGGTTGTGCGCTGCTTGCTTCTGATCAGCTTTGGCAGACAATTCTGTAAGCACGCAAACGAAAAAAGGGGGATTTTATGCGGGAAAATATTTGGACAGGGGCCGTTGATATTGGTGGCACCAAGATCCAGATTGGCCTCGTCGACCGAGCGGGCAGAATTTTGCAGGAGAAGACCTTCCAAACGAACGCGGGGCGGCAAAGCCCACAGAAGGCCATGGAGAACATTGACCGCACGCTGCGAAAGCAATGCGCGGCAATTGGCGTCGATTACAAAGCGCTACAGGGCATCGGTGTTTCCTGCGCCGGTCCGGTAGATGCCCAAAAAGGCATAGTTGAAAACCCGTATACGCTGCCAGGTTGGGAAGGTTTCCCGCTGGTGGAAGATCTATCTGCGCGCAGCGGGCTGCCGGTTCGTTTGGAAAACGATGCGAATGGCGCGTTGCTCGGGGAAATTTTGCAGCGCGGCTTGTGGGACCAAAAGGTTTTGATGGTGACGTTCGGAACGGGAATTGGCGTGGCTTTTTGGAATGGTCGCGCCGTATACCGTAGCGGGCGCTTTCATCCGGAAATGGGACATATTATTGTGGCCTCAGGTGGCGATGCGTGCTACTGTGGACATCGGGGTTGCTTTGAAAGCCGCTGTTCGGGACAGGCTTTGAACCGGCGGGCGGCGCAGACAGGCTACACGGATTTCGACGCATTGTATGCAGCTGCCGTAGCGGATGGTCCGGCTGCACAGCTTTTGGAGGAAATTTGCAGGGATATTCAAAATGGGATCTGGAGCCTCAGTGTGATCTTTAAACCGCAGTGTATCGTTTTGGGAGGAGGATTCACAAAACGGTATTTCCAGATGCTTCGTGACGCAACTTTACGGGACAGCGCAGGAAAAGGGGATTTTCTCGAAGAATTCTCTGTGCTGCCCGCGCTGGAAAACAGGAATTCGGCGCTTGTAGGCGCTGTAATGCTCTTTAAGGAGGAAAATCAAGATGAAGAAGTATGAAAAGCTCAAGATTGTCATGATTGGCGCGGGAAGCTGCTGCTTTTGCCCCGTGACGCTTTCGGACATTTTGCTTAGCGACCCGATCAATTCTCTGCCGCTTGAGGTGTGCCTGATGGATATTGACCAAAAGGCGCTGGATGTGAGCTATGCGTTTGCGCAGAAGGCTGTGGCGGTTTTGGGGAGGACACTCAAGCTGTGGGCCACAACAGATCTTGACGATGCCGTGCGGGACGCCGACTTCGTTGTGACGGCCATTGAGGTGGACCGTTACCATTACTGGTCGATGGATTTCCACATCCCGAGACGGTATGGCTTCCGTCAGGTTTACGGTGAAAACGGCGGACCGGGCGGCATGTTCCATACGTTGCGCAATATCGGGCCGACGCTTCACATCGCTCATCGTATGGAGGCGCTGTGCCCGGACGCATGGCTGATCAATTACACCAATCCGGAAGCAAAGCTTGTGGAAGCCGTCAACAAGCTGACGAAAATCCATGCGGTTGGTGTATGCCATGGCTTTGAGATGGGCGTCGACCAGATCGCCAAGCTGCTCGAGCGCCGTCCGGAGGAACTCGATGTTACCGGTTACGGACTCAATCATTTTGGCTGGATGACCGCCATCAAAGAGAAAGACACTGGGAAGGATCTGTATCCTGAATTTCGGGAGAAGGAAGCCAAAAGCCACTGGCTGGCAAGCTGGGACGAGGTGGCGCTTTCCCGCATGATGATGCGCACGTACGGCTTGTACCCGTATCCCGGCACCAACCACGTGGGAGAATACATCGCGTGGAGCGATGCGTTTCTCGCCAGCGCCAAGATCCAGTACTTCTTTGATCCGGTCAAGGAACACCCCTGGGAGACCAGAAAGCCGCCCAGATTCGTGTATGACTTCTGCTCGAATCCAACTGGCATTGCATTTTCGGATGTCGACAAGGATAAGGAAGAGGAGTATAAGGAGAGCTTTGTGATCGGCGAACAGGGCCTGACCCGCTCGCACGAGTACGGTATTCCGATCGTTGAAGCCATTGCATTCAACCTGAACCGGTACATCCCCTCTCTGAATATGTTAAATAAGGGGCAGATTCCCGGTGTGATGACAGATATGTGCGTGGAAGGTCCCTGCATGGTGGATGGGGATGGTATTCATCCGGTTTCGGTGGAACCGCTGCCGGCGGCTATCACCGCAATGATCAACCAGCAGGGGACCATCCATCAGCTGGTGATCGAAGCGTATACGGAGCAGTCGAAAAACAAACTGCTGCAGGCGTTACTGCTTGATCCAACCATTTCCAATTACAACAACGCGGTGGCGTTGATTGACGAAATGTGCGAGCGGCAGAAAGAGATCCTGCCTCCGCTGCATTGGTAATTTGTAAACGATGGGGAGCAAAAAGCGATGAGCAATAACGTGAAGCTCTGTAAAACCTATGAAGCCATGAGCCGGGCGGCAGCTGACATTCTGTATGAAACTGTCGTCCGAAATCCGTGCGCTGCAATTGTACTGGCAACGGGACATTCGCCGAGACTTGCTTACCGGTATTTTGTGCAGCGCGTACTGGAAAACAAGACGGATGTGCGCTACGTTACGTTTATAAAACTGGATGAATGGTTGGGACTGGATGATACGGATCCCGCGACATGTGAGTACTTTCTGCGTGAGGAAGTCCTTCGACCGTTGCAGATCGCACCGGCACAGTACCTGCATTTTGACGCACAGGCTGCAGATGCTTTGGCGGAGTGTAGACGTGTAGAGGCTGCATACGCCGCGCTGAAGCAGATCGATCTTGTCGTGCTGGGAATCGGCATGAACGGGCATCTCGGTCTGAATGAGCCGGGGGAAAGTCTGATCGGTACGGTGCATGTGATTGCGCTCGACGAAAAAACCAAGACGCATGAGATGCTTACACATACGAAAAAAACAGTGAGTTACGGCGTGACGTTAGGCATGGAAAATCTGTTTCGTGGAAAACGCATCCTGTTGTTGGCGGACGGTGCACAGAAGGAAGCGGCGCTCAGCGCCTACCTGGATAACCGCATCACGACAAGGGTGCCGGTTTCCCTATTAAAGCTGCACCCGGATTGTACGTGCGTCATCAATCAGGAGAGCTTTGGCGACCTTCAAAAATGGCTGTGATCCCGGATGGGAGCCGACACTTCGCTATTGGGAGGATTCATATGGAAGATAAAATTCGCGTATATCTGACGGATCTGAAAGATCACATTCGTCTTGCAGAGCAGGAAAGTCTGCAGTTTGCGGACGACAAGCCCGGCAGCGCGGGGATTGAGGAACATATTCTCAACGTTTACGATCAGGTAGAATATCAGGAAATTCTGGGCTTTGGCGGTGCGTTTACACAAGCCAGTGCGGTGAATTTCTACGCTGTACCAGACGAACAGCGCAGGAAAATTCTGGATGCCTATTTTGACAAAGAAAAGGGGCTTGGCTACAATTTTTGCCGGCTCACCATCAACAGCTGTGATTTTTCTACGGAAATCTATGCCTATGACGATACATCCGGGGATTATGAGCTGAAAAATTTTTCTATTGAGCGGGACAAGCAGGACGTCATCCCCATGGTGCTGGCCGCGCGGGAAAAGGCGCCGGATCTGCGTCTGTTCGCGTCCCCGTGGAGTCCGCCGGCATGGATGAAAACAAATGGACGCATGGACAAGGGGGGCAAGCTGCGCAAGGATTGCCAGGATGTCTGGGCGCGCTATATCGTCCGTTATTTGCAGGCGTATGAGGCGGAGGGCATCCCGATCTGGGCGGTGACTATTCAGAATGAGGCGAATGCTGAGCAGGGCTGGGAGTCCTGCCATTACGAGGCCAAGGAAGAGCGGGATTTTGTAACCGGTTACCTGCGGCCGGCGCTTGAGCGAAACGGCCTAGGTGACAAGAAGGTTTTCTTCTGGGATCACAACAAGGAGCGTGTCGTCGACCGCAGTCTTGAAACGCTCTGTAACGCGCGTTCGCGTGCGGCGTTTGACGGTGTCGCGGTACACTGGTATTCCGGCGACCATTTTGGCGCGCTGGATGTGACGCACCAGCTTTTCCCGGAAAAAACGATCATTGCTTCCGAGCAGTGTCGGGATCGCGAGAAAACGTCGTGGGAGTCCGGCGAAATTTATGCGCACGACATCATCGGCGATTTGAACAACTGGGTCTCGGCGTGGACAGACTGGAATATGCTCCTCGATGAAAACGGCGGACCGGATCATTGGCTAGACGAGCAGCTCGGCTGGGAAAGCATTACTCAAAAGCGGCGGGAGCGCGGGTTGAAAATCGATTGGAAAAACCCAGAATTCCAGAAATTGATGGAAGAGGAGAACATCTGGTTTGGGGAATCTCCCGTTCTGTGCGACCATGAGGAGAAAACACTACACTATGCTTCGTCGTATTACTACATCGGCCATTTCAGCCGCTTCATTCAGCGCGGCGCGAAGCGCATCGGCTGTTCTATCTACACGTCGGGTCTGGAGGCGTGCGCCTTCAAAAATCCGGATGGCGAAAAATGTGCGGTGGTCATGAATCCCGGCGACATTGAAAAGAAGCTCGTGTTGCGTTTCCATGGCCGGGTAGCGGTGTATACGCTGCCGGCACACAGTATCGTTACTTTTGTATTCTAAACCGACAGAAATAGGGCCCGTATCCGATGGATGGATACGGGCCCTATTGCAATTCTTCTTTATATTTCCCGGTAAAGGCTGCGCAACAGCGCGATTTCCGCCCGATAGCCGGGCAGTTCGTTCGGCGTTTCCAGATAGAAGGGCAAATGCCGCAGCGCTGGGTGATTGATAATACGCGTGAATGCGTCAAGCCCGATTTTGCCCTCCCCGATTTTGGCGTGCCGGTCTTTGTGACTGGAGAGACCAAAAATACTGTCGTTGATGTGGATCGCTTTGAGCCGATTGAGGCCGATCACGCGGTCGAATGCCGTAAGTACGCCATCGAGGTCGTTCACAATGTCATAGCCGGCGTCAAAGACATGACAGGTGTCGAGGCAGATGCCCATATGGGCCTCCAGTGAGACGCGGTCAAGAATTTCGCGCAACTCCTCAAACTGCGAGCCAACCTCACTGCCTTTTCCTGCCATGGTTTCGAGCAAAACCGTGGTCGTCTGTGCCGGCTGCAAAATATGGTTCAACGTTTCTGCAATCTGCTGAATGCCGGTTTCTACGCCTTGGCCGACGTGGCTGCCGGGATGAAAATTGTAGAGGTTGTTTGGCGTCGCCTCGAGGCGCGCCAGATCATCCTGCATCGTTTCAAGCGCAAAGGCGCGTGTGTCAGCGTTGGCCGAGCATGGATTGATGGTGTACGGCGCGTGCGCGAGAAGCACCGCGAAGCTGTGTTCAGACGCCAACTCGTTCAGCTTCTGTGCGTCGGTGGGATCCAGTGCTTTGGCCCGGCTGCCGCGTGGATTTCGCGTAAAAAACTGAAACGTGTCTGCGCCGATGGAAAGCGCGGTTTTTCCCATCGCGAAAAAACCTTTCGCAGCGGAGAGGTGACATCCGATGTGCAGCATATGGTCATTCCTTTCGATTCCAGTTTTTAAAGATTTCCTTGGTGGAGCGCACCATTTCCTTTGCGAAGGCGGAAACGTATTTCCGGTTATACAGCGCACGGGTGCGGTCGTTCGGCATCAGCCCCACAAGCTCGTCCTCGGTGAGTTCGCGATATCGGTTTTCAAACACAACGCATTCTTTCGGAAATCTTGTCGTTTGTTTGCGCGCCTGTTGCTGTGCCGTTGGATAACCGAAAACCAGCATGCACACGGGTGCGGTCTGCGGCGGCAGGCCAAGCAATTCCCGATGTATTTCAAAATTTTCAATGATGTCGCCGATGTAGCACGAGCCGATTCCAAAACTTTCAGCAGCCATACAGGCAGCGTGGGCGGCGATGACCGCGTCGTTCGTTGCGAGCACAAGGTCGCTCAGCTCTGGTGCGGGCACGTCGCCCTCATCACAGCCGGCCAGACGAAATTTGCGGTACCAGCGGTGATAATCGGCACAGAAAACAAGGACCATTTTGGCCGAGGCAATGAACGGCTGGTTGTCACAGGTGACGGCCAGCCTATCCTTGATCGCCTGATCGGTGATGTCCAGGATGGAATAAAGCATCATATTGCCGGCGGTCGGCGCGCGCATCGCGGCGGCCAGAATGGCGTTTTTCAGTGCCGGCTCGATCTCACGGTCTTCAAAAACGCGGGTGGATTTTCGCGCGGCAAGCAAACGGATGGTTTCATTCATAATGGGTGCTCCTCACACAGTCTTTTCCCCAGTGTACCACATGTTAAGAAAAATGTAAATTGTATTTTGGTTCCTTTAGGTTGACAAAATTAACAGCGGCGTTATAATAATGTTAAAAGGCTTTGAGGGGGCGAGGGCATGGAGCTATATCAGATTACCGGCAGAATGCATAAGCTGGAGCTTGTGCGCATGCTGGCGCAGAGAAAAGAAATTCGCAAGGACGGCCTGTATGTCGGGCAGATGCCAGTCTTGAACTATCTGGCGCAGCACCCCGGCTGCACGCAGGTGGAAATGGCGGATTTCCTGCAGGTAAGTCCCGCGTCCATCGCGCTTTCCACAAAACGGCTGCAAAAGGCCGGGTACCTTACGAAGGAAGTGGATGCGAAAAATTTGCGCTGCAAGCGGCTGTATATCTCCGCACAGGGAGAGCAGGTGCGGGCACGGTGCCGGCAAAAAATGGAATGTCTGGACCGCCGTGCATTTGCCGGGTTTTCTCAGGACGAGTTGTGCGCTTTGGCGCAGATGTTGGACCGCATTACGATCAACCTGACCGGCGAGGCTGAAAATATTGTCAATGGGGAAACCTTTGGCTCCCTGCACCGCGAACTGGAGCATATGGACAGGGCGGAGAAAAAAGGGTGAGCCTGGCAGAAAGCCAATGGGTTTTGCCACAGCAATTTATAAAAATATCAAATACAAGGCGGCATCCATTCATTATAATAAGGGTGCATCCGCATTGAGGAATTATACAATGCCGATGAATCGAGCCAAATTTCATTTTGACAACACATATGCCAGCATGGACATGCTGTTCGGGCCCTATGTGCTCTATCAGATCGGGGATCTGAGCTGTGAACCGGGCTATCAGACCTTTGAGCATGTCCAGGCGGTTTTCGAGATCACATACGTCCTTGCCGGAACCGGCACGTTTTACGTGGATGAACGCACGTACGATATGGAAAAGGGCGACCTGCTGATCACGCGCAAGGGCGAGCGGCACAACATCATTTCCTCCGAAAACGATCCCCTCCGGTATTTTTACCTCGGTTTCGATTTTCAGGAACCGATTCGCAGCGAACATGTCTTTCAGCTCAAGTGCTTTTTTGAACAGAGCGGAGAAGTGAAGGTGTCCAATGGGCGCAGCGTGCAGGAAGCGTTTATGAAGGTTTTGTCCGAATTCATTTCGGATGATATTCTTTCCAATCTGCTGATTGAGGCCTATATGCACGAGATCATCTGCGGTGTTTACCGGATTTTCAGCCGGCGCTACTACAGAAGTTATCTGCTCAGCGGGAGCAACAACGCCGACGAAAAGCTGGTATACGATGTGATCAATTACATCGACGTCAACCTCGAATCCATGGAAAATCTCAGCGCGCTCAGCCGTGCGTTTGGCTACAGCTATACGCACATTGCGCAGAAATTTTCCGCGCTGACGGGGGAAAGCCTGAAAGCCTACCATACCAAGCGGCGGTTTGAAAAGGCGAATGAATACCTCCGCGAGGGGTATTCCATCACCCGGGTTGCCGAGCTGATGGGGTTCAAGTCCATTCACGCGTTCAGCCGTGCCTATAAGAAATATATGGGCATAGCGCCGCGAGAATATAAAAAACAGGAGGAAGAGAGCCGAAAGGCGTCGGCTGCCTCCACGGAAAAAGATAGGAGTTAGTAGTATGAAAGTAGCTGTCATTGGGTGCGGTACCATTGCGAATGCCGCCCACATCCCGTCCTACATGAACAATCCCGAGGCAGAAATCAAGTATTTCTGCGACATCATCCCGGAGCGCGCCGAAGCCGCTGTGGAGAAGTACGGCTGCGGTACGGCGGTCGTCGATTATCACGATGTTCTGGCAGATCCGGAAATCGAGGCGGTTTCGGTTTGCACGCCGAACAACGTGCACCCGACCATTACGATTGACGCGCTGCGCGCCGGCAAGAACGTACTGTGCGAAAAGCCTGCGGCGAGAACGTATCAGGAAGCGCTCGAGATGCAGAAGGTGCAGCATGAAACGGGCAAGGTTCTGAATATCGGCGTTGTCAACCGCTTCAACGACAGCGTCAATCTGATCAAGAAGTACATCGATGACGGCAAGCTCGGCGACGTATACCATGTTTATGCGAGCTTCCGCGCACATCGCTCGATCCCGGGCCTTGGCGGTGCGTTCACCACGAAGGAAATTGCCGGCGGCGGCGCACTGATCGACTGGGGCGTCCATTACCTCGATATTGTCATGTACTGCTGTGGGGATCCGAAGGTCAAGACTGTGACGGGCGAAGTGTTCAGTAAGCTGGGCACCGACATCAAGGGCTATGCGTACAAGGATATGTGGGCTGGCCCGCCGAAGCTCGACGGTATTTACAATGTGGACGATTCGGTTGTCGGTATGATCCGCACGGATGGCCCGGTGATTTCCCTGCATGGCGCTTGGGCCCAGAACATCGGCGTGGCGGAGCAGTACATCGACTTCATGGGCGATAAGGCCGGCATTCGCTTGCAGTATGGCAAGGACTTCACGGTTTACACCGCAGAGCATGGCGCGCTCGTGGAGTATAAGCCGCAGTTCAAAATGCGCGATCATTTCCAGAATGAGATCGATGCGTTTATCAACTGCATCAAGACCGGCGAGAAGCTCCCGTCGCATATTGATACCGTTATCATCACGGCGCAGATGATGCAGGCGATTTACGATTCCGCCGCGCAGCACAGAGAGATTGTCCTCGGCGAATAATCCGTTGACACACTGAGATGATTATTTAGAAGAAAGGACTGATTTCTATGTATCCTTTTTCCATCGGCGTTTTGATGGACGGCTTCCGTACCGATCCGCTGACTGCCCTCGATAAGGCGGCTGCTGTAGGTGCCAAGGGCATCCAGGTTTACGCGACGAAGGGAGAGCTTTCGCCGGAGAACATGAATGCCGAGGCGCGCCGCGAGTTTCTCAAGCGCGTTAAGGACCACGGCCTCGTGATTTCCGCACTTTGCGGCGATCTCGGCCATGGTTTTAACAACCCGGAGCTGAATCCGGAGCTGATCGAGCGTTCCAAACGCATTGTCGATCTCGCGAAGGATCTGGAGACCGACGTGATCACGACGCACATCGGCGTGGTGCCGGCGGATCCGACGCATCCGCGCTATGCCATTATGCAGGAAGCCTGCGGAAAACTTGCCGCGTATGCAGATTCGATGCAGGCGCATTTCGCAGTGGAAACCGGCCCGGAGATTGCCGTGACGCTCAAGGGTTTCCTCGACGGTTTGCATTCGAAGGGTGTTTCCGTCAATCTGGATCCGGCTAACTTTGTCATGGTTACGGGTGACGATCCGGTGCAGGCGGTTTATACGTTGAAGGACTACATCGTCCATACGCATGCCAAAGACGGCAAGCGGCTGCATTTTGTGGAGCCGGAGATCCTTTACGGTATGGAGGAATCCGACATGTTACAGGATCCCTCGTTCATCGAGCTGCCGCTCGGTGAAGGTGACGTCGATTTCCCGGCGTATTTTAAGGCGCTGAACGACATCGGCTACAAGGGCTTCCTGACGATCGAGCGTGAGGTTGGCGACGATCCCGAAGGCGATATCCGCAAGGCGGTCGAGTTCATTCGCGCGCACATCTGATTTTTGAAGAATATACGGACTTGTGGGGACAGCTTCGGCCGTCCCCACGCTGTTTTGAAAAGAGGGGAGAGAAAGCCGTGCAAAAACGCGAGATTTGGGATGCGGTCGATGCACAGGGGTGCAAACTCGGATTTGACCTGTACCGCGATGAATGGAACACGCCGCGCTGCCCCAAAGGGGCGTATCATCAGGTTGTCCAGGTGATCGTTGTCACGCGGCAGCGCGAAGTGCTTGTTACGCAGCGCGATCCGGATAAACCGTATGGGCTCAAATGGGAGGTGACCGGCGGGTCGGTGCTCAAAGGGGAGACGCCCCTCGCTGGGGCAGTGCGGGAACTGCGGGAAGAAACGGGCATTGTGGTTTCTGAAGCGGATCTGACACTGGTTGACCGGCAGGTTCGCCACGACCCGGCAACCATCTACCATGTTTATGCTGTGACTGTGCCGGATGGCAATATCACCATAACGCTGCAGCCAGGGGAAACGGTGGATTACCGGTTCCTGCCGTTTGAGGATTTTGTAAGTGCCGCGCACGGGCCGGATTATGTGATCTGGTGTTTGCAGACGTGCGAAATGCAGCTTCGCGCGTATGTGGATGCAATTCGATGACGGCTCGAAAAAAACTTATGCATTTTCGGGTTTTCTGTTGAATTCCGATGGTTGCTGTGCTAAAATCTCAACTGTCAAAATACGGGGGCGGTTGCCCCGCACAGGAGCGGTAGAACAAATGAATAACCCTGCAAAACGCATCGGCCGCGAAGAGGTCAACAATTTCCTTCTCGTCACTTTCGGCACGGTACTTACAGCCGTCGGCATTTACTTCTTCAAGTTCCCGAACAATTTTTCCACAGGCGGTGTCAGCGGTATTTCCATCCTGCTCGGTAAGTTGATTCCCTTTCTTTCTCCGGCGGTTACGATGTGGGCAATCAACCTGATTCTGCTTCTGATCGGCTTTCTATTTTTCGGTCGGGGTTTCGGCTTGATGACGGCGTATTGCAGTATGCTGTATTCGTTTTTGACCTGGCTGTTTGAGGTCATCTACCCCATGACCGAGCCATTTACGGATCAGCCGTTTTTGGAGCTTTGCTTTGCGATGATGCTGCCGGCGGTCGGCTCGGCCATCCTGTTCAACTGCAACGCATCGAGCGGCGGTACCGATATTGTGGCGATGATTCTGAAAAAATACACGAGCCTTGACATCGGCAAGGCGCTTTTGGTCAGCGATGCGCTGATCGCGTTTTCCGCCAGCTTTGTTTTTGACATCCGCACCGGTATGTTTTCGCTGCTGGGTCTGGTTATCAAAGCGTTTGTGGTGGATTCCGTGATTGAAAGCATCAATCTGTGCAAGTATTTTTCCATTGTCACTTCCTGCCCGGATGCCATCTGCGATTACATCATCCGGGAGATCAAGCGCAGCTCCACAGTGGTGGATGCCGTGGGCGCCTATACGCATGAACAGAAGAAAATTGTGATGGTTGCGTGCCGGCGCGGTGAGGCAGTAAAGCTGCGTCAGTACATCAAGTCGGTAGACCCGACGGCATTTATGTTCATCACCAATACGAGCGAAATCATCGGAAAAGGTTTTCGAACCGTGTGAGTTTTCAAGGGGCTTTGTTAGGCCCCTTTTTTCTTTGTTCTGGGCTATACATTGTGTGTAACGCCCGAATGCGGCCATATATGCGGCCATATATTTCGAAATGGGCTTGATTTTTCACGACAATTCCTCTATAATAAAAGGGACAAAAAATTTCCTTTATGGAGGCAGAAATTTATGTTGGTATCGGCAAAGGAAATGCTGAACAAGGCTAAGGCTGGCAAGTATGCCGTCGGCCAGTTCAACATCAATAATCTGGAATGGACAAAGGCGATTCTTCTCACGGCGCAGGAGAACAACTCTCCTGTTATCCTCGGTGTCTCCGAAGGCGCAGGCAAGTATATGTGTGGCTACAACACCGTTGTCGGCATGGTCAACGGTATGCTGGAAACCCTGAACATCACGGTTCCGGTTGCGCTGCATCTGGATCACGGCTCCTACAATGGCGCGCTGGCCTGCATTGAGGCTGGTTTCTCGTCCATTATGTTCGACGGTTCCCACTATCCGATCGAAGAGAACATCGAGAAGACGAAGGAACTCATCCGCATTGCGGGTGAGAAGGGCATCTCCGTTGAGGCGGAGGTCGGCGCGATTGGCGGCGAAGAAGACGGCGTCATCGGCGGCGGCGAAGTTGCGGATCCGGCAGAGTGCAAGATGATTGCGGATCTCGGCGTCGATATGCTCGCGGCCGGTATCGGCAATATCCATGGCAAGTATCCGGCCAACTGGAAGGGCCTGAACTTCGACGTGCTCGCAAAGATTCAGGAACTCACCGGCACGATGCCGCTCGTTCTCCATGGCGGCACGGGTATCCCGGCAGACATGATCAAGACGGCGATTTCCCTCGGCGTTTCCAAGATCAACGTCAACACGGAGTGCCAGCTTGCATTTGCGGACGCTACGAGAAAGTACATCGAGGCCGGCAAGGATCTCGAGGGCAAGGGCTTCGATCCGAGAAAGCTTCTCGCGCCGGGCTTTGAGGCGATCAAGGCAACCGTTAAGGAGAAGATGGAGCTGTTTGGTTCCATCGACAAGGCCTGATTTTACAAATATCTGTAAAACCCAATGTGCAGTGGAAAGCATCGGTTCTCCGGTGCTTTCTTTTTTTTGTTTGGCGGGCTTTACTTGTGAATCTGTGGCATAGTTTTCCTGAAAACAGCCGAGAAGCGATAAACGTCTTTTTTATTTCACTGGTGTTTAGAGGGGGGGCGTAAAAAGATGGGAAAGAATTTGTGTTCCCGCGTCTTGCATTGTTTATAGGGCATTTTGGCTTGCAATGGGGGCATGAACCAATATAGGGATTGCCGTCAGAAAATAGTGAGGCTATTATAATATAGGATAAGCCTAACGAAGAAGTTTATTTGATTTCTGTCTGCGATGATGGGAAAGCTTTGCGCATTCGGAAACGCGAAAAGGCGGAAGTCGCCTGGGCAAATCATTTGAATGAACGCGGCTATTCCGAAATGGCAGACGGGAAAACGCATGAGAGGATATCGCGAATATTGTCAAACTTTTGTGGTTGCTTGAGCAGCCTTTGTACAGTTGCTTTTCAGACCATTGCCATCTTGAAAGTTTCAGAAAACTATGCTATACTGATACAAATCAAGTGGCGCTTTGACACAAACATTGTGAAAAATGCGCGCAAGGCCTGAATTTGGAATTTCTGAAGGTCAGAAAGGAAATATCCATGGACGAAAATAAAACATACTGCATGAATTGCTTTTCAGAAATGGATGCGTCGGGGGAAGCCTGCGCACACTGCGGCTGGAAAGACGAAGGGCAGATGCGCAACGCGCTGCCGTTTGGCACACGGATTGGCGGCAAATATCTCATCGGGCAGGCGACGCGCATCAATGGTGCCGGGATCACATATGCCGCGCTTGAGGAAAATACGCTCGAAAAGGTCGAGGTGCGGGAGTTCTTCCCCAACACCCTCGCCTTTCGCGCGCTGAACGGCGTTTCGGTGAAGCCGGCGGCCGGTACGGAATTGAAGTATGAGGACTATCTGAGCGAATTCGAGCGCTATACGCAGAAGCTCATTCGTGTTTCTGGAACGAAGCGCATGATGTCGGTGCTTGACACCTTTTCCGAAAACAATACGCAATATACGGTTTTCACGTATGTGGAATCCGTTTCGTTGCGCAGCTATGTGGAAAAGCACGGCCCACTCTCCTGGGCGGATTGCGAGCGGTATTTCCTTCCGGTTATTCAATCCCTCAGTGCAATTCACGGACAAAATGTGGAGCATCTGGGCATTTCTCCGGAGACGCTGCGCATTACGCCGGATGATAAGATGATTCTCACGAATTTCGAGATGCAGTCGGTCCGCCGGGCCGGCACCGATCTGATCGAGGACATCTATCCGGGGTGTTGGGCCATTGAACAATATTCCAAGACCAAGATCTGCGATGAGGTGACGGATGTCTACGGTTTGTGTGCATCCATGGTGTTTGCCTTGACGGGAACAGTGCCGATGGAGGCGCCTAAGCGCAAGAAAGACCCGCGGCTTTTGATTTCTAAAAATGTACTCAAGCAGTTGCCGGAGCATGTGATTCCCGCCATTGCCAACGGTCTGCAGGTGGATGCGGATCGCAGAACCTCCAGTTTTTCGCGGTTCGCCGCCGAGTTGGCTGCTGAACCGACCGTTATGGAACAGATTGTGGAGACGGAAACACTCCGATCTCTGCCGACAGGCGGACGCCGGCCGCGTAAGCACGGACTGCCACTGCCACTTTGGCTTTTGTTTTCGTTTGTATTTTCATTGGTTGTGATCCTCGCAGTTGCAAGCGTTTGGTTTAAGGACAGCGCTTTTTCCATCCAGAGCATTATGCAGTCCATTCAGGATATCAATGCACCGCAGGCTGAAATGTTGGAAGTGCCCAATCTGGTTGGTCAGGATTATACTGAAATTGAAGCGCGCACGAAAACCGATGCTGCGTACAATTTTAGGCTGGATATTTATGAGGAGATTTTCAGTGATACAATCCCGACCGGACAGATAACCACCCAGATTCCGCTGGCTGGGCAGACGGTAGAAGTTGGTGGAACCGTACGCGTCGCGGTCAGTCGGGGAGCAAAGAATCGTACACTGCCGGATATTTCCGGTATGACAGCTGACCAGGCGAAACAGGCGCTTGAAAGAGAGGGCTTTGTCATGGTTTCGGTCAACACGCTGAGCGAAGATGTGGATATCGGCTCGGTGATCGGCTATGCCAATAACGAAGCGGGGGACGCGCTCGCTTACGGCTCCGTTGTTGCTGTGCGTGTCAGCGCGGAGGAATCCGCAGTCAGCGACGACGCATAAAACCGTGTGAAATCAAAGGGAGCCCTGCTTTCTGGCGGGGCTCCTTTCGCATGCCGGTAAGCATGCGGTTTGTAATGCGCCGTGACGGGGATACCCTTTCCCATCGGGCGGCGCACAGCGGCCGATGCTTTCGGAAAAACGGCGGTGTGCAGACGTGGTGTATTGGTGTTTTGTTGTGTTTTCTTTACAGCTGTGGTATACTGAAAACAGAGCAAGAGAGAGGAGGTGCGCGATGAACACGATCAAGCACCGGGCGGAAAATCTCAACAACGGGGGATCCGTCACAGTTTATTACTGCGGTTATGAAAAATGTGAAAGCGGACATTTCTGGGGCCCGGCAATGCGCAACCAGTACCTGTTGCACTATGTCCTTTCCGGACGTGGAACGTATGTTGTCGGCGGTGAGACGTATGCGCTGCAGGCCGGCATGTGCTTTCTGATCCGTCCCGGGGAACGCACGCTCTACACAGCAGACCGCGAGGACCCATGGGAATACATGTGGGTCGCGTTTGACGGCTTCGACGTGCTGGAAATTCTCAGGCGCACAGGACTTGTGAACCGGTATATCCTGCCTGTGGAAAATGGGGAAGAATTTGCGCGGTACCTGCGCGAAATGATTGCCGAATTCAGCGGCGGCAGCCTGTTTAAGGTGATGAGCTGTTTTTATGGGGCCATGTCTGTGCTGGAAAAATCGGCGCATGGCGGTACGTTTACGCGTGAGCACGAATATGTCAATAAGGCAATCGGCTATATCAAAAGCAATTACGGTTACCCGATTCAGGTCAGCGATCTGGCCCGCTATATCGGCATTGACCGCACGTATCTTTACCGTATTTTCTTTGCTTCCGAAAGCATGTCGCCAAAACAGTATCTGATGCAGGTGCGCATCAATGCTGCCAAAAAGATGTTGCTGAGCGGCGCGTATACCGTCGGGGAAACGGCGCTGTCCTGCGGCTTTTCCGACGCATCCTCCTTTTGCAGCCGATTCAAGCGCTGTACCGGCATGACGCCGAAGGAATTTGTTGCGGATAGTGAAAAGGATCGTACAGAAACGTGATGTCTGTACGATCCTTTTTATTGCGTATACGGTTTGTACTTTGGAACGTAAATAAGAACTCGTTTAGCGGCTGAACTCCGAAAGCTCCAGGCCTTCATTGTGTTCAAGCGCCCAACGGATGCTCCACTCGTTGGCAAAGAGCAGCAGATAGCGCCCACGGACATCCTGCACCTTTTTGGTGTCGGACGTGAGGTTGAGCTTTTTGAGATCGACGTCCGGCGTGTCAATCCAGCGAATATAGGAATAGGGGAGATTCTCCATGCGGATTTCCACGTTGTATTCGTTTTCCATGCGGTACTTAAATACGTCAAACTGCAGCGTGCCGACAACGCCGACAATCACTTCCTCCATGCCGGAGGCGATTTCCTGGAAGATCTGGATGGCGCCTTCCTGGGCAATCTGTGTCGTACCCTTGACGAACTGCTTACGCTTCATCGTATCCTTCTGCTGCACACGGCAGAAATATTCCGGTGCAAAGGTGGGGATACCCTCAAACTGCACCTTCTTACCGGTACAGATCGTGTCGCCGATCGAAAAAATACCCGGGTCAAAAACGCCGATGATGTCGCCGGCGTACGCCTCGTCGATGATCTCGCGGTTTTGCGCCATCATCTGCTGCGGTTGGGCGAGCTTGATCTTTCGGCCGCCCTGCACGTGGGTGACCTCCATGCCGCGCTCAAAACGTCCGCTGCAAATGCGCATGAAGGCGATACGGTCGCGATGCGCTTTGTTCATGTTGGCCTGAATCTTAAAGACAAAGGCGGAAAAGTCCTGGCTGAACGGGTCCACGATGCCTTGCTTGGTTTCGCGCGGCAGCGGCGACGTTGTCATGCGCAGGAAACTTTCCAGAAACGGTTCGACGCCAAAGTTTGTCAGAGCAGAGCCGAAAAAGACCGGAGAAAGTTTGCCGTGGCGGACTTTATCAAGATCAAACTCGTAGCCGGCGCCGTCGAGCAGCTCCACGTCCTCGCGCAGTGTGTTGTACAGGTTTTCGCCGAGAATGCCCTCGAGCGCAGTATCGTTCAGGTCGATTTCATGCGCTTTCACTTCGTGCTGGCCACGCAGCTCCTTGTCGCCCTCAAAGGCAATGATCTCGGATTTTTCGCGGTCGTAAACGCCTTTAAAATCGATGCCGGAGCCGATCGGCCAATTCATCGGGTAGGTACCGATGCCCAACTCCTTTTCAATTTCGTCGAGCAGGTCATAGGGGCTCTGCGCGTCGCGATCCATTTTATTGATGAAGGTGAAAATCGGGATATCGCGCAGTACGCAAACCTTGAAGAGCTTGCGCGTCTGCGGTTCAACGCCTTTGGCCGCGTCGATGACCATGACGGCGGAGTCCGCGGCCATCAGTGTGCGGTAAGTGTCCTCTGAAAAGTCCTGATGGCCGGGCGTGTCGAGAATGTTGATGCAGTATCCCTCGTATTGGAACTGCATCACGGAGGAGGTGACAGAAATGCCGCGCTGCTTTTCGATCTCCNNCATCCAGTCGGAAACGGCGTGGCGCGCGTTCTTTTTGCCCTTGACAGCGCCTGCAAGCTGAATGGCGCCGCCGTAGAGCAGGAGTTTTTCCGTAAGCGTCGTTTTGCCGGCATCCGGATGCGAAATGATCGCGAAGGTGCGGCGTTTTTCGATCTCTTGTCTCAAATCTGGCAAAGTGATAACCTCGGTTTCCTTTTTGAATTCAAACAATCGGTTCATTTTATCATATATGCGGTAAAAGTTCAAGTTTTCCGGGCCATGGAGCGACAAAATATTTGCGGCCCCTGCGGTAAAGTAAAAGAAAAAAGCGAGGAAGGATGTCAAAATGCTCAAGAAGATTGCAACGGTGTTCCTCAGTCTTTTGCTTGCCCTGTTTGCTGCATTCCAGGCGCGGGGGGCGGAAACGACCGGAAAACAGTACCGTGTGCGGGTTTTGCAGAAGGAAGACGTGGAAACGCCGTTCGGGGAGAAAGTCGGGGGCGAGATCCGCATAACGGCGGCGCTGCGCGAAATGAACCGCAGAGAGAACGTCAAGGTTCATTTTACGCTGCAGGGCGACCAGTATACATACAGCACAACGGTGGTTGTTACGCCGGAAAGCGAGGACTCGGAGGGATTCCTTTCTGCTACGGCAAGCTTTGAAAACCTGCTCAGCGGCAGCTACCGGTTGAGCATTGAACGTGCGGAGGGTGCCGCGCTCGATTATATTTTGGCGGAAGACGGTGGGTCATCCAAATATACGATGCAGGATGATTCCATCACATTCTATCTTTCCAAAGCGGTCAACAGCGGCAGCGCGTGGTTTATCCTCAACGAGCAGACGTCGGATGCGCAGAGTGCGGAGGTCGGCGCATGAGCGCGTTGTGTTTTCGCCGGGGCAGGCATTACCGGCGCCGGTCCAAAAGGTTTGCGCGCCGTACGCGCTTGGCTTTGCTGGAGTGGACGGGTGCGCGCTTCGGTCGACATAGCCGGGCGTTTGTGTGGTTGCACACGCGGTTGCACAGGGGTGGTATATAGGCGCATATACTGTAGAGAAACCATTCCGTAAGGGGGCGTTCTCTCCATGCGCAGAGGAATCTGTGTGCTACTGGCTGCGCTGTTTCTGGCGTTGCCGGCTTCAGCGCAGGCAGTGTATGACGGCGGCGATCGCGTAGGGGTGCTCGCCGTGGAACAAGGCACACAGGACGCCTCGCTTGTCGTGCAGAACAAGACGCTGTTTTCAGTGTACGTGCTGGGGCAGGCGGAGGAGATGGGTGAGGGAAGCGTCCGACTGACTGTGCGGCAGAACGGTGCGGTTGTGCCGGTTTTTTCGGGAGAAACTGGTGCGCTTTCACAGGGAGAACTGCTGCTGTGTACCCTGCGCCCGCTTGAGTCCGTAACGTTGGAGGCAGCGTGCGGCGATGCGACGGCGTTTCAGCTACATTTGACGGCGCAACGCGTATCGGATGCGGTTCTGCCCGATTATGTCCGCCTGATTCTTTGGCTTGGCCTGTGGATGGCGCTTGTGCTGCTTGGGGCATACGGCACCGTGGTGATTTCCTGCCGAAAGCGGGGAGAGCGGCGCAAAAAGCGGCGGAAAGTACATGTGGCTGATGTCAACGACACGTCTCCATAAAAACAGTGCTCTGCCATTCTGACGATGGCAGAGCACTGTTTTTTAAAACGGAAACAAAAGGATTTACGTAGTGGGGGTCATAAAGCAGAAGTACCCGATCAAGGCGATTACAAAGCCCAGCACAGCGCCGCAGATTACTTCAATCAGCCGGTGGCCGAGCGATTCATTGAGTTTGGGAATCATTTCATTGAGCTGGATATTGTCCTTTACATTCTCATCGCCGAGATACTCCACGATGTAGTTGATCGCTTTGGCGTGCAGGCCTGCGGCCCAGCGTACGCCCGTGGCATCGTACATGACGATCAGGGCCAGAATGAAAGCCATGGCGAAGATGGGAGAATCAAAGCCGTAAAGCAAGTAGGAAAGAAGAAGCACCGAGCAGGTGACGGCGGAGTGGGAGCTCGGCATACCGCCTGCGCCGGCGAGACGTTCCCGCTTAAACTCCCCCTGCGTCAGCAGGTGAATGACGGTTTTCATCAATTGTGCAACCAACCACGAAACAACGCCTACATTGATCAGCGGGTTGGAAACAAGCATAGAGATATTAAAATTCATGATGGAGATTCTCTTTTCAGATAGAATTGCTGATTCAACAACGAAAAAAGCGCGCGTTCAGCCCCGACGCACCGGCTATATATGCAGGTGGTGTAGAGGATTTAATAATATTTTACCGATTTATAGGCATTTTGTCAATTCAGTCTGCGCAAATTTAAGAAATTTGAAATTTGTAGATGCCGCACTTGCAGGATAAAAAATGGTGTGCTAAAATAAAACACATGGCGAATAAAAGAAATTATGCGAAAGAATTGGATCAAATTGTGGAATCGCTCCATCAGGCCGGCAAACGTCCGACCCTGTTGCTCCATGCCTGCTGTGCGCCCTGTTCCAGCGCGGTGCTGGAACAGCTCACGGCCACGTTTGACGTCACGGTGCTGTTTTATAACCCCAATATTGCACCGGAGGCGGAATATGACAAGCGTGCGCAGGAGCTGGAACGGCTGATCTGCGAGATGCCCGCAGCGCAGGGTGTGCGTCTGGTGCGCGCGCCGTACGAGCCGGCGGTGTTTCTGGAGGCTGTGCGCGGCTATGAGCAGGTGCCTGAGGGCGGTGAACGGTGCTTTCGGTGCTATCAGCTGCGTCTGGAGGCGGCGGCCCGGTATGCCGCGACGCACGGATTCGATTATTTCACGACGACGCTGTCGATCAGTCCGCTGAAAAATGCCGAAAAGCTCAATTCGATCGGCGAAGCGCTCGGTGTCCGGTATGGCGTGCCGCATTTGCCTTCGGACTTCAAGAAAAAAGAGGGCTATAAGCGCTCCATCGCGCTTTCCAGAGAATATGGGCTTTACAGACAGGATTTCTGCGGCTGTGTGTTTTCAAAAAGGGAAAGGATGAAAAAAGCAGATGGCAGTCACACATAACGGTGTAACCTATCGGGTAGCCGATGCGCATGCGCATATCTACCCGGGTAAAATTGCGGAGAAAGCAACGGCAAATGTCGGCCGGTTTTACAACATCGAAATGGATGAAATCGGGCTGCCGCACATTTTGAGCGAGGAAGGCAAAGTGGCCGGAATCGACCGCTTTCTGGTATGTTCCGTTGCAACCAAGATCGAACAGGTAGAATCAATCAACACCTTTATCGCGCAGAAATGTGCAAAATACCCGGCATTTATCGGACTCGGTGCATGGCATCAGGATATAACAGATGTGGGCGGGGAGCTCGACCGCATTCAGGCGCTTGGCTTGCGCGGGATCAAGCTGCACCCCGATTTTCAGCGCTTCAACATTGATGCGCCCAATATGCTCGAAGTCTATGCCGAGTGCGCGCGCCGCGGTATGGTGGTGTTGTTCCATACTGGCGATGACCGCATGGATTTCTCTTCGCCTCGTCGGCTCGCCAATGTACTTGAAAAGATTCCGGAATTCCTGTGCATCGCTGCACACCTCGGCGGTTACCGCGAATGGGAGGACGCCCGAGCCGTGCTGCACGGGACAAACGTCTACATCGACACGAGCAGCTCGCTTTTTGCTGTGAAAGCGGAAGATGCACGCCGGAGCATCGCGCATTTCGGCGTTGAAAAAACGCTTTTCGGAACGGATTTTCCCATGTGGACGCCGAAGGAAGAACTGGAGCGCTTTTTTGCGCTCGGTTATGGGGAAGCGGAAAACCGCAAAATGCTGTACGACAATTTTGCAAAGCTCTTCTCGCTGTAAATAAACCATAGTGGAACAGAAACGGGCGTGTGGCAAACATGGCCCGTTTTTTCATGCAATTCATTTGAAAAGTTGCGCAAAGAAAAACATGGCAAATCGTCAATACGACGATATTCAGCAAGATGCAATAAGATTCGTTGACGATTAACAGTCTTTTTGCTATACTAAACACTGAAAGTTTCTTTGGAGTACAAAAGGGAGGGTGTGTTTTTGGTATGGCAGGAAGAATTTCTGCTTTTTTTGGCGCACAGGATATGACGGTTGGAAATCCGGCAAGCAACTTGATTCGATTTTCGGTGCCGCTGCTCATTGGCAATCTCGCGCAGCAGTTGTACAGCACAGTGGATTCGATCGTGGTGGGACAGTACGTTGGCGACGGGGCGTTGGCGGCCATCGGCGCCAGCGGACCGATTCTGAATTTGCTCCTCGTGCTGTTTATGGGCGTTTCGGTCGGCGCGAGCATCATGGTTTCCCAGTATTTTGGGGCGAAGGATAAGGAAAGGCTTTCCGATTCGGTCGGTACGGCCATCACGGCCACAGTTGTGTCATCCGCATTCATCATGATTGTCGGCCCACTAATCACAGGCTGGGCCATGTCTTTACTGCAAACCCCGGAAGATATCTATGAAATGGCCTGTGAATATCTCGTGATCCTCTTTGCAGGCATCATCGGCAGCGCATTTTATAACATTCTGTCCGGTATTTTGCGCGGACTGGGAGATTCGGTGATGCCGCTGCTTTTCCTCGTGATTGCGTGTGCGATGAATATTGTATTGGATATCTGGTTCGTGGCGTCTTTCCATATGGGCGTCGCCGGCGCAGCATGGGCCACGATTATATCGCAGGCGGTTTCGGGGACGTTGTGCTTGATTCGGCTGCTCCTGATGCGCGATGTGCTGCATGTGCGGATGCGTTCGCTCTGGCCGAGGAAGGAACTGCTGTTCCAGTTGATTCGTCTCGGTCTGCCCAGCGGTTTGACACAGGCCATCTTCTCTATGGCGATGATTGTCGTGCAATCGCTCACCAACAGCTTCGGTACGACCATCATCGCGGTTTCTACGGTCGTCATGCGCGTGGATGGCTTTGCAATGATGCCGAACTTCACCTTTGGCACCGCAATGACGACCTTTACCGGTCAGAACATCGGCGCCAAGCAACTGGACCGCGTTGTGAAGGGGACAAAATCCGGCATGAAGATCGGCATTGTGGTTTCGGTGATTCTGGTCGCAATGATCCTGTTGTTTGGGCGCTATCTCGTCGAGATGTTCACTTCTACGCCGCAGGTGATCGAACTCAGCGTGCATATGATGCAGATCCTGGCCGTGGGCTATGTGGCGATGGGCGTAACGCAGATTCTTTCCGGCGTGATGCGCGGCGCCGGCGATACGATGACCCCGATGTGGATTTCGATGATCACGACGATTGTGATCCGCGTGCCGATCGCCTACGGTCTTGCAGCACTGATGCAGTCGCCGGACGCGCTGTTTCTCTCCATGCTCACGAGCTGGGTCATGGGCGCGGTGCTTACTGTACTTGCTTTCCGCAGAGGCCGTTGGAAGAAAAAGTCGATTATTAGCGCGTGATTCTGCGGTAATTATGGAATTATTTGAAAATTGTCTTGATAATCCGATGCGTTGTGTAGTATGATATTTTATAACGTAGGTCAGCGGCGCGCCGTTTGCCGGCGTCTGTGAAGAAAGGAAAGGTCATACGTATGAAAAGAACAGAAATTATGGCTCTGTACAAATCGCCCGAAACCTATAAGGATACTTCGGTTACGGTTTGCGGCTGGGCGAGATCGATTCGTGATTCAAAAGCGCTTGGATTCATCGACCTGAACGACGGCAGCTGCTTCAAAGGCGTTCAGATCGTCTTTACGGCGGAAAATATAGACAATTATAAGGAAATTGCTTCGCAGAACGTCGGTGCAGCGCTGTGTGTGACCGGTACGTTCATCCTCACGCCGGAAGCCAAGCAGCCGTTTGAGATTCAGGCGACGTCGATTGTGGTGGAAGGTCCCTCCTCGCCGGAATATCCGTTGCAGAAGAAGCGGCACACGGTGGAATATCTGCGCACTATCGCGCATTTGCGTCCGAGAACCAACCTGTTTAACGCGGCGTTCCGCGTGCGCTCTGCTGCGGCGTTTGCCATCCACAAATTCTTCAATGAAAACGGTTTTGTCTATGCGCACACGCCGATCATCACCGGCAGTGACTGCGAGGGGGCCGGCGAAATGTTCCAGATCACGACGCTGGATCTCGAAAACCCGCCCAGAACCGAAGATGGCAAAATCGATTACAGCAAAGATTTCTTCTCCAAACCGACCTCGCTTACCGTGTCTGGCCAGCTTGAAGGCGAGTGCATGGCGATGGCGTTCGGTAAGATCTATACCTTTGGTCCCACCTTCCGTGCGGAGCGTTCCTTTACGCCGCGCCATGCCGGCGAATTTTGGATGGTGGAGCCCGAAATCGCGTTTGCCGACCTCAACGACGATATGGACCTGATGGAAGCCATGATCAAATACATCATCCGCGACGTTATGGAACGCTGCCCGCAGGACATCGATTTCTTCAACCAGTTTGTCGATAAGGGTCTCAAAGAGCGCCTTGAGCATGTGGCCAGCTCCGATTTTGTCCGTATTTCCTATACGGATGCCATTAAGTTGCTCGAAAAGAACAACGATGCGTTTGAGTACAAGGTTTCTTGGGGCTGCGATTTGCAGACTGAGCACGAACGGTATCTGACGGAAAAACAGTTTGGAAAGCCGGTTTTCGTCACCGATTATCCGAAGGACATCAAGGCATTCTATATGCGCCTCAACGACGACGGTAAGACTGTTGCGGCGACGGACCTGCTTGTACCCGGCATTGGCGAGCTTTGCGGCGCCAGCCAGAGAGAGGAACGCTACGACGTGCTGCTCAACCGCATCCGCGAGCTGGGACTCAAGGAGGAGGACTACTGGTGGTACCTCGATTTGCGGCGCTTTGGTGGCAACAAGCATGCGGGCTTTGGCCTCGGTTTCGAACGCATGGTGATGTACCTCACCGGAATTGCCAACATCCGCGACGTGCTTCCCTTCCCGCGTACAACCGGGTCGGCGGAATTCTAAACGACGGCAGTTCCGGCAGAATCCACGGAAAAGGCGCTTTCCGGGCGCTTCAATCGTGCAAAACAAGAAAAATGCAGGATTTTTAAATAAGTCTTGCATTTTTTTCTTGTCTGTATTACAATGGTAAAGGTTTTGACGCATAATTGCATGATGCTTTCTCTGAATAATGCAAATTTTATCATGATGGAGATGTTTTGATGGCATACGCAAATCTGAGCCGTGCAGAGCTTGAACAGGTTCTGGCCGAGCAGACGGCGCTGTACAACGAATTGAAATCCAAGAAGCTTTCCCTGAATATGGCGCGCGGCAAGCCGAGTGCCGCCCAGCTTGACCTTGCGCTCGGCGTTCTGGAAGCGCTGAAGGCGAGAAGCGAATTCGCCAATTCCAACGGCGACGATTGCCGCAACTACGGCCTTTGGGATGGTCTTCCGGAAATGAAAAAGATCTTTTCCGACATGATCGGTGTGCCGGCTTCCCAGATTATTCTCGGCAACAACTCGAGCCTCAACATGATGTTTGAGGTCATTTCTCGCGGCTATACGCACGGTTACAACGGCTGCACGCCGTGGTGCCGTCTGGATAAAATCAAATTCCTGTGCCCGGTGCCTGGCTATGACCGCCATTTTGGCATCACGGAATACTATGGATTTGAGATGATCAACATCCCGATGTATTCTACGGGGCCGGATATGGATCTCGTTGAAAAGCTGGTTGCCGAAGATGATTCCATCAAGGGCATCTGGTGTGTGCCGAAGTATTCGAACCCGACCGGTATCACTTACTCCGACGAGACGGTTCGGCGCTTTGCTGCGCTGCACCCGGCGGCAAAGGACTTCAAGATCATGTGGGATAACGCGTACTGCGTACACGACCTTACCGATACGCCGGATACTCTCTTGAATCTTTATGACCTATGCTGCGAAAACGGGACGGAGGATCAGCTGATGATCTTTGCTTCTACGTCGAAGATTTCCTTCCCGGGCGCCGGCGTCGCCGCACTTGCGACAAGCGACAACAACATCAAGGATTTCAAGGTGCATACGCTTACGCAGACCATTGGTCCGGATAAGCTCAATCAGCTGCGCCATGTGCTGTTTCTGCACGACATCAACGGTGTTCGCGCGCTGATGAAAGGCCACCGTGCAATCCTCGAGCCGAAGTTCAGACTTTGCGAATTGATGATGGAGGATGGGCTTGGTGATCTCGGCGTTGCGGAATGGAACAAGCCAAACGGCGGCTACTTTATCAGCGTCGACGTGCTGGACGGATGCGCCAAACGTGTGGTGCAGCTGTGCAAGGAAGCCGGCGTTGTGCTGACGGGTGCCGGTGCGACGTATCCGTACGGCAAGGACCCGCACGACAGCAATATCCGTCTTGCACCGTCCTTCCCGCCGCTCGACGAATTGGAGCAGGCGATGGAGGTTTTCTGCGTATCAATCCGGCTTGCCGCGGCAGAAAAGCTGCTTGCAGCAAAGAATGCGTAAACACAATTGGAAAACGGCAGGCGCCTTTTAGGTGCCTGCCGTTTTTGTACCCAGAATTCCGGCGCTTTTCAAGAGCTGGAAGAGGAAGAAGAAAAGGCCCGTATACGGGATTAACCAGAAATTCCCGGCGATTAAGCTGCAATAGACCGCGAAAAGCATGGCCAGAGCGGGTGTGCGCGTGACCTTGGAGACGAGGCGCGGCTCTATGATCTGTCGCACGACGGTCAAAAGGATCCAGCCGATAAATAGACCGGCTGCGTGAAAAAATTTGCCGCACAAAAGCTGATAAACACAGATGGGGAGCAGCACTGTGCCCGGGCCGAGGACGGGGAAAATATCGGAAACGGTCACGATGATCGCCGTGATCAGCGGGTATTTCATATCCAGTAAATTGAGGATGATAAACGATTCGCAGAAAGTTACGGTGTAGATGAGAAAGTAGGAGAGCGCGAAGCCTGCGGAGGTGCGCGAAAGATCATGGATTGCGTGGCGCAGGCGCACGACGCGTTGTGTACCAAACCATCGGGCGGCCCAACGCGGCAGCTTTCCCCGCAATTGCAGAAAAACGCATGCAGAAACGGGAATTAGCGCCAAAAGCAGGAACAACGCGGGAATCGAGAGCAGCAGCTGCATCAGACTGTTCAGTGCAGGCAGAATAGCCTCTAAGTTGGAGGACAAGGTTTCCGGTAAACGCTTTGCGGCAGCAGGAATCGCGGCAAGGCCCTGCTCCACCGCATTGCGAACGGCTGGCGCGAGGGCTTCGTATTCAAAATAGCCGCTACCCGAAAGAAAGGACACGAGTTCCCGGCCCAACCAGTAGAATAAAAGTCCGGCACCGACGAGAAAAAGCAGGAAGGCGCCCGTACCGGTAAGAATTGCCGCGCGGCAGCGCGACATGTGCAACCTGTTTTCCAGAAATGCACAGGCGGGTTTTGCCAGAACCCCCAGCAGTACGCCGAGTACAAGAGGGAGGGAAAAGGCGAGCGTCTGAACAAAAAGGACAAAGGCGGCTGTGTAAAACGCAAAGAACAGGATGTACGATGCGTTTTCTCTTATAAGCGCCCGGATTCGTTTCAAAGCGTTCGCCCCCATTTCGAATTCAGTATGTGCGGCGCAGAGAAAAAAATGCGAAACGTCCGGATTTCGCGTCACAAAACATGGCGTACAGGTGTGTATAGAGTGAAAGACCTGCTAATAAAAGTC
>DBPP01000037.1:0-12387 GCA_002305575.1 Ruminococcaceae bacterium UBA1417
GAGATGTGCATGCCTGGCGATAACGTCATTATGGACGTTGAGCTGATCACCCCGATCGCGATCGAGGAAGGCCTCCGTTTCGCTATCCGTGAGGGCGGCAGAACGGTTGGTTCCGGTGTTGTTACCGCGATCAACGAGTAATTTATTTCTCGTATACTAAAAATCAATCATTTTCTTCGGGGCGAGGTGTAATTCCTCACCGGCGGTGAATGCTTTGCATGAGCCCGCGACCGCTTTTCAGCGCTGATCCGGTGTGATTCCGGAGCCGACGGTTACAGTCCGGATGATAGAAGAAACGTGAATCAAATGGATTTTCGACGTCCCGCGTGCATTGGCTCATGCGGGACGTTTTTTTGATTCAATACCCCGCGTTTCTGTATTTTTACAGAAAGGTGTTCCTGCATTATGCTGACTAATACTGTATCCAATTCCCGCTTCCACACACGTAAAATCGCGATGACGGCAATTTTGGCCGCCGCAGCGACGGTGCTGATGTTTATCAGTTTCAAACTGCCGTTTATGCCCAGCTTTATTTCCCTCGATTTTTCTGAGCTTCCGGCCCTGCTGGCTGCTTTTACAATGGGGCCGCTGAGCGGCGTAGCGGTATGCTTTGTGAAGAATCTGATCAATCTCACGCAGTCCATGACGGGCGGCGTCGGCGAGCTTTCCAATTTCATCATTGGATCGGCCTTCGTCATTCCGGCCGGCCTGATCTACCGCAAGCATAAAACCTTCTCCGGCGCTGCGCTCGGCGCGTTGCTTGGCGCGGTACTTATGGCGGTGCTCGGTCTGTTTTCCAACTACTTTATTGTCTATCCGATTTATACGAATATCATGTCCATGGAGGCGATCCTCGGTATGTACCAGGCGATCTACCCGGGCATCGAGAATCTGTGGCAGGCGCTAATTGTGTTTAATCTGCCGTTTACCTTCTGCAAGGGCTTGATCAGCGTCGTGGTGACGCTGCTGATCTACAAAAAGATCGAGCCGCTCATCAACGGCCGTGTCGCCTGATTGTGCAGATTATCGGGTTTCTTTGCTGTATTTTGGCCAGATTTCCATGTTTTGTGTCTTGCATGTTCCGGCGTGGTATGGTATACTATTCAGGAAATCTAAAATGAATATGCCCTTATCAAGAGTGACGGAGGGAACAGGCCCTTTGATGTCCGGCAACCTGCAGTTTTGCAAGGTGCTAATTCCTGCGGCATGGCAATGCCGAAAGATGAGGATTGTGAACCGCTCATCTGCATGGTGAGCGGTTCTTTTTTTCCGAATGAAGAATTGTATGGGGCAGCAAGAAAGGAAATGGTGCTATGAATACGAACAAACATCTTTTTACTTCCGAATCGGTCACCGAGGGACATCCCGATAAAGTGTGCGACCAGATCTCGGATGCCATTCTGGACGCTATCCTTGAAAAGGATCCGACGGCACATGTCGCCTGTGAGGTAACGGCGACCACCGGTATGGTACACGTAATGGGGGAAATCTCCACGGATTGCTATGTGGATATTGATTCCATAGCGCGCAGCGTCATCCAGGAGATCGGTTACAATTCGCCGGACGCCGGTTTTGATGGTGCGACCTGCGGCGTGATCACCTCGATTGATATGCAGTCGCCGGATATTGCAATGGGCGTCAACCAGTCCTTCGAGACGAAAAACGGCGCGGCGGACATCGACGACCTGACCGGTGCGGGCGATCAGGGCATGATGTTCGGCTATGCGTGCGATGAGACGCCGGAGCTGATGCCGTTGACCATCTCGCTTGCCCATAAGTTGGCCAAGCAGCTTGCCAAGGTGCGCAAGGACGGCACGCTTGATTACCTGCGCCCGGATGGCAAAACCCAGGTAACGGCAGAATACGAGGGCGATACCGTGAAGCGCATCGATACGATCGTTATTTCCACCCAGCACAGCGAAGCCGTCACGCTGGAGCAGATCCGCCGCGATATGATCGAGTACGTCGTAAAGCCGATTGTACCCGCTGCGTTGATTGATGAAAATACGAAGTATTATGTCAATCCGACGGGCCGCTTTGTTATTGGCGGACCGGTCGGTGACAGTGGTCTGACAGGCCGTAAGATCATCGTCGACACCTACGGCGGCGTAGGTCGCCATGGCGGCGGCGCGTTCTCCGGAAAGGATCCCACAAAGGTGGACCGTTCAGCGGCTTATGCGGCGCGCTATGTGGCCAAGAACATCGTGGCGGCCGGTTTGGCCAAGAAGTGTGAGGTGCAGCTTGCCTACGCGATCGGCGTGGCGCATCCGGTTTCCGTGATGGTCGATACGTTCGGTACCGGCAAGGCGGAAGACGCTGCGCTCGCTGCGGCGGTCCAGAAGGTCTTTGACCTGCGCCCGAATGCGATCATCCGCACGCTTGATCTGCGCAAGCCGATTTATCGCCCGCTTGCGGCGTATGGTCATATGGGCCGCGAAGAGCTCGGTGTGCGCTGGGAGCGCACCGATCGGACGGAAGCGCTCAAGGCAGCGTTGGAAACGCTCTAAATCCATGGAACCCAAAACACCTTCCGGGCATAGGATGGCTCGGAAGGTGTTTTTATATTTGAAGAAAACGCCTCCCACATTTTGGAAAAGGCACGGTGATGGCATTGGAACCGATTGTGATTGTGCTGATCTGTATGCTGAGCTGTTTTGTGGTCGTTGCGGCGGCCAAAGCGGTGAGTCTGTGGATGACAAAATCGCGCCTGCTGCGCGAAGAAGTACCCTTTACGGTTTACGTCACGGCGCAAAGCGCCGAACAGGCGGAGTACGTTGTGCGCAGCGCGTTGGAGCGTGTCAAATGGCTGGACCTCTACGGTATGTGCCGCATCGTCTGTCTGAATCCCGCAGAAGATCCGGAAATCGACGCCATTTATAAAAACCTGCTGCGCAAATATCCGTTTGCCGAAATTGGGACTTTGCAAACACGAAAAGATGTTCTATAATGGAAATATCAACTGGGTAAAGGAAGTTTGTCTGTGCCGAACGAAGCGAAGCAGCTGCTGGAATTGGAAGGCAGCGTGGAAAATATTGTCTATCACAACGACGGCAACCAGTACACCGTGATGGAGCTGAGTAGCGGCGACGCGCTCGTCACGGTGGTCGGTACGTTTCCGTACATAAGCGTCGGGGAGAAGCTGCGTCTCTACGGCACGTGGACGTCGCACGCGACTTTTGGAGAGCAATTCCGCGCAGAGGCGTTCGAGCGCTCGCGGCCGGAAACGACTTCCGCCATGCTGAAGTACCTGTCGAGTGGCGCGGTCAAGGGCATTGGTACAGCGACAGCTGGGAAAATTATCGAACAGTTTGGTGACCAGGCGCTCGACGTTATCGAAAACGATCCGGAGCGTCTGGCGACGATCAAAGGCATTACGTTGAAGAAGGCGCGGGAGATTGCCGAGGAAATGCGGCGCGTCAATGGCATTCGCGACCTGATGGCTTTCCTCGGCAGCTTCGGTGTGCGCCCGGAGGATGCCGTAAAGGTTTGGAAGCAGTATGGCGCCGACTCCGTCGCGTGTATTCAGGAGGACCCATACCGGCTGTGCAGCGACAAAATAGCGGTGGACTTTGCTGTGGCTGACCGGCTTGCGGAGTCGCTCGAGTACGATCGCGAAAACAGTGCGCGCATTCAAGCTGGTATTCTGTACGTGCTGCGGCACAACCTGCTGAACGGACACACCTGCCTGCCCGCCGATAAGCTCTGTGCGGCGGCCGCGCAGATGCTTGGCGTCCCGTTGGAGGATGCGCAGGCGGCCCTGATGGCCCTGTGCCGGGATTTTGACGCCGTGTGCGAAAATTTTTCCGGGCGGGATTTCATTTTTCTGCCGAAGCAGCACCGCAGCGAGGTGTACAGTGCCGACCGCATCCGCATGATGCGAAAATACCCGCCGCAATCGATCGTCGGCATCGACCGGGAGATCGAAGAAATCGAGCGCAGCGAGGGTATTCAATACGCGCAGCTGCAGAAAGAAGCCATCCGCGCCGCATTGGAGCTGGGCTTTTTGATTTTGACGGGCGGACCGGGCACGGGCAAAACGACGACGCTCAACGCGATCATTCGCATCCTCATGGAGAAAGGCGAAACCGTTTTCCTGGCCGCGCCCACCGGCCGTGCGGCTAAGCGCATGTCGGAGCTGACCGGGCAGGAGGCGAAGACGATCCACCGCATGCTGCAGGTGGATTGGGACGAAAACGATCAGCCCGTGTTTCAGCGCAACGAGCGCAACCCGCTGGAATGCGACGCCGTTGTGATTGACGAGCTTTCCATGGTGGATGCGTATGTCTTTGAAAGCGTTTTGCGGGCGTTGCCGGTCGGCTGCCGGCTGATCCTCGTGGGCGACAGCGACCAGCTGCCCAGCGTGGGCGCCGGCAATGTGATCGGCGATCTGATTGCTTCGGGCGTTTTGCCGACCGTACAGCTCAAGGAAATATTCCGTCAATCGATGCAGAGTCTGATTGTGACGAATGCGCACCGGATCGTGCGGGGAGAAATGCCCGTACTGAACGTGCGCGACAACGACTTTTTCTTTATGCCAGTCGAGGATGCCCGAGCGGTCTCAGCGCTGATTTTATCGCTTGTCGTGACGCGCCTGCCGAAAAGCTACGGCTATTCGCCGGTGACGGACATCCAGGTGCTTTGCCCCGGACGCAAAGGGGAGCTCGGGACAATCGAGCTGAACAAGCGGCTCCGCGAGCAAATCAATCCGCCGGCCAAGGATAAGGCGCAGATTTCGGTAAATGGCACGATGTTCCGTGTCGGGGATAAGGTGATGCAGATTAAAAACAACTATGATCTTCCCTGGAGCCGACCGGATGGGACCACGGGCGAGGGCATTTACAACGGCGATATGGGCATTATCACGGACATAGACCGCACGGCGGGCTGCATGCGCGTGCTGGTCGATGACCGGGAAGTGCTCTATGATTTTGAGCACGCCGCGCTGGAACTGGAGCTGGCCTATGCAGTGACCGTGCACAAGAGCCAAGGCAATGAGTTTACAGCGGTCATCATGCCCGTGTTTCCGGGCGTGCCACAACTGAGCTACCGCAATCTGCTGTATACAGGGATCACGCGCGCCAAAAAGCTGCTGATCCTTGTCGGGCGGCGCAGCGCGATTGCCGATATGGTGGCCAATGACCGCAAGACGAGGCGCTTTTCGGGCCTCATGCGTTTTCTGACCGAAGAGCCTTCGGAGAAGGGTGACGTATGAGTACATGGCTGCACCGCTTACTGACGTTCTTCTTCCCGGCGCGTTGCCTTTTTTGCGGGCGGCCGGGGCAGGTCAATGTCGATGGCCTGTGTGCAGATTGCGCCCGGAAGCCCGCAGAACGCGTATACCGGTATTTTGCGCTTAAGGTGTGTCGGGAGATGTACACGCTTGAGTGCCGTGCGCCGATGCGCTACAAAAAACCGTTTCGTTCAGCGCTCTGGCGCTTTAAGTTTCACGGGGAGACAAGCCTTGCAAAACCGCTGGCCGCACAGATTGCCCGCATCCTGGATGCGGAGCAGACGTTCGACTGTATCGTGCCCGTACCGATTTCGGCCGAGCGCCTGCGCGAGCGCGGCTACAACCAGTCGCAGCTGATCGCGGCTGCGCTCTCCGAAAAAACGGGGCTGCCTTGCCGTGCCCTGCTCACCAAAATACGGGAAAACCGCACGCAGCACATGCTGACGGCACAGGAACGTGAAGCGAACGTGCAGGGTGTCTATGCGTGTGCGGATGCGGACGGGTTGCGCGTCCTGCTGGTGGATGATATTGTAACTACGGGCGCCACGGCGCGCGCGTGTGCACGCACGCTCTATCAGGCCGGTGCCGCACAAGTGCAGTGCGTCTGCTGTGCGATTGTTCTGCCGGATTCGACGCAATAACCTTGCAAAACCGCGGAAAATCCGGTACAATAAAAGGCAGAAGTTTCCATGTGGAAACGTCAAAATGAACGGAGAAGATTTGCCGATGATTGGTACAGATATTGCAATCGATTTGGGTACTGCGAATTTCAGACTGTATATGGATGGCCGTGGCGTCGTGGTCAACGAGCCGAATATCGTTGCGGTGGAGACGGATTCTGAGCAGATTGTCGCCATCGGGCGGGAAGCGTATGAGATGCTCGGGCGCACGGGCGCGCGCGTGCGCGTCGTCCGGCCAATGCACGGCGGTGTTATCGCGGATTTTTCCCTGATGGACGCTGTGATCCGCCACTATCTCAAGCAGGTCAACACGAGCCGCGTGTTTATGCCGCGCGTGGTGGTTACGGTGCCGAGCGGCATCACCGAGGTGGAAAAGCGGGCTGTCGTCGATGCGGTGGCGGCGAACGGCGTGCGGAAAATCTGTCTGCTCGAAGGACCGCTTGCCGCGGCGCTCGGCGCGGGTATTGACGTGGCGAAGCCGCGCGGCACGATGTTGGTCACGTTGGGAGCCGGCATGAGCGACGCGGGCGTCGTTTCACTGAATCGGCTTGCTGCGTCCCGTTCGATCCCGGTGGCGGGCGATGCGTTTGACGATGCGATCATCAAGTATGTACGCCGCAAATTTGATCTTGTCATCGGTGAGCGGACGGCCGAAGAGGCCAAACGCACGGCTGGCTGCGCTTACCCGATGAAACAGGGGAAGGTATTTCCACTCAAGGGGCGCGATT
This sequence comes from Ruminococcaceae bacterium UBA1417, assembly GCA_002305575.1. GTDB lineage: Bacteria > Bacillota > Clostridia > Oscillospirales > Acutalibacteraceae > Hominenteromicrobium. Next base: position 6,639 of record DBPP01000037.1, read on the forward strand.
TGAAATCCGGTTTGCCGTCTCGTGTGGAGATTACGTCCGACCAGCTTCTGGAGGCCATTGTGGAGCCGGCTGCGCAGGTGGTGCGGATGATTCAAACAACGCTCGAGGAAACGCCGCCTGAGCTGATGGCCGATATTGCCGGCGAGGGCATTCTGCTCGTAGGGGGTAGCGCGTATCTGAACGGATTTGACCAGCTGCTCTCCAAGACGACGAAGCTGCGCGTGCACGTGTTGGAGGAGCCGGAAGGGTATGCCATTCGCGGGGCGGCCAGCGCAGTAAAAATGATTGATAAAGCCAAATTTAATCCGAAAAACGGTGACCGCGCAACGCCGTTGATTGCCTACTATTGATTGGCAGATTTTGGGAAAACTTGGCGTTCATAAGCGATTCAAAAAAACTTTGGATATTCTTCACGAAAAGGAAACGCTCTTTTCACATTGCCTATTTATACTATAAGCGTGCTCAGGAAAGAAAGCACCGGGCACAGTTTCATTTACTTCCTTCATTTCCTTTTTTCTTTAAGAACCGGAATGCTCTACCGCCCGGTAACGGGCGGATTCCGATTTGATTTCCCCTTTCTTTTTTCATAACTGTCCTCTGCCGGCATTGCAAACCGGCAGTGCGGCAGACCAAAAGCTCTCACCTTTGCCATACGGATTGTATCCGTTGTGCAGAGGTGTTTTTAATTTCCGCAAATACTTTTGCGATGGGGTGGAACGATATGGGTACGGAAAAGTGCGCAGCTTTTCCGAAAAAATGGAAGGAGATGAAATGCGTTGCAAAGTGAAAACGAATCGAAAAACGGCGGGACGAAAAAGCGCCGTTCCCTTTCGGCAGCGGAGGGTATCCGCACCTTTGCGGCGGCTGTTGGCACCACAGCGGTGCTGATGCTCACGGTGTGCGGCGTTTTTGACCTGTATCTTTCACAGGAAAACGGCCCGCCGAGTGTGTATGCGGCGTCGTTTGCCGGCACGGCTTCGGAGCAGGCGACCCGCACCGTACAGCTTGGCGGCGATGTGTTTGGCATCCGGCTTTTCTCCGACGGTGTTATTGTAGCCGCACTTTCAGACATTTATACGGACGGCGCCGTTTGTTGTCCTGCGAAATCGGCCGGGATTGAAGCTGGAGACTATGTGCTTTCGGCAAACGGCGTGCCGGTAGAAACCAACGCGGCGCTTGCCGATGTGCTTTCCACCGGCTCGAGTGTGGAACTGACGCTGCGGCGCGGGGAAGAAACGTATGATACAACGCTGACGCCTGTGCTTGCAAGCGGCGTTTACAAGGCCGGTATGTGGATTCGAGACAGTGCGGCGGGCATTGGCACCGTGACGTTTTATAGCGGGGACGGTACGCGTTTTGCCGCGTTGGGCCACGGGATTTGCGATGCTGACACGAAGGAGGTGCTGGAAATCCGAAGTGGCGAACCGGCCGAAATCACCATCTGTGGCATTCAGCCCGGTCGCGCCGGCGCGCCGGGAAGGTTGCGCGGGTATTTTACCGACAGCGACAGCCTCGGCGTCCTCGTGCAGAACTCTGAAATCGGCATCTATGGTTCACTGACGGAAAAACACAGCGGGCAGACGGTGGAAGTGCTCGAGCGTGGCGCGGTGCATACCGGTCCGGTCCAGATCGCAGCGACAATCGATGCGGGCGGCGTACAGCTTTTTGACGCCGTTCTGGAGCGCGTGAGCGGCGACGCGCAGCAGGAGACCAAAACGCTTGTTGTCCATGTGACGGATCCGGCGTTGCTTGCGGAAACAGGCGGCATTGTGCAGGGCATGAGCGGCTGTCCAATTTTGCAGGACGGCAAGCTGGCTGGCGCGGTGACGCATGTCTTTGTCGATGATCCGACGCGCGGCTATGGAATTTTTGCCGAAACCATGTTGGAACAGATCGCGTAACGGTGTGATCCCCGTGCGGCGGAGTGTCGCTCCGGGACAAAAGACAGCATAAATTTTCTGCGTTTTCCTTTCAATACAGAAAGATGGAACCCGGCCGCATGGCAAACAGCGGTCGGGTTCCTGATTGTATGCAGAGCAAAAAGATTTTGCAAAGCAGATGGACTTTACTGCACAAGAGCGGGTGCCGAATCAAAAACTGAAAAATTTTTATGCAAGTACGGGATTGGCATGATGTGGCCAACAAAAAGACAACACCCAGTCGTTTCCGCGATGTGTCCGGTTTGTCGGAAATCCTGTATGAAGTCTTTGGACAAATTTTGCCAGTATTTTCCATAAAAGCAAGAGCAGGTCGCTAGTTAGGCGGCCTGCTCTTTTGATCCATTTTGATTTTTGTCGGTGAAAAGCAGAAGCCCTTTACAGGCCGAATTTCACCATGTTGTCAAAGCTTGTCTTGAGGCAGTCAAACGGATCGCGCGGGCAGATATCCTGCTCGACGATGCACGCGCGCACCTCGGTGGCGCGGCAGGCCTCGATGATCTTCGGCCAATCCAAATTGCCCTCGCCGACCTCGCCGAACGCCTTGCAAACCTGCTCGATCGGATCGGCGCCGCCGACAATCTTGTAATCCTTGAAGTGCACGAGTGGCACACGGCCCTTGGCTTTCAGAATGTATTCAGCGGGATTCCGGCCGCCGGACTGAATCCAGTGCGTATCAATGCAGTACCAGAACGCTTCAGGATCCGTCTCATTGAAGAGCAGGTCGAAACCATTTTCGCCCCCGCCCAGGGAGAAGAACTCAAGCGCATGCGAATGGTACAGCAGATGGACGCCTTCCTTTTTCAGCTCCGCACCAATTTTGTTGACGCCCGCCGCGTACTCGAGGAAGCCCTCGCGGCTTTCACGCAGCGGAACCGGCAGCGTGCCGATGGATACGAGATCGGTTCCATAGAAGTGTGCTGCTTCAATTGCCTTGCGGATGGCGGCAGGGTCGCGAAGCATCTCTTCATAATTGCCGCCGACGGATTCGGTTGTCAGGCCGAGCTCGTCGAGGAACGCCTTGTGTTCGGCATCCGGAATCTTCCAACCGAAGGTCTGGACACTGTCGTAGCCGATCTCACGGATCTTGCGCAGGGACGCTTCATAGCCCTCCTGCGTACCGATAAAATCGCGCACGGTATAAACCTGCACGCCTTTGCGCATATTCTGCATAAGAATCATCCTTTCTGCATTTGGACGGTATGGCCACCGACTTCATGCCGGAGACCGCGTCCCGATTATTCGACAAAACCGGTTTCCTTCATGTTGAGGTAAGCGGCGGTCAGTGTTTCCAGCTCCGACAGGTTGTACTGGAAGTCCTGCTCGACGATCGCCCATTCCATACCCATTTCACTTGCGGTTTCCAGGCATCCCTTGAGATCCAGAAGACCGGTACCGGGTGTCGTGAAGCGCGGCATCGTGGGCGGGTGGCCGTTGCCATCCTCGCGCGGGACTTCACCATGCGTGAAGTCCTTGATGTGTACGGCCGCAAGACGGTCGCCAAGGCCCTTCATGAATGCGATCGGGTCGTGACCGGCATAAGTAACCCAACCGCAATCGACCTCGAATTTCATAATTTCGGTGTTTGCAGCCATCAGGTAAATAACCGGTACACCGCCGATCGTGAGTTTGAATTCGATGTCGTGGTTGTGGAAGGAGAGCACAAGCCCTTCCTTTTGCAGCGCGCCGGCGACTTTATCAAACTTTTCCGCTTCGCGCAGAATGTCGTCGCGCGTAGGCGGATTGCCGCCGCCGAAGCGATAGCCCGCCGCGGCGCCCGCGTAGCATGCGACGCGCTGTACGCCGACCGCATGGGCGTTTCGGATTACAGCATCCACATCCGTCTCCCCGAACGCATTGTAGTGTACGGCGAGCGGTTGCATGCCGAAAGCTTCCACGCGCTTGCGGTTTTCGACGGGATCGCCTTTCAGAAGCAAATCGCCGCCTTCAAAAGCGCGGTAACCGGCTTTGGCGTAGGCTTCCAGTGTCTGATACGGATCGACCTCCTTCGGCAGAAAGCCGATGAGCGCAGCCTTCATCTTGTTCATATGTCATTCCTCCAAAAGAAAATGATTGAAAATCCGCGCGGCGATTCCGCGCAGGATTGTTTCCTGAATCTGTTTGTGGTACACTGGTACAAAGGCGAGAAGAGAGGAGCAGTGTAATGGATACAATCGTCATGTGTGGTTATTCGGTGCACAGACAGTACACCTCACAGGGGGAGCAAGGGCGCTTTTATGCCTTTCGCCTGCAAAGCCACGGAATGTGCAATGCCCGATTGAATGGCGAATCCTTTCAACTGAAAAAAGGTCATCTGCTGATGTTGGTACCGGGGGACCGGCTTGCCATCCATAAACCCTTCAACGCGGCGGATGCCAGCGATACAAGCGGCGACTACTACCTGCTTTGCCAGGGAGAGTGGATTGCCGCGTGGTTTCGTACGCTTGCCGGGCGCCGCCATCTGGAAATACCGGCCGGCGAGCCGCTTCTCGACCTGTGGAAGCTAATTATCCGGGAAACACGGCGTTTGCCGGATGCCGCCGACGGCGCATACCAGGAAGCGCTGCTGCATGCCTTCTGCCTTTCGGTGCAGCAGTTGCTGCACCGCGAGCACAACAGCCCGTCGGAATTCGTCGTTTCGCGCATGAAGCGTTACATCGAGGAGCACGCCTTTGAAAAGCTCCGTGTGGCGGAGGTTGCCGCAGCGGCATCGCTGAGCGAATCGCGCGCGCTGCACCTGTTTCGCGAGGTTACCGGACAAAGTATTGTCGATTACCTGACCGAGGTGCGCTTAAGTGCCGCAATTGATCAGTTGAAATACACCAACGCCACGCTGGAAGAAATTGCGGAAAGCACCGGATTTGGAACCTACACATATTTCCACCGTGTTTTTAAGCGGAAAATAGGGGAAGCGCCCGGTGGTTACCGCCGAAAGTACCGTGCTGAAGAAGAAGCTTTGTAACGAAAAGACGAATTTGCGGTCCAAAATTTTGATCTTTTATTGAAATTATTATAAGGGATTTGGCGGGAAAAGCTATAGACAATTGCAAAAAAACATGCACAATCCTGCTATGACTTGCGCCGCCAATGCAAGTCCCCGCACACCGCACAAATTCGAATGCGGTTTTTTAGCGATGTTTTCCCTTGTAAAGCGCCGGGTTATCCGGTATAATAAATTAAGTTGTGCGTACAAGTTGACGCGAACGGAAGCAGATCAAACCAACGAGGAACGGAAAGGACGGAAAAAATATGGATCAGAAGCAGATCGGCGCGTGGATTGAAGCCGGCGAGGCCGTATTCGGTCTCGAACTCGGTTCTACACGCATCAAGGCGGTGCTCATCGGGGCGGACGGCACGCCCCTTGCCTCCGGCAGCTTCGATTGGGAAAACCGGTTGGAGGACGGCGTGTGGACGTATCACCTCGACGACGTCTGGCACGGCATTCAGGAAAGCTACAAAAACCTTGCGGCTTCGGTTTTGGAAAAGTATGGGGTGCAGATTCGGCGTCTCAAGGGCCTTGGCTTTTCGGCCATGATGCACGGATACCTCGCGTTTGACGCGGCGGGAAACCTGCTCGTGCCGTTCCGTACATGGCGCAACACGATGACGGAGGCTGCGGCGGCAGATCTTACGGAACGCTTTGGCTTCAACATCCCGCAGCGGTGGAGTATCGCGCATCTGCATCAGGCTATCCTAAACGGCGAGCCGCACGTAAAGAACATCGCGTTTATCACGACGCTGGCGGGCTATGTGCACTGGAAGCTGACGGGTGAAAAGGTGCTCGGTATCGGCGACGCCTCCGGCATGTTCCC
>DBPP01000037.1:12410-64876 GCA_002305575.1 Ruminococcaceae bacterium UBA1417
GGCCGAAGGGGCGAAGCTGCTCGACCCCACCGGCACGTTGGAGCCCGGCGCGCCGCTCTGCCCGCCCGAAGGCGACGCCGGTACCGGTATGGCTGCGACGAACAGCGTGCGCGTGCGCACCGGCAACGTTTCGGCCGGTACGTCGATTTTTGCGATGGTCGTGCTTGAGAAGGCGCTCTCCAAGGTGCATATGGAGATTGATATGGTCACAACACCGACGGGTAAGCCGGTCGCCATGGTGCACTGCAACAACTGTACTTCCGACATCAATGCGTGGGCCGCGCTGTTCAAGTCGTTTGCCGAAGCCATCGGCGCCTCGTGCTCGATGCCGCTGGCACTCGATACGCTGTTCTATCAAGCGCTCAAGGGTGACCCGGACTGCGGTGGCCTCGTTTCGTTCAACTATTTCTCCGGAGAACCGATCACCGGTATGGAGGAGGGACGCCCGCTGTTCGCCCGTCTGCCGGATAGCGCGTTTTCCTTCGAGAATTTTGCCCGCACGCAGCTGTATTCGGCGATGGCTACGCTGAAAATCGGCATGGATATTCTGATCGAACAGGAGCACGCGGCGGTGGATTCCCTGCTCGGCCACGGCGGCTTTTTCAAGGCGAAGGGCGTCGGGCAGAAGCTGATGGCCGGCGCGCTGCACACGCCGGTTTCTGTAATGGAAACAGCCGGCGAGGGTGGCCCGTGGGGCATGGCGCTGCTCGCGTCGTACCGTGTGAATGGAGGCGGCGAATCGCTCGAAGACTACCTGGACAACCAGATCTTTGCCGGCAGCGAGGCTGTTTGCGCCGAGCCGGACGAAGCGGATATGGCTGGCTTTGAAGCGTTCCTCGCACGCTACAAGAGCCTGCTTCCGGCAGAACGTGCAGCGGTCGACGGTCTGCGCGGACTGCCAAATTTGTAAAAAACGCGGGAATGAGAATCTAGAAAGCACAAGAATCCGAAAAAGCCGCCCGGCGGAAAGGGAATCCCTTCCAGCCGGGCGGCTCTCTGCTTTTGGAAAATCAGGCGGTTATTCCCCGGTTTTGTCTTCCTTGCGGTAGCGCTTGAAACCGGGATGCCGGCCGGTCACACCGTAATTTTTCCGCATGCTGATCAGGCGGTCAATGTTCTCACGGGAGATTTCTTTCTCACCGCCGAGCAGGTGCGCCGTCAGGCTGATTTTTGCGTACAGCTCAAGCGTTTCCATGCGGTAGTAGGCTGTCAACACGTCGCAGCCGACCGTGAGTGCGCCGTGGTTGGCAAGCAGCAGGACGTCATGCTCTTGCAGGTAGGGGGCGATGGCGTCCGGTACCTCGTAGGTGGAGGGGGTGCCGTAGGGCGTCACCGGCACGGAACCGATCGCGAGCACGGTTTCGATCATCGTGTAGCGGTCAAGATCGACGTGCGCCACCGCGTAGCCGGTTGCAGTCGGGGGATGTGCGTGCAGCACGGCGCCCACATCGTCGCGCTCCGCATAGCAGCGCAGGTGCATTTTAATTTCGGAAGAAGGCCGGTAGCCTTCCAGACCTTCAAGTACGTTGCCTTCCGCGTCGATATGTACGAGCTTTTCCGGCGTGATAAAGCTCTTGCTGATACCGGTCGGCGTCGCAAGGAAGGTGCCGTCCGGCAGCTTCGCGGAAAGGTTGCCGTCGTTTGCGGCCACCCAGCCGAGCTGCCACATTTTATGGCAGATGTCGCACATCTGCTCTCTGAGTTCCATATAGGAAAGTTCCATGTTGCGCTCCCTTTCTCCGCTTATTTGTAAAGCGGGCCGAAGTTCTGGCAGGCTCTGTAGTCCTGGCCCTCCGCGTCCATGCCAAACGCGTTCCAGACGGCCGGGCGGAAAATTTTCTCTTCGGGTACATTGTGCATGCAGACCGGAATGCGCAGCATGGAGCACAGCGTGATGATGTCTGCGCCGATGTGGCCGTAGCTGATCGCGCCGTGGTTTGCGCCCCACTTGTTCATCACGTCGTAAGCGGATTTGAATGCGCCCTCGCCGGTCAGCCGCGGTGCAAACCAGGTGCACGGCCAGGTGTAGTCGGTGCGCTTCCACAGCTTGTCCGAAACGTCGTCCGGCAGGTTGACGGTCCAGCCCTCGACGAGCTGCATCACGGGGCCAAGACCCTTAACAAGGTTGAGGCGCATCATCGTGACGGGCATTTCGCTGCGCGTGAGGAAGCGGGAGGAGAAGCCGCCGCCGCGGAAATAGCCCATGTCGGCCGCGTTCCACGTGGTCGCTTCCAGACAGGCCTTGCAGTCTGCTTCGCGCATTTCCCAGAACGGCTTCATGACGCCGTTGCCGTTTTCATCCTTGACCTCGCCGCAAGCGTCGATGCAGGCCGCGCCGGAGTTGATCAGGTGAATAAAGCCTTTCGATTCCTTCGCGACGCCTTCAAGCTCGTAACCGGTCGCGCGCTTCACAGCCTCCGGGCTCCAGTAGGTGCGCACGTCGGCGAAAATCTGCGCCGTGTTGGTCAGGAGCTTGCCGAACAGCATGCTCACGCCGTTGAGCGTGTCGTTTTCCGTGGCAAGCACATAGGTCTCACGCGGGCCATTCCAGTCAAAGGTGGAGTTGAGCATCGATTCCGGGAAATCGCAGTTGGGATAGAAATCTGTCCACTGCCGCTGGCCCTGGAAGCCGCCGGCAATCGCGTTGTGGCCGACCATTTCCTCCTCGCAGCCTGCGGGCAGATTCGGGTTGCCGTTGTAAAGGTCCTTGATGATGCACATCATCTTGATCGTAAATTCCCAGTCTTTTTCCTTCTGCTCGGCGGTTTTCTGCAGTTCCGGCGGGTTTTTGTCGAAACCCTCGGGGCAGTTCTGCTTCCGCCAGGCGAGCGCTTTCTCGTATTCGGCATGGTCGTAGATGCCGTTTTCCATGCGGCGAATGATCTCAACCTCGTCGACGGATTCGACGCGCATGCCGAGGTATTCCTCAAAGAAGTCTGGATTTACGATGGAGCCCGCGATGCCCATGCAAATGGAGCCGATCTGCAAGTACGATTTGCCGCGCATGGTCGCGACGGCAACGGCCGCACGCCCGAAGCGCAGCAGCTTTTCCCGCACATCCTCGGGAATCTCCGTTGCGTCGGCGTCCTGCACGTCGTGGCCGTAGATGCCGAAGGCCGGCAGGCCCTTCTGCGCGTGGCTCGCGAGCACGGAGGCGAGGTACACCGCGCCGGGACGCTCTGTGCCGTTGAAGCCCCAAACACCCTTGATGGTGTTCGGATCCATATCCATCGTTTCTGAACCGTAGCACCAGCATGGCGTGACAGTCAGCGTGATGTCGACGCCAGCCTTTTTAAATTTGTCGGCGCAGGCGGCCGTTTCGCCGGCGCGGCCGATCGTTGTGTCGGCGATGATGACCTTGACAGGTTCGCCGTTCGAATACCGGAGATTTTCTTCAAAGAGTTTCTTTGCGGAAAGCGCCATATTCATGGTCTGCGCTTCCAGAAATTCGCGTACTTTCATGGCGCCGCGACGGCCGTCGATGGTCGGGCGGATGCCGATAACCGGGTAATCCCCAACAAGTCTGCTTTTTGCCATAACCAATCCTCCTGCAAGAAGTTTGCGCGGCCGGGAGCCGACGCCGGTGCCCGGGCGCTTTGATACAGAATACAAGTTTATTATAAGATGTTTTTTTCGCAAAGTCCATGCAGAACCGTGTGGAATTTGCGGGGACACAGCGCCAATTTATCCAAATGCTTTTTAGCAGTTTTCTCCAAAAGTATGTGCGGCGCCCAAGGACGCCGCACACATTTGCCAATTGGATGGATCAGGATTTGTCAAAGGATGGGTTGAACGCGTAGAAGTTTTTGGCGTCAAGCCGGTCCGTCGCGATGCGCAGGCCCTCGCCGAAACGCTGGTAGTGTACGATTTCGCGCGCACGTAGGAATTTGATGGGATCCCGTACGTCCGGGTCGTCGGCAAAGCGCAGAATGTTGTCATACGTCAGGCGGGCCTTCTGCTCGGCCGCAAGGTCCTCGTTCAGGTCGGCCAGGGTGTCGCCGGTGACGGCGATTGTGCCGGCGCTGAACGGCATGCCGGATGCGGCCGTGGGATAGACACCGGTGGTGTGGTCGACAAAGTACGTGTCGAAGCCCTGTTCCCGGATCTGCTCCGGCGTCAGGTTCCGCGTGAGCTGGTAAACGATCGTGCCGACCATCTCGAGGTGCGCCAGTTCTTCTGTACCGACATCGGTCAGGANNGTGCGCCAGTTCTTCTGTACCGACCGGGGGGTCACGGTGGCGCACCGAGAAAAAGCGCCCGCACGGGTTTTGACAATTCGCGGATGCGCTTGATGCTTTCCGGAATAGCCCGGCAGCCTTGGAAAATCGCTGTTCCTTTCGCCAGATCAACCGCATGGGAGAAACCATTGCCGGAACGATCGCTCGAAAGTATAGCGGACAATCCGTCCCCGCATGGGCCAGATGGGCACCCAGCCCTTCTCGAACCAGAATGAATGCGGTGAAGAGCAGGTCGTAAGTGGCAATGATCCGGAGCGGACCACAATTTTTTGCAGCTATGGCGGCATTTCGTTGGGTGTGCCTCTGGATACAATCCGGGGCAGTGCGATCGGTTTCTCCATGACCATGACCGCTTTGGGTGCCAGCGGACTCTCCCTCCACGTTTCGGTGCTGAGGCGGCGTGCCAGTCAAAAAGCAGCGGACAGGCAAAACAGCCGGATCTCCCACATACATATCTGTGAAACCCGAAAGGTCATTTCGGGGAAAGAGAACGCAGCGGAATACTTTCACGGGCGCTTCAGGACATCCTGAAATCGTGGAGCTGCGCGGAAACTGGAGGTGTGCCCCATGGAAAATGAAGCGGTATTTTTGGCGTGTACCGAGAAAATTGCGGTCAGCAAAACGGCTACACCGGAATTCTACCGGCTGTATCAGCAGTCGGTTTTTCATACGCTTTGGGAGCAGGGTGTTTTGAATATGGTGCAGTATCAGCATTGTCTGGATATTCTGAAACGCCAAATCTGAAAGCGGGGAAGATGGCCCGCTGCATCAAAAAGCAAATCCGTACACGCGTGTCGGGAGACAGGCCCGTCGCAAAGAGGAGAGCAGGGAGGGATGGAACATGCGGGTTGCAGCCTACTGCCGTGTTTCCACCGATCAGGACGATCAGGCCAATTCCTTTGAGAGTCAGCAGCGGTATTTCCGCGAATACATTGACCGCCAACCGGGCTGGGCGCTTTATGCGATTTATGCCGATGAGGGAATTACGGGAACCAGCACCCAAAAACGCGCGGCCTTTAATCGCATGATCCACGACGCCCGGCTGCACCGGTTCGATTGGATTCTCACCAAAGAGGTGAGCCGTTTTTCCCGCAATATTCTGGACACCATCGCCTATACCCGCGACTTGCGGCGTCTGGGAATCGGCGTGCAGTTCATGACCGACGGCATCCATACACTGGAACCGGATTCGGAACTGCGGCTTTCCATCATGGGCAGTATCGCCCAGGAGGAAAGCCGCAAAACCTCCGCACGCGTCAAATGGGGGCAAACCCGGCGCATGGAACAGGGCGTTGTATTTGGCCGTTCCATGCTGGGCTATGATGTAAAAAACGGGAAAATGACGGTCAATCCCCAGGGCGCCCAAATCGTCCGGTTGATTTTTCATAAGTACGTCATGGAACGTAAGGGCACCACTGTGATTGCGCGGGAGCTGCGCGAGGCAGGGTACAAGACACTCACCGGCAGCACAAGCTGGCGCAATACCGTGATCCTCAAAATTCTCCGCAACGAGAAGTACTGCGGCGATCTAAAACAGAAAAAAACCTTCACCCCCGACTACCTCACCCATCAGAAGAAGTACAACCGGGGGGAGGAAAAATTTGTCTTTTTGAGAGACCATCATGAACCCATTGTTGAGCGTGGACTTTGGGAAGAGGCGCAAAGGGAGATTGCCCGGCGGGACATCGACGGAAAATGCGGCGCCGGCCACGGAAACCGCTACCCGCTGTCGGGAAAAATCGAGTGCAGCGCGTGTGGTCGAAGTTTTGTTTCCCGCAGCCGCAAACGGAAGGATGGAAGCCGCTGTAAGGTCTGGCGATGCGGTACCGCCGTAGAAGAGGGCAGACGGCGTATTGACCGAATGGGCAACGAAATCGGATGTGATATTGGTTACCAGATCCGGGATACGGTGGGCTTGGAGATGGTTCGACAATCGGTGATCCGGCTGGAGCTGGATGTGCAAGCCGTTATCAGCGATATAACCCGCATCGTATTGGAGGCCGTGGAAACCGCCCAAAATAACCGCCAGCACAGTGTCAAACGCCTGAAAAATGAATGGGAACAGATCAGGAGAAAGAAAGAAATTGCGCTGGACGCTTTTTTTGCGAAAAGCATTTCCAAGGACGACATGCAGCTGATGAATGCCGCGTATGACCGCCGTATAGCCGAATGTGCCGAAAAAATTGCGGAAGCGGAGAAACAGGGAAGCCTGGAACGCGACAAGAGCTTGCCCGAAGAAGAGATCCGCGCCAAAGTCGCGGGGATTGTTTGCGGGGAGACGGCTTCCGACCGTTTCTATGGCAGCCTGCTCGACCGGATCATCGCTCACCCCGACCGGCGTATAGAGGTGCGGCTCAAGTGTCTGCCAACCAAATGGGTCTACAGGCTGGAAAACCCGGCAAATGGATCCAAACAAGCCGGAGAATAGGAGCCCTTTCGTACAATGCAAAAGTTCGCGATCGTGCGGCCGTATGGAAAAATTGTCCGTCCGCTTTCAGGCCATACAGGTCCAAAATGAACTGGGAAATCCGACGGGATACGCGCAGGGGTGTTGCTGTCGACGTGCAAAATGTCGATTCAAAAGCAAGTCCCGCGCGCGGCTGTCAAACGCCGTACGCGGGACTGTGAAGAATCGATATTTTTAGGCACGGATTTTCATTTACCCGATTTTTACAAATGCAGAGGCGGGCTGTCCGCAGACGGGACATTTGAAATCCTGTGGCAGAGGGCCTTCGTGTATGTAACCGCAGACGGAACATTTCCATTGCTCCGGTTTTTCAGCTTCTGTGGATTCGTTGAACGAAATGGTTTGCAGCAGGTTTTCCACAATCTCCAGCGGGATGCCGGGGTAATCGCGGAGCATCTCCAAAAACCGTTTCGTATTCGCGCTTTGCGGGAGCATAAAACCGGCTTCCCGACAAAGGTCTTCCGCCATCAGACGGGAGGACTTTTCCACCGCTCCGCTTAAGGCGCCCGGCAACTGGGCCGCCATGGTTTCGGCCTGTGTTTTGCTCTGAATGAGGCCGCGCAGTGCTTCTACCACATCGTCCGTTTTGGGCTGCTGGGGCGGGTATGTTTTCGGGATCAAGGATATCGCACCGGATGGACAGGCATCCGCACACGCGCCGCAGCCGGTGCATTTGGCTACGTCGATGATGCTGTTCTCCGTATCGGTAGCCCCGGTGGGACACACGTACAGACACAGACAGTCCTTGGTGCACAGGCGCAAATTGCGCACCGCATATTTTTCAGCCATTACCCGTTCCTCCCTTCAACCTTTTCAAATTTCCAGGCCGGCACTTTACAGACCGGGCAGATTTCCGGCGCTTGATCTCCGATGTAGACAAAGCCGCAGACGGTGCAGACGTATACGCCGGTGTTTTGCAGCATTTTTTCTCCCTCCCGCTGGTAACGGGTCAGCAGGGATTGCAGCATCCGGGTGACCTTTTCACTCCAGGTCAGGCAGCGAAGCGCGCCGCGGTCGGCGGTGGAAACGGCGTTCCCATAGGGGAAGCCTGTGGAAAGATCCGTCTCGATCAACTGCAACAGTTTTTCAACGCCGGGCTGCATTGCCGGCTCGGCCTTTTGGCGGAAAAACGCGGCGAGCTGTGCGAACGCCGCAGCCTGCTGTGGCAGATACTGCTTTTCGCAGCCTCTGGCCAGATTTGAACAGATGACACTCATTTCCATCGGCGAGAGTTTCTTTTCCACGTGCGGTTTGCCGGTCGGATCCGGTGGTGCCGTTTGAGCTGTGGCTTTCTTTTCGGAGAAGGCCGCCTTGTCGGCGCCGCACCAGGGGCATTTCCAATCAGCTGGCAGATCTTCCCAACGGGTGCCCGGTGCGATACCGGCTTCGGGGATGCCCCGGCTCTCGTCGTAGGTGTAAGAGCAAACGGAACAAACATACTGTTTCATCGGTCGTTTCGCCTCCTTTTTTTCTTTAGCATAGCATACCGAGTTCAAAAGTTCTGTGATATGGTCACACTTTACCGCTTTTTTCAGGTGTTGGATGCGGTTTGAAAGCCCGGCGTTCTATAAAATAATAATACAATACGCGTGTAAATTTTTCCATGGGTTATCGCGCTTTTCCCATTTATTTTTTCCGCTTTCGCATAAAAATATCGCCTGTGAAAATCCGGTCGGTTTTCACAGGCGATACAAGGTTGCAGATGAATTATGTATGGGGCTCCTCTTTGGATTGAGCGGCCAGCTGTTTGCGAAACAGCGTGCGGAAAATCAGGCGGGCCAGTGGGCCGCAGTACAGCAGCTGCCAAAGCAGCGCCATCGGCAGATTGCAGCCGAACGTATGAACCCATGTGCCGAAGCTGGGTGTTTTAAACAGCAGCGTAGCGATCAGGCTCATGACGGGACACATGATGCAGACGATCATGGTAGAAACCGCATAGGTAATCCACTGCGGGCGGTCTGTCGGACGCATAAAGGAAAACGCCAGGCGCGTTGCGAGTTTTTCGACAACAAAAAACTCCAGAATAAAGGCAATGGGCAGCATGATGGGCAGCTCATGCAGCGCCAAGAAGAATGTTTCGTTCGATACGCCGCCTGTGTTGAGGGCTACGTTGTAGACGATCATGCCGTAGACCATGATGGCGGCCATAATCACCGTAAAAACCACATTCTGAAATTTTGTTTTTGGCATAAAAAAAGACTCCCTTCCATGTCACGGGTAATAATGCGCAGAATGGCAAAAAGAAAAAGCAGCAAAACTTTCGTCTCGCTACTTTTCACTGCGACTACCATTTCTGTCCATTAGTATAACATGTCTCGCATTCGTTTCGTAAGTGTTTTTTCGACAAAAAGAGTGAGAAATCTCGTCAAAACCTCTGGAGAAAATTTGGACAAGTTTACCAGACAGGTCTGTTAGTTGCATTTACGTGTCCACACTTTGCCATGAAATTTCCATGTTATGGTTATGCCCGTTTTTTTTAAAATTCAGTTTTCCTAAATCCGCATTTTAAGCCGTATGTTCCATTGTGACGCTTCTGTACCGACATCGGTCAGGATCGCGCGCAGCTCGGGGTAGGGCATCGCATACCGCTGGCTCAGATAGCGCAGCGATGCCCCGATTTCCCCGTGCGGCCCGCCGTATTGGCTGATAATCAGCTTCGCGAGGGCGGGATTCGGATTTTTGATCTTGACCGGGTATTGCAGTTTCTTCTCATAAATCCACATTATTCATTCGCCTCCGCTTCCCAGGGCCATGGATCGCTGATCCACGCCCAGCGGCTTGTGTCGCGCGTGGTTTCGTTCAGCGGGCCGTATTGATTCTCATATTCGGCTTTGAGTTTTTTCTGCAGTTCGCGGTATTCGGCGAGCTTTTTGGAAGCTTCGGCGCAGTTGGGGTGGGAGTCCAGATAAAGGTGCAGCTCCCATGCGGCAAACTGAACTGCCGAAATGCGCCGGCGCAGCCGTGCCTGTTCACTCATCGGGGCTCACCCCGCCTTCCGTAAAACGGCTTGTCCAGAACGGGGAAGAGCGTCCCCGCGTCCAAGGCGCGTTCCGGCTCGAGGGTTTGCGCCCATTGCTGGAAGGGCACATAGGCCATCCCGGGCACCGGGTTTTCCGGCAGCGGGGAACAGTTGCTGCGAACCGAGCAGGACTGCCCCATAACAATTTCAGCCATGCGTACCGTCTCCTTTCTGAGATGATGCCGCAAGCGGCATCAGGCTGTTTGCCCAAACCATACTATGCACAGGCTGTCCGCAATGTGTTCATTCCCCTCTGTTCTCGTCCTTTGGCGGCGGATTCTCGTGTTTCGGCCTCTGAGGCAGTATGCGCAGGAGCAGTACGGTGAGCACTGCGCCGAAACCGACGCTGAGCAGCGTTAGACCGACCGTCAAAATCCGGTCTTCCCGGTCGTTGTTTTGCGACTGTGCATCGGCAAGGGCCTGCACACTACCGGCCGATATGGATGCGGGGTCTGTTCCACCGCTTTCGCCCTCTGCTGGGCCGCCGGCGTATGTGCCGCCGGATTCATCGGGCGAAGCGGCGGATGGGTTGGCATCTGTTTTTCCGCCGGAATTGGAACCGTCGGTCTCCGCGTCGCCTTTCTCGAGCCGTGTCACCGCCACGGTGTAGATGGATTTTGTCTCGCCGTCTGCGGCGGTGACGGTGAAGGTGAAGTCCACAGTACTGCCGCCAGCGCCGAGGTTCTTGCGATTGACGCGGACTGAGGCGCCTTCCGTCGGCGTAGCTTCAAAGGCGAGGGAAGCGCTGGAAAAGGGGACGTCGAGTGTGTAGTCATAAATTTCCGGATCAAACGCCGGTACGAGCTGGCCAACCGGCGGCACAAGCGAAAGCAAGGCGCTGTCCGAAGAAGGCTCTGCCTGCAAGACTGGCTCGACCTCCAACACCTCGGGCGCGGAAAGCAGCGTTTGTGCTTCCGGCGAGGCCGCGTCGGTCACCGTAAACCGCAGGGGCAGTGTGTCCGAAAGCGCATCTTCCCGTGTTCGAAAGGTAAAGCTGATGCGCCCGTCCTGCGGCGCTTTTTGTCCGTTTTTCGCCGTGTAAACCACGGAAATTTGCCCCTCCTGTGGGGAAATATAGGTGTAGTCCCCGTCAAACGCCTCGGAAAACAATGCGCTCGCCTGTTCGATGTCGCCGCTGTCGTATTCGGCGATCAGCACAAAGGCTGCGAGGGATGGACATTGTATGCCAAGATCCACGCGAAACGTGCCGCCGCGTCGCACCGAATCGGGCGTTTGCGCTATATACAGGAGTGGTTCCGCCTGCGCCGTGGCCACCGTGTTGCAAAATGCGGCGATGAGGACGAGGGCAAGTGCAATCCAGCCGGTACGGCGGCTCATGATTCTTTTTTGCTGTCGTGCGGTTGTACCGGCGCGTCCAGCAGACTGGCGTAGCTCACATCAAAAATCCGCGCGAAGGCGCGCAGCTCAATGTCCGTGACGTAGCGCTTGTTGGTTTCTATGCGCGTGATGGCGTTCTTATCCATATCCATACCGATGAGCTGCAAGCGATGGGCGAGCTCGCGCTGAGAAAGCTTGTTTTCTTGGCGCAATTCAATCAGACGGCCTGCAATCAGGTTGCGTCTACCGTCTTTTGCACAGGGCCTTGGCATACTTTACCAGATCCTTTCCTGAGGGCGTTTTGTCCCTGTTTTGTAACCAATTTATGTATCTCAAATTTTAACAGAGTCCCATCGAATGCCGGTTGTAAAAATGGGACAAAAAAGGGAACGGTGTCGAAAAACAGTGCGTGGCCCGTGCAGCCGTATACGTCCCACTGCGACCCGTATTGCTGTGTAGCCGAATGCGGCGCACAGGCCAGCTACTTCTGTTTTTTGTCAACGAAACCACTAAATTCAGAAATTGCAGCATATATTTTTTTCTAAACTGTTACAAATATTTTACGTTTTTGGGAACTTTACGTGAAATGTATGGAGATTTTTAAAGGATTGTGGTATACTATTCTGTAATTTGTGCGGCCGTTTTCCGCAAAACAGGCGGTTGAAACGGTGCGGGCGGTAAGTTGAAGCTGCGTCGAGCTGCGCAGCTGTGGGTTATCCATAAAGGAAGGTCAGAAGCTGCTTATGAAAAAACAAGTATTGCTTTTGCTGATCGCCCTGTGTAAGGTGCTGTACGGCGCGGTATACGCGCCGTTCAAACTGCTTCCGGTACAGCGCAAGGTCGTCATGATCAGCAGGCAGTCGAATAAGCTGCGCCCGGATTTCGAGCAGATCGGCAGCGCGCTGCAGCAGCGCGATCCTTCGGTGCGCATCGTGTACCTGTGCCGCATGATCGGCGATACGATTTGGTCGCGCATCGGCTATGGGTTTCATTTGCTGCGGTGCGCGGCGGAGCTCGGAACAGCCAGTGTTTGCATTGTGGACGGCTACTGCATCCCGGTCGGTGTGTTGAAGCATCGGAAGAGTTTGCGTGTTATCCAGGTCTGGCATGCACTCGGCGCGATCAAGAAATTTGGCAAACAGTCGCTTGCCGCGCCCGACGGGAGAGATCCGGATATTGCCGAGCGCATGGGTATGCACAAAAATTATGATTGCGTGCTTTGTGCGAGCCGGCGCACAGCAGAAATCTATGCGGAGGCGTTCGGCGTTACACCAGAAAAACTGTGTGTGATCGGGCTTCCGCGCATCGATGCGATCCTCAAGATGGACCGTTCACGCTGCCGTCGCCGGTTTTACGCGGCGTACCCGGAGCTGCGCGGGCGCAAAACCATCCTTTATGCCCCGACCTTTCGGGAGGGCGTTCTGCCGGAACTCACTCCGGTTTTGCGCGCGGCAGCGGCGGCAGACGTCAACCTCATTGTGCGGCTGCACCCGCTGGACCGTGAACGTCTTGCGAAGCACCCGGAGGTTCCGCCGTTTCTTGAATGCGAGCAATTTGGTACTTTTACGCTGATGGCGGCTGCGGATGCGGTGGTGACGGATTATTCCGCCATTTCCATCGAAGCGAGCCTCATCCGCAAGCCGGTCTATTTTTATGTGTACGATCTCGAGGCGTATCGCGCAGCGCGCGGGCTGAATTTTGACCCGCTCGCGGAGATGCCGCACTGTGCGTCCAAGGATTTTACAGTGTTGCTCGACCAGATCCTGCACGAGCCGTATGACTTTCAGAAGCTCGAAGCGTTCCGCGCGCAATTTGTCGAGACGAAGGACAAGCACAACGTGGATCGCATTGTAAACCTTATCGTGCAATATCTCAATGAAGGAGTGAAAGCCCATGCAAGCGGCGCTGGCGTCCCTTATGCTGCGGTTCCCGATGCTTCGGATCGCGGCGCGCAAAGGTAGGGGCTTTCTGCAGCGCCTGCGCTTTCGCCTGCGCACGGGTTTTCCGCGCGTGGATGGCAAGACAGTCGTTTTTGCCGCGTATGGCGGGCGCAGCTATGCGTGCAGCCCCAAGGCCATATATGAATACATGCGTGCGCAGCCGGAATTTCAGGATTTCCGGCTGATCTGGCTGTTTCAGGCGCCCGAGAAGTACCGATTTCTGGAGAAAGATCCGCGCACGACGGTGTACGCTTATGCGTCTCGTGAGGCAGATTGCGCGGTGGCGCGCGCCGGATACTGGATCTTCAACGCCATGCTGCCCGATGCATGGACACCGCGCAGGGCGCAGGTGTATGTGCAGTGCTGGCACGGTACGCCGCTGAAGAAGCTTGGGCTCGATCTGGAGCGGTCGGAAAACGCGATGAACAGCATCCGTGAAATCCATGAGCGTTACCGGGACAACACGAGAAAGCTCGACTATTTCCTTTCGCCGTCACCGTTTGCGTCGTCGGCGTTTTCTTCAGCCTGGGGACTTCGCGCCGCCGGGAAGGCGGACGCCCTGCTGGAACTCGGCTATCCCCGCAACGATTTTCTTTCTACCTATACGCAGACGGATGTGCAGCGGATCCGCGAAGCGCTCGGCATTGCCGGCTGTACCAAGCACGTCCTGCTGTACGCGCCGACCTGGCGAGACGACCAGTACGATCCGAAAAAGGGGTATACATACGATTGTCCGGTCGATTTCGACCGCCTGCAGCAGACGCTGGGGGATAGCTGCATCGTGCTCTTTCGGGCGCATTATCTTGTGGCCGACCAGTTCGATTTCAGCCGGTATAAGGGCTTTGTGCTGGACGTTTCCGGTGTGGACGACGTCAATGCGCTTTACGTGGCGTCGGATGTGCTGATTACAGATTATTCCAGCGTTTTTTTTGATTATGTCAATCTTTGTCGGCCCATTATCTTTTATATGTATGATCTGGAGGCCTATCGCAGCCGGCTGCATACGTTCTACTTGGAGCCGGCACAGCTTCCCGGCGAGATTGTGCAGGATGAGGATGCGCTGGCGGCGGCTGTTCGCCGCAGTATACACAACGGCGAGGATGCGCGCGCAGCCGCGTTTCGGGCTGCGTTTTGCCCGAAGGACGACGGTCGGGCGGCAAAAAGAGTAGTGGAGGTTTTGTTCGATGATCAAAAAAATGTTCAGCCAATTGCGTAAAATGAAGTGGCGTGAACTGAGAAACCATTATTGGCCGCGCCTGCGGTATCCGACCTATTACCGCAAGCTGCCGATTGATGACCATGCGATTTTGCTGGAAGCTTCACATGGAAGACAGATGCAGGGCAATATCTACTATCTTCTGAAGGTGTTGGCGTCGGATCCGCGCTACCGGGAGTACCGCATCTATCTCTCCGCCCACAAAACAGTCGCCGAATCGTTCCGTGAAGCGCTGGACCGCGACGGACTCAACCGTGTGGAACTGGCTGTGGTGTTTACGAAAAAGTATATGCGGCTGATTGCTTCGGCAAAATATCTGATCAACGATACAACCTTTCTGCCGTTCTTTGTCAAGCGTCCGGAGCAGGTTTACCTGAACACCTGGCACGGCACGCCGCTGAAGACACTCGGTAAAAAGGTGAACAACGACCTGCACAACATCGGCAACGTACAGAAAAACTTTTTCATGGCCGACTACCTGCTGTACCCGAATGTCTACACCATGAAGCATATGGTGGAGGACTATATGCTCGAGGACCTTTCCAAAGCCAAAATTTTGCTGGCTGGCTATCCCCGCAACACGGCCTTTTTCGATAAAAAACGCGCGGCGGAGATTCGTGAAGAATTGGAACTCGCCGATAAACGGGTGTATGCGTTTATGCCCACCTGGCGCGGCGTTGTGGGCAGTGTGGACCGAAAAGCCAGCACGTATATACAGTATTATCTCTATGAGCTCGACAAGCGCTTGCATGAGGATGAGGTGCTTTATGTCAATCTGCATCCACTGGCGCGCAAGGACGTGAGTTTTGCCGGTATGGCCCATATCCAGCCGTTTCCGGAAGCGTACGAGACATATGTGTTTCTCAACGCGGCGGATTGCCTGATCACGGACTATTCGAGCGTATTCTACGATTTCGCCGTCAGCCGGAAAAAATGCGTCCTGTTCACCTATGACGAGGCGGAGTATTTTGCGGATCGCGGCCTGTACCGCCCGCTTTCCGCACTGCCGTTCCCGAGCGTCAAAACCGTGGACGGGCTGGTAGAAGCGGTGCGTGCGCCGAAATCGTACGATGACACCGCGTTCCTGCGCGAGTATTGCACGTACGATAACGCGGAAGCCGCCGCGCAGCTTTGTGCCCGCGTGATCCTGAACGAGCCAAGCAGCGCCATTGAGGAGCGGGACATGCCGTCGAACGGCAAGCGCAATGTGCTGCTGTATGTCGGCAACCTCGCGCAGAACGGCATCACCACCTCTGTGATGAACCTGCTGCGGAACGTGGACCGCACGCGATACAATTTCTATTTTACCTTTGAAAGCGGCAAGGTGCGCGCCAACCGGGCGATTTTGCAGCATTTGCCGTCCGGCACACGCTACATTGCGACGACGGGTAAGATTAACCTGACCTTCTGGCAAAAGGTGGTTTATCTGCTGTTTATGGCGCGTCTGTTTCCGCTTGCGCCGTATCTGCGCGTGATGCGCACGGCCTATCCCATGGAGATTCGCCGCAATTACGGCGATGCGGTCTTCTCGGACGTGATCCAGTTCAACGGCTATGAAACGAAGAAAATCCTGTTTTTTGCCGCGTTTGATGCCAATCGTGTGATCTATGTGCACAGCGATATGCAGATGGAGATTCGCACGCGCGGCAATCAACGCAGAAATGTCCTGCGTTACGCGTATGAAACGTATGATCATGTCGCTGTGGTGACGGAGGACATCGTGGAGCCGACCCGGAGTTTCCTCAAAAAGGACAGGCCTTTTGATTTAGGGCGCAATCTGATTGCGGATCGTACAATCCGCAAAAAGGGCGAGAAGCCCATTGCGTTTGATCCGCAGACGCGCTGCAACGTGCCGTTCGAAACGCTGATGGACATTGTCGCGCGCGATGCGAAGCGCATCGTCAGCGTTGGCCGATTTTCTCCGGAAAAGGGCCACCGGCGCCTGATCGACGCGTTTGTGCGCGTGTGGCAGGAAAATCCCGCAAGTTATCTGATCATCATCGGTGGCAACCAACGCGATGGGCTGTACGGGCAGCTGTGCGATTACGTGTCTGCGCTGCCGTGCAGGGACCACATCGTTCTGATTCTTACCATGTCGAACCCTTTTCCGCTCATCAAGGCGTGCGACGGCTTCATTCTTTCCTCGTTCTACGAGGGCTTCGGCCTGGTGCTGGCGGAAGCGGATATCCTCGGGCTTCCGGTTGTTTCTACGGATATCACCGGGCCGCGGCGGTTTATGCAGGCGCACGGCGGCGTGCTGGTGGAAAACAGCGAGGCCGGCCTGGAGGACGGCCTGCGCAGGCTTCTGAACGGGCAGATCCCGAAGTTGCACATCGATTATGACGCGTACAACCGCGAGGCGGTTGAGGAATTCTACAAATTGCTGGATAAGGATGGGAAAACAAAATGAAAAGAGTTTTGACCTATGGTACGTTTGATTTGCTCCACTACGGGCACATCAATCTTCTCAAGCGCGCAAAGGCGCTCGGCGATTATCTGATCGTCGCGCTATCCACGGACGAATTCAATGCGGGCAAAGGCAAGGTGGCTTTCCACGATTACGAAACGCGCAAAATGATGCTGGAAGCCATCCGCTACGTTGACCTGGTGATCCCGGAGGAAACGTGGGAGCAGAAGATCAGTGACATCCAAAATTATCACGTCGATATTGTCGTCATGGGCAGTGATTGGGCCGGCAGCGACCGTTTCAATTACCTCAAGGATTACTGCGAGCTGGTCTTTTTGGACCGCACGCCCGGTATCTCCACGACGAAAATCAAGCACGACCTCGGCCTTGTCAAGGACGAAGCGTGAATAAACGGCGCCCGGCCTGCGTACAATGGTAAAAAACGCAGGGGGCGCCGTTTTTTTGATCTGTGCGTGCTCCGCCTGCGGAGGGGGATGCGCGTGAAGAAAAAAGAACTTTACGGCTACGGGATCGGCATCGTGGCGGCGGAGCTGGTCGGCTTGCTGGCGCAACTGTTTTCCGGCGCCGGCAGTGCGTTTTACGAAACGCTGCAGCAGCCGCCGCTTTCGCCGCCCGGCTGGGTTTTCCCGGTTGTCTGGACACTGCTCTACGCGATGATGGGCGCGGCCTCGTACCAAATCTGGAGCAGCGAAGCCGATGGGCGGCGCGGCGCGCTGGTTTTGTATGCGGCGCAGCTTGCGGTCAATTTCCTGTGGACCATCGTCTTCTTCCGCTTTCGGTTGATCGGGCCGGCTGTCGCGGTGCTCGCGCTGCTGTGCGTGCTCGTGGCGTTGACGGCGCTGCGATTTTGGAAAATTCGGCCGAGTGCGGGGCTTTTGCTGGTGCCGTACCTCATCTGGATCCTGTTTGCGCTGTATCTGAACGTCGGCGTCTGGATTTTGAACACGTGAAGCGCTGCGGCCGGCAGACAAAGCAGAAAGGTGGTATGCCCTTTGCGGCACACCACCTTTTCAGCATGTTTTTTCATCCGGTCAGATCCGTGTAAACAGCGTCTGTAAATGCGACCAGCGCGTCCGGCTGTACGAGCAGCTGTTCGCCGCGCTGCCCCGCGCTGACGGCAATTTCGTCGAACAGCATGGCTGTTTCATCAAAGAATGTGGGGAACTTCTTTTTCATGCCCACCGGCGAGCATCCGCCGCGGATGTACCCGGTGGTCGGCAAAAGCTCCTTGACGTGCAGCAGCTCGACTGCCTTGTTGCCGCTGGCCTTCGCGGCTTTTTTCAGGTTGAGCGATTCAGCCACCGGGATACAGAAGACCGCAAAGCCGGTTTTGTCGCCGCGCGCCACGAGGGTTTTGAACACGGCTTCGTGCGCCATGCCGATGGCGTCCGCCGCGT
Organism: Ruminococcaceae bacterium UBA1417; assembly: GCA_002305575.1. GTDB lineage: Bacteria > Bacillota > Clostridia > Oscillospirales > Acutalibacteraceae > Hominenteromicrobium. Next base: position 30,454 of record DBPP01000037.1, read on the forward strand.
GCACCCCGGAGAGGTCCGTCTCGTCAAACGCGTAGGTGCGCACGGTGTAGGGGATTTGCGCGGCATCGAGCAGGCGCATGGCATTTGTCTTTTTGGGGGTGCTCATGCTTCGCCGAGTGCCTCCAGAATATATTTTGCCGCCTGTTCCGCGCATTTGCGATAGCCTTCTTCAGTCAGATGGAGCATGTCCTCGCATTTGTAGCAGTTGGCGTCCGCCTTGCAGAGCGCGTAGAGATCGTTAACCGGTACGCCTTCTTCCGCCATCAGCGCTTTGGCGGCCGCGTTGTACTGCTGTACCCAGGTATCGTCGTAATGAATGCTGTCGGCTTCTGTACCGGTGTTGTCCGCTGCAATGCCGGGCCAGAGGATTGGCGTGGTCGTCGCGAAAATGACCTTTGCACCATTGCGGCGGCATTCGCCGAGAATGCGTTTGAGAAAATGTACGTACTCGTCGACCGGGTGCATGGCCTCCGTCATCGGCGGCTCAATGTTCATATCCCAATAGCCGTTGTTCCAGTGCACAACGTCGAATTTACCGTAGTTTTTAAACATCTGGTTGGCCTGCCAGAGCGTATACGCCGCAAACCGACCGTTGTCCTCCGCGTCGTAAATGACCTCGCATTTGCCGTCGAGCAGCTCTTTGACATAGTCGTCGTAGCCCATGCGGATCGAATCGCCGAGCAGCAGAACTTTTTTCATAACCGAATCATCCTTTCCGTTTGGTTTTTCGGATTATTCCCATTATAATCCCGGAAAGTCGAAAAAGCAAGATTGCCTTTTGCACTTTGCTGTGCTATACTGGTAGCGTGGAATCACGCCGCATTTGCGTGGCAGCATTCGGATGGAGAAAGGGGCGATTCGATGTGGATATGCAAACATGGATGATTGCGTTTCAGAATGCCGTGCTCACTGCGTTTGGAGAACGCATCGTGTGCATTGGGCTGCAGGGGAGTCGAGGGCGCGGTGAAGCGACGGAGACGAGCGACATTGACGTTGTCGTGATTTTTGACCGGCTCAGCCCCGCAGACCTGCGGCTGTACGACTGTGCCGTTTCCGCGCTGCTGCACCGTGCGTTGCTCTGCGGCTTCGTCGCGGGGCGGGAAGAAATCGAACGCTGGGACGACGCCGACCTTTTCTCCTTCTGGTTCGATACGACGCCCGTTTACGGCAACCTTGATTTTCTCCGCCCGCGTATTACGGCCGGCGCGGCGGCGCGCGCTGTTCGCATCGGGGCGTGCAACCTGTACCATGGGTGCGCGCACAATATGCTGCACGAAAAAAGCCCGGCACTGCTGGCTTCACTGCTGAAGGCCGCCGTATTTACCGTGCAGGCCAAGCATTACTGCGAGACGGGCGCCTATGTGCGGCGCCATACGGCGCTGGTCGAAGCTGTTTCCGGGGCGGACAGGCAAATCGTGCAGGCGGCACTTGCGGTGCGGGCGGGATATACACCGGATTTTGATGAAATATCCGGCCTGCTATTCACCTGGTCCGGCGGCTTGATTCGAAACGCCAAGGTGCGCGTTAAGGTTCGATCGGGGAAAGCAGAAAAAGCCAAAAAGAGCGGACGCGGTTTCTGAAGACCGTGTCCGCTTTCAATATGGATGAATTTCGCCGGAATTTTACGCCTTGCCCTGGATGTACTTGTCGATTGCGGCCGCGGCGGTTTTGCCTGCGCCCATCGCGAGGATAACCGTCGCGGCGCCGGTGACGGCGTCGCCGCCCGCATAGACGCCCTCAATGGAGGTCAGGCCGTCTTCGTTGGCGATGATCTCGCCGCGACGCTGCGTTTCGAGGCCGGGCGTCGTCGACTTGATCAACGGGTTTGGCGAGGTGCCGAGCGCCATGATCACACAGTCCATAGACAGCTCAAATTCACTGCCTTCCTTGACGACCGGGCGGCGGCGGCCCGATTCGTCGGGTTCACCGAGTTCCATTTCAACGCACCGGATACCGGCAACCCAGCCGTAAGCGGGATCGCGCGGATCGGTCACCTCGTTCGGGAGAATCTCCACCGGATTCGTCAGCGTGCGGAAGATGATGCCCTCTTCCTCCGCGTGCTCCACTTCTTCTTTACGGGCCGGAAGCTCGTGCATGCTGCGGCGGTAAATGATGTACACGTTTTCCGCGCCGAGACGCTTGGCCGTGCGCGCTGCATCCATCGCAACGTTGCCGCCGCCGACGACAGCGACGTTCTGCGCGTGCTGGATCGGCGTTGCGGAATCCGCGCGATAAGCCTTCATCAGGTTGCTGCGCGTCAGAAATTCGTTCGCCGAGTACACACCCTTGAGGTTTTCACCGGGAATGCCCATGAAACGGGGCAGGCCTGCGCCGGTGCCGAGGAAGATCGCTTCAAAGCCGTATTCATTCTTCAATTCCTCGATGGTCAATACACGGCCGATGACCATGTTCGTCTCCACTTTGACGCCGAGCGCCTTGAGGTTGTCGACCTCCTTCTGCACAATGGCCTTGGGCAGACGGAATTCCGGGATGCCGTAGACGAGCACGCCGCCCGCGAGGTGGAGCGCTTCGTAGATCGTTACATCGTAGCCGAGCTTGGCGAGGTCACCCGCGCAGGTCAGGCCGGCCGGGCCGGAACCAATGATCGCGACTTTGTGGCCGTTCGACGGCGGCAGGATCGTCTGTGCCGTGACGTGGGCGTTGTGCCAGTCGGCGACGAAGCGTTCGAGACGGCCGATCGCGACCGGCTCGCCCTTGATGCCGCGCACGCATTTGCCCTCGCACTGCGTCTCCTGCGGACAGACGCGGCCGCAGACAGCGGGCAGGGAGGAGGAGCGCTGGATCACCTGGTAAGCGCCTTCAAAATCGCCGCCGGCGACCTTCTCAATGAATTCCGGGATCTGGATGTTGACCGGGCAGCCGGAAACGCAGGGCTTGTTTTTGCAGTGGAGGCAGCGCTGCGCTTCGTCAAGCGCCATTTCTTCGGTGTAGCCGAGGGTGACCTCCTCAAAGTTTTTGTTGCGCACGTTCGGGTCCTGCGCCGGCATCGGGTTCTTTGTCAGTCTCATATTGGGCATATTCAATCACCATTCCTTGATTTAGCAGGGGCGCGCTTTTGCCCCCGTGATGTGCAGAACTTCGGCTTACTGCACCGTTTTGTGCAGCAACGCGCAGGTTTCCTCGCGCGCGTGGCGCTCAAAATCGGCGTAGCTGCGTGCGCGGCTCATGGCTTCGTCGAAATCCACTTCGTGGCCATCGAAATCCGGGCCGTCCACGCAGGCNNCATGCCCGTGCCGTCCACCATGATCGGGTTCATGGAGACGGTGGTCTTCTGGTCGTATGCCTTCGTGGTGAGGCAAACAAATTTCATCATGATCAGCGGCCCGATCGCGATCACCTCGTCGAAACGTTCGCCGCTTTCAAGCAACGCCTTGAGCGGGGCGGTGACGTTGCCGTGCTCGCCGCGGGAACCGTCGTCTGTCATCAGCGTAAAGTGGTCCGAGCAGGCCTTGAATTCGTCCTCGAGAATCACAAGATCCTTGTTGCGGAAGCCGACGATGGAAGTGACCTCGGCGCCGAGCTGGTGCAGCTCTTCGGCAACCGGCAGCGCGATGGCGCAGCCGACGCCGCCGCCGATTACGCAGACCTTTTTGAGGCCACCAAGACGGCTGGGCGTGCCAAGCGGGCCGACAAAATCCGGCAGCGCGTCGCCTTCGTTCAGATGGTTCAGCTTTTCGGTCGTCGCGCCGACGATCTGGAAGATAATCGTCACCGAGCCATTTTCCCGGTCATAGCCGGCAATGGTCAGCGGGATGCGCTCGCCGTCCGCCTCGGCGCGCAGGATGATGAATTGGCCGGGCTGCGCTTTTTTCGCAATGAGCGGCGCTTCAATTTCCATCCGCGTGACGGTGGGGTTTAGCGCTTCTTTTTTTAATATGGTATACATCATTCTCAAAACCTTTCTCTCAGTTTTGCTGTTTTAGCCCTGCGGCGCCATGACGAAAAAGCATGTTCGGACGCCGGATCCTGCAAAAATCGCAGAAACACCTACAGTATAGCAGAAGAAAATGCAAATTACAATGGTGAACTGGCCAAAACTCCGGCAGATTCCAGACTTATGCGGGCAAAAAAAGCCCGCTGCACCGTGCGGGCGGACGGTGCAGCGGGAAAAGGCGCTATGCCAGCGCGATGGAGCGGATGGAATAGGTAAGAAGGGAATTGCCTTCGCGTGTGTTGGGGACGAGCACAGCCGTGAACGAGGCGACGGCCTGGCCGTTGGCCTCGGAAATCAGGTCGGCTTTGAGCTTGAGCGTATCGTCCTGCGCGGTGCTGTCACGTACGGCGACGCTGTAGCCACCGCCGCTGAGCGGGCGCGAATAGGCGTCCGCGTCGGCGTCGTACTGGATTTCGCCGCTGAGCGATTCCGGAATTTCCGGCAGATCACCGGCAGTTTCAAACAGGCCCGAGGCAATCTCCTCCACGACGCCGCGCGAGAGCATCAGTGCGTTGCCAACGGTTTCCGCGCTGTAAAAATCGAGCCCGCAGCCGTCGATCGCGAAAGATACGGTTTGCCAGAAGTATGCCGGGTTTTCCACGTCGAAGGTGCCGCCGTTCAAAATGGCCAGCATATGCGCCTGAAGCAGCGGGTACATCGCCTCCACTTCGACGGAAACCGCGCCGGCTTCGGCGTCCTGCGCACCGGATTGCGCATGGGATTCTGTGTCGGATGCCGTGCCCGGCGCCGGGCTTTCGGAAGCCTGCGGCGTGGGCGTGGCCTCCGGTGCAGGGGTCGGCGTGGCTTCCGGCGCGGCGGTCGGTTCCGGTGTGGCCTGGGGCGCCGACGCGCTTTCGCCGGCCTGGCAGGCGGTCAGGCAAAGGACCAGCACGAGGGCGCACAAAATGGCAAAATGACTGCGTTTTTGGCGTAAAAGGGTTTTCAACGGGATCGTCTCCTTTGGTGGAAAGTGCGGGGCGCGTCCGGACTTTTTTCTGGCTGCACCGCAAAAGGCGGCGAAATACGACCGCCGTATTTTTTGTAGGATACGGTCAATTATAGGGGCAATGTATGAACTGCGTTTGAAAATTCCGCCCGAAAATAAAAGTTTTTTCAAATCCGTAAACATTTCAAGAAAGGCTTTACAAATACAGAGGCCTCATGTAAAATAAATATAAGTGTAACTGCGCGCGGCGCGCGGCAATGACTATAGCAATGAAATGAGGAAACATGTATGGGACTCAAGTACAAAAGGGTGCTGCTGAAGCTCAGCGGCGAATCGCTTTCGGGCAGCATCGGACACGGCATTGATTTCGATACGGTTGTAAAAATCTGTGAGCCGATCAAAAAAATCGTCGACATGGGCTGCGAGGTTGCCATTGTTGTCGGCGGCGGCAACTTCTGGCGTGGCCGCAACAGCGGCAGCATGGACCGCACCCGTGCTGACCACATGGGGATGCTCGCGACGGTCATCAACGCGCTCGGCGTGGCAGACGGCCTTGAGCAGGTCGGTCTGGACGTGCGTGTGCAGACCGCCATTGCGATGCAGGAAGTGGCGGAGCCGTACATCCGCAATCGGGCGGTACGCCATCTGGAGAAGGGGCGCGTCGTAGTGTTCGGCTGCGGCACGGGCAACCCGTTCTTCTCCACCGATACCGGCGCGGCTCTGCGCGGTGCGGAAATTGACGCGGAGGTCATCCTCAAGGCGACGATGGTGGACGGCGTGTATGATTCCGACCCCAAGAAGAACCCGAATGCCAAGAAGTACGACCACCTTACCTATATGGATATCCTCAACCGCAACCTGCAGGTGATGGATATGACGGCGGCGTCCTTCTGTAAGGACCGCGGCATCCCGTTCCTTGTGTTCAGCATTGCGGATCCGGAGAACATCGTCCGCGCGGTTTGCGGCGAGAATGTCGGCACGGTGATCGAGAACGCCTGATCGGCGGTTTTCCGGGGAGGGCCGTTTAAACGGCATTTTACAAATTTTTATAAGGATAGGTGCATAGATATGAAAGAAGTACTGGCCAAGGCCGAAAGCAAAATGAACAAGACCATCCAGAGACTCGAAGGGGATTATGCCGCCATCCGCGCGGGCCGCGCCAACCCGGCTGTGCTCGATAAGGTTACGGTGGATTATTATGGCGCGCCGACGCCGATTAACCAGCTGGCAGCCGTCTCCGTTACGGAAGCGCGTGTGCTGACCATCCAGCCGTGGGACGGCTCCGTTTGCCGTGCGATCGAGCGTGCGATCCAGACCTCGGATATCGGCATCAACCCGCAGTCGGACGGCAAGACGATCCGCCTGATTTTCCCGCCGCTCACGGAGGAGAAGCGCAAGGAAATCGTCAAGGAAGTCAGCAAAATGGCTGAAGAAGCGAAAGTGGCGCTGCGCTCCATCCGCCGCGACGCGATTGAAAAGCTCAAGGCGATGAAAAAGGATGGCGAGCTCACCGAGGATGACCTCAAACAGGCCGAAAAGAAGGCGCAGGATATCACGGATAAGAGCACCAAAATCGTGGATGAGCGTTCGCAGGCGAAGCAGAAGGAAGTCCTGACCATCTGATTTTCGGCATTTCCGAAAAACAGAGGAAAGGGCGAAGTGGGCAATGGCAATTCAGAAAAAAACGGAGCCGGCGGCTGTTCCGCAGCACATCGGCATCATTATGGACGGCAACGGCAGGTGGGCGAAAAAGCGCGGCCTGCCGCGCACAGCCGGACACACCGCCGGTGCGGCGAACTTTCGCACCATCACGCGGTACGCCGCGTCTATCGGCGTAAAATATCTCACGCTTTACGCGTTTTCAACCGAAAACTGGAGCCGTCCTGCGGAGGAGGTTTCCGCGCTGATGAAGCTGTTCCACCAATATCTGGAGGAAGCGCTGCGCGACTTTATGGACGAAAATATCCGCGTGCGCTTCATCGGCGATATTTCCGCGTTCAGTCCGGATCTGCAGGCGCTCATCCGCCGTGTTGAGGAGGCGAGCGCCTCCAAAACCGGCATGGTGCTGAACCTTGCCATGAATTACGGTGGCCGCGCGGAGATCACACATGCCGCGCAGGTGTTGGCGCAGCGCGTGCGGGATGGTGCGCTCAACCCGGAAGACATCACGGAAGCGATGCTTTCCGACGCGCTGTTTACGGCCGGCCAGCCGGATCCTGACCTGATCATCCGCCCCAGCGGTGAAAAACGGCTCTCCAACTTTCTCTTGTGGCAAAGCGCTTACGCGGAGTTTGTCTCCTTCAATATCCTATGGCCCGATTTTAAGCCCAGGCATCTGGACGAGGCAATCGAACAATTCCGCAATCGGGATCGGCGCTTTGGCGGCGTGTAAGCCGCAACTTTCGCACAGGAAAGGAACTCGTATGAAAGACAGGGTTTTATCCGGAGCTATTCTGGTTATCTTTTTTCTTGCAATTATCGTTTTCAACCGTTCGTTCCCGCTGGCGCTGAATATTGCGATTGCGCTGATTTCGGCGCTCGGCGTCTTTGAGGTGATCAAGGCGCTCGGGTTTTCCAGACGCTGGTACATCACGGCGCCGAGCATGGTGACGGCGGTTCTCGTGCAATTCGTTGAATTTCAGGACGCCAACCTGTATATTTACGCGGCGTTCACGGCGTGCGTATTCGGCGCGCTGCTCGCCAACCACAAGGAAATCACGTTCAAGGAGATCGCCGTCGTGTACAGCATGGTGGTGATTATCCCGCTCGGTCTGCAAACCATTGTGCTTGTGCGCGGGTTGCACGCGGAGCATGGGATGTTTTATGCGCTGATCTGCGTTTTTGCGGCGTGGATTCCCGATTGCGGCGCGTTTTTTGCCGGCAAGTTTTTTGGCCGCCACAAGCTGTGCCCGTACATCAGTCCGAAAAAGACTGTGGAAGGGATGATCGGCGGCGTAATTTCCAGCGTTGTGGTGCTGGAAATCTGGGGCTGGGCATTTGCGGAAATCCTGTATGGCGGCACGCGGCAGGTCAACCTGCTGACGCTGTTCATCATCGGCTTTTTCGGCGCGCTGGTTTCCGTGCTCGGCGACCTGAGCTTTTCGCTCATCAAGCGCAGCTGTCACATCAAGGATTTTGGCAACGTGATCCCGGGGCACGGCGGCGTGCTCGACCGTTTTGACAGCGTGATTTTTACGGCGCCGTTTGTTTACCTCGTGCTGCGGCTGCTGCCGATGGTGCCCTGAAGGAAAGGATTGTGACCCATGAAAAAACTGGCTTTGCTCGGTTCTACGGGCTCTATCGGCACGCAGGCGCTGGACGTCGTGCGCTGCATACAGAAGGAGGGGGACGACAGCGTCGAAGTGACGGCGCTGGCCGCGCACTCCAATATCCGGCTTCTGGAAGCGCAGATCCGGGAATTCAAACCGCAAGCTGTTGCGGTTTTTGATTTGCAGGCCGCGCAGCAGCTCCGCGCTGCCGTGCGCGATCTCGATGTTCAGGTGTACAGCGGCATGGAGGGCCTGTGTGCGCTGGCTGCTTTGGAAGGGGCGGACATCGTGCTGAATTCCGTTGTCGGCATGGTCGGTCTGGAGCCGACGCTTGCGGCGCTGCGCGCCAAGAAGCAGCTTGCCCTTGCCAATAAGGAGACGCTTGTCGCGGGCGGCGCACTCGTTATGGAGGCCGCAAGGGAAAACGGGATCGAAATCCTGCCAGTGGACAGCGAGCATTCCGCAATTTTTCAATGTTTGCAGGGAATGCATACAAAAAAGGACTTGAACCGGATCATACTAACAGCGTCCGGCGGGCCGTTTTTCGGCCGGGATCGCGCGGCGTTGCGCGATGTCCACCCGGCCGATGCGCTCAAGCATCCAAACTGGGACATGGGCGCCAAGGTGACAATCGACAGTTCCACGCTGATGAATAAGGGCTTGGAATTTATCGAGGCCAAGTGGCTGTTCGATATGGCGCCGGAGGACATCGACGTTGTGGTGCACCGGGAGAGCATCGTCCATTCGCTGATTGAATATCGCGACCATTCGGTGATCGCGCAGCTCGGCGTACCCGATATGCGGATCCCGATCCAGTATGCGCTGACCTATCCGCGCCGCTATGCATCGCCTGTTCGGCAGCTGGACCTCGCCGATTGGCAGAAACTCACGTTTTTCCGGCCTGACGAGGAAACGTTCACGTGCTTTGGGGCCTGTAAGCGGGCGATTCAGCGCGGTGGTACGGTGCCGGCGGCGGTGAACGGCGCGAACGAAGCGGCGGTGTCTCTGTTCCTGAAGGAAAAGATCAGTTGGCTCGAGATCGGTGAGGCGGTCTGCGCGGTGGCCGATGCGTTCCCGGCGCAGCCCGCCACGTGTGTGGCGGATGTGCTGGAGGCGGACCGCGCCGCACGCGCTTATGTTACGGAAAAATTCTGCAGGTAAAGGGGGGTCTCTTTGAATACGGTTGTGCAGGGGATACTGCTTGGGGTAATCGGTGTATTGCTGTTTGGGCTGATCATCTTCATCCACGAGTTCGGCCATTTTTTTACGGCGAAGCTCAGCCGCGTGCGCGTCAATGAGTTTGCCATCGGCATGGGGCCGAAGCTGTTTTCGTTTACGCGCGGGGAGACGCAGTATGCGCTGCGGCTTCTGCCCATCGGCGGCTACTGCGCGATGGAGGGTGAGGATGAAAAGAGCGACGATCCGCATGCATTCGGCAACCGGCCAATCTGGCAGCGGATCATCATCGTTGCGGCCGGCGGCGTGATGAACATCCTGCTTGCCATTCTCATGATGATGGTGCTGCGGGGGCAGACCGACGTGTTTGCGACGACGCAGATCGCGCGCTTTACGGAGGGTTCTGCGCTCGAAGCGGCGGGGATGCAGGCCGGCGACGTGATCACATCCATAGACGATTACGCGGTGTTCACCGACCAGGATCTTTCGTTTGCGCTCAGCATGGCTTCTTTGGACGCCACAGGGGAGACGACGGTGCTCGACTTTACCGTCAAGCGCGGGGGTGAAACGCTCCGGTTTGACGATGTGACGGTGAATTTGACGCAGACAGAGGATGGCAAGAGCCACATTGTACTGGATTTCTACGTGGTTGGCGAGGAACGGACGGTATGGACGGTTGTGAAGAAATCCTTTGCCGATACGGTTTCCACGGTGCGCATGGTGTATGCAAGTCTGTTTGGCCTTGTGACCGGGCGCTTCGGCTTCAACGAGATGGCCGGGCCGGTCGGTACGGCGCAGGCCGTCACGCAGGTGGCGAGCGCCGGGCTCGAGAGCAGCTTTGGCGATGCGGTGAACAACATCCTGTATATCATGCTGATCCTTTCAGTGAACCTCGGCATTGTGAATTTGCTGCCGCTGCCGGCGCTTGATGGCGGGCGGATCGTATTCCTGCTGATTGAGGTGATTTTCCGGCGTCCGGTTCCGGCGCGTTACGAGCGCTGGGTGCACGCGGGCGGTTTTGCGCTGCTTTTGTGCTTGATGGTGGCGGTGACGTTCAACGACATCGCCCGGATTGTGACGGGCGGGGGCTGAGGATAAGGGCGGCGGGCCGCCCGGAAAGGACAGGGAAATGAAAAGGATTTCAAAACAGGTGACGGCGGGAAACGTCAAGATTGGCGGCGGCGCCCCGGTTACGGTGCAGTCCATGCTGAATGTGCCGTCCACCGATATCGAGGGCAGCGTGCGGCAGGCGGTTGCGCTTGAAAAGGCCGGCTGTGAAATTCTGCGCGCGGCCATTCCCGACATGGACGCCGTGCGGCTGATTCCGGCGATCAAGGAAAAAATTTCGATTCCGCTTGTCGCCGATATCCACTTTGATTATAAGCTTGCGCTCGAAGCGGCGTATGCGGGTATCGACAAAATCCGCATCAACCCGGGCAACATTGGCGGCGATGACCGCGTTAAGGCGGTGGCAAAAGTCTGCCGCGAGAAAAAGATCCCGATCCGCATCGGCGTCAATTCCGGCTCCGTAGAGAAATCGATCCTCGCGAAATACGGTGCGCCAACGGCGGAGGCGCTGTGTGAGAGCGCGCTGTATCATGCGTCGCTGCTGGAAAAATTTGATTTTACCGACATCGTGATTTCACTGAAATCCTCGTCGGTGGATACAAACATAAAAGCCTATGAGCGGATTGCCGAGCGCTGCGACTATCCGCTGCATCTAGGCGTCACAGAAACGGGAACGGCGCGCATGGGCATTGTTAAATCCGCCATTGGTATCGGCAGTCTGTTGCAGCGCGGCATCGGCGATACGCTGCGCGTCTCGCTGACAGCGGACCCGGTGGAGGAAATCCGCACAGGACGCGATATTCTTTCGGCGCTCGGGATGCGGCGCGGCGTGCGCTTTGTCTCCTGTCCGACCTGCGGTCGGACGCGCATCGACCTGATCGGTCTTGCGAACCGTGTGGAGGCGGCCCTTGAAAACGTGGATAAGGACATCACGGTGGCCGTGATGGGCTGCGTCGTCAATGGACCCGGCGAAGCGCGGGAGGCGGACATCGGCGTCACTGGCGGCAACGGCGAGGGATTGATCTTTAAAAAAGGCGAGATCGTCCGCAAGGTACCGGAGGATGAGTTGCTTTCTGCGCTGCTCACCGAAATCGAAAAGCTTTGATCCAATAGGGGAACTGCATTTGAAAACATTAGGCGATTTGTTAAAGCACGCCGGAATTCCGGCGGAAGAAGTCCTTTGCGAAGGGCAGATCGAGAAAATTGAAGTTTACCGCGAGAAACAGGCTGTGCGAATCCGCACAGTCTTTCCGCGTTTTACGCCGTACAGCGCGCTGCGCACGTTAAACGAAAACCTGCGGAATAGAATTTTGCCGGGCATGCGCGTGGAAATTGCACCGCATTTTTCGAAGGCGCTTTGGTCGGCGGATTGCGTGCCTGCCGTGCTCGAGCGTGTGCGCGAGCTGGATGCGAGCCTCAACGGTACGTTCCGCGATGCCACGGCAGCGCTCGACGGCGAAACGCTCACCATCACACTCCAGCACGGCGGCGGCGAGCTGCTGGAAAAACGCCGTACCGACCGAAAAATCAGCGAGACCGTACAGGCGTGGTTTGATGTGCCGGTCACGGTGGTGTTCACCGGCAAAATCAAACTGGAGAACGGCGACGAGTCGGTCATCCAGCGGCTGCATGTCGAGGAGGAAAAGCGCATGCGCGCCGCCGTAGTCGAAGAGATGGAGCAGTACGAAGCGGCGATGAAGGAAAAAGCGGCGAAGCGCCGCGTCAGCGTGCGCGAGGGCGCTTCCCTGATGCCGCAGATCATTCTCGAGACAGCGCGGCCACTCATCGGCAACGTGCCGAAGAAGGCGCCGGTGCCAATTAGCGAGGCGACGGTAGAGGCCGGCCGCGTGACCATCTGGGGCGAGGTGTTCGACCTCGAGGTCAAGGAGACGCGCGACGGCACGCGCAAGATCTATTCCATCGACATCACGGACTACACGAACTCCATCACACTCAAGATGATTCAATCCGTGAGCGACTGCTCGGGTGCGGACAGCATTAAAAAGGGTATGGCGCTGCTCGTGACCGGTTCCGTAGAGTACGATAAATACGACCGCGAAAACGTCATGCGGCCGAGCGCAGTGGCCCGCGCGGAGATGGTGGAGATCGTCGACTCAGCGAAGGAGAAGCGCGTCGAGCTGCATTTACATACGAACATGTCGGCGATGGACGGCATGACGCCGGCCGGGGATCTGATCAATCAGGCGTACAAGTGGGGCCAGAAGGCCATCGCCATCACGGACCACGGCGTGGCGCAGGCGTTCCCCGACGCGATGAACGCCTGGCTCAAGATCAAAAAAGGCGGCGGCGATTTCAAGGTCATCTACGGCGTGGAAAGTTATTTCGTCAACGACCTTGTCCCGGCGGTTACCGGCGAGACGGACGCGAAGCTCGACGCGGATTTCATCTGTTTCGACCTCGAGACGACCGGCCTTTCGCCGAAGACGGAGCGCATCACGGAGATTGGCGCGGTGCGCATCCACAACGGCGAGATCACCGAACGGTTCAACACGTTTGTGGACCCCGAAAAGCCGATCCCGCCGAAAATCACTCAGTTGACCGGTATCACCGACGAGATGGTGCAGGGTGCGCCGAAAGAGAAGGAAGCGGTGCAGGCGTTCTTTGAATTCTGTGGGAAGGATGCCATCCTTATCGCCCACAACGCGGGCTTTGACACGTCGTTCCTGCGCGCCGTCTGCGGCCGGCAGAATATGGCGTTTCCATATGTCTATATCGACACGGTCGCCATGTGCCGCGCCATGCTCAAGGATATTAAAAACTGTAAGTTGGATACGGTTGCGAAATACCTGAAGCTCAAACCCTTCAACCACCATCGCGCTTCGGACGATGCCGCGGTGCTCGGCGAAATTTTTCTCAACCTCGTGGAGCGGCTGCGGGATGATTACGGCGCAGCCTGCGTACACGACATCAATTCGGCGCTTGCGGGCGGCGACCCGAAAAAGCTGCCGACCTACCACCAGATTATCCTCGTGAAAAATCTGGTTGGCCTCAAAAACCTGTATAAATTGATTTCCTACGGCCACCTCAATTATTTCTACAAGCGGCCGCGCACGCCGAAAAGCGTGCTCGACCAGCACCGCGAGGGTTTAATTCTCGGCTCGGCCTGCGAGGCGGGCGAACTGTTCCGCGCGATGACGCGCAACGAGCCGTGGGAGAAGCTGATGGAAATCGCGTCCTATTACGATTATCTGGAGATTCAGCCGCTTGGCAACAACATGTTTATGGTGCGTAACGGCGACTGCGACGTCGAGCAGCTCAAGGAATACAACCGCACGATTGTGAAGCTCGGCGAGCGGCTCCACAAGCCGGTCGTCGCGACGGGCGACGTGCACTTTAAGGATCCGAAGGATGCCGCCGGTCGCGCCATCCTGATGGCCGGACAGGGCTTTTCCGATGCGGACGAGCAGGCTCCGCTCTATATGCGCACGACAGATGAAATGCTCAAGGAGTTCGAATATCTGGGCCGCGAAAAGGCATACGAAGTCGTCGTGACAAACCCGAACAAAATTGCCGATATGATTGAAGAGATCCGGCCGATTCCGGAGGGTGTGTTTCCACCGTTCATCGATGGCGCGGAGGAACAGCTCAATTCGATCACCTGGGCGCGCACCAAGGAAAAGTATGGCGATCCGCTGCCGGAGATCGTCGAGAAGCGCCTGAAGCGCGAGCTCGGCTCCATCAACAAGCATGGCTTCTCGGTGCTGTATATGACCGCGCAGAAGCTGGTGGCGGACAGCGAGGCGCACGGCTATCTCGTCGGTTCGCGTGGTTCGGTTGGTTCGTCGTTCGTCGCGACGATGTCCGGTATCTCGGAGGTCAATCCGCTTGAGCCGCACTACATCTGCCCGAACTGCAAGTACAGCGAGTTCATCACCGACGGCTCGTATCTCTCCGGATTTGACCTGCCGCCGAAGAAGTGCCCGCGGTGCGGCGGCGATCTCGACCGCGACGGGCACACGATTCCGTTTGAAACGTTCCTCGGTTTTGACGGCGACAAAACGCCGGATATCGACCTGAACTTTTCCGGCGAATACCAGAGCGGTGCGCACCGGTATACGGAGACGCTGTTCGGCCGTGAAAATGTCTTTAAGGCCGGCACCATCGCGACGGTTGCGGATAAGACCGCATTTGGCTACGTCAAAAAATACGCGGAGGAGCGCGGGCGTACGCTGCACAAGGCCGAGGAAAAGCGTCTTTCCGTTGCGTGCACCGGCATTAAGCGCACGACAGGTCAGCATCCCGGCGGCATGGTCGTCGTGCCCAAGGGCAAGGAGGTCTACGACTTCTGCCCGGTGCAGCATCCGGCGAACGATCAGAATTCCGACAACATCACGACGCACTTCGATTTCCACTCGATTCACGATACGATCTGTAAGCTCGACGAGCTCGGCCATGATGTGCCGACGATTTACCGCTATCTTGAGGACTACACCGGTATCCCGGTCATGAAGGTCTCGATGAGCGACCCGGCGGTGATGTCGCTGTTCACGTCGACCGAAGCGCTCGGCGTCAAGCCGGAGGACATCGGTTCGATGACCGGTACGCTGTCGCTGCCCGAGTGTGGCACGCCGTTTGTCCGCCAGATGCTCATCGACTCCCAGCCGAAAACGTTCTCCGACCTTTTGCAGGTTTCCGGCCTGTCGCACGGCACGGACGTCTGGCTCGGCAACGCACAGGATCTCATCAAAAATGGAACCTGCACGATTTCCACCGTCATCGGTACGCGTGACAGCATCATGACGTACCTGTTGCTCAAAGGTCTCGAGCCGAAAATGGCGTTTAAGATCATGGAGATCACGCGTAAGGGCAACGCGAAGAAGCTCTTCACGCAGGAGCATATCGCCGCGATGAAGGAACACAACGTGCCGGACTGGTACATCGATTCGTGCTACAAGATCAAGTACATGTTCCCGAAGGCGCACGCTGCGGCGTATATGATTGCGACGCTCCGTCTCGGCTGGTACAAGGTGCACAAGCCTGTCGAGTATTATGCCGCATACTTCACTGTGCGCAGCGAGGATTTCGACGGCGCGACGGCTGTGCAGGGCAAGGCGGCCGTGCAGCGGCGCATGAAGGAAATTGACACGAAAATGAAGGAAAAGCAGGCGTCGGCCAAGGAAGAGGCTGCGTACAGCACGTTCCAGATCATCAACGAGATGCTGGCGCGCGGTATCGAGCTGCTGCCGGTCGATCTACACAAATCCGACGCGAAGAAATTCCTTGTCGAGGACGGCAAAATACGCCTGCCGTTTTCCTCGCTCTCCGGTGTCGGCGAGGCGGCTGCGCACAGCCTCTGGGAGGCGTGCCGCGACGGCGGCGATTTTATCTCCGTCGATGAGCTGCAAAGCCGCGCCAAGGTTTCGAGCGCGGTGATCGAGACGCTGAAGAATGCCGGCGCGCTGCAGGGGTTGCCGGACAGCAGCCAGACGACGCTGTTCTGATGGCAATGCGGTGGATTGTACCCAAAATGGCCGTATTCCAATTGTGAACGCGCTGGTTTTCGGGAAGCTGCGTCCCCCTTGTTTTGGGGATTGACAGACTTATGCGAATATGCTATCATAACATTACGTTACTACAATAAAGCGAATGCCGGAATCAAGACCGGCGATTTCAAATCAAGAGGGGGCTGCCTGCGGGCAGCGGTGAATTCTATGAAACGCTTCAACAAGGTTACGCCGGAAGGCACCAAGGATATTCTGTTTGAGGAATGCCTCGCGCGGCGCGCGGTCAGCCGCAAGCTCGAGCAGGTTTTCCGCATGCGCGGGTATAATGAGGTCATTACGCCCGGCATCGAATATTACGATGTATTCGACAATGCGGATGCGGCGATCCCGCAATATGAAATGTATAAATCGACCGACAATAAGGGACGGCTGATTGTGTTCCGTCCCGATCTTACGCTGCCGATTGCCCGCCTTACAGCGACGCGCCTGCAATCCGTGGAAAAGCCGGTCCGTCTCTATTACAACCAACCGGTCTACCGCAACCGCAAGGATCTGTCCGGGCGCAGCGATGAATCGATGCAGGCGGGTATCGAGCTGCTCGGCGCAGCGGGGCTGCGGGCCGATATCGAGGTGATCGCGGCGGCGGTCGATGCGCTTTCGGCCTGTACGTCGCATTTCCGGTTTGAACTGGGCAACGCGCGGTTTTTTCGTCTGCTTGCCGATGAGCTGCCGGTCTCTGACGACTGCCGCGAAGATATTCGCTTGCGGATTGAATCGAAGAATTACGCCGCGCTCGGCGATCTGCTCGATACGCTGGAGCCTTCGCTCTATACGGAGGCCATTCGAAAGCTGCCGCGTCTGTTCGGCGGCGCGGAAGTGTTCCGGGAGGCGGAACGCTTCTGCGAGGGCCATCCGGCGCTGTATGAAACCCTGAACTATACGCGCCGGTTGTACGGGGCGCTGTCCGCACTCGGGCTCGGCGAACGGTTGATGGTGGATTTCGGCCTCGTGCAGCGCAACGACTACTACACGGGGGTTGTGTTCAGCGCATATGCGGAAAATTACGGCGACGCCATCCTGATGGGCGGCCGCTACGACAACCTTTTGCAGCAGTTTGACGCGCCGATGCCCGCCATCGGCTTTGCAGCAGACGTGGACGCCCTCGCATCCTGCCTGATGGAAAGCGCCGCTGTGCGCACGCCCGATGTGCTCGTCTTTGCACAGGAGGGTGCGGAGGCCCGCGCGCAGCTGCGCATTCGGGAATTGACAGCAGAAGGAAAAATCTGCGAGAGCTGCGTGCTGGAAACGGCGCAGGCCGCGCGGGAATACGCGGCACGGCGCGGTATCCGCACCGTGATCGAGGTCGGATTGGAGGAAGACGCATGAAGCCGTTGAGAATCGCGCTGACGAAGGGTCGGCTGGAGAAGGATACGGTCGCCGCGCTGGAGCGCATCGGCCTGGATTGCACCCAGGTGCGCGAGAAGGGCCGCCGGCTGATTTTACCCGTCGGAAACGGAGAAATAGAAGTTGTGCTTGCCAAAGCGGCCGATGTCATCACCTATGTGGAAAACGGCGTGTGCGATCTCGGCGTTGTTGGCAAGGACACGATCATGGAGAACGGCAGCCATTTTTTTGAAATTCTGGACCTCGGATTCGGCCGCTGCCGCTTTGCGCTCGCCTGCAAAAAAGGCGTGGATTTCTTTGGCGGCTACAAGGCCAAGACCGTTGCAACCAAGTACCCGAACGTTGCGCGCCAGTTCTTTGAAAGCCGCGCGATGGACGTGCGCATCATCAAGATCGAAGGTTCCGTGGAGCTTGCGCCGCTGCTCGGCCTCGCCGACGGCATCGTCGACATTGTGGAAACCGGCGCGACGCTCCGGGAAAATGGACTGGAAGTTGTAGAGACGATCACGCAGATTTCTGCGCGCCTGATCGCCAACACCGCGAGCCTCAAGCTGCGCAAGGCGGAGATTGAGGCGCTCGCGTCGCAGCTGGAGCGCTCCATTGCAGAAAACAGAGGGGAGAAAACCGTATGATTCGAATCGAAAAAGGCGATCGCGCTTATTGCGAGCGCTTTATCCAGAGCCTGAAGGACCGCGTGCGCGAGAACGACCGCAGTGTGGAGGACGGCGTTGCCGCCATCCTGCGCGACGTGCGCGACAACGGGGACAGCGCTGTGCGCGCCTATTCGCAGAAATTTGACGGCTGGGTACCGGAATCGCTGGAGATTTCCATGGCGGAAATTGAGCGGATCACGGCGGACTGCGACCCTGCGTTCCTCGCCGCCATGGAGCGTGCCGCGGAGAATATTCGCGCGTTCCATGCGCGCCAGAAGCAGCAGAGCCGCATCGATCCAGAACGAAACGGCGTGCTGATGGGCCAGCGCGTGCGCGGACTGCACCGTGTCGGCGTCTATGTGCCGGGCGGTACGGCGGCGTATCCGTCCTCAGTGCTGATGAACGTGATCCCGGCGAAAATCGCCGAGGTCGGCGAGATCGTGATGGTCACCCCGCCGGGGCGTACCGGCAAGCCGGATAAGAACATCCTCGTCGCGGCGAAGATTGCCGGCGTCGATCGCGTGTTTTTGATCGGCGGCGCGCAGGCCGTGGCCGCACTCGCCTACGGAACCGAAAGCGTGCCGAAGGTCGATAAGGTCGTCGGTCCGGGCAATATCTTTGTAGCGACAGCCAAGAAGCTGCTGTATGGCACGATTGATATTGACATGATTGCGGGGCCGAGCGAAATCCTGATTCTTGCGGATTCAAGCGCAAAGCCCGCTTACCTCGCGGCAGACCTGATGAGCCAGGCCGAACACGACCGCATGGCATCAGTCATTCTTCTCACGCCGGACGAAGCGCTTGCGAAGGCGACGGCCGCGGAGATTGAGCGGCAGATGCAGACCCTTTCCCGCCGCGCAATCATCCGGGAATCCATCGACAATTTTGGCGCGATCATCGTCTGTGAGACGATCGAGGAAGCCGTTGATTTTGCAAACGAGCTTGCGCCCGAACACCTTGAGGTGTGCTGTGAAAACCCGCTCGAATATATCGGCCGGCTCGACAACGCGGGTTCTGTTTTCCTCGGAAATTATTCTCCCGAGCCGCTCGGCGATTACTACGCGGGCCCGAACCACGTTCTGCCCACCAGCGGCACAGCGCGCTTTTTCTCGCCGCTTTCGGTCGATGATTTCATCAAGAAATCCAGCTTTATCTACTACACCAAGGAGGCGCTGCTGGACGCTGCCGACGATATCATCCGCATCGCGGAAACGGAGGAGCTGACGGCCCACGCAAATTCGATCGCCGTGCGCCGCGCACAGCCGTAAAGCGGATGCGATTCCCAGAGAAAGGACCCAGAACCATGTATGAACTGAACGAGAAAATCCGCGATCTTGAGCCGTATGAGCCGATCGCAGGGGAGTATAAAATCCGTCTGGACGCGAACGAGTCGTTTCTGCGCCTGCCGGAGTCGATTATGGCGAGCGCGCTGCATGCGACGTTTTCCGTCGAGCTGAACCGCTATCCGGACCCGACCGCAAAAGCGCTGTGCGCGGCGTTTGCGCGTGCGTACCGCGTGGATGCGGCGAATGTGGTGGCGGGCAACGGCTCGGACGAGCTGATTTCCATCATTTTCCAGAGCTTTTTGCAGAAGGGCGACACCTATGCCACGGTAGCACCGGACTTTTCCATGTATGATTTCTACGGCTACCTCGCCGAATGCCGCGGCGTTTCCATCCCGAAAAATGAAGACTGGACGATCAATGTGGATCGACTGATTGAAACGTGCAACCGCGAACAGGTGAAGCTGCTGATTTTCAGCAATCCCTGCAACCCGACGTCGCTGGGGCTCGACCGCGCGGCGATCCGGCGGATTGTGTCCGGCGTTTCCGGGCTTGTCGTGCTCGATGAGGCGTACATGGATTTCTGGAACGAATCGATGCTGGCGGAGGCCGCGTCGTATGACAACCTCCTGATTCTCAAAACCTGCTCGAAGGCATTCGGCTTGGCCGCGCTGCGCGTGGGGTTTGCAGTTGGACAGGAACGTCTGATCCGCGCCATCAAAGCCGTTAAATCGCCGTACAACGTCAACGCGCTTTCCCAGCGTATGGCGGAAACCGTGCTCAAAAACCGCGGTGAATGTGAGGCTGCTACGCGCCGCATCCTGCTGTCGCGCGATGCGCTGCAGGCCGGGCTCCTGCAGCTTATGCAGCGGTTTCCGGGAAAGATGGAGGTCGTGCAGGGCGTGACAAATTTCGTCGTTGTCCGCACGCCGCAGGCCGAGGCGCTTTTCCAAAAGCTTCTGGCGGATTCGATTGCGGTGCGGTACTTCAAGGCCATGTCCGCGCTGCGCATTACGGCGGGTTCCACCGGTGAGAACGCGGCGGTGCTCGACCATATCCGCGACTTTTTTGAAGCTTAATACGGCCGTTACGGAGAAAGGAACAGACCTATGGAACGCAAGGCGTCGGTTACACGTAAGACCAAAGAAACGGATATCGAGTTGACGCTCTGGCTGGATGGCGGCGAGGTGGACATCTGCACCGGCGTCGGCTTTTTTGACCATATGCTCACGGCGCTCGCTGTGCATGGCGGCTTCGGCCTGAAGCTCAAGGTGGTGGGAGATTGGCATGTGGATTGCCACCATACGGTGGAAGATACCGGCATCGTGCTGGGGCGCGCTTTTAAAAAGGCGCTGGGGGACCGCGCTGGAATCGTGCGGTACGGCCATGCCCTGATCCCAATGGATGAAGCGCTCGGCTTTTGCGCGGTCGATGTCAGCGGTCGGCCGTATCTCGCGTTTGACGCGTCCTTTCCGCAGGAGCGCGTCGGCGATTTCGATACCTGCATGACGGAGGAATTCTTCCGTGCGTTTAGCGATCATGCGGGCTTTACGCTGCACCTGCGGTGCCCGTATGGCAAAAACGCGCACCACATGATTGAAGCGCTGTTCAAGGCGGCCGCACACGCCCTTTGCGACGCGACGGCGGAGAACAGCACCGGCACGGCGCTTTCCACCAAGGGGACGCTGGACGAATAAAATGCGGCTGCGGTGCGGCAGCTGCGCAACAGCATGGGGGATTTTTATGATTATTTTACCGGCAATCGATTTAAAGGACGGGCAGTGCGTGCGATTGTTTCAGGGGGATTATGCCACGGCGGAACAGGTGGCGGATGATCCCGTGGAAACAGCCAAGGGCTTTGAAGACGCCGACGCGCGCTGGATACACATCGTTGACCTCGACGGCGCAAAAGCGCGCAGACCTGTCAATGATGCGACGATCTTTTCCATCCGCAAAAATACGACGTTGAATATGGAGGTCGGCGGCGGTATCCGCGATATGGAGAGCGTTGAATATTATCTGTCGCGCGGTGTGAACCGCGTGATTCTCGGGTCTGCGGCGCTGCAGGACCCGGCCTTTGTGCGCGAAGCAGTGCGCCAATACGGTAAAAGAATTGCCGTTGGCATCGATGCGCGCGACGGCAAGGTGGCGGCCGAGGGATGGACGGCGCAGAGTGAGATGGATTATCTCGACATGGCGCGGCAAATGGAGCAGATCGGCGTGCGTTACCTGATCTTCACCGATATCGCGAAGGACGGCACGATGGCGGGGCCGAACCTTGTCATGCTGGATAAGATCAACCGCGCGGTGTCGTGCAGCATCATCGCGAGCGGCGGGGTCAGCAACCTCAAGGATATTGTCGATCTCAACAACCTCGGGCTGTACGGCGCCATTGCAGGCAAGGCGATCTACACGAAGGCGCTGGACCTGCGTGCGGCGGTGACGGCCTGCCAGCATCTCTCCGGCAACACGCTGAAGGTGCGCGAGGAGATCGAGGACCATTTGGAACGGTACTTTATGAAGTCGGATCTGATTCCCGCGATTGTGCAGGAAGCCTCGACCGGCGAGGTGTTGATGCTCGCCTACATGAATCGAGAATCAATGGTCAAAACACTGGAAACCGGATACACCTGGTTTTACAGCCGCAGTCGGCAGACGCTGTGGAACAAGGGCGCGACAAGCGGACACGTGCAGAAGGTGTTGAATATCATTGCGGACTGTGACGACGACACGCTGCTCATCAAAGTCGTGCAGACTGGTCCGGCGTGCCACACGGGCAGTCACAGCTGTTTCTTTAAGGAAATTGTGTGATTCCCGGCATGTTGTTTTATCAAAAGCCATACAATCAGGAAAGAGGAAAGATTATGGATATTTTGCAGCAGCTTTACGACACCGTGCTCGCCCGCAAGGGGGAGAAACGGGAGGGCTCATATACGTGTTACCTGTTTGAAAAGGGAACCGATAAAATCTTGAAGAAGTGTGGGGAAGAGTGCAGCGAGGTGATCATCGCGGCGAAGAACGGCGACAACGCGGAGACGGTGCTGGAGATCAGCGATCTGCTGTATCATCTGACGGTGCTGATGGTCAATGAGGGCATCGCGTTGGAGGACGTCCGTGCGGAGCTGGATCGCCGCCACGGTAAAACCGGCAACCTCAAGACCTTCCACCAGGTGGACAAAAATACATGACGGACGCAGAAAAGCGTGCGCTTTGGACGGAAGCCACCGTTCAGGGGCGCAGCGGCGCATCCAATATCAGCTATATGCCGGCACCACTGCCGTGGCGGTTCCGCCAAAAAGTGCTGGATTTTTTAAAGCCGGAAAGCCGGCTGCTGGAAATGGAGGCCGGGGATGGTGCGTTTCTGCTTGCGCTGCGCCATCCATTTTCCCTGACGAGCCTGACGGTTTCGGATGCGGCGGCGCTGGATACGTGCGAGCGCAGGCTTGCGCCGCTCGGTGTGACGGTTCGGCAGAGTACGGACGGTGTGACGCTGCCCTTTGCGGATGCGTCGTTTGACCTCGTGCTGAACCGCTGTGCAGCGTATGACATCGGCGCCGTGCGGCGGGTGCTGCAGCCGGGCGGCTACTGCATTCTCGAGCAGGTCGGCGGAAGCGACGGCCTTTCTTTACGGCGTTTCCTTGGCTTGCCGGCGGCTTCCCGACCGGATTTCAATCTCGAGAATGAGATCCCGCGGTTTCAGCGCGCGGGATTTTCCATCAATTACAAGGACCAGTGCTACGGGACGGCGCGTTTTGCAGACGTGGCTGCGTTTGTGCGGTATGCGGCTGCAAATCCGCGGCAGTTTCCCGCTTTTTCCGTGGATGCGTGTTTCCCGCAGCTGTTGCGGCTTGACGCGCTCTGTGCGCGGCAGGGGTATCTTCCGTACACGCAGCACCGGTTCTGTTGGATTGCACGAAAACGAAAGGATGGATAACCCTATGGCAAATTTTACGATACGCTTTGCTGGACCTGAAGACATTCCGGTGATCCTCGGCTTTATTCGGGCGCTGGCTGCGTATGAAAAGATGGAGGATCAGGTGATCGCGAACGAAGAGTTGCTGGAAACCTGGATTTTCGAAAAGAAAAAAGCGGAAGTGCTTCTTGCGTTTGAAGAGGATACACCGGTGGGGTTTGCGCTGTTTTTCCACAATTTCTCGACGTGGCTCGGCCGCGCGGGCATCTATCTCGAGGATCTCTTCGTTTTGCCCGCATACCGCGGCAAGGGGTATGGCAAGCTGCTTTTGAAACGGCTCGCGCNNGCGTCTCGCGGTACAGCGGGGCTGCGGCAGGCTGGAATGGGCGTGTCTGGACTGGAACGCGCCGAGCATCGCGTTTTATGAATCCATCGGCGCTCAGGCGCTGGACACGTGGACGACATATCGCGTGACGGGCGATACGCTCCTCAAGCTTGCATCGCGTATTTGAGTGCGAAAAAGCGTAAAAGAGAAGCCGGCTGGGAGGCCCCTGCCGGCTCTTTTCCTGTCTGCGCTTGCATTTGCATGCAGAATGTGGTAAAACTGTACTTGCGGCGCAGGGCCGCGGAAATCGCCGCGAAGGCGGCGCAATGGAGCGTGCGTACACCATGAAGAAAATTTTGTTTATTGCAACCGGCGGCACCATCGCCTCGGCCAAAACGACGAACGGCCTGACGCCGGCCATCACCTCAGAAGAGCTTCTGGAAGCTGTGCCGGAAATTTGCACGCTGTGTACGGTGGATACGGTGCAGCCCTATAATCTGGACAGCACGAATATGTGCTGGCGGCAGTGGGTGCATCTGGCACAGATCATCCGGGACAATTACGGCGCGTACGATGGCTTTGTAATCACGCACGGCACGGACACCATGGCCTATGCGGCGGCGACAATGTCCTATCTCGTGCAGCGCAATCTGAAGCCGATCGTCTTCACCGGCGCGCAGAAATCCATTCAGGAGCCAGACGGCGACGCGCGGCGCAATCTGTTTGAGGCGTTTGCCTACGCCACGGACGACCGTGCTTGCGGCACGCATGTGGTGTTCAACAGCCATGTCATTGCCGGTACGCGCGCCCGGAAAACGCATTCGAAAAGCTTCGATGCGTTCTCGAGCATCGATTATCCGGACATCGGCGTGTTTTTCGACCGCAAGCTTTTCTGCTATATCGACGAACGACCGGAATGCGGGGACGTTGAGTTTTACGATCGGCTCGTGCCGGAAATCCTCTCCATCCGTGTGATTCCCGGTATGGACCCCTCGATTTTTGATTACATCAACGCGAATTGCCGCGGCGTCGTCATTGAGAGTTTCGGCGTGGGCGGTATTCCGTATTATGGAAATAATGCCTTTGAAGAAAAGATCGCCGCAATGATGGAAAACGGCGTGCGTGTAGTGATCACCACACAGGTTCCGCACGAAGGGAGCAATCTGTCCGTTTACCGCGTGGGGCACATCATCAAGGAAAAGTACCGCGTGCTGGAGGCCTCCAGTATGACGACCGAAGCGGTGATTGCCAAAATGATGTGGGCACTCGCTTATTCGGATACGCGCGAGGGCTTTGAGCGCCTGTTTCAAAGGCCGGTTGGAAAGGACAAGCTGGAGAATGGCTGAAAAAAGCGGAAGCCCGCGCAGCTTTCTGCACGGGCCTGTTAGGTTCAGGTTTCTTGGGTACGCTTCTCCGCAAGCATGGATTCGATCGCGTCAATCAGCGTTTGCTGGTCTGCCGACTGGTCAATCAACGCAGAAACGATGGAAACTACGGACAGCGTGCTGATGGGATTCGGTCCTGCAATTTGTTGAACGGCATACGCTTCTTCCGAAACGGCCGCTACAAATGTACGCGCATAATTTTTGGTGGTTTTGGCAAATCCTTCCGCACGGATCATTTCCTTGTCCAGCAGAGAGTTAATCAGCAGATGGATATAACTGTCCTTCCAAGTTTTGTCTGTCGATTTTTCAATAATTTCAGAAGCGGTCAGCGGCTTGTCGACATGCCAGAGCAGATTCATGATTTCATGCTCGCTCTTTGTAAGCGTCTCTTTCTTCATAGCTGTGCACCCCACTTTCCAAAATGGTCTCTTTGCTTTATAATTATATATTATGATGTTTTCCCAGCATTGTCAAGGCTTTCAATTTCAATTTAAGCATATTTTTTTTCAGATTCTGTGTGTTGAATATTCGGAATACCAGTATCTAACCACGTGTTTTTTGCGTATTTTCATCATATTTTCTTGCTTTTTTTGCAGAAGGTCGGCAGGCATGCGAAAAGGTTTTATTGCTATACGAAAAAGGCACGGTGTGCAGGAAAAAATGAAATTATCAGAAATCTTTTGCCCGATGCGCGCTTTTCTCGCAAATTTATGAAAAAAGCCTTGACTTTTTTTGCGCGTGCATCTATAATTATTTGTGTTATTTCGTGCTAATAACAAATACACCCCTGCCTGATGGCGGATGGGAGGGATATAGATGGCTGAAATCCGAATCAAAGACAACGAGTCTTTGGAAAGCGCGCTCAGACGCTTCAAGAAGCAGTGCGCCAGAGCGGGCGTGATTCAGGAAGTGCGCAAGAGAGAGGCTTATGAAAAGCCCTCCGTTAAGCGCAAGAAGAAGTCCGAAGCAGCTCGCAAGCGCAAGTACAAATAATGAAACGTGAAGAAGCGGGCCAAAAGCCCGCTTTTTTGTGTGAAGTGCGTTTTTCCCGGCAGCCTTTGCTTGGGCGCCGGCAGGAAATTTCGTGAAAAGGTTTGGTGGACTGCATGGCGGTATTCAGGCCAACCGGCACGCTGCACCGCGTGACGGATATCACCCCCGCGCTGCTTTGCGCGATGCATATTCGCGCCATCGTGCTCGACGTGGACAATACCATGGCGATGCACGGCGCACAGACGCCGCACACGGGCGTGCTTGCCTGGACAAAGCAGATGACGGCGGCGGGCGTGCGGCTGGTTGTTGTCTCCAACAACTACAAAAAGCGTGTGGCGCCCTTTGCGGAAAAATTTGCGCTGCCGTACATCTCGTTTGCCTGCAAGCCTTCCCCGTTCGGCTATCTGCGCGCGAAGCGCCTCGCTGGCGTGCATGTGCGCGAGTGCCTCGTGGTCGGCGACCAGATCTTCACAGATATCTTCGGCGCGAATCTCTGCGGTATGCCCTCGGTGCTGCTGGACCCCATCGCCCCGGATAAAGCCTGGACGGTTCGCTTCAAGCGCTGGCTGGAGCATTTTCTCCGGCCGCATTACCGGCGGCTGGACCCTACAAACTACAGAAAGAATGGTGATTCTCATGCGTTCTCCGATTGAGCGACTCACAGAAAAGGTCATCGGCGGCGACGCGAAAAAAGCGGCGCTCGTCGTTTCCGAAACGAATCTTTACTATCTGACGGCGTTCCCGTCCACAGACGGCGCGCTGCTTTTGACGGCTGAAAAGGCGTATTATCTCCTGGATTTCCGCTATGCGGAAGCGGCGCGCGCCAAGGCGCAGGGGGTTGCTGTGGAAGAGTTCACAAATCTGAACGATTCCATCGCATCGCTGCTGAAAAAGCACGATATCAAAAGCGTTTACATGGAGTATGCCGCGTTGCCGTACGGGCAAGCCATGCGTTTTGAAGGCCTTTGCCGCGCGAATGGCGCCGAGGCTGTGCTCGATACCACGCTCGACGACGCGATCCGCGCACAGCGCATCGTGAAGAGCGAAGAAGAGATCCGCAAGATCTGCGACGCGCAGGCGATTACCGATGCGACGTTTGAACACATTTTGCCGTATATCCGCGAAGGCGTTACGGAGCGGGAGATCGCGCTCGAGATTGAGTTTTATATGCGCAAGCTTGGCGCGGACGGCAACGCGTTCGATCCGATCGTCGTTACCGGCGGCAACGGTTCGCAGTGCCATGGTATTCCGGGCGATACGGTGATCCGCAAGGGTGATTTTATCACGATGGATACCGGTGCAATGCTCCACGGGTATCATTCCGATATGACGCGCACGGTGGCGCTCGGCTTCGTCAGCGACGAGCAGAAGGCGATTTATGACACGGTGCTCAAGGCGCAGCTTGCCGCCATTGATGCGGTGCACGCCGGTGTGCCGTGCAGCGCCGTCGATCAGGTTGCGCGCGACATCATCGAGGGGCCGTATCCGGGAACCTTTGGCCATGGCCTCGGCCATGGCGTCGGCTTCGAGATCCACGAATGGCCGCGCTTCTCCCCGCGCGACGACACGCCCTGCGCGCCGGGCATGGTCATTACGGTGGAGCCGGGCATCTATATTGCCGGCAAATGCGGCGTGCGTATCGAGGATATGATCGTCGTCACGGAAGACGGCTGCCGCAACCTCACGCACTCCCCCAAGGAGCTTATCATCCTCTGATTTTGCACAGAAAATCACGAAAACACGCGATTTCTTCTTGAAAAAAAGGGGAAAATATTATACAATAGTCAAAGAAGAAACTTTTGGAGGTATTATTACATGGTTACCGCAGGCGATTTCAGAAACGGTGTCACGTTTGAAATGGACGGCAACGTATATTCCATCATTGAGTTCCAGCATGTCAAGCCGGGCAAGGGCGCGGCGTTTGTCCGCACCAAGATCCGCAATGTTATCAGCGGCGCCGTGACGGAAAGAACGTTCAACCCGAACGATAAGTACCCGACGGCGTACATTGAGAGAAAAGATATGGAGTATCTTTACAACGACGGCGACCTCTATTATTTCATGGACAACGAGACGTATGAGCAGACCCCGATCAGCCCGAGCATCCTCGGCGACAACTTCAAGTTTGTCAAGGAGAACATGGTCTGCAAGGTGCTTTCCTATAAGGGCAATGTTTTCGGCGTAGAGCCGCCGAACTTCGTCGAGCTGCAGGTCACCCAGACGGATCCGGGCTTCAAGGGCGACACGGCGACGAACGCCACAAAACCGGCCACGCTGGAAACCGGCGCGGAGATCAAGGTTCCGCTCTTCATCAATGAAGGCGAAATGATCCGCATCGATACCAGAACAGGCGAATATATGGAGCGCGCATAATCTGCGCCAAACACCAGAGGCGGGGCGTTTGCTCCGGCGCGAGGGGCGGCCGGCATCCGGCCGTCCAGAAAGAAAAGGTGAATGATTATGACAAATTCCGAGAGAGCAGCTTACATCCGCGGTCTGATGGAAGGTCTTGACCTCGATCCGAATGCAAAGGAAACGAAGCTCTTTAACGCGATTGTCGATCTGCTCGATGATTTGTGCCTTTCCGTGGAGGAAATGGAAGATGCGTACGACGAGCTGAGCGGCCAGGTAGACGAGATCGACGAGGATCTCGGCGAGCTGGAAGAGGATTATTATGACCTCGATGACGACGACGCGGATTTCCATGAGGAAGACGACGACAATTGGGAAGAGGACGAGGACGACTGCTACTTCGAGGTGACCTGCCCGAGCTGCGGCGATACGATCCAGCTCAACAGCGAAATGCTCGAAGAAGGTTCGATCGAGTGTCCCAACTGCGGCGAGAACCTCGAATTCGATCTGGATGAGGAAGAAGAGGGTTCCTGCCACGAGCAGTGCGACTGCGATAAGGAATAAATCCGGAAAAGCGTAGAAGGGGGCGGCCTTTGCCGCTCCTTTTTGTATGATTAAACAGGCAGAAATCCTATGACGAATCACGAGATTTTTCCGGTGTTGACTTTGCATACGTTGACTTTTTGCGGCAAAATGATTACAATAAGAAAAATACCTGGAAATCAGGATGTGTAAAAATATGAACAATAAAAAGTTTGTGCTGGCCATGGTCAGCAAGGTAACGATTGTTCTGCTGGAGATCGGTCTGTTTGCGATCGTTCTTTTCCAATATTACGGCCCGTCGATTTTTTCCAAAATGAACAGCGTGGGCTTTATCGTGACGATGCTGCTCTACATCATCGTGTACATTGCACTCGGCAACCTGTTTCGCGCTTTCAAAATCGCGGATTATTCCATCGCAGAGACCATCTTCTCGCAGTTCCTGGCTTTCGGCATTGCCGACCTTTTACTCTACGGCGAATTCTGTATGATTCGCCATAATTATGTAAACTTAGTCCCCGGTATTATTACGGTTGTCTTTCAGCTTCTGGGGGCGGCCATCTGGGCGTTGCTTGCCAAGCGCATGACGATGCTGTTTTCCAAGCCGGAAAAAACGCTCATCATAACGGGTGCTGCGGATACCCGCGGATTTGTGCGGAAGCTGCGCAAGCTCAAGTATATCCTTTGGGTGGAAAAGGTCATTCCGTACAGCGCCCTTGGGGCGGACTGGAAGCGCCAGCTCGACCCGTTTGAAGCCGTCATTTTTTATGAGGTAGGCAGTGGTACCAGCCGTTCGGAAATGCTCTGGTACTGCATGCAAAACCGCAAAAGCCTGTATGTTACGCCGCAGCTCGAGGAGATCACCATGCAGGGGTTCGGCGCGCGCCATCTGATTGATACGCCGCTGATGAAGTACGAATACCACAGCGAGCGCTTTTGGTACAACCTGTTCAAGCGTCTGCTGGATCTGCTGGTTTCGCTGCTCGCGCTGCTCATCACTTCGCCGATTTTCCTGCTCGTTTCGATTGCGATCAAGCTCGAAGACCACGGGCCGGTGTTTTTCAAGCAGAAACGCTGCACGAAAAACGGCCGTGTTTTTGAGATCATCAAGTTCCGAAGCATGATTGTGAACGCAGAACAAGGGGGAGACGTCATCCCCTGCCGCACGGGGGATCCGCGCATCACGCGTGTCGGGCGGGTGATCCGCAAGCTGCGTATGGATGAACTGCCGCAGATCCTCAATGTGCTGAAAGGCGATATGGCGCTTGTCGGGCCACGGCCCGAGCGCATCGAACATGTGGAATTTTACACGCGGAAAATCCCGGAATTTGCTTTCCGCTTGCGTGTCAAGGGCGGGTTGACCGGGTACGCGCAGATCTATGGCAAGTACAATACGGATCCCTACGATAAGCTGCGCCTCGATTTGCAGTATATCGAAAAGCAGTCGTTGATGCTCGATTTGAAGCTGCTGCTGCTGACCATCAAGATCCTTTTTGTCCCGGAATCGACGGAGGGATTTTCGGAAACGCGATCGTCGCAGATTTCCAAGGAGAGCCACAAGGACAAAAACCAGACGTGAAAGATTTAAGCAAGTTTCCCTTGCAATTGCGCGGAAAGTATGGTATGATAATTTTCAGCCGCTGTGGCGGCATGGACGGGCCATTAGCTCAGTTGGTCAGAGCAGCCGGCTCATAACCGGCGGGCCCCGGGTTCGAGTCCCTGATGGCCCACCAAATGAAATAAATCCGAGCCCTTTGCCGTTTGGCGTGGGACTCGGATTTTTTCTATTTCCGTGGAAATGTGCGGTGTGCTGGGACGGTCAGGGGTTCAGCGGGGCTGGCGTATGGTTGTAATCGAAGCCACAGGCCGAAAGCCATTCCTTCGCCATCAGCGTTGCGCCGATCTGGTTCGGGTGTACGCGGTCCCACGCAATCAGGGACGAATGCTTGTAGGCGAGATAACGGTCGTACATCGCCTGGAAATCGACGAAGATGCAGTCGTATGTATCGGCGAGCTGCGCGCAGATGTCGACGTATACCTGCATGCGGGCGCGCATAAAATCCGTCCGGTTCGGTTCCATGTAATACGGCGTCGCGAGAATGACGCCCTTGGCGACAGATTTGGCCGCTTCGATCATCTGGCGGAGGTTGGAAGCATAGGCTTCGGGCGAAACGGCCTCTTCCGGCATGGCGGGGGAATCAAACTGCCGCCAGACATCGTTGATGCCGATGCAGATGGAAACCCACTGGGGGTGCAGGTCCAAAACATCCCGCTTGTATCGTTCCAGAAGGTGCTTGGAAGTGTTGCCGCTGATACCGGCGTTTGTAAAGCGCAGGGTGAGCTCCGGATATACGGCGCTGACCAGGCTTTCAATCACGCGCGGATATCCGTGCCCCATGTTGTCGCCAAGTCCTTCACCGATCGGCTGCGCGCTGCCCATGTCGGTGACGGAATCGCCTGCGAATACGATGCGGTCCAAATTTTCGAAAATCATGTTTTCCTCTCCCAAACCCGCAAAAAGCGGTTATTTGATTTGATTATAAACGCTTGCGCAGCGAAATACAAGCAAAAAGATCCGAAACCTTCCGAAAGAAAGGCCGGATCTTTTTGCTTTTCCGTTATTCCTTGCCGTTCCAGCAGTAGGTGCACAGGCATTCGGGATCGATGCCGACCGATTCCATCAGATCGTCCAGGCGGTGATACCGCAGAGAAGTGAAGTGCTGGATCTCGCAGATGCGGTCTACCATTTTCTGGTACTTTTCGCTATCCGGATCTGCGTATTCGCAAAGGGTATCGTAATCCGGGTCACAGCCCTCGAGCTCGCGGATCACACGGCGCGTGATAAGCTCCATCTCCGAGGTGGAGCGCGAGAAGTTCAGGTATTTGCAGCCGAAAAGCAGCGGCGGGCACGCGGGCCGGATATGGACCTCTTTGGCGCCACTCGCGTACAGGAACTCCGTTGTCTCGCGCAGCTGTGTGCCGCGCACAATCGAGTCATCAATCAGAAGCAGGCTCTTGCCGTCGATCAGGTCATGTACCGGAATCAATTTCATTTTGGCGATGAGATCGCGCCGGCTCTGGTGCGTCGGCATAAAAGAACGCGGCCACGTTGGGGTGTATTTGATAAACGGGCGCGAATACGGAATGCCCGATTCATTCGCATAGCCGATGGCGTGCGCGGTGCCGGAATCGGGTACACCGGCGACGGTATCGGGGTGAACATCGTGGTCCTTGTCGCGTTTTGCCAGCAGCCTGCCGCAGTTGTAGCGCATCTGCTCCACGCTGATGCCCTGATAGGAGGAAGAGGGGTATCCGTAGTATACCCACAGGAAAGTGCAGATTTTCATTTTCTTGCCCGGCGCAACCAGTGTGCGGACGTTGTCCGTGTCCATAACGACGATCTCGCCCGGACCCAATTCACGGTAATCCTGATACCCGAGGTTCAGGTAGGCGAAGCTCTCAAAGCTCGCGCAGAAGCCGTCGCTCTTTTTGCCGAGGACAACCGGTGTGCGACCCAGCTTATCGCGCGCGGCGTAAATTCCCTTGGCAGTCAGTACCAGCATGGAAAGCGAACCGTCCACAATCTCCTGCGCATAACGCAGGCCGTCGATGAAATTGTCTTTCTGGTTGATGATGGCGGCCACGAGTTCTGTCGGATTGATTTCGCCGTTCTGCATTTCAAAGAAATGCGTGGTGTGGCTGATGACCTTTTCCAGAATCTCATCGACGTTGTTGATCTTGCCCACCGTCGTGATGGCGAAGGTGCCATGCTGGGAACGCACCAAAATTGGCTGCGCTTCGAAATCCGAGATGCAGCCGATCCCCATGGTGCCGTGCATGCTCTGGGATTCCGAGGTGAATTTTGTCCGGAACGGCGCGTTTTCAATGTTGTGAATGGCTTTATCAAAGCCGCTTTCGGGATTGTATACGGCCATGCCCGCCCGGCGTGTGCCGAGATGGGAGTGGTAGTCTACGCCGAAGAACAGATCGAAAACGCAGTCGTCCTTGGAGGTGGCGCCAAAAAATCCGCCCATAAATGTTAAACTTCCTTTCTTTAAGAGTAAAAAGTAAAAAATGCAACTTTATTATAACAAAAACAGAGAAAAAGGAAAAGGGCAAACAATAGAGAAAAGGCCGCCGTATTTGCCGGCGGCCTTTGTGAAGGCTTACAAAATTGGTGGGTCTGTTTTGCTTGAGGCAGACTTTTTAACGCCATGAGCGTGAACCGGAAGAATCTCGTGCCGACGCTCTGTGCTGAAGATATGCGTCTTGTCGTATTCCGTGCTGAACCCGACGACATACATGATCAGCAGGCTCGTTTGCGGCCAGAGCATGGTGATGTCGAGCAGGCCGTGCAGCAGGACGCAGACGATGACAGAAACCGTGAGTGCATAGCGCTGGTGGCACTTGTTTTGCCGGTGCAGCCGAATGATTTTGCCGATGTTGATGGAAAAATAGCCCAGAAGAACGGCCGCGCCAACCAGACCGAAATCCATGAGAACTTCGAGCAAAAGGTTGTGCGAATGTTTTGCGGTGCCATAGGCATTGTACAGATCGCGGATGCGCACATAGGTGTTGTAGCCGCGTCCGAAGATGGGGGCGTCCAAAATGCTGCCAATGGCGCCGCTCCATATATCAATGCGTTTGGCAATATCCGTGGTGATTTTATCAACGCGTGGCAGAAACGCCAGAGAGTCGTTGAAAAGCAGCGTGACCGTTGCAAAGGAAAACAGGATCGCGAGATAGATCAGCCCCCATTTCTTTTTTCCGCATTGAAAAAGCATCACGGGACAGACAATCAGCAGCACAATGTATGTGGTGCGGCATTCCGTGAGCTCGAGGGCCAGCAGATTGAGCGGAATGAGGGCTGTATAGGCGATGCGCATCTTTGGGCTTTCACTCTTGACGATGTTGTAAATGCAGAACAAAACGACCAGCGAGATATAAAACGCATAGTAATTGGGATTCGTAAAAACGGAGCAGTACCGTGCGCCGTAGTCCCACCGCATGCCGAGCGCGCGCTGGATCAGCGCCACCAGGAAGCAATACGGACTCATGAAGCAGACGAAGGACAGAATCATGCGGAACGTGCGCTGCGTCATCGTATATGTAATAAAGATCATCGCGGCAAAGGCGAAAATCATGAAAATACCGAGCAGAATGTCCACCGCGGTTCCGCCCCAGTAAATTGTCACGACCATGGAGAGCACCCAAAATGCAGAAAGAAAAAGCACGTCCTGCTTGCGCCGCCAAAAGATAAATCCCTGCTTTGAGGCAAAAATATAAATGGGAAGGACCATCAGCATGGCGATTTCCACATAGACCGTGAGGAAGATCGAGGCGGTGAGCGCCATCAGAACTTTCTCGTTTGGCGTTAAGGAACACAGCGTCTGCCGCAGTTCCTTGAAGCGTAGCAGATCAATTCACCTCCAAACTCATCTGTATGCATTGTAGTCGGAGAAAATGAACAGCGTATGAATTTCCGTAACCCGTGAGAACTTTCTCCGCAGTTTTCATCATTTTAGCAGGGAATAGGCGGCGATGCAATGGATTTTGCAAAAAAATTGCAGCGATGACGTTTATTAAGTTATTTACAAAGGGAAAAAGAAAAAAATTTGTTTTTTCAGTTGACAGAAGCGGGCTTTGTTGCTATAATAGTAAAGCTGTATGACTCATTAGCTCAGTTGGCAGAGCAC
>DBPP01000037.1:64923-114018 GCA_002305575.1 Ruminococcaceae bacterium UBA1417
AAAGGGGGCAGACTGTAAATCTGTTGCGTCTCGCTTCGGTGGTTCGAATCCACCCTCCTCCACCAGATTATGTGCCTGATTTTACTGTCAGGCACATTTTTCTTAGTATTCATGCGGGTTTGCGGGCTTTTTTCCGTTTCAAAAAAGGATTGGTGTCCCATTACTGTCATCCCCGTTTTCAGAGATATCTGCAAAGCTAAGCGGAGTTTCCGCCTGATTTTTCAGACTGGGAACTCCGCTTTTTTGCATTTACCACTCTTTTTTTCGTTGTCGGAAGTGTAAAAGTTTCCGACGGTTCTATAGATAGATTGACGAAAGCCCCAAATGGGCCAATTTCAAGCTCTTAAGATACAATAGGGCGTACGCCCTTTTTAAAACCACTTGGCTGGATAAACAGAATAGGTATCCGCCTCAGCTGACAACGGATACCTATTCTGTTTATAGTGATTCAGTTTGTTTGTGATTTCCTACACCAGACGAAAAATACAGATAAAACTGTCTATGAAGTGTTCTTTTGAAACAAAACTTTCCCAGCAAGTCAGTGCAGAAGGCACTATTCCTTGTGAACAGGCTTCATCGTGGGGAATAAGAGAACCTCACGAATCGTATCGGAATTGGTGAACATCATGACACAGCGATCCATGCCAATACCCAAGCCGCCTACGATGAGCCGCTTCAGAGGCAGTTCAGTGGCAATGCGCATGAACATATCGATGTCCAAAGTGTTATGATGGGTGATGAAGGGACGAGCGGTAGCCCCGCCGGAGATGGTGTTAAGTACTGGAGTCTCCACCTCTATATAGCCCCGAGCATCCATAAAATTGCGCACATGCTTAATGAACGGAGAACGGATAATAAAGTTTCGCTTCACCTCGGGGTTGACAATCAAATCCACATAGCGCTGGCGATAACGCAGCTCGGTATTGGTAAGCCCGTGAAACTTCTCAGGCAGAGGCAACAGAGCCTTGCTCAGCAGAGTCACCTTCTGCACCCGCACAGACATTTCTCCTCGCTGGGTGCGGAATACCTCGCCTTGCACGCCTACGATATCGCCGATATCGTACTTCTTAAAGCGGTTATACTCCTCCTCATCCAACTCATCCTTCCTGGCGTAGAGCTGGATGCGGCCGGACTTGTCCTGCAAATCGAAGAAGGACACTTTGCCCATGCCACGCTTGGACATAAGGCGGCCGGCAAGAGCCACCTCTTTACCTTCCAGGGCGTCAAAGTTTTTCTTAATATTAGCAGACTCATTGTTTACCTCAAAGCGGGTGATGTGAAAGGGATCACGGCCCTCTTTCTGAAGTTTGACCAACTTCTCCCGGCGAATCAGTCTCTCCTGAGAAAGCTCCTGTATCATTCCCTGATTGTTTCTTTCATTTATTCGTTCATCCATATATACTCTCCTTTGCCGTTTATATCCCGCGTTATTTTGCTTTGCCTGTGTGGAGGTCATAAGAGAAATCTCCAGGCGGTTTTTTCTTGAATAAAGAATACCGTGACGTGAGCAATTCTCTACATTAAGATTGTTTCCCCTCCGATTCCTGACATAGCGCCAGAGCCAGAGCCAGCTGATCCGGGCAAGAGGTTCCCTTATCTAGACATTGAATTCCTTTCAGCTGTTCAATCGCATCCTTCACAGGCATCCCCACTAATAGGCGGCTGAGAGCTTGGGTAAAGCCGGGGCAACCCAATACAAATTCTACCTTTTGGATCACTCCATGATCTACTTCTAATTTAATTTCCTTAGCGCAGGTACCGTTGGTCTGATAAATCATATTTTTATCTCCTTTATCTGGTAATAGTCAGAAGTTTGATATATAATATTATAATAGACCTTCCCATAATAGGAAAGTCAAGTACTAACCAAGGAGGAACCACAGATGCAGGGCTATCTTTCCATTGGCGACTTTGCCAGACTCCGCAATGTAAACCCAAAATCGCTGCGATACTATGAACGAATTGGCGCACTGATTCCTGCCTATATTGAGGAGGAAACGGGCTATCGGTACTATGCCTTGGAACAACTGGTGGAGATGGACATGATTTTAATGTGCCTGGAGCTGAACATCCCCCTACGGGATGCCCAACAATACCGGCAGCCAGACCAGACATTGGATATTCGACATCTGCTTCAGGATGGACAACAAAAGGCCATGGAGAAGCTTGCCCACCTTCGTAATACGATGCAGCAAATGGAGGAAGCACTGCGCCGGATCGATGAAAACCAACGCTATCAGGAGCAGGAGGGCCCCTATCGACGGCATCTGCGCCAGCGGCTCATTTTGCGGTCACCATTTACTTTTTCTGGCGGAGAGCTGAAGTTCAAACAGAGTTCAACTGAAATTTTTCTCCTAGGACAATCCCTGGGCCTGCTGCCTGCCTTCACTTTTCCCATTGGCCTGATTGCCAGACGACAGGGAGGCCGCATTGATACCGACATTTTTCTGGAGGTTCTCCAGAAAAAAGATGGTATTACCAATCTGGAAATGATTCCCGAAGGGGACTATCTCTGCCAGCAAAAACCCGCACAGGCGCTGGAGCATGTTGATACACTGATTTCGGAATACTTTGTGCAGCATCCCAAGGCAAACCAGGTAATCATCACCAATCTAACTTCTGCCTACTTTGATCTAAAAGGGCCATTACTGGAGCTGCAGGAACAAATTTGACGTGAAAGGTCACTGGAAGTTTCTCCTAGCGACTTTTTCTTTTTCACAATTTCCTCCACAAGAATTATTCTTGACTTTCCCATTATGGGAAGGTTTATAATTGTGTATTGCGGGGATTTCCCGCCGAATTGAAACAAAAATGGAGGAAATAAACCCATGCAGACGGAAGCAAATCGCCTGGGGTATGAGCCGGTTGGAAAGCTGCTTGGAACCTTTGCTGTTCCAAGCATCATTTCCATGGTGGTCAGTACCCTGTATAATATTGTCGATCAGATTTTTATTGGCCGTGGCGTAGGCTATCTGGGAAATGGCGCAACCAATGTAATTTTACCTCTGACTGTCATTGCCCTGGCCCTTGGCCTGATGATTGGAGATGGCACCACCGCCTACTTCAGCCTGTGCCTGGGACAGGAGGATCGTCAAAGAGCCGCTCAAGGCGTAGGCAATGCCATAACGCTGACGGTGGCGGCCAGCATTGTGTTAACCGTATTGTCTCTGATCTTTCTAAAACCTCTTTGCGTCCTGTTCGGCGCCACCGACGCTACCATGTCCTATGCTCTGGAGTATGGATTCATCATTGTATTAGGCTTTCCCTTTTACATGTTCAGCATGGGGTTTAACTCCATTATACGTGCTGACGGAAGTCCGGTCTACGCCATGCTGTCCACACTAAGCGGAGCAATTTTAAATACAATCTTGGACCCAGTCTTTATTTTTGTTTTTCACATGGGGGTAACAGGAGCTGCCATCGCAACGGTTCTGGGACAGATTGTCTCCTGCGCGATGACATTGCTTTACCTGAGAAAATTCCGGTGCATCACCCTGACGCCCCACTGTCTGCTCCCCCGCTGGAAGCTGTGTGGGAGAGTATGCAGCCTTGGAATTTCCAGTTTCTTTCTTCAACTGGCGGCTACCATTGTGATTACCGTGATGAACAATGTGCTTGTCAAATACGGTGCCGCCTCCAAGTACGGTGCTGAAATTCCCATGACCACCCTGGGCATCACCATGAAGGTCAATCAGATTATTACTGGTATTGTCATTGGGATTTCTGTGGGATCTCAGCCCATCATCGGGTATAATTATGGTGCTGGGAAGACCGCCCGAGCCCAAAAAACTTACTTGTTAGCCATTGTCTGTTCCACAATTGTTATGGGCTTAGGTACCCTGCTGTTTCAATTGTTCCCCGACAGTATTGTCAGCATTTTTGGCTCGGAGTCCGATCTGTACCGTGAATTTGCGGTTAAGAGTCTGAAGATTTTCCTGTTGTTGATTCTCTTAAATGGATTTCAGCTATGCACGGGTACCTTTTTCCAGGCAATAGGAAAGCCGGTTCAGGCTACTTTGATCTCCCTGTCCCGGCAAGTACTCTTTTTGTTGCCGGCTCTGCTCATTCTTCCTCACTTTTTAGGCGTAGAAGGTGCGCTATGGGCCGGACCCGTAGGCGATGCCTGCGCCTTTGTGCTGGCACTGATCTTTGGCTTGGTGGAATGGCGAAAAACAAACCGTAGCACCCAGGCAACAACCTAAATTTTTCTATGGAGGATTTTTATTATGGCACACATATTGGATCCCATTACCATCCGAAATCTGACCCTGGTCAATCGTCTGGTGATGCCTCCCATGGCCACCGCAAAGGCGGATGAGAACGGCTATGTAACCGATGCGATATGCGACTACTATCAAGAACGGGCAAAATACAGCAAAATTGGTCTGATTATCACCGAACACAGCTATATCCACCCTCAGGGGAAGGCTCATCCTGGTCAGACCTCCATCGCATCCGACGATGCAATCCCTTTCCTTCAGCGTCTGCCCGACTGTATCCATCAGGAGGATGTCAAAGTTTTTGCTCAACTCAGTCACGCAGGATCAGCGGCGCTGTCCAAAATCACCGGACAACCACCCGTAGGTCCCAGCCCGATCTACCACCCCAAGCAACGGGAAGAATTGCCTGCGGAGATGACTCTCCAGCAGATCAGGCAAGTTACCGAATGGTTTGCTCAGGCAGCTCTTCGAGCAAAACAGGCAGGTTTTGACGGAGTAGAGCTGCACTCGGCTCACGGTTATCTCCTCAACCAATTTTTCTCCCCGCTGGTTAACCACAGAACGGATGAGTATGGCCCCCAGTCGGTGGAAAACCGCATCCGATTCCATCGGGAAGTTATTCAGGCGGTACGGCAGGCAGTAGGCGAGGATTTTCCCATTGCCCTGCGGCTGGGTGGCTGTGACTATGCGGTCGGAGGAAGTACAGTTGAAGACTGTGTGGAGGCCTGTCGACTACTGGAACATAGCGGCGTGGATTTGCTCCATCTCACCGGCGGCATGAACGGTTTTATCCGCCCTGGTCACGCAGAACCTGGTTATTTCCGGGATCTGTCTGTTCCTGTGAAGCAGGCGGTTCACCTCCCCGTTCTTTTGACAGGAGGAGTTACCACTCCTGTCCAGGCTGAGACCCTTCTGGAAGAAGGCTGTGCCGACCTTGTCGGCGTAGGCCGGGCAATCTTCAAAAATGCCCACTGGGCAGACTGAGTTTTATGTTCATTCCCCCTTTGGGGAACACGCAAAGCGTTTGGCTGCCGTAAAGGGCTGCTGAACGCTTTTTGCATACAACAATGCCCAATACTCTTTTCTCTGTAAGAAGACGATTTCTCCATTTTGGACAAGCCAGAATTTGCAAGGCCGAAAAAATCTCACCATAGGACGGTATATGCGCAGTTTTCTCTGCCAAGCGGCACTCCACCTCTCTTATAAACAGATGATGGATTTCCTTAGGAGTCTGGATATTTCTGTTGGTATTTTTAATGAATTAAGAACATTGATTATTGTAGTATTGTAAAATAACTTTAGATCAAGGAGTAATAATGTTTTCGGAAGGTCTACTACCACAGGAATTCGCCGATTTATGCGGTGTCGGTAAGGATACACTGTTGTGTTACGATACAATAGGATTATTCCATCCCGCGTATATTGCACCCGCGTATATTGCAGCTACTGAAGCAGCTGAAAGGAAGCGGGGCGGAGATCCTCATCTGTACGAAGTCTGACCTGGTTGTGCGGGATGTGGATCTGCTCAAAGAAATGGGGAAGGTGACGGTCTCCTGGTCCATCAACACGCGGCACGAGGAATTTCGGGCGGACATGGACAACGCAGTGCGAATAGAGCGGAGACTGTCCGCTATGAAGCAGGTCTACGACGCGGGCATTCGCACCGTCTGCTTTATTGTGCCTGTATTCCCGGGTATTACGGATTGTGAGACGATTTTCCAGCGGGTCAAAAATCAGTGTGATTTGGTTTGGCTCGAAAACTTAAATCTTCGGGGCGGCTTCAGGCAGGAGATTCTGGACTACATCGCCTAAAAATATCCCCACCGGATTCCTCTCTACGATGCCATTTACCACAAGGGAGACCGAAGCTATTTTCACGCTCTGGAAGAGCGGGCAGAGCGGTTGGCGAAGGAAAACGGCTGTCCCTTTGTGGACAACGAATTGCCATAAGGCCGGGCGGAACCGGGCCATCCGGTGATCGTGGATTACTTCTACCACGAAGAGGTCCGAGGATCGGAGAATACCGGTAGGCGCAAACGCTTGTTGTGAGAGAGAACGGAAGATTTACCGCGTGAGGACTTTTTTATAGTACCATGAAAAAATGACAACAACGTAGTCAAGCTGATGTCTGTGCAATCTTCCCAGGCATCAGCTCTATTTATTTCCCGGTCGCTGCCGTTGGTATCCCTTCCGTATGTTTTCGCCGGTATTCTTTAGGCAGCATTTGATATTGGCTCTTAAACACAGAAGAAAAACGGCTTTGACTGTCGTAGCCAACTTTCATGGCGATGTCTGCTATGCTCAGATTGGATGTTTGAAGCAGCTGCGCCGCATGCTCCATCCGATGTTCTCGGATATGTGCCGCAATGGATGTTCCATAGATGGCCTTAAACATACTTTTTAAGGTGGTGGGGTTCATCAGAAATTGCCTGGAGAGGGATTCAATGGAGTAACGCTGTTCCAGATTTTGGGTCAACTGGTCGTGAATCTGGCGAATGATCTCCACCTGTTCTGACCGGTATTCCGTCAGGGCTTTTTCGCGGCTGATCTCCATCCGGCTCAGCACAAGAAGAAGCTCCAGAACTTTGATTTTCTGGTAAGCCAATCGCATTTCTTCTGGAGACCGATAGAACGCTTCAAATATATTTTGCACGGATTCATTTCCCGCAAGGGCCGTACAAACGCCGTCCTTGCAGTATTTTTCGCGCAGAAGTTCTCCCGTAACATTGGCGTCAGCCAAAGGCGTGGGTGGGTTCGCGGACAGTTGCTCCAGATCAATATAAATGGCAAGTCCTTCATAAGACCCGTTTGGCAGGGTAATGGTCGAATTTCCGCAGGCATCCATCGTGTTCAAAGAAAAATCGCCTGGGCCGAGATAGATCCCATTTCCGTTACGCATATTCCAACCGATTCTGCCGGATATGCAATAGTTGATCTCCAACATCTGTATCAGCGGATCATGACAAACATGAAAAGCGTCTTTCCCAGATGCAGAGAAAAAAGATAACTCGATCCCCGGATAAAGTTCCACAATTGCAGAATGCTTTTTTCCGGCGTCATCGTGGATGGACGATATGACGGTATGGTGTTTCTGTTTCATGCGGCTCACTCCCTTCACTCCGGACAGGCAATCGCCATCACCTGTTCGATGGTTTTATGCAGCAGCTGCGCCTGGTTATTATCTGCGGCCCTATAATAAACTTCTTTTCCGTCTCTGCGGCTCACAATCAGATCGCAGCTGCGGAGTGCGCGCAGATGATGAGAAACGGCGGGGCTGGACATATCCAGCAACGCGGAAATATTGATTACACACTGCTCCGTGTGGCACAAAAGCCAAAAGATGCGGATCCTTGTGATATCGCTGAGCTGCTTGAAAATATCCGCAACGGTTTCAAATCTGTCTACCTGCATCAAACCGGATTCTATACGTTCAAGGCTGATTGGAACATCGTGCTCATGGGGGAGCGTGGGATTTCTCATGACCATTTCTCCTTTTTTCGCTTGTTTAGAAATACTTTTCGCCTGTTTGGTAGGGCGTATCGCGAATGCGTTGACTTCTCTCCTGATAGGCATTATACTACAATGACAACGATTAAACAATAACTTAATCGTTAAGATTAAATTTTGAAAGGAGATTTTCCTTATGAAGAAAACTTACAAGATTGAAGTTGACTGCGCCAACTGTGCAAATCTGATGGAAGAAGCTGCCCGCAAGACCGCCGGTGTTGCGTCTGCTACTGTGAACTTTATGACCCAGAAGATGATCGTGGAATTTGATCAGGGGTAGGATGCGGTTAAAGTTATGGACGGCGTGCTGAAGGCCTGCAAAAAGGTGGAGCCCGATTGCGAGATCTTCCTGTAAGCCGTTTGGGAAGCGCCCAGAGAGCGCAAGCTTTCGGGTGCTTTTCACCGCAAACAAGTAAACAATTAAGCAATCGTAGAAAGGAGTGCTACCATGCAAGAATGGATTGAAAGCGGCCTCTTGCTCGTTGTCACAATTTTGTCCGTGGTTTTACTGTTTATCGGGCAGAAAAAAAGCAGCGGCATGACAAAGAAACAGAAGGTCATGCTGTGGCGTATCTTCGTTGCAACCGCATTGCTGTTGGCGCTGCAAACTTTGGGCGCTGAAGCATTCGATCAGCTGGGGGCAGCCGGACGATGGGTTCGTTTGGCCGTTTATTTGGTCGATTACTTAATCATTGGATACGACATTCTGAAAAAAGCGTTTAAAGGCATCTGCAATCGGCAGGTGTTTGATGAAAATTTCCTGATGGCCGTTGCCACTTTGGGCGCGCTGGCTCTGGCGGTCTATGAGAATGGAGAGTATCTGGAGGTCATTGCCGTCATGCTGTTCTATCAGGTCGGCGAATGGTTCCAGAGCTATGCGGTGGGCAGGAGCCGCCGCAACATCAGCGACCTGATGGATATTCGTCCCGACTACGCCAATGTAGAACGGGACGGCAAGCTGGAAAAGGTTGACCCCGATGAAGTGGAAGTCGGGAGCACAATCATTGTTCAGCCCGGTGAGAAGGTGCCCATTGACGGCATTATTGTGGAGGGAACTTCTACCCTGAACACGGCAGCGCTGACCGGTGAATCTCTGCCGAGAGATGCCAAGGCAGGCGATCAGGTCATCAGCGGCTGCATCAACATGACCGGTGTGCTCAAAATTCAAACCGACAAGGCGTTTGGAGAATCCACGGTATCCAAGATCCTCGATTTGGTGGAAAACGCATCTTCCCGTAAATCCAAGTCGGAAGATTTTATCTCCCG
The DNA here is from genome assembly GCA_002305575.1 of Ruminococcaceae bacterium UBA1417. Classification (GTDB taxonomy): domain Bacteria; phylum Bacillota; class Clostridia; order Oscillospirales; family Acutalibacteraceae; genus Hominenteromicrobium. The sequence continues at coordinate 73,917 of DBPP01000037.1, forward strand.
CTTTGCCCGTATCTATACGCCGGCGGTTTGCTATGCGGCTTTGGCATTGGCCATCCTGCCGCCGCTGGTGCAGATGCTGGGCATGGGTCTGGCTCCGTCTTGGGAAACCTGGATCTATCGCGCCCTCACCTTCCTGGTAGCCAGCTGTCCGTGCGCGCTGGTCATCAGTATTCCGCTCAGCTTCTTTGCCGGCATTGGCGGCGCAAGCAGAGCCGGTGTGCTGGTCAAAGGCTCCAACTATCTGGAAACGCTGTCCCAGGTCAAAACCCTTGTCTTTGACAAAACCGGTACCCTGACCCAAGGCGTTTTTGAGGTCAACGGCATCCACCACAGCGAAATCAGTGACGAGAAACTGGTGGAATACGCTGCCTTGGCCGAGAGCGCATCCTCCCATCCCATCAGCAAGAGCCTTCAGAAGGCGTATGGAAAAGAAATCGATCGTTCCCGTGTCCGAGATATTCAGGAGATCAGCGGCAACGGCGTCATTGCGAAAGTGGATGGTGTAGAGGTTGCGGCTGGCAATGACAAACTGATGGACCGTCTGGGTGTTGCATATATTTCCTGCCACAGCGTCGGTACGATCATCCATATGGCCATTAACGGAAGCTATGCCGGCCATATCGTGATTGCCGACATTGTGAAGCCCCACAGCAAGCAGGCGATTCGGGAGCTCAAGGCTGCCGGGGTTCGTAAGACGGTGATGCTCACCGGCGATGCCCAAAAGGTGGCCGATCAGGTGGCTGCATCTTTGGGGCTGGATGAGGTCTACAGCGAACTGCTTCCTGCGGATAAGGTGGAAAAAGTGGAGGAACTTTTGAGAACAAAGTCCGAGCGCGAAAAGCTGGCCTTTGTCGGTGACGGCATCAATGATGCACCGGTGCTTGGACGGGCGGATATTGGTATCGCTATGGGGGCGATGGGTTCGGATGCTGCGATTGAAGCCGCAGATGTTGTCCTGATGGACGACGATCCGCTGCAAATTTCCAAGGCAATCAAGATCTCCCGCAAATGTTTGGGGATCGTCTACCAGAATATCGTACTGTCCATTGTGGTAAAACTGGCCTGTCTGATTCTGGTTGCATTCGGTGTAGCCAATATGTGGCTGGCTGTTTTCGCAGACGTGGGCGTTATGATCCTGGCAATCTTAAATGCAATCCGCGCGTTGCGCGTGCAAAATTTGTGATTTGAAAAAAGACAGGCGCAGGCTCCATATGAGCCGCTCCGGATTATACGGACAACACAAAAAGGCCCTAAGCAGGAAATATTCCGTCTTAAGCGGAGTGGCATAGCGTTAGCTTCGCCACTCTTGCTAAAACCGGATATTTCTGGCCAGGGCCTTTTTTGTCTTGTCGGAACCAACTGGGGCAGTTCAATTTGTCCCATTCAAATTATACGATTATTTCATGCTGTCTTTCAGAATTTCCACGATTTCCGCATGGGTCAGCGTTTTATAGCCGCCCTCCATGATAAAGGAACCTTTTGCAATACCGTCGAGCATTTCTTCCGTGACACCAAGCGCTTTACTGTTCATAACAAGACCGATCTCCTTCATCCACGTCTCCATGCGGTCAAGTCCCTCGGCGGCGATTTCGGCATCGGTTTTGCCTGCGGGGTTAACATCCCATACATTGACCGCATATCGCTTGAATTTTTGCAGTCCATAGGGGAAGATGAAGCGGTAGTACGGCATGGAGATAGCCGAAAGGGTCATGCCATGGGTTGCGTCTGTATAGGCGCCGATGGACTGCCCAATCATGTGTACCATCCAGTCGGTGGATTTCCCTTTGGCGATCAGGGTGTTCAGTGCCCAGGTGGCCGTCCACATGATGTTGCTGCGAGCCTCATAATCGGTGGGATGCTTCACCGCAATGCGGGAAGCATGGATTAAAGAGCGCATCAGCCCCTCCGAAAGGTAATCGGAGGTGTTGTCATCCTCACCGGAAAAATACTGTTCGGTGATGTGGTTGAAAATATCGTAGATACCGGCCACCATCTGATACGGCGGCAGGGTGTAGGTAAACTCCGGATTGAGAATAGAAAATTTCGGAAATACGTTGTCGCCAAACACATGGCCGATTTTCAATTTCTGCTCATGGTTGGTGATGACCGCGCCGCCGTTCATCTCCGAGCCGGTGCCCACCATGGTCAGCACACAGCCAACTGGGATGATTTCATTGTCCACATCCTCCATATGCAGATAGTACTTTTCCCATGGGTCGCTTTCGCAATAGGTGGAAACGGAAACGGCTTTGGCGTAGTCGCACACGGAGCCGCCGCCTACCGCCAAGATCAAATCCACTTTATTGTCCTTGGCCAACCGGCAGCCCTCGTAGAGTTTCTGCACGGTGGGGTTGGGCATGACGCCTGCGTCCTCCACGATTGTTTTACCGCAGTCTCGCAGGATCGTGGTCACCTGATCATAGATCCCGTTCTTCTTAATAGAGCCGCCGCCATAGCAGAGCAGTACGGTGGGGCCATATTTGGAAAGTTCCTGCCGTAGCCCACTGAGCGATTCCTTCCCAAAATAAAGGCGGGTGGGGTTGCAATACGTAAATTCTCCTAACATAATCGTACCTCCAAGTTTTTATGATTCGGTCGTCGTTTCGGACAGGCTTTTTCCAAACCGGTAGAGTTCTTCCAGCTTTTCCGCAGAACCGTTCTCTTTCCCGTAGGCGGTAAACATGCCCATATCCTGAAGCCCTAAATACAGCAGGAAGGCGTTCTGATACTCGAAGATTGCCCCGCTGTATACATGGTCGCTGCCGGAGGAAAGGATTAGCGCCGCCTTTTTCAGATGTTTCGGTTTATCCAGCGCATAGATGCGGTTGATGGCGCACTGGAGTTGCCCGGAAAAGCTGTGGTAATAGACGGGAGAGGCCAGAACGATCATCTCCGCCGCATCCAACAGCGGGTACACCTCCTGCATATCGTCTTTCTGCACGCATTGCCGCGCATGGCCGGAATCTTTTTTGTGGCAGTATTCGCAGGCGAGGCAACCGGCAATCTTCTTCTGGCAAACATTGACAATATCCACCTGATGGCCGTTTTCCCGTGCGCCCTTTGCAAACGAATCCACCATAGCGGCAGTATTTCCGTTTGGACGGGGGCTGCCATTCAAAACAAGGATCTTCATCTTTCAGTTCTCCAAGGAAAAGGTGACCGTTACATCCCCGCTGCCAAGAGCTTGTTCCCAGCCGGTGAGGTCGTCAATATGGCCCAAACGGGTATAGCTCCAGGAATTCGAACCGTAGAACATCACAATCTGATTGCCCTGATAGAGCACAATATCGCCCGCTTGCGGTGTGGTCTGGTTGTTGCTGGTGGGAAGGCTCTGCCCCAAAGGACCAACCTTCTCAAAACCGGCATAATCGCTGAGCTGGAGCGTAACAGGTCCCTGCTCCATCATCTGAACCAATGCCTCCACAGCGCTGTTCTGCTCCAATGTGGCGGTAAAATCCCGCCCGTTTACCTCAACATTCATTTTCATTTCGTTGTTTTCCTCCTCGTTGGACTTGTTTTCTGCGATTTTAGATTCCGGCCCTGTGGCGGGGGTTGCCTGAGCCTCCGAGGTCGTGACGGAATCGCGTTGTTCAGAAGCGTTGTTCGATTCTGTCGTTTCCGGTTCCGAAGGGGTTGCCGCCTTGGAAGAAGGTACAGCTTCAACCTGAGCAGCAGAACGGCTCTCCGGTTCTGTACCAGTCTGTGCAACATGACCGCAGCCCGGAAACAATACGGTCAGAGCCAGTACGGCGGCAAGCGCCAGCGTGATCCTTTTTTTCATGGCTGATACACCACTTTCCCATTTAAAATTTAGAAAAATATCCTGACAAAAACGATGATTCCGAAGACACAAAGGATGCTGCCGAAGATGCGGTTCATGGTCCGAAGTCGAAATGTTGCCGCGCGTCTTTTGATCCATTGTGTGACGGCAGAAAGCGTACCCCACCAGAAATAGGTTCCCATGAATACCCCGGTTACCAGCAAGAACCCATTCGGAAACCCATTGATTTCCGCAATTCCAAAGTAGGAGAACGCAAAGAGAAAGGTCAAAATGGATGTGGGATTGGTGATTCCGATGAGAAAGGAAGTCGAAAACAGCTTTACGCCGGCAAGAGATTCCTGCGAGGCAGGAAGTTCTTCTTGAGGGCGGAGCAGGGATCTCAGTCCCATGACGAGAATCAAAATGCCGCCTGCCACCATGATGACGGTTTGCCACCGGAGCAGAAAATCCGAAATATGCGTGAGGCCAAAAGCGCCTACACAGGCATAGAAGCAGTCTGCCACAGAAGACCCGAGCCCGGTCAGCAAACCGGCTTTTACACCGAAGGCCCAGGTTCTCTGTACGGTCAAGGCCCCGACTGCCCCGACAGGCAAACCAAATAGAATACCAATCCAAATTCCTCGCAGCAGATCATCCATGTTTTCTCCCAACTTGGAACAGAGGGGGAGATTAGGCCCCTTAGTTCCAATCACGCGCAGGCGGTTTCAGCCTTTTGTTTTCCAATCCGTACAACACCGGTTCCTTCTTCAATATCCCGGATGATCTCACCCACTGTAGGCACGGTGATCTGGCTGCCGGACAGAGGATTCTTGATGCTGATTACCGGCGTGGTGATGGTCGCTTCCACTTCGCTGCGCTCAAAGGCCAGATCGCAGTCCACCATCTCGCAATTGATGAGTTTCAGACCTTTGCAGTAGCACAGGGGTTGGGTGCCGATAATCTTGCAGTTTTCAAAGGTGACGTTCTCACAGTACCAAGCCAGGTACTCGCCCTTGACAACGCTATTGCGCACGGTGATATTTTTGGCGTGCCAGAAGGCATCCTTGGTGTCAAAGGTGCAGTTTTCGAAAACGGAATCTTCAATGTATTGGAAGGAATATTTGCCCTTCATCCGTACATCACGAAAGTGCAGATTGGTGGAGCGCATCATGAAATATTCACTCTCGGCATCGCAGTTCTCCATCTTGATGCCTCGTACCGACCAACCGAACTCCGGGGAAAGGATATGGCAGCCGCGCATGGTGATATCCTGACACTCCCGCAGGGCTTTGATTCCGTGGAGCTTTGTATGTTCCATGGTGATGTGGTCGGAATACCACAGGGCTGCCCGGCACAGTTCGGTCATTTCCGAATCCCGAATGGTCAGACCGTGGTCGTGCCAGAAGGGATAACGCAAATTGAAGAAGCTGTGTTCCACCTGCACATTGCGGCACTCCTTGAAGGCGCTCTCACCATCGGCTGGGCCATCAAAGGAGCAGTCCTTTACCAAAATATCCTTGCTGCCATAGAGGGCACGCTCGGCATCAAACGTCTGGTTCTGAATCGTTTTCATATTAAAAACCTCCAGTCTGCAATCAAAGTTTATTTTGCTTTCTCCATTTGATAGAGAAGATAGTCAAGACAGTCAATTCGCTTTTCATCTCTATGAAGTTTTTCCAGCAAATGCTTTCTGTGGTTGGAAAGAAGCCGGAACTGCTGTTCTTTATCGTTTCTGTCCTGAAGCTCCATAAATCTTTCCACCATTTCACTTGTACAGCCGGCGTCCTTCAAATTTTGTACGACGGTATATGTGTACGGGTTCTCCTTTTGAGCCGGCGCCTGTTTTCTCTGCATCGTCATTCACCATCACGGATCACTACAATCTGATTGCCCCAGCCTTCCAGAACCGGGTTGTTTTCTACAGCATCTACAAATGCATCGGTTGCCTCAAAAATACCGATCAAGGTGTATTCTTCGTTGATCTGCGCGTCATGGTAATAGAGTACAATGCGGTTTGGATCGGAATAATACACTTCTCCCGCGTGCGCCTCGGTTACGGTTTCGCTGTTATCGGGAATTTCGTACCGGCTTGGAATATCGTAATACTCCATGACATCGGATTCGTCATAGCTGTAAACCGGCAGCCGCCAATCCGTAGTGCCTACATATCCGGCAATGGCTGCTGCGGTGCTGTTGTCCTCCAGGTGCATGACAAAGGGCTCTCCGTTATCGCCAAACTGGACGGTCAATTCCGTGGCGTTCGAACCGGGAATATTGTCTGACTCTTCACGGTTCTGGCCACTCGTTTGAGACGAAGAAACACGGTTGCTTTCCTCAGCCGAACCGGATTCGGACGAGCCGGACGGGCCGCTACATCCGGTCATTGCCATACCGAGTACCAAAAGCATGCCTATGATGGCAACGAACTTTTTTTTCATACGGGTTCAACTCCTTGTTGTATTAAGGTTCGGGCTATCTCTTGATGATTAAAGAAACGCCCCATTGCAGACCTGCAAGACCTGCCCTTTCACATGGCGCCCCATCTTGCTGGCCAGATACAAGCAGGCATAGGCCTGGTCCATTGGGTCGCATTCCGGGCCGGGAAAGTAAACGAAATGGCCGCTGTATTTGAGCATTTCCGCACCGCCCGGCTGTTCTCCCGCTTTATTCGCCAGATGCGCCGGGGTAACCGTAGCACCGGGGGCGACTGCGTTGCAGCGGACGTTGGTGTCAATCAGCCGCATGGCCACATTTTTTGTGAGCGTGTTTAATGCACCTTTTGTGGAGGTATAGGTAGCGCCGCAAAATGGGCGGATGCCATTGACGGAGGACACGTTGATGATGACGCCGTCATTCTTGGGCAGGAAGATTTTCAGCGCTTCCCGGATATACCGCATGGGACCGCCCAAATTGGTGTTCATCACATACATCATCCAGTCGTCATCGGTTTCGTCGATCATTTTCTGTTCCCCGATACCAGCGTTGTTGATGAGAATATCCACGTCTCCAAATTCTTTGAGAGCCGTTTCAAACACGCGCTTGGTATCTTCGGTGGAGCAAACGTCGGCGACCACACCGATAGCCCTGCCGCCTTTTGCTCGAATACCGTCTACAACGGCGTCCAGCTTTTCCTTTCCACGGGCAGTAATCACCACGGCTGCGCCTTCTTCCGCAAATAACTCCGCCATTGTTTGACCCATACCGTAGCTGGCCCCGGTGATAATCGCAACTTTTTCTTTGAGCATCTGTGCTTCCATTTGAATCAACCTCTTTCCATCATGCCTGTTCTTTACATCTTCAGTGTACTGCCAAAGGAGATAAATATCAAATACTTATGTTTTATTGATTTCCATAGTTAATAATAATGGAATATTTTTTTATTCTTCAAACAAAGAAGTGCGCGGCACTTTCCGAATCTTTCCTGCGCACAAATAGGCGAACAGAAGGAACAAAACCGTTACGACCATGCCCGGCAACAGTATTGTGATGATTCCCGGATGGGAAGAAAAATTACTGATGCCTTCTAGGCGCATGAGTACCGCTGTCAGCGGATCGGTGAGGAAAGCGCTGAGGATTGTTCCCAAAATACTGCCGAACAGAGCGATGATGCCGAACCGCAGTGCAAAAGAACGCCGCAACCGTCCGAAGGAAAAACCGAGGGCGCAATAGATTGTCAGATCTTTCCGCTCGGCGCGCAGGCATTTCTCCGCCGTGAGCAGTGTAGCCACCAGTACAAAGAGAAATACCATGGTATAAAGGAAGACCATCAGCATCCGCATCGCCGAAAGAATGCCATAAAGCCCCGGCCACGAATTTTCATGCAGGTAGACATCCCCGCCATAGGTGTCGGAAAGCGCCTGCATAATCTCGGGCTGCAGGGAAGGATCGGCCAGAAAATAGTGGGTGCACCACATGGTGGGGGAATCCTCACCAATCCGATTGTATCCTTCCCGGTTCATGCCGATGTTCATGCCCATATCGTTGGCGCACTGGTAAATGCCGCTGACCACATATTCTCCGCCTCCAAGCGCCCCCGCCACGGTAACGGTGTCTCCCACGGAAACGCCTAAATCCGCCGCCACAAATTCCGTCAGTACCACTTCGTCCGCTTCCCGGCAGGTTTGCCCGGAGAGCAGGTGAAACCGTTCCGGCTGGGTGATGACATTTGCAGTCATATCCACTCCGTTTACAGATACGCTGGGCATGGCCAGATCATATGCATCGGTAATGACCGTATAGCCTTCAATCGTCTGTTCTACATCCTCCATACCGGTTTCACCCATGGGTTGGGCGGCGATGTGCAGATCAGCCGGATTAAAGGCATCCATTAAGCCCTCGCCGTTCGGCCCCAGCCAGTCGTCGACCCGCCCCATGAGGGAAGCAAAAAATACCAGCAGCATCGCCACAAGGCAGGCTCCGACATAGCGCCGTTTCCCTGTGAGAAGCTGCCGCAAGGCCAGCCAGAAGGAAAGCCCCCTTTTTCGAACCGGCGCGACAACCCGCTTTTCGGTTTGGGATCTGCGTTTCCGGATGGCTTCCATCGGGGAGATCCGGGCGATTTTGCGGGTACGCAGCCAGACAAAGGCCATGAACAGCAACAGGATTGCCGCCAACACAGAAAGGCAGACGCCGGCTGGCAGAACGGACGGGATCAAAAGGCCGGTGGTGGTTACCGTCATCCGGCAAACTACAGAAGAAACCGGAATGGACAGCAGCATCCCTGCCGCCATACCGAACAGGGTAAGAAGCAGGTATTGCAGCAGTTGGATCCTCCTTAATCGATTGCCAGTAAAGCCGATCGTCTTCATAATCCCCATATTGACGGTGTCCTGCCCGATGGTACTGCCGATGCTGTGGGAGAGTACCGCCACGGATGCCAGCAACAGAATCGCCACAAAGGCCAGAAGCAAGCTGGTAAACACATTCTGCAAGGTCAGCATAAAGCCGGAGATGGCGTCTTTGCTGTGTGTAAATTCCGTGTAGCTTTGCAGGCTGGTGCTTCCGTTGAGCAGGGCATTGAGCTGAGCTGCGGTTAATTCGCCGGACTGGGTGATATGGAGCATAAAGCCTTCCCGCGCAAGACCGTCCAAACCGGCGGCCTCAATCACTTCGGCAATCTTCTCATGATCCTGCTCGCAGATGAGAAAGCCCTTCATCCCGATCATGGTGCTTCCCATAAAGGGATCTTCATAAAAGCCGGCCACGGTAAAAGTCATATCTCTGCCGCTACGGGCGATGGGGAAGATGATGGAATCCCCGGATTGAATGCCGAACATGGAAACCATAGAAGCAGGAACATAGATTTCCCCCGGCTGGATTTGTGCGGGAGCATCCCGATAGCCGGACAAACCGTCCGCAAAAAATTTGTAAGAGTACCGCTGCGGATCATAGGTAATCAGCTGCCCTTCGCTGTCGGATTCCTGCGCCCCGATTTCATACTCGGAAAAAATAAGGGACTGCACGCCGACAGAATCGACCGACTCCAAAGCGGCGATTTCCTCCGCCAAAGGCGTTGCGTCCGGTAGCCCGGATACCCATGCGGTGATATCGCCATAGTGCAGTCGATCCATTTCGCTATTCACATACCGGATAGAATTGTTCCACACGGTCAGCACCGTTCCCAAAGACAGGGAAACCAGCAGAATCAGAATGCATATCCCGAGCGCGGTTCCCCGATGTGATTTGAGATTGGCTTTTAGTAACGTTTTGATTTCCATAAAAAGTCCGGCCTCCTTCACCAAGATAGAGCGGTAAGCCATGCATTGACTTTTCCTTCCCGGTCTTTAGCCGTTTGTGCATCAAAAGGCGGCAGAGCGATTTCATCCAGAATCTTTCCATCCTCCAGATACAGGATGCGGGTTCCCCGGATAGCGGCTTTCACATCGTGTGTCACCATCAGGATGCTCTGTCCCTCCCGGTTTAAGGAAGTGAGCAGATCGAGGACTTCCTCACTGTTTTTCCGGTTGAGTGCCCCGGTGGGTTCATCTGCGAAAAGCAGGCCGGGCTGGTTGATCATGGCTCTTGCCATGGCAGCCCGTTGAGCCTCGCCGCCGGAAGTCTGAGAAGGCAGGCGGTCTTTTGCCTTCTCCACATGCATCCTGGCAAGCAAAGATTCCGCCCTTTGACGGACTTCCTTTTCGGATTGATCCTTTTCCAGATATCCGGCTACGGCCACATTCTCAAACAAAGTGAGATTGCTCACCAGACAAGTTTGCTGAAAGACGAAGCCAAACTCGCTTGCCCGCAGCGCTGCCATCTTTTTTTCAGAAAAGGAACGCAACTCCCGCTCTTTGAAGAAAATCTGTCCGGAGCTGATGGCGTCCATGCCGCTGAGGGCATAAAGCAAAGTGGATTTTCCGGCTCCGGAGGGCCCCATGATGACGGTAAAATCCCCGGTGTAGATTGCCAGATCAATATGATCCAAAACCGGTTCCTGTGTGCCGGGGGAGTTTTTGACGACGCCTTTTGCTGTAAGCAGCGCTTCTCTCATACAGCTTCCTCCATTTCCATTTTTTCAGATGAGACAATGAGCGGCTTTTTTCCTGTTTGGGGATTGGGTAGTATCGCGGCCACAAAGCGCACGGAAAACTGTACATAATCCAGATGCTTTTCCCGCAGGATCCCGCTCATTTGCCGGAGCATTTCCGACGCAATCCCAGCCCTGTGCGCTTCGCAGTCGGCTTCTGCCAGCATTTCAAACGCATCCGGTGCAGTCTGCCGGAACTGATAATCCCGAAGCCCCTCGATGCAAAAGCCCTCCACAGCCAGCGGATGCAGGAAATCGCGGTGCCCTTTTCCATCTTCAAACCACAAAAGATCCTCGTTTCGCCCCAGTAAAATTTCCGCCCTTGTGAACGGGCTGCCCTTTATGGGCGATTTGATCGTAAGGTGGTCGGATATCCGGTAGCGGATGAGCGGCTGGGCAAAGTTATACAGGCTCGTTAGGTACATGACACCGTTTTCCACTTCGACCACATTCAAATCATCAAACAGCAGCATGCCGTCTTCCATCCCGGTTTCTACACCGAGTGCCAACGATTCGCTGGCCCCGTAGATGTTGATAACGGGGCAATGGAAGTTCTTTTCGAGGAAGCTGCGCAGGCCGCTGCTTAAAGGCTCCCCACAGGAAATGACCCGCTTGATCTGCGCCTGCACGTTACCTGCCTCCACCAGTTCTGCCAGAATCTTAATGGCGGACGGATAGCCGATGATGATGTTGGGCCGGAATTTTCGGACGTTGTCGATCCAATCCTTCAGGGGAGTTTTGATGTCCAGATACATCTGCTTGGCGCCTACGCCGTCAATGCCGTCGCCTACAGCCATAGCGCCTCCGTAGCGCCCGTCCGTGGCAGCGATGTAAATGATCCGGGGCCTCCCGACCAGCAGACGCAAAATCTGCGGTATGATCATGTCCCATAGGGCGCCCCGAATGATTCCCAGCAGCATGGCGTGCCAAGCCGTCTCATCATAGATAAAATACCCGGGCTTTCCCGTGCTGCCGGAGGAGTGAACCACATGGTACTTTTCCAGATAAGGCTTGCGGTCCGCCTGCGTCTGGGCGTCAAATTTCCGCAGTTCTGCCTGGTGCAGATCCGATACGGTGATGAGCTCGTCAAAGTGCTTCATCAAAATCGTTTTATCCATGGCGGGAAAAGCGGAGAGAGGCAGTGTGTCGAGCTGGTTTTCCGTGATGCCGGACTTTTCAAAGGTACGGCGATAAAAAGCGGAGTGATCCCAAGCGAAATGGAGCAGAGCCCGCAGTTTTTTGTCCTGCAATTCCTTCATTTGCGTTTCTGACAGACGGCTGTTTTTCATCAGCCCAAACAGATCCACAAGCGTTTTCAGAACACCCATCCTTCACACCTCCTGCTATTGCTCCAGCCGGAAGGTGTAATTCCGGCCATAGTTTTGCCGGTGATAATATCTTGCTTCGCCGTCAGACAGGTTCATGACAATGCTCCATTCGGTGGATTCGAATTCCCCGAAATTATCCTTGCTCACGCTGTCCAGAGCGTCCCGAACATCTTCCATTTCCATATGAGGGGTTTCTTCCAGCTGACTGCTCAGGATGTCATACCGCTTGTGGGACTGTTCCGTTCCGATCCCCTGCTTTTCGCCTTCCGCCAGGTAGAAGTTTGTCAGCACCGGCGTTTCGGTGACAATCATTTCATTGTTCACATATTCCACTGCCACACTGCGGCCGGTGGAATCCGCTATGGCGAAATGGATCATCATCCCCATAGAACTGTGAAGATCATGCTGCCCGAGCAGCTCCAGAGCTTCCTCTACGCTCCCGGCCTTATCCAACAACAGGCGGATCGCTGTGGTGGTGGTGATGTCTGGCTTGTCTGTATGCTGCTCGATGGCGGCGCTGTCCTGAATCATGTTGACGGATACCGCCAAGCCGGCTTCATTCATCCCGTCCAGTGGAGCATAGAGGGCGGCCAGTGTTTTTACTTCATTCAGATCGAGCGCCATGCCCACCATGCCGCTGCCCACATTCTGCATGATAAAATCCATGTTGACGGTGGAAAGAGAGGCATATCCATTTTCGGGATGGGCTTCGACCACCATGGCCGCACAGTTCTGCCAGTCAAAATTACGGCCAAACTGGGCGTTTCCCTGCGGGCTCTGTACGGCAATGGTGCTGCATCCAAAAACATCTCCCCATAAATCGCCCAGGTCTAAACCAGAGAGCAGATTCTCGGCAAGGTATGCGACCACCTCCGCATCAGAAGAAGCGCCACCCTGTGAGAGAAAATCGTCAAAGCCGTAATCTCCGTCGTACCTGACGGCAGACAATCCATCCTCCAATTCAATAATTTCTGAAGTGGGGGAGATCAAATTCAGGGTTTCCTCGTCCGGTAAATTTTGGGTGTTGCGACTACGCTCTGTAGTTTGCAATGGACGATCACTTCTTCCCGTACATCCGGATAGCACGATGGTGATAACCAGCAAGAAGGAAAGGCAGAGCACGATTGCCATTTTTGAGCGGTTATGGCTCATGTTGAAGCCTCCTTTGTACACTTTTCTTTTTACAATCCCAGTATAACTCTCACTCAATAACATATCAAATACTTATTCTTTATTGCTTTTCATAATTGACATTTATATAAAGTTACGCTATACTGAGGGCAGGAGGTGCGTTTGATGGAGTTTCGCCTATTGGAATATTTTTTGGCGGTCGCTAGAGAGCAGAACATTACCGCGGCGGCAGAGTCGCTGCATATCTCTCAGCCAGCCTTATCCACACAGCTCAAAGCATTGGAAACAGATCTTGGAAAACAGCTTCTCATCCGCGGCGTAAAAGGTTCCCGCAAAGTCATATTGACAGAAGAAGGAATGATCCTGCGAAAACGTGCGGAAGAAATAGTCTCGCTGATGAGGCGTACCGAAGAGGAGATTACCCGTTCTGGCGAGACCATCGTCGGGGATATTTATATTGGCACAGGAGAAACAGATGTGATCCGCCTGTTTGCTCAGGCTGCAAAAAAACTGCAGGAAATACATCCGGATATTCACTACCATATCTCCAGCGGCAACGCGGAGCATGTGCTCGAATACCTGGATAAAGGGTTGATTGACTTTGGATTGCTCTTCAGCCAGATCGATTCGCAAAAATATGAGGCTATCCCTGTACCTGTAAAAGACAGCTGGGGAGTCCTGATGCGCAGGGATTCTCCCTTGGCAGAAAAAGAGAATATCTGTCCTGAGGATTTATGGGACAAGCCCTTGATTGTTTCTCACCAGAGAGGCGATGACAGCTATCTTGGACAATGGCTCAAAAGGGAAATATCCAAACTGAATATTGTGGCCACCTATAATCTCGTGTTCAACGCTTCTCTTCTGGTAGACGAGGGACTGGGTTATGCGCTGTGCTTTGACAAACTCATCAACACGCACGGAAGCAATCTTTGCTTTCGCCCGTTTTCTCCCCGGTTAGAAGCGCGAGGTTTTATCGTCTGGAAGAAATATCAGGTGTTCTCTAAAGCAGCAAACGTCTTTTTACAATACCTGCGTGAACGGATAGATGAAAGTTAAAAAACATCGGGAACGATAAAAAATTGCTGCGCGCCGGTCCCTTGCATTTTCTGCCAATATGCTTATTTCGCAAATTTCTGAAGTAAAAATCCCCGCTGTTCTGTTGTCAGCCTGTCGCTTTCCGATTTCGCTTGCAGACATAGTTCATCCGCTTGACCTTCACGGATCGATCAGCATACGATCGAAGCGTCCGGCGTTTTGAAAGCGTGTGAATCGGTAGATTCAACGATTTGTGGAGAAACGCCCGAAAATGAACGGCACTCTATTTGCTAGACAGTAGGGTATACGGAATCGTGGACCGGTCCTGTAAAAATGGGCAATAGACGAAATCCCCCCTGACGTAGAAAAAATAAACTACGTCAGGGGGGATTTCCATGCGTAAGCAAAACTGTACGCATATGCAGGCATGGCTTCGAGAGATAAGGGCGAGGGTAGAGGATGAAAAACGCAACGGGAAGTTGCAGCGTATTGGGGACGCAAAGATAAATATGTGCGGTAAAAGAGCTTCTGAAACGACAGAGACGTAAACCGGGGAAACTGAAAGCAGGAATTCTCCCCCGGCCATAAGGACGGTCCAGATACGCGGCAAAAGTGGTAAAAGCAGGCTTTTGACACATAATTTTTGCGCTTGTCCAAAGGTATAGATTTTGAAAAATCCTCAGTACTTTCGGCTTTGGTTTGGGAATGCTCGGTTGAATTCGACCGCTACGTCGTGTAATACTGCGCCTGTGCATTCCAAAGCTCAAAATATTTGCCTTCTGTGTCGGCCACAAGATCCTCATGCGCGCCCATCTGTACGACGGATCCATGGTCAAATACCGCGATTTCATCACAGAATTTGCAGGAGGAAAGCCGATGTGAAATGTAAATGGCGGTTCTGTCCCCGACAATCTCATTGAATTTGGAGTAGATCTCCGCTTCGGCGATGGAATCAAGCGCTGCGGTCGGCTCATCGAGAATGATGAACGGCGCGTTTTTGTAGATGGCCCGGGCGATGGCAATTTTTTGCGCTTCACCGCCGGAGACGTTGACGCCGTGCGCACAGTAATCCTTGTACAGATAGGTCCGAATTCCGTCGGGCATTTGGTCCATACGTGCGTTGAATCCCGCCTTTCGCAAACAATCCACAACCAACGGCGCATCGTAATTGGAGCGCGATGCGACATTTTCCCCAAGCGTCAGCGCAAACAGCTTGAAATCCTGAAAGACCACGGAGAAAATCATCAGATAGTCTTGATATCTGTATTTGCGGATGTCAATGCCATTGAGCAAAATGACGCCTTCTGTCGGATCGTACAGGCGGCACAGCAGCTTGATGAAGGTGGTTTTACCGCTGCCGTTCATGCCGACAACGGCGAGGCGCTCCCCAATTTTAAACTTCATATTCACATGACGGAGCGCAAAGGTATTAGAACCGGGATATTGGAAGGAGACATCGCGAAATTCGATTTCGTAATTCCGGTCGCTGCGCTTTTCTACCGTCAGGCTGCCTTGATACATCGTGTTGGGAATATCCAGAAACGCAAATACGGGCGTGAGAAAAGCCGCGTTTATCTTCATGTTGCCGATTGTGGAAATAAGCTTGGATATACCGCCGGAAACCTTGGTGATAGAAGAGACATACTGCGTGACCATGCCGACGCCAAAAGCCCCGGCCCACGCTTTCAGGCCGACAAACAGAAAGGCAATGCCTGTAAACAAAACCGAAACAGCCGAAGAAGCGGCAGCGAGCAGGCCCTCTGGGCCTTTGGCATATTGTGCAAAAATCCCTTTTGAAGCGAAGGTGGATTCTTTGTTGCGGTTGTATTTGTCGCAGAACAAGTCCTGGCGATACACTCTTACATCGGCCGCAAGCTCCCGGTTGTGACCGAGAAAACCAAAGTAGCTGAACAGGCGGTTTCCAAGTCTGTGTTCCTGCGCATATTTTGTCCGGTAACGACCGGCCTTGTTGGTCAGGACTGGCGCCAGACAGGTGATCAGGAGCATCACAAGAACAACGAGCGCGGTTGACAGGGGATGGTTCAAAAGGGCATAACGTCCGGCTGTTTCCGGTACACGGCTTGTAAACAGGGTGATGGTCAGGGCCATACCGCCGAGCACCGTAAACGCAGCGGACACAAGCTCTTCACAATGCAGGATAACCTGCTGCAATCCCCAGCCGCCCCCGTTTTGATTTTGGTGGATTAACGAAAGTAGCTCGTGGGTCTTCGTATCCTCTATGCGGTCAAAATCCATATCGAGCAGCTTCCGGGAGAAAATCTGTTCACACTTAAAATACAGACCTGCACTTTGCGCGTTCTTCCACCGCGTCAGCCAGGCAGATACCAAAGCGATGAGGGCCGAGGAAGCCAGCGTAATCAGAACCAGGCCTTGAAGGATTTTTTCATCTTTGCCAGTGGAAAGCGCCTCTATGATGCGCGCAGATAAATAAATGATTCCGTATGGCGTCAGTACATTCCAGATGACGGAGAGGAGCTTGGACAAAATCATCTGCGGATGGGCTTTGTACAGCAGGGAAAGGGCGCGGCAATTCAAATGGAAAGCGGTGCTCCACGATATTTTCTGCGCATCTTTCATGACGGACGCGCTCCTTTCTGATAATACTTGCTTTGCACAGCGAACAGCTCGGCGTATTTGCCGCCAAGCCGCATCAGGCTGTCATGGGTGCCTTCCTCGGCGATTTGACCATCACTGAGGAGCAGAATGCGATCACAGAAGCGCGTGGAAGCCAGACGGTGGGAAATGTAAACCGAAGTTTTCTGGACAGTCATGGCGTTATACCTTTGGTACAGATCGGATTCTGCGATCGGGTCAAGCGCCGCCGTCGGCTCATCCAGAATGATAAACGGTGCGTCCTTGTACAAAGCGCGGGCAAGCATTAACCGTTGGGTTTCTCCGCCGGAAAGCGTGGCGGCGTCTTCATAAACCTCGCGGTTCAGTGTGGTGTCGTAGCCATGTGCCAGAGATTCTACCTTTTCCGTAAGCCCGGCTTTTGCAATGCACGCTTTGACGCGCACCATGTCAATATCGTCTTCCGTCTGCGCCACATTGGCGGCGACCGTACCGGCCAACACGGAAAAATTCTGAAATACAGCGGAAAAAAGTCTGTAGTACTGTTGGCGGTTGTATCGACGTATGTCTTCGCCGTTTAGCAATACACGTCCCGCAGTGGGATTTAAAAAACCGCATAGAATCTTGATGAGCGTGGTTTTACCTGCGCCGTTCAGCCCCACGACGGCAAGCTTTTCTCCGGGCTTGAGCGTGAGGTTGATGTGGTGCAGCGTATCCGTATCCGCGCCCGGATAACGGAATGCAACGTTTTCCAGACGGATTTCGTAGGCTTTATTTTTTTCGCAGGCCAGCGGTTCGCCGTCCTCCAATCGAAACGGCTCGGGATATTCCAGATACTCGCGTACCGTGGTGATGTCCAGGCTTTGCTTATGGAGCGTACTCAAAGTCCCCAGCACACCGCTTACCCACGTGGTGAATCCCTCCACGGCGGAGAAGAAAAGCAAAAATTGTGCGGCGCTGAGCGCTCCGGTGAGGACAAGAGAAATCAAATAGGCGTAGGCAATGCCGTTCCTCAAAAACGCGAGGACCAGATCAAGGATCCTCGACCAAAAATACACGCGCTCCGCTTTTCTGTGAAAAGCCATATACGCGTCCATCGATTTTTTTGCGAGCGCTTCCAGCCAGGGCCGAAGGCCAAAAATACGGATATCTTTTGCACCGCTGTAATCGCGGGCGCAGTCGTCGATATAAAACATCCGCTTTGTATATTCCGCTTCTTCTTCGCGGTGGCGGTAGCCATATCCATTGAGACGGTTGTTGACCAGATAGCCGATGCCCGTGGTCAAAAGGATGACCATCACCAGCAGAGGCTTTACGGAGACAAGCAAAAACGCATAGGCGAGGAAGCCGAGAACATTCTGCAGAAGGTTGGTGAGCGTAACCCAGATCGCTTCCGTAGCTTCGTTATTCCCACTGACCGATTCCAGCGCTTTGGCACCGAGCTTTTGAAATGCTTCTGCGTCCACATTGGGGTAGGAGGTGGTGGCGGCCTTTTTATTCAGCATGGCGAGAATTCCACCTCTTACGGTAATCCGCCCGAACAGCGTATTTTCATTTGTGTAAGCCAGTGCGGCGGAAATCAGTGCAGAGCCGCCCACAAAAAGGAGAATGGTGCAGAGCAGTTCCGTAATGGATGCTTTGCGCTCCACGGCTGATAAAACAGCTGGCGTACTATACAAATTGAATACCTGCAAAGCCACGGTGAGTACAGCGACAATGATGCCGAGAAAGATCACTTTCTTTTCTTGTATCTGCCAAGCCAGCCTGATCATGTAGGCAGAGTTCTGCCACATAGTATATTTTGACTTGATTCTTTTTTGCGCCTTTCTGGTTGCCACAAAACCACCGTCCTTTCGCCTTTGTATCGTACTGCAAAAAATCGTCCCCGTGTGTTTTCGGGGACGAATTGCGTTTTCCGGGGGATGAATCGCTGCCTCATACCTGCGGAATCAATATTTCCGTTGTAAAAGCGCCGTCTTCGCTGTTTCGGCTCAGATAACCGTCCAGACGTTTGACGATGCTGTCGATGCGAATCAGGCCGAAGCCGTGCCCGTCGCCTTTGGTGGTCTGAAACAAGTTGTTGACTTTTTTCATCTTTCCGGTCTTGGTGAAGTTTGTAAACGAAATGTACAGCTGAGTGTTTTTCATATCCATGTATACCCGTATCATGCGTTCGTTTTCCGGTAGGGGAAGGCTGGCTTCGATTGCATTGTCAAACAGGTTGCCCAGGATTACACACAAATCCAGTTCGCTCATTTTCAGCTTTACGGGAATATGCGCGTCCACCTTTACGGGGATATGCCTGGAGCGGGCGAGGGAGATTTTGCTGTTCAGAATCGCGTCGGCCATGGCGTTGCCGGTCTTCACAACCATATCTACGGCGGCGAGTTCCGTGTCGAGTTTTTCCAGATAATCCTGAATCGCTTCCAGATTGCCGTTGTGTGCAAAGACCTTCAGCGTTTGAATGTGATTGCGATAATCATGCCGCCAGCCACGCATTTGCTGATACATGGTTTCCACTTCCTGATAATGCGTATCGATCAGCTCCCGCTGATAAGCGGCAATTTGCCGGTCAATATGTCTTGAAAATATAGACATTCTGGACTCCTTATGTGTTTTCAATGATCGCGCGATTCAGCGGTTCGTAAGCGCCTCTTGGCAGGGGGAGCGCCGTTCCATCCGATAAATAGACGTTTGCTCTGGTTACGCGACGGATGTATTGCAGGTTGAGAATCATACCGCGCCCCACACGATGAAAGCGTTCATCCAGTAGCGCTTCAAATTCTCCCAATGTTCGCTTTACCGTATAGTCCATTTTTCCGTGGATGGTTACATAATTCTGGTGTACATCCAGATACTTGATTTCATGCAAGGGGATACGTGCCATTTCGCCGGAAAGCAGGAGGTTTAGGCAACGCTCATTTTGAATGTGTTTTTCACAGGCCCGGTTCAGCGCGGAGAACAGTTTGTCCGCTTTTACGGGCTTCATCAAATAGTGAAGCGCCGCTACCTCGTACCCTTCCGCAATATAATCGGCGTAGCCTGTGACAAAGATAATCTGGATGGTGTCGTTTTCGCGACGCAGCTGCCGTGCCATTGTCACGCCATCCATCTCGGCCATTTCGATGTCGAGAAGCAGAATGTCGTAGGTTTTATCCTCTGCATAGTGGAAGAGAAAGGATTCCGCAGAATGGAATGCTTCGATATGGACGAGAATGTCCTGTTGTTTTGCCCACGATTTTAACAGATCCAACAGGAATTGGCAATCGACATGATTATCATCGCAAATGGCTATGTGTAGTTTCATACCGTTCAGATCCTTCGTTTGATATTTCATTTTATCACGTTTTTAGCACCAATTCAACGCATAGTCGATGGATCCGTTTTTGTTTTTCTTCCTGCATACAGCGCGTCTGGGCAGGACAGATGCATAACGCAGTATTCCATGGCGTTGGGTGGCCGGGCAAAGGCAATCGGTCTGGCTGCCGATGGGGCGTCTCGGCGCCGGTATCGTCCGTTGCATGTGCCTTCCTTGCGGCGAAGTCGATGAAACCGGTGCTAACCGGCGGCGCCCTGCAGCCGTGCCCGGTCGGGATGGCCGGTACATGGGCGGCTGTTGCCGGTTTTGTTGCCGATCGTTTTTTCGCGCATAAAAGCTTGCGGGCCATCAACAATATAATCGTATCCCGCGGGAAACAGGAGGAGAGAAAATTGGTATTGAGTGCTGCGCCGATCAATGTTAAAATAAAAACGATACAATTTATTGTGTCGATTTGTCCTTTTAAAAAATAGACCAATCCATGGAGAGATATTTGAAATGAAATTGATATTGAGCGATAGGCCTCTAAATGTTAAAATCAAAAGCGACGCGATTCCATGCGTCGACCTGTCTTCCTTAAAAATAGCCAATTGTATGGGGTGTTTTGGTTGCTGGGTAAAAACGCCGGGAAAATGCGTGATCCGCGATGATGCGGTAAAAATCTATCCGCTGATTGCCAAAAGCGATGCGGTCCTCTATGTCAGCCGCATTCGATATGGCGGATATGATACCCCGATGAAAACCATGCTCGAACGTGCAATTCCCGTGCAGCAAGCCTTTATACGGCTTTTCCACGGAGAAACACACCATATTCAACGTGCTGTGACGCCCAAAAAGGCGACAATACTGGTTTATAACCAGGTCAGCGATGAAGAAAAAGAAGTGTTTCAGTCGCTCGTGGCCAGAAATGCACACAACATGTGTTTTGCGTCTTATCGGGTTGTGTTCACTACGGAAGCGCAATTGGAAAATGTTGTAGCGAATGAGGTGAAAAAATGGGAAGCATCCTGATTTTGAATGGCAGCCCCCGGGCGCCGCGATCCAATTCCAAGCGATACGCGGCATTGTTTTCGGAAAACTGCAAGGCCAGAACCGCGTATTTTAACATATCCTCGAAAAACCATGTTGAGCTTTGCAGCAAGCTGGAGGAGTTCTCCGATTTACTGCTTGTATTTCCTTTGTATGCCGATGGCATCCCGGTCACACTGTTGAATTTTTTGAAAACGCTCGAACAGAATCCCCCTGCGAACAAGCCAAACGTATCGGTACTCGTCAATTGCGGCTTTTTAGAATCCCGTCAAAACGATGTGGCGGTGCGAATGATCGGGCTGTTTTGCAGGCAGAATGGATATCGGTTCGGTTCGGTTTTAAAAATTGGAAGCGGAGAAGCCATATTGGATACGCCCTTTCGTTTGCTGGTTCTCTGGAAAATTAAAAAACTGGCGGCGTCTATTCAAAGCGCAAAGTATTGCACGCTGCAAACGACCATGCCGCTTTCCAAGAAAATGTTTCTCAAAGCTTCCACAGCCTATTGGACAAATTTCGGTAAACGAAATGGAATCACAAAAGAGCAGATGGAAACCATGCAAATCGAGAAATGATCGGCAAAGCGCCTTAGTGCGGACATTCGATGGGAAGCGGCCCATCCGGCGAGCCTATTCGGCGAAGTGATGCAGGGAAACGATTGGGAGACGGCCATGGCCAAAGCAATTTTGATTTGTGGGAAAATATGTAGCGGGAAAACGACCTACGCGCGGCGGATCCAGGCGGAGCGCTGCGCCGTCCTGCTTTCTGTGGATGAGATCATGCTGGCGCTGTTCGGCCAGCATAGCGGGGAAAAACACGACGTTTATGGGAGAGGCATAAAGCGCTATCTGCTTCAAAAATCTCTGGAGTTTCTCGAAGTTGGGGTAGATGTGGTGCTTGACTGGGGGTTCTGGTCAAAAGCGGAACGGCGCTGTACCCGAGCCTTCTATGCCGCCCGGCAGATTCCGTGCGTGTTTCACTATCTGGACGTCCCTGCGTCCATTTGGGCTGAGCGGCTGCAAAAGAGGAATACGGCCGTCCTGCAGGACGGGGCTTTTGGCTATGTAGTCGATGCGCCGCTTGCAGCCAAATTTCAGGCGTGCTTTGAGGCGCCGGAGAGGGAAGAAATCGACGTGTGGGTGACGGAGTCCGAATGACGAAGTGGACAGCCGCTGCGTGGCTTCAGCGGGCCTGGAGCCGCAACGCGGCTGAGATTTCCGGCGGGCTGTTTTCAAAAGTTGTGCGTTTGGGCAGAAAAAACTTGACTTTTTCGGAGAGATGACATATAATATACCCGTAAGTTAGTTTAAACTAACTTACGGCAAAACAGATGCATGGCGATCAACCGATGCAGTTCGCAGCCGTTGGCGTTTTGCCTATGCGATCATGCACTGTTTTACTTGTTGGTTAGTCGAAACTAATCAAAATTGAAACCGATGGAGGAAACGGTTATGTTCGAAGAAATGCTGGTCCGCCACGGTTCGCCGACTTTGGCAGGCATTAAGACCGGAAGTCTGTTTTCTTGCGCCTGTCCGTGCAGGCTGCGGCTTATGACGGAGATCCGTCAAATCAACCGAAAGTTGGTGCCGAAGGGACTGCGCTTGCTGCCGCTTCGCGTGGAGAACGGGCGCGCATTGATTTATCTGTACCGGCCCAATGCGCTGGCCTGCGATTTTATGCATCACCTGACCCGCTCCATCTTGGAGGGAAACGGCTATGTGCCGGACCGATGCAACCAATGTGTGGTGCACTTGATGCGGAGAATCCAATCGAACGGGGACTTCCCGCATGAAATCGGGTTGTTCTTGGGGTATCCGCCGGAGGATGTTCTGGGATTTGTGCAGAATCGAGCGGGAAAGTACAAATGCGTCGGTTGCTGGAAGGTGTACGGCGATGTCGCGGCGGCACAATGTGTCTTTCAAAGATATGCCGCGTGTACCCGAGCGTACCGGCAGCAGTGGGACCAAGGGAAATCCATCGAACGGCTGATCGTAACCGGTTGATGTTTCTGAATGAAATCATTTGAGAAAGGTTGGAATACAAAGATGAGCAAAGTTGCAGTGGTGTATTGGAGTGGAACGGGCAATACGGAAGCGATGGCCGCGGCCGTGGCGGATGGCGCCAGAGAGAAAGGCGCCGAGGTGTCGATGCTCTCCGCCGTTGGTTTCGGTGCAGATCAGGTCGACGCCTTCGATGCCATCGCTTTCGGCTGCCCCTCCATGGGTGCGGAGCAGTTGGAAGAAGGGGAGTTCGAGCCGATGTTTACCGATTGCGAAAGTAAGCTGCACGGCAAGAAAATTGCCCTGTTCGGCTCCTATGGCTGGGGCGACGGCCAGTGGATGCGCGATTGGGAGTCGCGCTGCGGTGCGATCGGTGCAATTCTCGCCTGCGAAAGCGTGATCTGCAACGAGGCGCCGGACGATGAAGCGCTGCGCGCGTGCCATGCTTTGGGGGCCGCGTTGGCCTGAGCATCGGCCGCACCAGCGTTTGTGTTTGCCGGTTTGCCTGAACAGCAAGCCCCGACTGTACTGTGCGTACAATCGGGGCTTATTGCGTATTTGAGAAAAAAGAAAAAGTGGGATATACCGGGTTTTCGCTCAAATCCCCAAAATGGCTGCTTGGATGACATCAGGCAACCGTCGCTCGGGATTTTGACCATCAGGCAGGATACGGAAGAAACGACAGCCTGCACGCATCGCTGTTTGATGGTCCTTGTCTTCGTCGCCGATGAAGACAAGGGTATGTGGATCGACGGAAAAGCACGCGGCAATTTGCAAAAGACCGGCTGGGTTCGGCTTGCGATACCCACAGGTGCCGGTGGAAACATAGCGGTCTATGTGGGGCAGGAGCGGGGCAATATCCCGGCGAAACAGCGCATCCGGCATACCGGATGGAAGATCCGTCAGCACAGCGGTTTTGTGCCCGAGCGCTTTCAGCCGCCGCAGCGTTGGAACCGCAAGCGGATCGATTTTCGGCTGAAGATGGAGCCCTTGAAAGAAAACGACCGCTGCGGCTTCAGGGTCGACGGAAATTTTCCAGTGTGATAAGCATAAAGAAAAGATTTTTGCCGGCGGGTATTCTTGCTCCCGTCCGGTAACGCGCGGGTTAAGCGCCGTAAGCCGCGCAACAGATTCCTGTAAATCCGCCGTGCTGCATGCTGGGTAAAAGGCGTCAGCTACGGCGCGAAAGCCGTCGGGATAAAAAACGGACCAGGTGGGCGGCATATTGGCGTATTCCATCAAAGTCCCACCGAGGTCGAATACAAAAACGGCCATCCCTTTAAACCTTCAGCTTTCGGAAATTGATTTTCAGCGTTCGCGTACTGTGCAATCGCGGCCCCTGAACGCCGTTCCGGCGCATATAGACGCCCTGCACCAGGCCGAAACCGAGGTACAGGCAGATCGCGCTGCTGCCGCCCGCGGAGAAGAAAGGCAGCGTTACGCCCATGACGGGCAAAAGGGCCAGGCACATGCCGATGTTTGTGATCGATTGCAGTGCGATCAATCCGAAAAAGCCGAAGCACATGCAGCGCCCCAGGTCATCCCGCGCTTTGGAGGCGACGTAAAGGATACGCAGCATGTAAAGCAGCAGGAGCAGGATAATCGCCGTACAGCCGAGAAAGCCGAGTTCCTCGCCGGCCACGGAGAAAATGTAGTCGCTGTGCTGGAAGGTGACGTAATTGGATTCGACGCGCGGACCGTTGAACAGTCCCTTGCCGGTCAGTTGCCCGCTGCCGATCGACAGCCGGCCCTGATACTGCTGGTACCCCTCGTCGAGCTGTATTGTGGGATCATCCAAATTGTATACCGAGGTAAAGCGTTTGATCTGGTATTCGTCGAGCACGAAATTCCACAGAATCGGCAGGCTGACAGCCACCAGCGCGCCCAGCAGGACAAAATACCGGATCTGCACGCCGCCGGCGAGGCTCATACACAGGAACATCGCGAAGAATACGATGGCCGCGCCGTCGTCGCCCTGAAAGTGGCACAGCAGGACCGGCACGGCGGCATGCATCGCCAGCAAAACCACCTGCGAAAACTTTTGGATCTGCCCGCGTTCGCGCACGACGGAAAGGTGCTTAGCATAGGTGATCATGAAAAGAATTTTCACGAGCTCGCTGGTCTGGAACGTGCGCCCGGCAATGCTGATCCAGGCTCGGGCGTTTACGCCGCCGCTGCCTTGCACGCTGACGCCGAAAAAGATCGTGTACAGCATCAGGAAGACGGAGAAGCCGGCCAGCAGGTACCAGAAAGTCGCGATGCTTTCGTAGTCGATCGTCGAAAGCGCAATGGCGGCGATGAGGCCTAGCGTGGTGACGATCAGTTGAATCTGAAAATAATCGGTGTTTGTGGCGCGGGAAACGCTTTTCAGAAGCAGCAGGCTGAATACAGCGATCGCCAGCATCAGCAGCCACAAGATTTTATCGATGCGCCGGAAATACGCGGCGATGTGGAGGAGAAGGCGGTTGTTCTTCATGGCCTTTGCGCTCCTTTCGTTTGGAATGGAATCAAAAAATGGAATCAAAAACCGGGGCCCGGGACGTGTTCGTGCGGGCCAAAACGGATAAAAAACGGAGGGTAAACATAAATAGTATAGCACACGGTCTTCGTTTCAGCAATCTTTTTCAAAATTTTCGCAAACGAAAAGAATCCCTTTACGAACCGCTTGTTTTGAGCTATAATCAGTAAAGAAATGATTCTCTCAGTGTCTGTGCTTTTCGGAGCGAAAGCGGACGAAAAACCAGATCTGTATGGAAAGGTTGGTATCAGAATGCTTACCGATATTGAAATTGCCCAGCAGACCAAGCTCAGGCCCATTGTGGAAATCGCGAAGGCGCTTGGCGTGCGGGAAGAAGAGCTTGAACCGTACGGCCGCTTTAAGGCAAAGCTCAACGACGGGCTTTTTGCGCGGCTGCAGGAACGCCCGGACGGAAAGCTGATTCTCGTCACGGCGATTAACCCGACGCCCGCCGGCGAGGGGAAAACGACGACGACGGCCGGTCTTGGCCAGGCGATGGCGAAGATCGGGAAAAAGGCGGTCATCGCACTGCGCGAGCCGTCTCTCGGCCCGGTATTCGGCATCAAGGGCGGCGCGGCCGGCGGCGGTTACGCGCAGGTTTTACCGATGGAGGACATCAACCTGCATTTCACCGGCGACCTGCACGCGGTGACCGCCGCCAACAACCTGCTGGCCGCNNATGGAGGACATCAACCTGCATTTTACGGGCGATATGCACGCGATTACGGCGGCGAATAATCTGCTCTGCGCCATGCTGGACAACCACATGCAGCAGGGCAATGCGCTCGGCATCGACCAGCGGCGTATTCTCATCAAGCGCTGTGTCGATATGAACGACCGCGCGCTGCGCAACGTCGTGGTCGGCCTTGGCGGCAAGATCAACGGCGTCCCGCGGGAGGACGGCTTCATCATCACGGTGGCGAGCGAGGTCATGGCGATCCTGTGCCTGGCGCAGGATCTCACGGATCTCAAGGCGCGCCTCGGGCACATCCTCATTGCCTACACCTACGACGGTAAGCCGGTCTACGCCAAGGACATCAAGGCGGACGGCGCGATGACCGCCCTCTTAAAGGATGCGATCAACCCGAATCTCGTGCAGACGATCGAGGGTACGCCCGCGATCATGCACGGCGGCCCGTTCGCGAACATCGCGCACGGCTGCAACTCCGTCCGTGCGACGCGCCTGGCATTGAAGCTCGGCGATTACTGCATCACGGAGGCGGGCTTCGGCTCCGACCTTGGCGCCGAGAAATTCCTGGACATCAAGTGCCGCATGGCCGGCCTTAAGCCCGACTGCATCGTGGTCGTGGCAACCGTGCGGGCGCTCAAGTACAACGGCGGCGTGCCAAAGACGGAACTTTCCGCCGAGAACGTGCCCGCGCTCCAAAAAGGCATTGCAAACCTGCGCGCACACGTCGAAAATATGCGCAAGTACGGTGTGCCGGTTGTTGTCGCGATCAACCGTTTCGGCACCGATACGGACGCGGAGCTGCAGGTCATCGACGACTGCTGCAAATCGCTCGGCGTCGAGTACGCGCTGTCCGAGGTGTTCGCCAAGGGTGGCGAAGGCGGCGTAGCGCTTGCGAAGACCGTGTGCAGCGTAATCGACAGCACCGAGAGCCACTATGCGCCGATTTACGACCTCGACAAGACCGTTGAGGAGAAGATCGAGACGATCGCGAAGGAAATCTACGGTGCAGACGGCGTGACGTTCACGAATCAGGCCGCGAAGTCCCTCAAGGACATCAAGGCGCTCGGCGGCGACGCAATGCCGGTCTGCATTGCGAAAACGCAGTACTCGCTGTCCGATAACGCGGCGCTGCTCGGTCGCCCGACAGGCTTTAAAATTACGATCCGCGACCTGCGGCTTTCGAACGGCGCGGGCTTTGTCGTCGCTTATGCCGGCGATGTTATGACGATGCCGGGCCTGCCCAAAGTTCCCGCGGCGGAAAAGATCGATGTCGGTGCGGACGGCATGATCCACGGTTTGTTCTGATATGGCGGTGTATGTTTCCAATTCGGTCGGGGAGACGGAACAGCTTGCGGCGCGTCTCGCCGAAAAGCTCCGTGGAGGCGAGGTGATTGCCTTTACCGGCTCGATGGGCATGGGGAAGACCGCGTTTACGCGCGGCCTGGTCAAAGCACTTGGCGGCGGCGACGTTGTCTCGAGCCCGACTTTTGCGCTCGTCAACGAATACGAAGCGCGCCTTACGGTACAGCACTTCGATATGTACCGTGTTTCCGGCTGGGACGACCTGTATTCGACCGGCTTTTTTGACTACCTCGATACGGGCAGCGTGCTTGTGATCGAGTGGAGCGAGAACATCGACGGTGCGCTGCCCGAGGGCACGATCCGCATTGATATCCAGCCGGGTGAAACGGAGATGCAGCGCATCATTGCGATCGACGGCATTGCGCTGTGATTGAGGGAGGCGGCTTTATGGTTCCACCGAGACTGCGGCAGGGCGGTGTGATCGGCATTTGCTCGCCGAGCCACATTGCAGACCGCGCGATATATGCCGGCCTGCTGGAGGCGATGCAGCGCATGGGGTTTCGCACTTACGAGGCAAAGCACCTTTACTGTGCGTCGCACGGCTATGCGGCGGCCCCGGAGGAGCGCGCCGCGGATTTCAACGAACTGATTGCCGATCCCGCGGTTGCTCTCGTGCTTTTCGGCGGCGGGGAGGGCAGCAACGAACTGCTGCCGTACCTCGATTTTGAAGCGGTTAGCCGGCATCCCAAATGCATTTGCAGCTATAGCGACGGTACGACGATTCTCAATGCGGTTTGGGCAAAGACCGGTCTGGAGGTCTATTACGGACAGTCGCCGGGCTTTTTCCCGAACATGTGCGCGTATGACCGCGCGCAGTTTGAGCAGCATCTTGTGCGCGGCGGCGTTTCAGAACACGTCCCCAGCGGCCCGTGGCGGTCGTTGGTGCCGGGTGTGGCGCGCGGCGTGCTGGTCGGGGGATACGCGCGCAATTTTGCGATGCTGCTTTCCAGCCGGTATTTTCCGATCGATTGTAGCCGGCCATATATTCTGTTCCTTGAGGATCACGAACGGTTCGGCGGTGTGGATTACGTAAGCGCCATGCTCGCGCAGATAGAACAGAACGCGTTTGTGGATTCTGTGGCCGGTCTTCTGTTCGGCCACTATGCTGCACAGGTGCCGCAGTGCCTGCTCGACCGCTTGCGGCGCTTTGGCCTGCGGCATGGCGTGCCGGTTGCGTACTGCGATGATTTTGGGCATGGCCCGCACCATGCGATTTTGCCGATCGGCCGCATGGCGGAGCTCGACACCGTGGGCTGTACCTTGCGCTACGGCGACGCGGATTTTATTGGATAGAAAAGGATGACCTTATGCTGATTTTGGCGCTGGATTCCTCGGCGTCCCCGGCGTCTGCGGCGCTTTGGGAGGACGGCAGGATCCTTTCGGAATTTTATATGAACACCAAACAGGCGCACAGCCAGACGCTGATGCCGATGGTGGAGGCGGTGCTGCGCCTTTCAGGCAAAACGCTCGACGATGTGGATCGCATTGCGGTGTCGGCGGGACCAGGCTCGTTTACCGGCGTGCGCATCGGCGTCGCCTGCGTCAAGGGGATGGCGATGGCGCGCAATATTCCCTGCGCAGGCGTTTCCACACTGCGCGCGATGGCGGAAAATGCCCGCGGCATGGAGGGCGTTGTCTGCGCCGTCATGGATGCGCGCTGCGGACAGGTGTATAACGCGATGTTCCGCGTTTCAGGGGATACAATCGAGCGGCTTTGCGCCGACCGTGCCCTGCCCATTGCGGAACTTTCCACAGAATGCGCGCCGCACGGTGAACGGCTGTTGCTTGTCGGCGACGGCGCGGAGCTCTGTTACAAAACTTTTTCGGCCTTCGGTGCCCGGCTCCTGCCACCGATGCAGCGCTTTCAGCGCGCGGCAGGCGTGGCGCTTGCTGCGGAGACGGCGGAAACCGTCACACCGGACGCGCTGATGCCGATCTACCTGCGCCTGCCGCAGGCCGAGCGCGAGCTCAAAAAGAAAAACGCACATGCAAAGGAGAAAAGCGGATCATGAAGATAGCAATCGGTTCGGATCACGGCGGTTTCGCGCTCAAGGAAGCCGTCAAGAAGCATCTGGAGGAAAAAGGCATCGAGGTCGTGGATTTCGGATGCTATTCGACGGACAGTGTCGATTATGCGGTGTACGGCGCGAAAGTCGCGCACTGTGTGGCGGACGGCGGCGCGCAATACGGCATTTTGGTTTGCTCGACCGGCATCGGCATCTCGATTGCGGCGAATAAGGTGAAAGGTATCCGCGCGGCGCTTTGCGGCGACACACACGCGGCAGAGATGACCCGCCGGCACAACAACGCGAACATCCTGTGCATGGGCGGCCTTGTCACGGACGAAAAGACTGGGCTGGAGATTGTCGATGCGTTCCTGCGCTTCGAGTTTGAGGGCGGCCGTCACCAGCGGCGCATTGACCAGATCGCAGCGATTGAAAACGGTGAACTTTAATCCGCGGCCTATGGCCCGGATCATGGAAAGGTGATTAAATGGAAAATCAGATTTTTGTCATGGATCATCCGCTGATCCAGCACAAGCTCACATTCCTGCGCGATAAGAACACGGGTACCAAGGAATTCCGTGCGCTGGTCAGTGAAATTGCGACGCTGATGTGTTATGAAGCCACGCGCGACCTGCCGCTCGAGGATGTAGAGATCGAAACACCGATGTGCAAGGCGACCACCAAGGTGATTGCGGGTCGCAAGCTTGCGTTTGTGCCGATCCTGCGCGCCGGTCTCGGCATGGTGGACGGCATGCTCCAGCTTGTGCCGAGCGCAAAGGTGGGGCACATCGGCCTCTACCGCGACCACGATACGCTGCAGCCGGTGGAATACTACAACAAGCTGCCGCCGGATATTGAGGAGCGCGACGTTATCGTGCTGGACCCGATGCTGGCGACCGGTGGCTCCGCCATCGACGCGATCGAAATCGTCAAGCGCAGCCGCCCGAAGAGCATTAAGTTCCTCTGCGTGATTGCAGCGCCGGAGGGCCTTAAGGCGCTGAGCGAAGCACATCCGGACGTGCACATTTACTGCGCGGCGGTGGATGAGAAGCTCAACGAAAACGGCTATATTTTGCCCGGCCTCGGCGATGCCGGAGACCGGATTTTCGGAACAAAATAAAAATGATGCAGGCGCGTGCAGTCTTCTCCATTGCCGCGCCTGTTTTTGGGATGTGTTGTATTTGAAAAATAAAAGCGTTTACCATTGGCTGATCGTCGCCGCCTGCAGTGGGCTGGCGATGGCGGCGATCGGCATCAGCATCAACTGTGCCGGCATTTTCTTTGCGGTGGTGTCGGCAGATCTCGGCGTGGGGCGCGGCGACATCTCTGTAACCGTCACGCTGACGAATGTTGTCACGGGCCTGATGGGGCCGTTTGCTGCATCCCGGCTTTTTGGCCGGGTGCCCATCAAGCTGCTGACCGGCATCGGCTCGGGGGTGACGGCGCTGTGCTTTGCCGGTATGGCGGCGGCCAATCACATCGTTGTGTTTTATGTGCTCAGCACGTTGATGGGTATTGTGATCACCTGTTACAGCAACGTGGCGATCACATACATCATCGGCAACTGGTTCCTCGAGAAAAACGGTGTCGCAATGGGCATCACGATGAGCTGCTCGGGACTCGGCGGCGCGGTTTTTAATCCGCTTCTGAGTGCGGTGATCGAGGCGTTTGGCTGGCGTGCGGCCTACCTTGTGGCGGCGGGCCTTGTCGTACTTTTGACGCTGCCGGGCGTCCTGTTTGTCATTCGCGAGCGACCGGAGGATAAAGGCCTCCTGCCCTACGGCGCTTCCCGGGGGATTGCGCCGGCTTCCGGCCGGCATGCGGGCGGCGAAAAAAGCAGGCTTTCCTTTGGCAGCGCCACGTTCCTTGTGACGGTCGCTTTTTCAGTTCTGGTCTATGCAATTTCCGGCTTTAACGCGCAGGTTTCCGGCTTTGCGACAAGCATTGGCCTCTCGCCAGCGGTAGGGGCGCTGATGGTTTCAGCCTCAATGATCGGCAATGTGGTATTTAAGCTCCTGATTGGCGTACTGAGCGATGCGTTCGGCGCGCCGAAGGCGTGCGGCGTTATGATGCTGTTGAATGTCATCGGCATGTCGGTCTTTGCCTTTTTGCCAGTTGGCGGCGATGCGGTGGCAATGGCAAGCGCCTTCCTGTACGGCAGCATCTATTCGGTCTCCGCGGTCGGCATTCCGCTCGTCGTGCGTTATGTGTACGGCCCACGGATGCAGAGCGTCGCGTATTCTTATATTTCGCTGTTTGCCTGCATCAGCAGCTCCTGTACAATGACCGGCTTTGGCTACAGCTATGACGTGTTCGGCACGTACCGCGTCGGTATACTGGCCAGTGTTGCGATGGCGGTTGTTGTGCTTCTGCTCGCGCTTTTCCTGAAAAAAATCCGAACCCCCGAAGCGGCTGTTCAATAAGAATAGAGGGGAATCCAAAACCGGCGTGTGTTCCAAGAGCGGAACGCACGCCGGTTTTATCGTTTCTTTATGAATTTTTTGGATGGTACGCTGTATCATCCTGCTTTCCCACTGTGGACGAGCTGCGCTGTTTTTTTCGCAGCAGACGGATGGGCAAAAGCAGCGCGGCCAGAACCGCCAGAACGGAAACGGCAAAAAACAGGAGAAGCGCCACGGGCTTTTCGAGATCTGTCCAAAGCAGTACAGCGGCGAGCGCAAGCAGAGCACATGCACCGGCCAGACAGACCTTGCCGGCCGTGTTGTTGGCACAGGTCCAGGCGGCTTCACTCTGCGTGGCCTGCGCCGTATGGAAGCCGACGCGTGTATCGGGGAAAACAGAGCGTTTTTTCAGCACGACGAAGGCGGTGACCGCGAAGATCACGCCCTCGAGCAGGCTGAGGAGCACGAGCGCCATGCGCATAAGAGCGTCTCCTTTCGGTTACAACAGGCGCGTGTCGTTGATGATCAGCTCGAAGGTCAGTCCGAGGAAATCGGCGGCCTTGCGGCAGAGCACCATGCGATCGAGGAAAATTTCGAAGTATTCCATCACGGGGCAGATGCTCGTATCGATCGTGACGGAAAACACGCAGAGCTTGTTTTCCGCGTCGATCCTCAGCGAAGCGTTTTCCACCGCATAGTTGACACGGTCGTGAATGTCGCTCGCGATGATCGCGTTCTTGCGCACGCGTGTGCGGCGCACGTCGCTCTTGTCGGAAAGAATCAGCGCGGCGGATACGGCATTGACGGGAAAGGCCGTTTTTTCGTCGTGATGACCGATCGCCGAACAGATCGTCGCAATTTCCTCGGGCGGCATGTTGAGCCGCGTCAGCAGCGTGAACGCCATGATGGCGCCACTGTGCGCATGGTCCACGCGGTTCACGGTGTTGCCGATATCGTGTAGATAGCCGGCGATGGCCGCCAGCTCGCAGGTGCGTGCGTCATGGCCGAGCGCCGCGAGAATGTCGCGCGCAGAGTTGCTGCAGCGCTTGGCGTGCGGGCGACCATGCTCGGTGAAGCCGAGCGCGCCGAGGCAGCTGTTGCCGGCCTCCACGTAAATTTTGGCTTCCGGGTTTGAAAAGATGTCCTCAGGTGTGATGTGCGCGTATTTGGTCATGGTATGCTCCATTTCGGCGTCGGCGCCTCTGGCGGATCAGTCTGCGGTAAACATGCGGTACATGGCCTCCAGGCAGATCTGCGCGTGTTTTTTGAACTGCTCCAGGTTGAGGCATTCGTTGCAGTTGTGCGCGTTGGTTTCGTCCTCGTTGAACGAAGCGCCGAATGCAACGCCGTGGCCGCCCATCTGGCGGGCGTAGGTGCCGCCGCCCATCGAGAAGATCTCGCATTTTTCGCCGGTCATATCCTCATACGCGCCCGAGAGCAGCTGTACGAGCGGGCCGTCCTTCGGCAGATAAAGCGGCGGCTCATCGGAGTGGAGCAGATATGTGAGGCCGGCGCCTTCCACCGCCGCGCGGAGGATCGCGTCAATGTCCGCGCCTTTCTTGAGCGCCGGGTAACGGATGTCCACATCAAAGCGGCCCGCACCGTTTTCAGCCGAAACCAGGCCGAGGTTGAAGGTCAGTGCGCCACTCGGCTCGTCTTCCATCTGCACGCCGATTTTGGAGCCGTCGTACGTGAAGCCGATTTTTTCATCGGCAAAGCACAGGAGCGCGCCGCAGTCTGCGCCGAACACGGAGACGAGCAGGTGAATCAGGTGGGCAGCGGCGTTGACGCCGTTTTCCGGACAAGAGGCATGGGCGGCCGTGCCGTGCGCAACGATGTGCGCGCCATCCGCCGTGCGCGTGATGTCGAACGGGATGGCGGCTGCAGTTGCAGCTTCGGCGAGACGCGCATACTCCGCGTCATCGCACACAACGTCGGCTTCCGCCTTGTACGGAACAGCGTTGACGACCGTGCCCGCATGGAACGAACGGATCTTTGCGCCGATCGGACCGGCCACGGCAAAACGGAACAAGCCCTTTTCGCAATGGCAGAGGCCGTAGGAGGCGTCAGGCGTAAAGCCCATGGTGGGTTTCTGCTCCTTCGAGAAGTAATAGCCCATGTCTTGCATGCCGATTTCCTCAGCCGAGCCGAGGACGACACGCAGCTTGCGCTTGCCGACGACGCCCGCGTCGCGCAGCGCACGCAGGCAGTGCAGCGCCACGATGGCCGGTCCCTTGTTGTCCGAAACGCCGCGGCCGTAAACGAAGCCATTGCGAATCGTCATGTCGAACGGATCGCTGTCCCAGCCATCGCCGGCGGGCACGACGTCCAGGTGCGCCATAACGACGGCGTTTTCCTCGCCCTCGCCGATTTCGGCGTGCATGGCGTAGTAATCACAGTTCTTGGCCGTCAGGTTGTAGCGCGCACACAGCGCCATCACGCGGTCTATTGCGGCCGCCGCGTCTTTGCCAAATGGGTATTCGCCCTGCGTGGGTACCGCGACAGAGGGAACGGCGACGACATCTTTGAGGTCGCGCAGTATATCATCCCAGTAATCGAGAATTTTCTCACCAAACATACATAACTTCCTTTCCAATCGAATATGTCTTTATCATAATCCATTTGAGGAATAAAATCAATGGAAAGCGCGAAAAAACCGTGTGCCCGCCGTGCAAGCCTTAAAAGGCGAACCGGCGGGCACGCGGCGCGGAACAGGGGGAATCTGCGTGCTGAATGCGATATGGGCTGTCCTTATGCTGCTTGCCGTGTTCTGCGCGGCGGCGACAGGCAATCTCACGGCGGTTTCCAAGGCTGCGGCGGAAGGGGCGCAAAGCGCGGTGGAAACCGCACTCTTACTGGCCGGTGCGATGTGCCTCTGGCTGGGGCTGATGAATATTGCGGCGCACGCGGGACTTACGGAAAAGCTCTCGCGCTGTCTTATGCCGTTGCTGCGCCGCCTTTTTCCGGAATATGCCGCGCACCGGGCGGTCGGCGAAAAAATTGCGATGAATCTTGCGGCCAACATGCTTGGCATGGGCAACGCGGCAACGCCGCTCGGCCTTGCCGCGATGGACGAGATGCAGAAGCTGTCCCACAGCGATACGCCCACGGGCAGTATGGTGTTGTTTGTCGTGATGAATACGGCGGCGTTTCAGTTGCTCCCCTCCTCGGTTGTCACGCTGCGCGCCGCGTTTGGCAGCGAGAATCCGTATGACATCATGGTACACATCTGGTTTGTCTCGCTGGGCAGCCTGCTGACATGCATTTTGGTCTGTAAACTGCTGGAACGTCTGCAACGGAAACGGTGAACGAGGAGGGTGTTTATGGAACAGATCGGCGCGGCGGTGGTTTGCGCGGTGATGGCCGTTATCGTCGCCGCCGGGTATCTCAAAGGACTTCCGGTTTTCGACCTTTTTCTGGAAGGCGCAGCGCAGGGCGTTCGAACCGCCGTCCGGCTCCTGCCGACGCTGATCGGGCTGATCGCGGCGATCTCCATGCTCCGCGCTTCCGGTGCGCTGGAGCTTGTGTGCGGCGCGCTGCGCCCCGTCACGGAATGGGTGGGCGTGAATCCGGAGATTGTCCCGCTCGCTCTGTTGCGCCCCTTTTCGGGCAGCGGCGCCACTTCGTATGTAACCGAGCTCTACACGCAGTACGGCGCGGACAGCGAAACGGCGCGGCTTGCGGCGATTTTGGCTTCTTCTACAGAGACGACGTTTTACGCAGCGGCGGTGTATTTTGGCGGGCGCGGTTTCCGCACGACGCGCTATGCCATTCCGGCAGCGCTGTGCGGGGATTGTATGGCTGTGGTGCTGTCGCTCGTTGCCGTGCAGCTTTTTGGCTGACGTATTTTTTGCTGTACGCAACCGGAAAAATGTGGTATACTGTTTGCATCAAATGACTGCGGAGGAAACGGTATGCTGCTCACTTTGGATGTTGGAAACACAAATATAACACTGGGGGTATATGCGGGCGATACGCTGCGCTTTGTTTCGCGCATGGCGACGAATCCGCCCCGCATGGAGGACCAGTATGCGGCGGATCTTCTGGCCATTTTAAAGCTGTACGGCGTTGAGCCGGAACAGATTGAAGGGGCGATCATGAGCTCCGTTGTGCCCGGCCTGACGGCGCCGCTGACGCGTGCGGTGCGCCGCGTGCGCAACGTGGAGCCGTTTATTGTCAGCACGGAGACCGTGCCGGATCTCAAGGTGCGGCGGGACATGCCCAACACGCTCGGTGCCGATCTGGTGGTGGGTGCCGTTGCGGCCAAGGCGCTGTACAGCGGCCCCTGTATCGTCATCGATATGGGTACGGCCACGACGTTGACCGGCATCAACGGCGCGGGGGAGGTCTGCGGCGTTGTTATTGTACCGGGCGTCGGCACGTCGCTCGATGCGCTGACGAGCCGTGCCGCGCAGCTTTCTGCCGTCGGCTTGCAGGCGCCGCCCTGCGTGCTCGGGCGCAATACGATGGAGTGTATTCAGTCCGGCATGGTGTTTGGCACGGCCTGTATGCTCGACGGTATGTGCGATCGCATCGAGGAGGAGCTTGGGGAGAAATGCACGGTCATCGCGACGGGCGGGTTGGCCGGCATGATCGTGGCGCACTGCCGTCGGGAAATTCACTTGAGCGATACCCTGCTGCTCGATGGTCTGAAACTGATTTGGGACCGGTATGGCGCGCAACCGATCCGTTGAAAATCATCGGATTTGTTGAAAATCATCGGATTTTATGGTATAATTCTTTTACAATACGGTTTTCCGTTTCAAATTGCGCGGCTCTGGCCGCAAGGAAAGGATGTTTGAAATTGAGAAGCAATGTGGAAGAGCTGCTGCAGCAGCCGTTTGCGCAGGACCAGCTGCGTATGATGGGAAAGCTCAAGCCTGCGGCGGAATTTACGCCGGAGGAAATTGAAGCGATGGAGCCGTTCTGGCGTCGCGTGGAGGCGACGGCGGTGCCGCTGCACACGCCGGTGAAGGGCCCGTATGCCCGCAAGTGGTGGAAAGAAGCCGTTGCCTATCAGATCTACCCGATGAGTTTTTGCGATTCCAATGGCGACGGTATCGGTGATCTGAACGGTATCCGCTCAAAGCTCGATTATCTCAAGGCGTTCGGCGTGGATATTGTCTGGCTCAGCCCGATCTACGATTCCCCGAATGACG
The DNA here is from genome assembly GCA_002305575.1 of Ruminococcaceae bacterium UBA1417. Taxonomy (GTDB): domain Bacteria; phylum Bacillota; class Clostridia; order Oscillospirales; family Acutalibacteraceae; genus Hominenteromicrobium. The sequence goes on from DBPP01000037.1 coordinate 110,772, forward strand.
ACAACGGCTACGACATCCGGGATTACCGCAAGATCCACCCCGATTATGGCACCATGGAGGATTTTGACCGCCTGCTCGATGAAATCCATGCGCGCGGTATGAAGCTGATCATGGACATGGTGCTCAATCACACGTCGGACGAACACCCGTGGTTTCAGGCGGCGCTCAAGGACCCGACGTCGAAGTACAAGGATTACTACATCTGGCGCAAGGGCCGCGGCGAAGGCGTGCCGCCGAACAACTGGCAGTCGTTCTTCTCCGAGCCGGCGTGGAACTATTACCCCGAGGTCGGGGAGTGGGCGCTGCACCTGTTCAGCCGCAAGCAGATGGACCTCAACTGGGAAAACCCGGCACTGCGCGAGGAAATCTACGAAATGCTCAACTGGTGGATGGACAAGGGCGTCGACGGCTTCCGGCTCGACGTCATCAACCTGATTTCGAAGTTCGACGGCTTGCCGGACGGTGAGGGTGGCTTCCTCACCGGCATTGAGCAGTATGTCTACGGCCCGCGGCTGCACGAGTATCTGCGCGAGCTGAACAGCCGCGTGTTCTCGAAACACGACAGCTATACGGTCGGTGAGGGCTGCGGCCTGGGCGCGGCGACGCAGGTGAGCATGACGCTTGCTAGCCGCAAGGAGCTGAATACCACGTTCTGCTTCGGCCATTTTGACACCCCGGGACACAACAAGTACAGCACGTACCGCTACGACCTCAATTTCCTGAAGGATTACATCATCCGCACGCAGGAGACACAGGACGCCGACAACTGGCTCACACTCGTCTTTGAAAATCACGACCAGCCGCGCTTCCTGTCGAAAATCACGCGTGAGCCGGGGGAGATTGAGCCGGCGGCGAAGCTCGTCGCGCTTTTGGAAATGACGCTCTGCGGCACGGCCTTTGTCTACGAGGGACAAGAGCTCGGCATGCGGTTCATCCACTTCAACGACGCGTCCGAGTTCCGCGATGTCGAGGCGATCAACCTGTATAAGAAGCTGCGCTCGGAAGGCAAAACCGAGGCGGAAGCTTTCGCCTATGTTGCGCCCGGCACGCGCGACCAGACCCGTGCGCCGATGCAGTGGACGTCGGAGAAAAACGGCGGGTTCACCACGGGCACGCCCTGGCTGCGCCTCAACGACAACTACGACACCGTCAACGCGCAGGACGAGGCCAAGGATCCCGATTCGATCCTGAACTTTTATCGCGCAGCGATCGCACTGCGCAAGCAGTACAAAACGCTCGTGTACGGGGACTTTACGCCCGTGTGTGCGGAACAGAAGGATTTCTTCGGCTACACCCGCGAGGATGCGGACGGCCGATTCTATGTGGAAATCAATCTGACTGAAAAGCCGGCCGCGCGCCCTGTCCATCTGGGCGGCGCGCACCTGCTCGGCAATTATGGCGCGCCGACGGATACGCTGCGCCCGTTCGAGGCCAACGTTTATAAGCTGCGCTGAGCCCTATTCATAGCCTGTCTGAAACGGTATGCCTTCTTCGCCGGAAGGTGTGCCGTTTCTTTCATGTTTTTGAATTCCGCCCGACTCGTCTTGCCTTACGGTGTCGGATATGCTATACTAATCCATACGCTAATCTGTGCCAAAGGAGACACGTATGAACGAAAAGAAAAAGATCCCTTGGGGGCTTTTGTATGTACTCCTGACCGTTGTGATCCTGCTGGTGTTCGGGCTGGTCAATCAGGAGTTTCACGGTATGCTTTCCGTGATCGCCGGCCTCTCCCTCGGCTTTGTCGCGCTGGCGGTGCTCATGACCGGTGTTTTCCTCGTGATGGAAGGCGAGATTATCCGTATGCTGCTCTGGTGTCAGGGGGAGCGCGTCGGGTTTTGGGCAACTCTGAAAATCGGTCTGATCGGCATCTACTATTCTTACATTACGCCGAGCTCCACGGGTGGGCAGCCGATGCAGGTGGTTTACCTGTTGCGCGATAAGGTGCCGGCGGGCAACTCCACCGCGGTGTTGTTCGTCAAGTTTTTCGCCTATCAGTTGTCGTTTGTGCTTTGCACCATCGTTTCGCTGATCTGCATGTACCCGAAACTCCGAGCGGAAAGCCCGCAGTTGATTCCGCTTGTGCTCGTCGGTATTTTTATCAACGGGCTGTGGATCATTGCGATCCCGCTGCTTTTCTGCGCGCCGGTGCTGCACGCGCTCGCGAATGCGTTGGTCCGTCTGCTGGAGAAATGCGCGTTCCTCAAAAAACGCGCGCGGTACATCGAAAAGGTCCGCGGCTTTGAGGCGGATTTTGCTTCGTATACCGAGAAATTCAAGAGCAAGAAGCGTTTCTACCTGTACGCTGTTTTGCTTTCCATTCCACAGGTTATCCTGCAAATGAGCGTGCTGTACGTCGTGTTTCGCGCCTTTTCCTATGAGCTGCCGTATTTGGAACTGCTCTGTATGCAGACCATGCTGCAGGCGTCCGTCTGTTTTGTGCCGCTGCCCGGTGCGTCCGGCGCGCAGGAATTTGGCTTTTCCATGTTTTTTGGCCCGTATTTTCCATCCGGCGACGTGCTGTACACGGCCGTGCTGGTCTGGCGTTTTTTTACGTACTATATTGTTGTGATTGCCGGCGCGCTCGTCGTGGTGATCGATCAGATACTCTACAGACGCCGCGTCCGAAAGCAAGGCTGAACCATCCCCTTTTGCCGTCGCCCTTGCGCCATCCGTTCTGGAAAATGGCGCGATGCGGCCGGTCGTGCAGAAGGGGATTTTTTTGCTTGGAAAAAATTGTTTGGTAAAACATTGACAAACACACGTGGGACGCGTATAGTGAAGGTGCGGCGTGCCGCACTACGGCAAACGGCCGCGAATCCATCAAGTGATGAAAAAGGAGAAAAAGGAAATGCTGAACATCCAAAATCTGACCAAACGGTACGGCAGCAAAACGGCTGTCGACAACCTCAGCCTGCAGCTGCAGGCGGGGGAAATCTGTGCCTTTATCGGGCACAATGGCTCAAGATACAAACTGAAAATATCTACTATCTAACCTCCTATGAGTATGGAGATAATTATACATGGCGTACTATGGATCTTTATGTACAGCTAGTAGCCTGATTTATATAGGGGTTATCTAAAAGTATAAGCCTCCTGTGATTAAGTTATTTAAGACTTTCACAGGAGGTAATTTTTTATGATAAGAGTACAGCGACTAGAAAAAGGTACTTATTTTGATAATGCCTATATGATCTCTTTTCGGTATGATCCTAGAACGGTAGCAAAGGTAAAAGAGCTGGCTCAG